>CAZHVY010000007.1:0-104076 GCA_964536305.1 uncultured Geobacter sp. | reverse complement strand
GATATTGATAGCCGACAACCAGCTTTTTACCCACAGATTCTGCGGAAGAACCATAAAAACGGGCAGGGCAGAGGTGAACATCTCCAGCGCCCTTGTTTCTTTTACCCGTCCAGGGCCTCGCGGAGCTTGATGGCCAGGTCCTGAACGGAGAAGGGTTTCTGCAGGAAATGGACGCCCTCATGGAGCACGCCGTGGCGGGTGATTATATCGGCGGTATAGCCCGACATGAACAGGCTTTTCAGTCCGGGCCTTGAAATGATCAGGCGGTCGTGCAGTTCGTTTCCGCTCATTTCCGGCATTATCACATCGGTGAGCACGAGATGGATTTCGCCTTCGTATTCATCCACAATCCTCAGCGCGTCCCTGGGGCCGGCCGCGGCCAGGACCTTGTAACCCAGCTCTTCCAGGAGAATCGTGCCGAGATTGAGGAGGGAATCCTCATCCTCAACCAGGAGCACGGTCTCCGCGCCGGCCGGAACGGGGGCCTGGTCCACCGCCTCGTCCGGCTCTTTCTTGGCCGGCTCGTGCCGGGGCAGGTAGATCCTGAAGGTCGATCCCTTGCCGGGCTCGCTGTAGACATTGATAAAACCGGAATTCTGCTTGACTATGCCGTAAACCGTGGCCAGGCCCAGTCCGGTTCCCTTGCCCACCTCCTTGGTGGTGAAAAACGGCTCGAATAGCATGGCCCGTGTTTTCCCGTCCATGCCGCAACCGTCGTCGCTCACCACCATTTGCGCGTATCTGCCGGGGATGAATTCCGGGTGCAGATCCTGGTATGCCTCGTCGAATTCCGCCTTTCCCGTCTCGATGGTGATCCTGCCGACTCCGGCGATGGCGTCACGGGCATTCACCACCAGGTTTACCAGTATCTGGTCCACCTGGGCCGGGTCCATGTTGACCTGCCACATCCGATCCGCCGGCTTCCAGGTCAGCTCGATATCCTCACCGATCATCCTTTTCAGCATCTTCAGCATTGATTCTATGGTGTCGTTGAGGTCCAGGACCCTGGGGGCGATGGTCTGTTTTCTGGCAAAGGCCAGAAGCTGCTGGGTCAGGTCTGCGGAGCGCCGTCCCGCGCGGGTGATTTCCGTAATATAGTTATGGAGTTTCGTGCCCGGTTCAAGCCTGGTGAGGGCCATTTCCGCGTAGCCGAGCATCACGTTCAGCATGTTGTTGAAATCATGGGCGACCCCTCCCGCCAGACGTCCTACGGCCTCCATCTTCTGGGCCTGGAGGAACTGCGCCTCCATCTTTTCATGTTCCGACAGGGTCCTCGCCAGCCTGATGTTGGCGAAGCTCAGATCGGATAACAGCCTTGAAAATCTGGCGAAAAAGGTCATCACCCGCTCGATCTTTTCCCGGTTCCAGCGGGGTATGCGTTCCAGCGCGGCCAGATACTCTTTTTCGTCGAATCCGTATCTTTGGGCCTGGGCGCGGAACAGCTCATAGTCGGGCGCCTCGTCCTCCAGGATGAACTGGCCGGAAAAGAGGTTTCCCACGTGCCTGCCGCCGACGATAATGGGCGTGGCCAGGTCCCACATGTTGTTCTTGCATTTGTACATCCTGAAGGCGCCCGGAGCGATTCCGGAGGAGAGAACCGTGTCGCTTTCCCGGCAGTTGGCCAGTGTCTCCGGGTGGGCCCGATGGAATTTTAAGCAGATATCCTGCCAGCCCGTGGCTACCAGGACCTTGCCGTGGATATCCACGATGGCGGTCACCATGTTTTCCATGGCGAAGAAGTCTTCCATGAGCTTCCTGATTTCCCGCACATCAATGATGTCTTCCAGTTCCAGCTTGCCCAGGTCTCCATCCGGCAGCAGCAAGGCATCCATCTTCACGCGGATCCGCTCCTCGCTCTCCCGCAAGGCCTCCTCCGCCCTGCGCTGTTCCTGCTCGGCGCGGTAGAGTTCCCGGTACATCCCCGATTCCCTGCGCCTGAAGGCATATGCCGTGGTTACGGAGGCAAGGAGGATGAAACATAGCCCCGCCAGTGTCACCAGCAGGGCCTGATTGAGGGCCTCCGCGCGGATCTCCCTTTCATCTATCTTGGCCACGAGAAACCACGGGGAGCCGCCGATGGGGCGCAGGTCCGCCAGGACTTTCTCGCCGCGGTAATCCCGGCCGCGAAACAGCCCCTTTGTTCCCAGCGCCGCGGCCACGGCCGGGGCATCGGTCCGGGAAAGGGGGAGGCTAAGTGAAAGGGGAGTTCCCGGCCTTTGGCGGGGTTCGTTCACAAAGAGGACTTCGTCACCCCTTCGCTGGACGAGGATGGTCTCGGAGCTTTCGCTGGGAATGGGCCGCGACCTGATGAGGGGATACAGGTAGGATGAGGCGTCGCTCCGCTGCGCCAGTATGGCAATCACCGCGCCGTCATCGTCCCTCATGGGGGCCATGGCGTCGATGTGGATTCTGCCATGGGGACAGCGGAAAAAGTCGGAGAGAGCGGACACACCTTTCGCCGCGGATTCCAGGGCCCTCCTGGTGGCCGGGTCAGGGGGATCGGGGTCCTCTTTCGCCGACAGGAGGATTGCGCCGTCCGGGGAAAAAAGAAGCGCGTCCTCGAAGCCGCCGGTGCGCTCCATCTTCAGCCGTTCCCGCAATTCATGCCGGTGAAAGGAAGAAAAGCCGCTGTCGCGCCACTCCTTCACTATCCTCCGGAAAAAGGGGCTTCCCGCCGGTCTGCCCACAGCGGCCAGGCGCTCCAGGCGCCACTGCCTGATCTGCCATTCCTTCAGCTCTGCTATTGCGGAGATTTCCTTGTATTTTTGCCGGCTGACGTGCTGTTCCTGGGTCCGGAAATATATGTAGCCTCCGGCCAGGGTCGCCAGAGAGAAGACCAGAGACAGGGTAATCAGGATTCTCCTGGAATGTTGCGCTTGTGGTGATGCCTCAGGCATGCCGCCTCTTTCCTTGTTGTTTCTTGTATTTTTGCGCTTGCCGGTTTCATGGCGTTCCTTTGCCCGGCTTGTCCAGTCAGTTTACCCGTCACCGCGTTTTTCCGCAATCCCGTTGATTATATTTCCTTTTCCCTGTTGCACAAAGGTCGTTTGACTGTTATACGAAGATAGCGGCGCGCCTCTGGATGACAAGACGCGCCCCCGGAGGTATCCCCTCTCTTGAATGATGAACGAATCCGGAGAACTATCCTTGAAAACGAACTGATCGGAGTTGCGACCTTCGATTCCCATGGGCGTATCGTCGCCATCAACAAGGACGCGGAGAGGATATTTCATTGCCGCGGCGAAGAAATATCCGGCGAACCGGCCGGCGTTCTGCTCACCCGGCCGCGCCTGCTGGAAGATGATTCCGATACCGTGAGAGCAGTTACCGGGAAAAGGAAGGACGGCAAGGAAATCCCGCTCCATATGGCGGTGAACGGGTTTGTCATCGACGGCAATAAATATTTCAATGCGATTTTCAGGTACCCGGGAGAGATGAGGGAGGCGGAGGAAGAGCTCTTCAACCTGCGCCTGTGCGTCGAACAGAGCCCCAGCATCGTCTTGATCACGGACGCGGATGGAAACATCGAGTACGTCAATCCGAAATTCAGCAGTATAACCGGCTACGAGCCTGGTGAAGTCATGGGGCGCAATCCCCGGCTGCTGAAGTCGGGCGAAAAATCCCCGGCTGAGTATGCCGAACTGTGGCGGACCATAACCTCCGGAAAGGAATGGCGGGGCGAGTTTCACAACAGGAAAAAGGACGGAGAGTTTTACTGGGCCTCGGCCTCCATCTCGCCGGTGAAGGCCGCCGGTGGCGTCATCCGCCATTATGTGGCCATCCAGGAGGATATCACGGAGCGGAAAGCTGCGGATGAAGAGCTCCGCAAGGCCTACGAGGTCATCAGCGCCGACCTGGAGGCGGCGGCGGCCATTCAGAGACGCCTTCTGCCGCAGCCGGCCGATCTTGAAGGAGTCCGTTTTCATTGGCTGTTTTACCCCAGCCGTTTTGTCGCGGGGGACACATTCGGTTATTTCCCCATCGAACCGGGCATGTTCGCCTTCTATCTGCTGGATGTTTCCGGGCACGGGGTTCCGGCGGCCATGCTTTCCGCGTCGCTGCACTGGATCCTTTCCCACAAGAAGATGGAGGATCAGGAGAGCGCCGGCGCCTCCCCGCCGGGCCTCATGACCTCTCCCGCGGCCTTGCTGAAGACTCTCAACGGCCTCTTCCAGGAACATCTGCACAGCGGACAGTTCATCACCATGATCTACGGAATCATCGATCTGGGGAACAGCCGGATCACCATCTCCCAGGCGGGCCTGCCCCCGCCGCTCTTCAGGGATTCCTCCGGCGCCGTGACCTCTATCGTGGGCGGCGGCTTTCCCATCGGGATTCTTCCCGACGCGGATTACGAGGAAGACTCGTTTCCGTTCCATCCCGGGGATTGCCTTTACCTGTATTCCGACGGGGTGACCGAATGCTTCGATGACGAAGAGCGGCAGTTCTCCGGGAAAAGGCTTGCCGGGTTGATAGAAAGCTTGTCCGGCGCGGATCTGCCGGATCAGCTGGAGGCCATTGAAGAAGAGCTCATCCATTGGCGCGGGAGTAACCGTTTCGATGACGACGTGACCATGCTTGCCATGGAAAGACGCCGCTAGCGAACCGACGGTAGAGGTTTTCCGCTGGAGCTTGAGCAGCGGAGGGCAAACCATAAATGCAGGGAGATGGGATATATGGAAATCAACACCGTAAAGCGCGACGGCGTCCTGATCGCCAGGCCCATGGCGAAGCGCATCGATGCAGCCACCGCCGCGGCCTTCAAGGGCGCCATGGTTGACCTCATCAACGCGGGGAACCTGGTGATCGTCCTGGACCTGGCCGAGGTGGATTTTATCGACAGCACCGGACTCGGCATGCTGGTTTCAATACTGAAAAGCCTGGGAAGAGAGGGCCGCCTCCTTGTCTGCCGCCCCTCCCCCAATGTGGACAGCCTCTTCGGCATCACGAGGATGCACAAGCTGTTTGACATCTTTCCTTCCCTTGAAGAGGCTCTGGACAGGGCCGGAGGGGCCTCGGTCAATGGCGATTCCGGGGCGCGCTGAAAACAGCATGACCCTGACGCTGGACAGCAGGCTGGAGGATGTCTTCCTGGCCGGCCTGGCGGTGCGCGGCATCTGCCTCTATACCCCTCTGGACCCCTGCGCCGCCTGTCAGGTGGAGCTGTGCGTCGTGGAGGCCGTGACCAACGCGGTCAAGCACGCCTATGGGGAGAAGGCCGGCAATGAAGTGCGGATTGTGGTCTCCCTGGGTCCTGACCGGATCACTATCTCGGTGGGCGACAAGGGGTGTCCCATGGGGAGCGTCGCCCGGCCCGAGCCTGTCTGCGACCGCGACCATCTGGAGAATCTGCCCGAATCGGGGTTCGGCCTGTTTATTATCCGCTCCGTTATGGATCTGGTGTCCTACGGCAGGGAGGAGGGGGGCTGGAATGTCCTGAACATGATGAAGCGCTTTCCGGCGGAACCGTGAATATGACAATAAAATCGAGACAGATAGCAGTGTTCATCTTGATGCTGGCATGTTCGGCCATCCTTGCCGTGGCCTCCTACCATCAACTGCGCCGGGAATGGCTCATGTACCGGAAAGGTGAGCGCCTCATGTCGGACCGGGACTATGAGGGGGCGATACCCTTCCTGGCCGCCGCTCGCGGGATCTCGGACACCAATCCCCGCGTACTGAAGGACCTGGGGCTTGCCTGCATCGCCGCGGGCAGGTTTCCGGAAGCGGCGGACGCCTTCCGGGCCTATCTGCGATACGATCCCCTCAACCGCGGGGCAAGGATCCAGCTGGCCCGCGCCCTTTTCTGGAGCGGCCGTTACCATGAGTCGGCCGTGGAATATAAAACAGCGCTCGGAGAACACCCATGAACATCTTTCTTTCGCGGACCGCCGCGCTCCTTCTGTTGGGCGCGGTTTCCGGCATTTCCCCTTCTCCGGCCCAGGCAACGGCCGGGCCGGGACAAGCCGCCTCCACCATCCGCAAACCCGCGCCCGTCATCCCCGAAAGCGGGGAGATACCCGGGTGGGTCGCCCGGCTGGAGCTGGCCAGGGTTCTGAGCTACGCCAGACGCTACGACGAGGCGATAGCGGAATACCGCAGACTCCTCGCCGCCAGGCCGGACCTTACGGAAGCCAGGATCGAGATGGCCAACGTCATGGCCTGGAAAGGGGATCTGGACGGGATGCGGCGGGAGCTGGACAGCGTGCCCCGGAAGAAACTGGACCCAGGGACGAAGCTGCTTCTGGCTGAGGCCTTCATGGCGCGCAAGGATTACGACGACGCGGAAAAACTGTTCCGGGAATACCTGGCCGCGCGTCCGGGTGATCAGCGGGCCCGTCTGAAGCTGGCCGAGATGCTGAGCTGGCGGAAGAAGTACGACGCCTCCATCGCGGAGTACCGGATAATCCTCAGGTCGCGGCCCGGCGACATCCAGGTACGGCGCAAATACGCCTTTGTGCTCATCTGGCAGGGAAATTTCAATGAGGCGGCCCAGGAACTGAGAAAGACTCTGAAAGATGAAGAACGATAGAGTCATAAGCGGGGCCTTCCGGGGCGCGGCCGCCCTGATCTTTCTCCAGGCGCTCCTCTGGTGCGCGGGTCCGGCGCCGGCATACGCCGTTCAGGCGGACGCCTCTTCCCCTTCTGCGGCCGGGGATAGCGGGGATAGCGGAACCCTGGTCCCCGAAGGGGGCCGCATCTCCGATTTCGCTGCGCGGGCCGCCCTGGCGGAGATCTATACCTACCGCGACGATACCTGGAAGGACGCGGCGCGGGAGCTGGATATCCTCCTTTCCGTTGACGCCGAGAGGCCGCTCTCCCTGGAGTCCCTGGCGAAACTCGCGGATATCGCCACTTTTCTCGGGCATGCGCGCACCGCCCGCGACCTGAACCGCCGAATCCTCTCCCACGGCGAGGCGACCCCCCAGCAGCGCGCCAGGGCCGGGGACCGCATGGTGACGTGGGGTGATTTCCACGGCGCCGAGAGGATCTATCGGGGATTTCCGGCTGAACATCCCGATTACCCCAAAGTCCGCGCGGATCTGGCCCGGCTCCTGGCCAGCGCGGAACGCTATGAAGAATCGGAGGAGATGTATCGCGGATGGCTGCTGGAAAGCCCCGGCGATCCCCTTGTCCTGGAGCAACTGGCCCTGACCAAGCGCCTGGAAAAGGACTTTGACGGCGCCCTGAAACTGCTGGAAAGGGCGGGTTCCGGGCGGCCGGAGGCGGGGCCGGCAAAGGCAGAAACCCTGTTTGCCGCCCGAAGGTTCGCCGCGGCCCGCGCAGCATGGCTGTCCGCCGTTTCAGCCTCTCCCGGAGCGGAAGCCCTGATCGGCGTTGCCGCCACCTATTGCGCGGAGGGCATGCCGGAGAAGGCGCGCCCCTATGCGGAAAAGGCGCTGGCCCTGGCGCCGGATAGGGTGGAGGCGCGTTTTTTCAGGGACTGGGCTCTTCTGGACGATGAAGGCCATCTTGCCGGGACCCTGGAGACCCTGACCTCTCCCCGCCAGATGGAACGGCTGGGCGGCCTCTACGCCCGGTACGGCCGCACGGACAAGGCTATCGTCTGTTTCCGCGCGGCCCTGCGAAAAGACCCGGAGTATTTCCCGGCCCGCGTGGCCCTTGCCCAGGCCCTGGCCGCCCGGCGCGACTATGACGCCTCAATTGCCCTCTACCGCGAAATGATCTCCGATTTTCCAGGCAACTCCAAGCTGCTCATCGGACTGGCAAGGGTCCTGGGCTGGTCCAGGCGCTATGAGGAAGCCATCGTCCTTTACGGGGAGATAACCCGGGGGAACCCGGCGGACCCGGTTCCCGTGAAGGAGATGGCCCGGACAGCGGTCTGGGCGAAGGAGATGGACAGGGCGCGGAAATACTACGATCTCCTGCTGTCCGCCCCGGTGGACCGCGCCCTTGCCGATGATCTGGACAACCTTTCCCGCGCTTCGGGGGATGGGGCGACAGCGGCCCTGGCCACGGCCGTAAGGCGAAGGGCGGAAACGGGTTCGCAATACCAGGGGTATGAAGAGGCGCGGGATGCCCTGGCCAAGGGAGCGGTTCCTCGGCCGGACCGGCGCGCCGCGCTGGAAAGGGTCCTTGTGCAGCATCTGGCCGCGTACCGGATTCAGAAGGAGGCCGCCCTGGAGAAGGAGGCAAAGCTCCTGGCCTGGAACAAGCGGTTCATGGGCGCCCTGGACGGTTACCGGGAGCTGACCGCCTTCAAGCCCGGAAACCAGGAGGCCCTGTTTGATCTGGGGCAGGTGGAGTGCGCCCTGGGCCTTTGCGGGGAGGCCAGGGGAACCTACCGGCGCCTGCTGAATATCGACCCGCTCCACGGTCTGGCCGCCGAGGCATTGGGACGCGGCGAGAGGGAGGATAACCCGGCCCTTCTCCTGAGCCAGGACTTCTGGGAGGAAGAGGGGAGGGGAGAGCTGGCCCGGATTCGCCGCTACCGGACCTCGCTGGGGGTTTCCATTCCGCTTTTCGACAATTACGCCCTGGACCTGGCGGGAAACGCCTGGGTGGAGGCCCCCGTCGGCAGGGGAAAAAACTATACGGCTTACGGCCACACCCTTGCCTTCCGGGGCGTGGTGAACCGCCGTCTCTCGGCCGCCGCCGGATGGACGGAAAAGCGCTACGCAGGACAGGGGCCGTCGGCCAGGGAGACGGGGTACGCCCGTTTCTCCCTGGCCGCCAACGATTACCTTCGTCTGGATGCGGGGTACGAGCGCGCCGACGAGATCTACAACGACTTCGGCATCAGACAGGGGGGCATCCAGTCCGATTCATACTGGGCCGCTTTCTCCCTGAGGCCGAAGCGGGCCACTCTCCTCTCCGGGAGGGCGGGCCACATCAGGTATACCGACGGCAACCAGGGAGAATTCGTCTTCCTTTGGGCCGGCCATGACTTCAGCGACCATCCCCGCGTCTTCCGGGTGACCGCCAATGGCGAATACCGCAACACCAGGCGCCGGGATATCTATCTCTATTCCGGCCAGGGCGAGCTGCTGGATATCATCCATCCTTACTGGACACCCAGGGACTACGTGGCCGGAAGCGTGACCCTGGAATGGAACCACGACCTGTCCCGTCAGTTTTTCTGCGGCGGAGAACGCCATTTCTACGTGGTGAAGACCACCTTCGGCACGGATACGGAGGACAACCCGGCGGCAAGGCTTGAGCTCGAATGGCGCTATGAATTCCTGGACAACTGGATGATTTCCCTCAAGGGCCTGCTGCACCGTTCCAGGGAGTGGGACGCGACGGGCGGCCGGCTTGAATTACGATACAGGTTCTGATGACATGAATTCTCCAAAAAACCATTCAGCCAGGGTATACATCCTTATGGGACTGCTGTTTCTCACCCTGGCCAGCGTTACTGTCTACCTGTCGGTGCGCTTCATATTCTTCATCGGCTCGGGCTACCCCTGGTACGAGCAGGTCACCGCCTTTCTGCTGCTGGCGGCGGAAACCTTCATCCTCGTCCACTGCATAGGCTACTTCCTCAATATTCTGCACGTGGTGCGCCGGAAGAGGGATATCCTTCCGTCAATATCTCCTCCCGAGCCCCTGGACAGCTTCCCCCCGGTGGCCATCATCGTCTCTTCCTTCAGGGAGCCGCTGGAGGTGGTGGAAGACACCCTGACCTGCTTCCGCAACCTCACCTATCCCAACAAGCGCCTCTATTTCCTGGACGACACCCGCTATGACGTTGCCGACCGGGACCCCGGCGCCCTGGAGAGCTACCGCGCGGCCGTGGACGCTCTGTGCGCAAGGCTGGAGATCAATCTCTTCCGGAGAAAATGGCATGGGGCCAAGGCGGGGATGATCAACGACTTTCTCGATTTTCTGGCGGGCCGGCGCCGGGAGGGTTTCCAGTTCACCGCCAATTCTTCCGGGGGCCGGGAGGAGGATATCAGATACATCATCGTCTTCGACGCGGACATGAACCCTTTTCCCGATTTCGTGGAACCGCTGGTGGCCAGGATGGAGCGGGACGAAAGGCTCGCCTTCATCCAGACGCCCCAGTACTACACCAATTTCGAATTCAACCGGGTCGCCCATGCCTCCGGGCTGCAACAGGCCATCTTCTACGAATACATCTGCGAGGGGAAGAGCCTTCAGGACGCCATGTTCTGCTGCGGAACAAATGTCATCTTCCGGAGGGAGGCGCTGGAGGATGTGGGCGGTTTCGACATGAATTCGGTAACCGAGGATTTCGCCACATCCCTCAGGTTCCACATGAGGGGCTGGCGCTCGGCGTACATGAACAAGGTCTGCGCCTTCGGCATGGGCCCGGAAGACCTCCTGGGCTACTTCCGGCAGCAGTTCCGCTGGGCCCTGGGGACCGTCGGCCTCTATCGCGTCATTCTGGTGGAATTCCTGAAGAATCCGCGCCTTCTGCCGCCGGTGAAGTGGTGGGAATATTTCCTTTCCGGCACCCACTACTTTGTCGGGTGGGTATTTTTCATCCTGGTGATGTGCCCCGCCCTCTTCCTGACCCTGGATATCCCCAGCTACTTCATAAAACCTGAATTCTACATTCTCATCTTCACCCCCTATGTGGTTTTCAGCGCCTCTCTCTTCCTCTTTACCCTGAAGAGCCGCAGATACCGCATTCAGGAGATCCTGTTCGGGCTTGTCCTCACACCGGTAACCTTTCCTGTTTACATGCGCGCCTCCCTGCTCGCCATGCTCGGGGTGCGGGGAACCTTCGGCATAACCCCCAAGGGAGGGGCATCGTGTCTACCCCTCCACGCCCTGTGGCCGCAACTGCTTCTGGCCGTGTTCTGTTTTTTCTCCCTGGTATGGGGAGTGATGCGCATCTATTACGAACGGGAGCCGGTCTACGCCCTGGCGGTAAACAGCCTGTGGTGCCTCTATCATTTCCTGATCCTGTCGTCGGTTCTCTATTTCAACTTTTCACGAAAGGATACCGGGGCATGAAGGCCTCCTTTCCGCCATTGGCGGCGCGAATAGCGGCCCTGTTCCTCCTGGCCGCCCTGGGCGGAGGGTGCGCGGCCGCCGGACCAGGGTCCCCTTTTCTGGGGGTGGCGCTCCACGGTTATCCGCTGACGCCGGAGGCGTTGCGGGACGCCGCCGGCCGGTTCCCGGTCCGGCCGGAAGTCGTCGTGTTCTTTCTCCAGTGGCCCTGGACGGGCGACCCCGGCGGTTTCCCCCTGGAGACCCTGGACGCCATCGCCGCCTCCGGCGCTGCCCCCTGCGTTACCTGGGAACCGATGTATTATGAAGACGGCAGGGAGTCGGCCATTCATCACCGCATGATAATGGAAGGGCGGTATGACCCGTACATCCGGGAGTTCGCCCGCAAGGCCGCCAGGTGGGGGCGGCCGTTCATCATCCGTTTCGCCCATGAGATGAACCTCTCCCGCTACCACTGGGGCACGGAGGCAGCGGAATACGGCCCGGCCAGCCCGGAGATATACCGCGGGATGTTCCGCCGCGTGGCGGACCTCTTCCGGGAGGAGGGCGCCGCGAACGTGCTGTGGGCCTTCTGCCCCAATGCAGAGTCTGTCCCGGACGCGCAATGGAACCGTATCGACGCCTACTATCCGGGCGACGGCTATGTGGACATACTCGGTGTGGACGGATACAACTGGGGTCTGTCGAAAACAAAGGAAAAGGATGGCTGGGACAGCCGATGGCTGTCTTTCGGGCGGATCTTCTCGCCCCCCCTGGCCCGGCTCCGGGAGCTATCGCCCGGCAAGCCGGTCATTGTCTTCGAGACGGCCTCCACGTCCAAGGGGGGCGACAAGGTCCGCTGGTTCTGTGAGGCAATGGCCTCGGCAAGGGAAATGGGACTGAAGGGGCTGGTCTGGTTCCAGGCGGACAAGGAGGAAGAGTGGCGCATCGGCGCCGTGCCGCCGTCCTGCGTCCCGTCCGGAGGTGGAGCTTCGCCGGCGGAGTGGCTTTCCGGCATGGTTGGCGGCCGCGCCGAGGTTACAGGGAAAGAAGATAGTAGATGACCACCATATTGAAATTGGTGTACAGCTTTTTTTCCAGTTCCTTGATGGCCGAGACATAGGGTTCCACCAGTTCCGATTCGAAAGCCGCTTCAAAGATGTCGGGGTTGATTCCCGACTCAATCAGGGAGCGCAGCTCTTCCAGGTTGAGCTGTCTGGGGATGTCTTCGGTCCGCGCGCAGTGCCGGGATAGCCGCTCATGGATTCCGGTCAGTTTTTCCTGCTCCTCCAGCGCCTGTCTTCTCATGTCTTCCAGAACCGCCGCTTTCAGTTTCGCATACTCCTGATGGTCATACCCGCCGATGCGGGAAAAATACGGGATGAGGTGTTTCAGGTAAATGGCGACGCCCTTCTTGAGGAATATGCAGTCCATGACGGTCCTGGCAATCAGGGAGGGCAGCGACTCCACCAGATCACTGTCGTAGATAATCTCGGCGCTGGCGGTGGAGATGGCCACGGGCGCCTCCACGGGTTCCTTCCGTAACAGGCTCACCGCGCAGATCTGGGCGAACATGGGGTCGTCCCAGTATACCCTCACCACCTTTCCGGCGCCGGAAAAGACCCGGTCGCTGTGCAAGGGGAGATGGAGGCGCACCATATCATCCACCTGCAACCGGTCCCGGTTAGCCGCCCAGTTGGGAATGGCGAACCGGGCGCCGCTGGGGCTCAGGTCCTGAAGCACATACTCGAAGGGCTGATGGTCCGCCTCCCTGGTGGCGACAAAGGGAAGGGTTATCATGGTCAGAGGCGCCCGTATTTCCCTTCGTCTTTCCTGTGTCTCGTTCATAGTCGATTGCTCCGGCGCGGGGGATTATATCAGCGGTTCATAGCGCGCTGTATGGTTGCAGGCATTCAAGTGTAACCGGGATATGGGCAGCCCGCAATTCTCCGGATATATTTTCATGAAGGAAAGGCCGGCCTGCCGGGTCTTGAAAGCCCGGCAGGCCTCTGGTTACAGGTTCAGTGCCTGATTGGACCCGCTCATCTCGTCCCGCATCCGCGCCACCTCCGCGTCTTCCAGGTACTCGTCGAAGCCCATCACCCGGTCGATGATCCCGGCCGGGGTGATCTCCACGATCCGGTTCGCCACCGTGGAGACGAACTCGTGATCATGGGAGGCGAACAGCGCCACCCCGGTGAAGGAGATCAGCCCGTTGTTGAGGGCGGTGATGGATTCCAGGTCCAGGTGATTGGTCGGCTCGTCCAGGATCAGGGCGTTGGCGCCGGAGAGCATCATCCGGGAGAGCATGCAGCGCACCCGCTCGCCCCCGGACAGGACGCTGGTCTTTTTCATCGCCTCCTCCCCGGAAAAGAGCATCCTGCCCAGGAAGCCCCGGGCGAATGACTCTCCCTCCGTGGGAGGGGAAAACTGGCCGAGCCATTCGATGAGGTTCAGGTCGCTGGCGAAGTATTCGCTGTTGTCCTTGGGGAAATAGGCGGGAGTGATGGTCACTCCCCAGCGGAAGCTGCCGCTGTCCGGCTCCAGTTCCCCTGCCAGTATCTGGAACAGGGTCGTTTTCGCCAGGCTGTTGCCGCCGACAAAGGCGATCTTGTCCCCCTTGCGCACGGTGAGGGTCAGGTCGTTCAGCACCGGGACCCCGTCGATCGTCTTGGAAAGCCCGGTGATCTCCAGGATGACATCCCCGCAGGGGCGCTCCGGTTTGAACACCACGTACGGGTATTTGCGCGACGACACCGGCATGTCCTCGACGGTCAGTTTCTCCAGCAGCTTTTTGCGCGAGGTGGCCTGTTTCGCCTTGGAGGCGTTGGAGCTGAAGCGCTGGATGAACTCCTTCAGTTCATTGGCCTTGTCGGTGATCCGGCGGTTTTCGTCCTGCTTCTGCTTCAGGTTGAGCTGGCTCGCCTGGTACCAGAAGTCGTAGTTCCCCACGTACACCTGGATGCGGCCGAAGTCGATGTCCGCGATGTGGGTGCAGACCTGGTTCAGGAAGTGTCTATCATGGGACACGACGACCACCGTGTTGGGAAAACGGAACAGGAAGTCCTCCAGCCAGGCGACGGACTTCAGGTCCAGGTGGTTGGTGGGCTCGTCCAGGAGGAGCACGTCCGGGCTGCCGAACAGGGCCTGGGCCAGGAGCACCCGCACCTTTTCCCCCCCTTCCAGTTCCTTCATCTTCTTGTGGCGCAGCTCCTCGGGGATGCCGAGGCCGTTGAGGAGCACGGCCGCCTCGGACTCGGCCTCGTAGCCGTTCATCTCGGCGAACTCCGCCTCCAGTTCGGCGGAGCGGATCCCGTCCTCTTCGCTGAAGTCGCCCTTGGAATAGAGCTCATCCCGCTCGGCCATGACGCGGTAGAGCCGGTCATGCCCCATGATGACGGTGGTGAAGACCGTCTCCTCATCAAAGGCGAACTGGTCCTGGCGCAGCACGGCGATCCGTTCCCGGTTTCCCACCGAGATCTCCCCCTTGTCCGGTTGGATCTCTCCGGACAGGATCTTGAGAAAGGTGGACTTGCCGGCGCCGTTGGCGCCGATCAACCCGTAGCAGTTGCCCGGGGTGAACTTCATGTTCACGTCCTTGAACAGGACCCTCTTGCCGTAGGAGAGGGTCACGTTGGTTGCGCAGATCATGGTTGAAAACTCCCTTTGTGAAAAATAAAAAACCACAGGGTCGGACCCTGTGGTTCAGGTGATGAATATGTATAGCATTTACGGTACGACGGGGGCAATGCTTTTTTCGATTTGGAAAAGGCGCTGTCCAATCCCGTGAAGACGTCTGGGGTCAGTCATTCTTGCGGTTGATCAGGTTCACAACCACCTTGACGATGGTATCCTTCTCTTCCGGGATGACATGAGGCGCCTGCCGGGTAATTTCCTCGATGCGGAACCGTTCTTCCCCGCCAGAATGCCATCAGAGATGGTATTTCTACCTGAATCTGTCTTTAAGCAACCAACGGCCCCCAAAATATAGAAGATAAAGAAAAATACTGAAAATCAGCCAGTTTGCAAAGTAAACGGGATCCTGAAAATATGCAGGAATCGTGGCCGCCACTTCAGCCGGATAGATAAAAAACTCCCAACTGTTCCAGCGATTTATTAAGCCGAATAGCAAGCCCAGGGCCATGACAGGCATGAGCGCCGCCACAAAAACGACGCCAACCAGTTGATTGAAAATATCCTCAAGCAGATAGCGCATCTGATCGGTCAAACAGACAAAAAATACCCAGCCGAACAATGCATAAATAAAAAAGAAAAGAGACATCCAGGCGTTTTGCTCACAGACCTGAAACGCTGAATCCCTGGGACAATAATCAAGCAAGTGTCTCACTTCAGTCATGACATATGCCGTGTTGGGAATAAAAAGCAACCAGATAAAGAAAACAATCATCCCAAGCAACTTGCAAGGAATGCCGTGAAAATGGGTCCTGCGCCATATTTGACGTAACAAGGTGGTCATCAGCCACGGTACAACCATCAGCCCCATGTTCCACAAGAACATGACCAGTTCATAGTTATTGATTTTTAAACTGAATATCCAATTATCGCTTTGCAAAAAACTATCGACACCGTAGATCGAGTTATTGATATAACGTTGCATCATTGCCTGGTTTCCATCCACATATAAGAGAACTCCGGAACCTTCCTTCACCCTACGTCACGCAGAGATAATCGACCCCTTCCGTGAACCCCGCGCCGTCCGCCCACTTCCTTATCTGGCGC
Organism: uncultured Geobacter sp.; assembly: GCA_964536305.1. Classification (GTDB taxonomy): domain Bacteria; phylum Desulfobacterota; class Desulfuromonadia; order Geobacterales; family Geobacteraceae; genus RPRC01. The sequence continues at coordinate 88,413 of CAZHVY010000007.1, read as the reverse complement.
CGCGCCCCGCGGGCGCCTACTGTTACAAGCATCTTCATCCCGTTTCCCGCCGTCACCTCACGGGCGTCGGAGACCGGGGCGCCGTGGAGGGTTCGGCCTATCTTTCCGGGATCGACATCGACCCAGCCCGCCACCCGGATTCCCTCTCCCAGGAGCGCGCGGCGCCAGGCCCGTCCCTCCAGGCCTGCCCCGGCCAGGATTACTTCCGCCACCCCTTGGAGGAATGTGGCTCTCAGGTGATGGGCCTTGCAGGCCCGGAAGGCGGCGGCGGTGTATTCCGGAAGGGTGCGGGTGGCGCGCTCCGGGCGCTCCCGCCAGAAGAAAAGGGTCTTTTGCAGGCGCGCGAAGCGGGTCCCGGCCGCGGCCAGCCTGAGCCACAGGTCGTAATCCTCGGCCCAGCCCCGGTCCCGGTAGCCTCCGACGGAAAAGACTTCCTCCTTGCGGAAAACGACGCTCGGATGGACGAACGGCGATTCCACGAACAGGTCGCGGAGTATGTCTTCGTGGGATGAGAGGCTGTTCTGCCATTTCTCGTAGGCGACCATCCCGGTTCCCAGGGCGGAGCGGGGGAACGATCGGAAATCGCACGCCACGAGACCTGTCCCGGGATTCCGGGTGAGAAAGGAGACCTGCGTCTCCAGGCGGCGGGGGTGGGAGATGTCGTCGGCGTCCATGCGGGCGACAAGGGGGGCGCGGCAGGCCTCCAGGCCGGCGTTCAGGGCCGTTGTCAGCCCCCGTGAGGAAGGGCGGAGGAGGCGCACCCTCGGGTCACGCCGCGCCGCGGCCGCCAGGATTGCCGGTGTCGTGTCGCGGGAGCCGTCATCCACGGCCACCAGTTCCCAGGCGGTGAGGGTCTGCCGGAAGATGGAGTCCAGGGCCGCTGGGAGGAAGCGCTCCTCGTCGCGCACCGGCAGGAGTATGGAGACAGAGGGCGTGGTCACGGGTCACGCCAGGCCGGGCAGGAGCTTGACAATACCCTTGGCGAAGAACTCCACCGCGATGGCCGCCAGCAGAAGGCCCATCAGACGGCTCACGATGCTCAGCCCCAGGGGGCCGATGAATCTGCCGATCCTGGAAGCCAGGCGGAGGACAACCCATACAAGCAGGGCTGCGGCGGCGATGCACAGGATGATAATCCCTATATGCAGGGGGCTCGCGGCCAGGTTGGCGTAGATGATGATGGTGGATATGGAGCCGGGGCCGGCCAGAAGCGGCACTGACAGGGGAACCACGGCCACGCTGCGCAGGTCCTGAGCAGCGGCGGCGGATTCCGTCTTGTCCGCCGACTCGCGCGCGAACATCATGGAGATCGCCATCAGCAGCAGCAGGATGCTGCCGCCCACCTGGAAGGAGGCGATGCTGATGCCGAAGAGGCGCAGCACAGTGTCTCCAACCAGGGCGGTGAGCGCCAGTACGCCGGCCACCGACAGGCCGACGGTGCGGGCGATTTTTTTCCGTTCCGCGTCCGGAGATGCCCCGGTGAGCGTGAGAAACAGCGGCAGTACGCCGAAGGGGTTGAGGATGGCGAGAATGGCGATGAATATCTTTACATACGCGGATAATTCCAGCATGGGAATTTCCTCCTTGGCGGCCAGGGGAAGAAAGGGTTTTGCGGAATAGAATGTTTTCATCTATCATGGGCCAGATTGCCAATCAAGGAGGAAATCGCCCATGAAAAAAATCTGTTTTGCCCTGGCGCTGCCGGTTGCTCTCTGCGCCTGCAACACCCCGGCGATCCATAGCGCCCTCGGAACTGCCCGGGACATCGGAAGGGTCACCACGTCCGACAACGGGAGTACCTGGGAAGACGCCGATGATACGCCGCCCGCCTGCTCCAGGCTCTCCACCCTGCCGGTGAAGTCGCGGCAGTTGTATGAGGATTATTATGGAACCATGCTTACCCTTGACTCCTCTTCCCTCCGCACTCCCCAGAGGCCATACCGGTGGGGAATTACCAACCCCTCGCCCCTCAGCATGGCGTATTTCGCCGCCTATGTGAAGCCGAACGGAAAATACGGCCGCTTCCGCACGAACATCTATATCGACGGCGGCATCAAGGCCAACATGACCTTCATCTTCCGCGCCGACACCTATAACGGGGTGGCTCTGAAGAGCCTGACCATCCGGCCCGGTCAAACGAAATTTGTGGATTTTGAAATCAGCGGCGTGAGAAAACTGTACATAGGATCGGAGCTGCGCATCAACCACGATACCGCCCGGAAGATCGTCATCGGCGAGCCGGAGTTCTACACCTGCCGGTAGCCGAGGCCGGACAGAGGGATGCGTCAGCCGTTTCTCGGGGGGAGTTCCTCCCTGCGCCCGGCGACCATGATCAGGTCATCCTCCAGCACATCCATGAGAAAGGCGTTCCTGGCCTTCACCTTGGACTCGAATTCGGCTCGGCCGTACACGATGTAGTTGAGCGTCCGGCCCAGCCGTTTTTCGACCCCGGCCATCAGCTCGTCCAGCCTGTTTCCGTCGAGAACGTCTCCGATTATGAGAAGGTCGATATCCCCGCCGTCGCCCCGGGTATACGGGCCGTAGACAAAGGCGTTACTGACCCCCTCCAGTCCGGCCAGGGCCTCTATCAGCATCCCGGCGGCGCCGACGGTCCTCTGGGCGAGTCCTTGCAGTTCCGGGAAAAAGACGAAGGAGTGATTGGCGCGGAAGGTCTTGTGTTTTCCCCGCCAACCGCATGCCAGGATACCGGCGCCTGCCATGCGTGACAGTTCGCGGCTCAATGAAGCCCTCTTTTCGCCCAGCAGTCCGGCCAGTTCCCCGGGCAGGAAGTCTTCGTCGGCGCGGGTGAACAGCAGGCCCATGAGCTTGCCCCTGATCCGTGAGCCGAAGATATGTTCGAGGCTGGCGTCCATGGCTTCCGAGACTACCCGTTTCTTCACAAAAGCACAAGCGTGGAGTGACGGGGGAGGGGGCCTTTCACAATCCGGATGAAACATTGCAGAGTGTTACTCATCGGTCACCGCCGGGGCCGGTTCCGGAACGATCTTGACGAACGTCGTGCGGCATTTTGCGATGACCCCTTCCAGCCAGTCCGCTTCCTCGTACTGATGGGAGGAGAGCAGCTCCCGGTGGTAAAGTCCCAGGAGGTTCTCCAGAACGGCGAGGTCCGCCTCCTCCAGGTCGCGGATCGCCACATGGGCGCCCCTGGCCAGCCTGCGGCGCAGCGCCTCCCGGTCCATGCCCATCTCCATGTCCAGGCGGCAGAAGACCACACCGCCGGTCATGCCGGAGCAGATCCAGGGGCCCGGGTCTCCCAGCACCACCACGCGCCCCGCGGTCATGTATTCAAAGGCGAAGCCCTTCAGGTTGGCCCGTTCGGCCAGATATCCGGCCGAGTCGTCCAAAGGGCGCCGGATGCGGCCGCCAAGGACCACGTTCCCGCCGGAGAGACGGATGCACGCCCGGCTGTCCGCGTCCCCCTGGATGAGAAATGTCCCCCCCTGCGCCCCGTAGGCCAGGCCCTTGCCCACCGATCCGCCGACCCTCACGCCGTGGCGGTTTTCTCCCTTAAGGACCGTGATGCTGCCGCCGTTGGCGGATTTGCCCACCCCGTCCTGCGCGCCTCCTTCCACCAGTATGGTTAGTGGATCGGCGCTGAACGCTCCCAGGCCATTGCCCGGGATGGCGTCGCGCCGGAAGTGGAGGACCACCTCCCGCGCATCGGCAAGCCTCCCCTCCCGGCGCGCCCTTACCAGGGCCCCGGCCAGATAGGCGCCGATGGCCCGATCCGAACTGGAGGCGTTGTCGTCGTTGTAATGGACCCGCTCGCTTCCGCTTTCGATGGCCTCGGTGACCAGACCGGAAATGAGGGCTGTCAGGTAATTCAGCGGTTTGCGGATAATGCGCACCGCGCCTTCGTCGCGCCGTACCGCGCCCGGAGGGGGCGGCGCCAGGAGATTGTCCAGATCAAGGCGATCCAGACACCTGGTCTGTTCCAGCAGGTGCGCGTCTCCCACCAGATCCTGGGTGCGCCGGTATCCCAGCTTGGCGGTCAGTGTGCGGATCTCCCGGCCCAGGGCGCGGAAGAAGGTGGTCTGATAGATGACCCCGTTTTCCAGCACCCGCGGCACAAAGCGCTTCAGTCCCCGCTCGCGGGCCTCTTGCGGGGATTCGATCTGGGTGGCGATCCCCACGTGGCAGGCGCCCAGGTGGCATCCCCGGCAGGCGGTGCAGCCGATGACCACCATGGCCATGGTGCCGAAGCCGACCCGGTTCGCCCCCAGGAGCATGAGCTTGACCACGTCGCGGCCGGTCTTGGCCCCGCCGTCGGCCCAGATCTCCAGACGGTTCCGCATCCCCGCCTCCACCAGGGCGCAATGGGCCTCCCGCACACCGATCTCCACCGGGAATCCGGCATACTTGACCGCGTGCCGTCGGGCTGCGCCGGTGCCGCCGTCATAGCCGCTGATGGTGATGATGTCAGCGCCGGCTTTGGCTACTCCCAGGGAGATGGCGCCTATGCCCGCCACCGCCGGGACCTTGACGGAAATGCGCGCGTGGGGATTGGCGGTGCGGAGCTCCTCTATTATCTGGGCCAGGTCTTCGATGGAGTAGATGTCATGGTTGTTGGAGGGGGAGATGAGGGTCACTCCCGGCGCGGCGTGGCGGGCCGCGGCGATCTTCTCCGTTACCTTGAATCCGGGCAGATGCCCTCCTTCCCCAGGTTTCGCGCCCTGGCCCACCTTGATCTCCAGAAAGTCGGTGGAGTTCAGGTACTCCATGGTCACCCCGAACCTGCCGGAGGCGATCTGCTGGCCCCGGTTCTTCCGGTAGAGCCCCAGCATGTCCGCGATCTCGCCCCCCTCGCCGTTCATGCACACGATGTTCAGGCGCCGGGCGGTCTCGGCATAGATGCGGAACGGCGTTTCCCCCTGGGAGCCGAAGCTCATGGCGGAGATGAGGATGGGGAGGTCGTGCCCGCCTACGGAGGCGTCCACCTCGGCCGGGTCCACGGCCGCCTCCTGACGGAAACGGAAATCGGTCAGGTGGCGGATGGCCAGGGGATGCTCGTTTTCCAGCTCTCTCACCAGCCGCGACAGCTCGGCGTAGTTCTCCTCCATCTTGGCCACCGCGCCCACCATCTTCCATATGCGGGGATAGATACGGAACTGGGTCTCAACCGGACAAGGCCTGCTGCTTCTGGCCAGGCCGCGGCGTTCCCGCGAGTCCTCTTCCAGGCCGGCGAAGGTGAGTCCCTTGCGGAAGACGCCGCAGAAGTTGGGCGCGCCGAAGATCGAGGCAACCTCGTCGGAAAGGCCGATGGAGGCGAAAAAGCTGCCGTACCCCCCGATCTCGTGGGTCCCCATGGTGGACATGACCTTTTCCAGCCCGGTCCGCAGGACCTCCAGAAGATTCCTTACCCCGTTTTCCTCTTCGTCCGCCACCTCCCACATCAGGTAGGGGCAGAGGGCGTCCGCGCCCATTCCCAGGAGAAAGGCCAGGTCATGGAGGTCGCGGATGGCGCCGGATCGGACCACCAGGGCGGTGCGCCGGCGCGGGTTTTCCCCTCCGGCGCCGGCGGCCGCCCGCAGCGCCCGGTGGACGGCGGCGGTGGCGAGGCCGGGGTCCAGGAATGACAGGGCGCCGGCGAAGGCCGCGGCGTCGTCCAGCAGCAGCAGCCTGCACCCCCGCGAGACCGCCGCGATGGCGTCGGAGCGGAGCCGCCCCAGGCTTTGCTCGACGGTTTCCCCGGGGCGGAGAGCGCAGGAGAGGGTGCGGCAGCGGCCGCGTCTGGAGGAAAAGAAGGCCAGGAGGTCTTCCAGCGTGCATGTCCCGGCTTCCCGGGCGATGTCGCGGTCCGGGGAAGGGCTTTCCTTCCGCCTTCCTCCAGTCAGCAGCGGCGTCTCCAGAACAACCGTGTCCCGGCCTCCCTTGCGCAGGAGGGGACGGGGTCCCAGGTGGATGCGGGTGGAGAAGCTCTCTCCTTCCCGTTCCCGATCGATAGCCGGGTTGGTCACCACCGCCACCTGTTCCTTGAAGAAATCGGACAGGTTCTGGCGCGATGCCGAGATGGCGGCCAGAGGACCGTCGTATCCCAGGGAGGTAATGGGCTCCATTCCGTTCCTGGCGGACTGGCGCAGGGAAAGGAGATCGCTGCTCTTCCAGGCATTGGCTGCCAGGAGGTTTTCCCGGCGCAGACGCGCCGCGCGCCGGAAGGGTTCCGAAGTCCCGGCAGGCGCGGGCGGAAGCTCGCCGGCCGCTACATGCTCCCGCTGGTGGGCGGCAAGGCCGGTGCGGCCGCCCATGAAGGCCAGGACCTCCGCGATGATCTCCCGGTGTTCGACGACCCGGGCCGGCTTGCCTGACGGCGCCAGCACCCCCACCTTTTCCCCCGGCGCCAGGGGGAGGGGGTCGGATATCACCTCGCCGTGGGGCACAACCCCCAGTTCCGAAGAGGCGAAATATTCCGCCTCTGTTTCGCCGAACCACAGGGGTCGCAGGCCAAGGGCGTCGACGCTGAACATGAGCCGGTCGCCGCAACGGGCGATTACCGCCGCCGGCCCCTGGGCGCTGGCCGCCAGGAAGCGGCGGAAAAGGGTGTACATGCAGCGGGGCTCGGGGGGCATCCGTTCCATCTCGCTGACAATGGGAGGAAAGACCATTTCCATGGCCGTGAACAGGGACAGGCCGTAGCGGAAAATGAGCCCTTCCAGGAGGCGGTTCAGGTCCTGGGAGTCGCTTCCTCCATGGGGAAGGGCCATGCCCAGCATGCGCGCCTCGTCCCGCAGGCGCTCGATGGTGTTTATCTCGCCGTTGTGGGCCAGGAGACCGAAGGGTTGGGCGCGGAGAACCGTGGGCATGGTGTTGGTGGAGTAACGGCTGTGGCCGATGGTGGCCCGGGAGAGAAAATCCCCCCGTTTCAGTTCGGGATAGTAGCGGGGGAGGATTTCAGGCGCTCCGTGCACCTTGTACACGGCTACCTCTCCCGACAGTGAGGCAACGTGAATCAGGGTTTCCCGTTCCGTCTCCAGGGCCAGGGCTGCCAGGAGCTCCGGGGCGCCTTTCGCATCGGGGCAGCGCAGAGCCACCTGCCAGAAGAAAGGCTCGTCCCGGCGGGCGTTGGCGGCAAGGACGTCGCTCCTGACCGGACCGGGCCTTTCCGCGAGAATCTCTACCCCCCGGCTGGTGAAACGCCGCAGGGTTTTCTCCCGGAACGCCGGGTCTTCGGCCATAACCTGTCTCGGAACCAGAAAGTGGCCCAGGGCGAACGAGGCCGAATCAGCCATCTCTCCGGGACGGCCCGCCTCCTCCAGGGCCTCCCGCCAAAGGATGCGGGGTATGTCGGTGAGGACGCCGCAGCCGTCCCCTTCGCCGTTGATCTCCCCGGCCCGGTGTCCCATTTTCACCAGGGCCTCGATGGTGCGCCGGAGGTTGCCGTGGGTCGGCCTTCCGGTCTTGTCGCAGTAGCAGATGATGGCGCAGGCGTCCCGTTCCGCGGGGAGGAGATGGTTGGTCACATGCGGGTCCTTGTTCATGGAAACCTCCCTGTTCCCGGCGGCGCCGGGTTGGCATGGATGCGGGCGGATCATCCCGCCGCAAGGTAATCATAGCCCGTTTCCCGCGTCTGTAAACCGTTTACGGGGTGGACAGGAGGAAGAAAATGGCGGATACTTGGGCGCCATCTTTGAGAGGAGGAAGCCTCTGTGATAGGATTTTTGCTGAAATGGCTGATCAACGCCGTTTCCCTGGTTGCGGTTATTCATGTTGTTCCGGGCATCCGCACCGATCGCTGGCAGACAACGGTGGTGGCCGCCCTGGCGCTGGGGCTGTTGAACACCTTTCTCCGGCCCTTGCTGATGATCCTGACCCTGCCGGCGAATATCATGACCCTCGGCCTTTTCACCCTCTTCGTCAACGGGTTCATCTTCTATCTGGCCGCCTGGCTCGTGGGCGGTTTCATGGTCGCGGGATTCTGGAGCGCATTTTTCGGGGCGCTGGTGTTCAGCGTCATCAGCTGTCTCCTCGGCATCCTCATCGACCCGGAAGGGCGATAGCGGACGGAAGGGGCGACGTTTCCCTTTCCATTGAATCGTTGACGAAAAAGGCCATTTGTGGTCTACTTCTCCCCATGGATTCCGTAGCATACGTCGGCCTCGGTTCTAATCTCGGTGATCGTGAACTGAACCTTCTCCGGGCCATTGCCGAAACCGGCAGGATTCCCGGTACCCGGATCACCGCCCTGTCAGGTTTCTATGATACGGAACCGGTGGGGCCGGTTCCCCAGGACAACTTTCTGAATGCCGTTCTCCGCCTTGAAACCTGCCTCGCGCCGCGCCACCTCCTCTCTGAACTGCAACGGATCGAAACGGATGTGTTCCGCCGCAAACGGACAATCGCCAAAGGCCCCCGCGCCATGGACCTGGACATCCTCTTTTATGACGGCCTGGTAATGGAGGACGCGGACCTGACCATCCCCCATCCCAGGCTCCATGAGCGGGGCTTCGTTCTCGCCCCCCTGGCCGAGATAGCTCCAGGCCTTGTCCATCCGCTCCTTGGCGTCACCGTCGCCGAGATTCTGAGGAATCTGCCGCCGGGGGAGCGGGTGACGAAAGTGTAGAAAAGAGGTAACGGAATGCTGAGGTTTCTGTTCTATATCATCATTGCCTACGGCATATACGCGCTGGCGAGGATCTTCCTGCGCAAGGGCCCGCTCCCCCGCCCGAGGCGGGACGATGAGGTGGAGACCTTCCGGGACCCGGTGTGCGGGGTGTATGTGACCAGATCGGACGCCGTATCCGCGAAGATTGAAGGAAAGTGGGTGCATTTCTGCTCAACCAAGTGCCGGGAGAGTTACCTGCGCAACCTTGATAAATAAAGAATAACCGGAAACAGGAGGAAGAAGATGAAGTTTTTTATCGACACGGCCGACGTGAAGGAAATCCGAGAGGCCCACGCCCTGGGCGTGCTGGACGGCGTCACCACCAACCCGTCCCTGATTGCCAAGTCGGGCCGGAATTTTCGCGAGGTGATTGAAGAAATAACCCGGATCGTGGACGGACCCATCTCCGCCGAGGTGGTGGCCCTTGACCATGAGGGGATGATACGGGAGGCGGAGGAACTTGCCGCCATTCACCCCAATATCGTGGTGAAGATCCCCATGACCGCCGAAGGGCTCAAGGCGGTAAAGGCCTTGTCCGAGAAAGGCATCCGGACCAACGTGACCCTGATCTTCAGCCCGCTCCAGGCCCTTCTGGCGGCCAAGGCCGGGGCCTCCTATGTCTCCCCCTTCGTGGGCAGGCTGGACGACATCTCCCAGGACGGCATGGGGATCATCGAGGACATCCGCACCATCTTCGACAACTACGGCTACCAGGCGGAGATCATCGTCGCCAGCATCCGCAACCCCATCCACGTCCTCAATTCGGCCCTGCTGGGAGCGGACATCGCCACCATCCCCTACTCGGTAATCGCCCAGCTCTCCAAGCATCCCCTCACCGACATCGGCATCGACAAGTTCCTGAAGGACTGGGAGAAGGTGCCGAAGTAGGGGCAACCCCATGTGGTTGCCCGCTTCTGGTCTTCCGCATGGGACCGTCCTTACGTCACATTGCAGAAAAGGGGCGGATATCATATCCGCCCCTTTTTCCATACCTGTTGGTTGTCATCTCGTCACGCATGATACTCCTTCGCGTACCTCCGCAACAGTTTTTCCACGTCCCGTTTCATGGGCGCCTTCCAGGGCCCTACGGCAACCAGGTTCAGGTTGCCCGGGGCAAACAGCGTCCGCGCCGTTTCCCGGATTCCTTCCGCGGTAACGGCCGCGCTCTCTTCCTGGTCCTGCTCGATGGTGGTCAGCAGGCCCATGAGCTCTCCCCAGCCGTAGCGCACCCCGATCTCGTAGGTGGAGTCGCGGCTGTAGTCCAGGTCGAAAAAATATCCCCTCTTGACCCTTTCCAGCTCCGTGTTTTCCATAAGCTCCGTCGCTGTTCGCCGCGTCTCCCGCAGCACCTCCTCAACCGCCAGCAGCAGGTTTTCCGGCGCGGTGGCCATGTCCACGGCGAAACAGCCGGTTTCCTCGTAGGCGGAGAGGCTGGCGCTCACCGAGTATACGATGCCCAGGCGTTCCCGCAGTGACATGATCAGGCGGGAGCTCCCCCCGCCGCAGAGAATGCGTCGAATAAGGCGTGTCGTTGTGATCCTGCCGTCGCCCCGGCCGAATCCGCGGAAGGCGAACTGGAGGGCTATCTGGCTGTCCATATCCTTTACGAATACCGTCTGGAAGGATTTCTGGGTTGCCGGCGCCGGAGACTCCATCGGGGGCAGGGCGCCTTGCCAGTCGCCGAAGGAGCTTTCGCACGCGGAGAAAACTGCCTCCGGGTCGATGTCCCCCACAACGGTTATCACCGCATTGGACGGGACGTAGTAGCTTGCGATGTGTCCCAGCAGGTCCTCCCTGGTGAATGCCGCTATGCTCTCCAGCGTGCCGACGGTGGGCATTCCCAGGGGATGGTCCGGCCAGAGGAGCCTGCTGGCCAGGTTGTCGGCGTTTATGTCATCTCCGTTTTCATTGGTGTCCTCCAGCGCTTCCTCGGTGATAATGCGCTTCTCGATCTCGATGCCGGAGAGGGTCGGCCGGAGCAGCATGGAAGCGAAGATGGCGATCCCGTCAGCGGCGTGCCGTGGATGGATGCGGGTGTAGAAACAGGTGGAGTCGGCATCGGTGGCGGCATTCACGCTTCCGCCAAGGGTTTCGAAGGCGGTTTCCAGCTCCAGGGTGGTGGGATAATCCGCCGTGCCGCGGAACATCATGTGTTCCAGAAAATGGGAAAGGCCCTCCTTGCCGGGCGGGTCGTGACGTCCCCCGACTTTCAGGTAGATGGCGATCTCGGCGCTGTGAAGATGGGGCAGCCGAACGGCCTTCAGGCGAAGGCCGTTCGCCAGGGTCTTTGAGTTGCAACAGATCATGAAACCTCCGGACAGGTGATGAATGCGATTCCGGCGGCAGATGGCCGCCGGAAAGGGCCGAGGCCCGACAGCCTGCTCAAGCTATCGGAAAGGCGCGGGATTGTCAAAGGCTTTCCCCCCTTGCGTGGATAACTAGTACTCTGTAACGTTTATTCTTTCGAATCTAACCTCACCTCCCCTTCTCAGGGGAGGCGTACAGTCTTCCCCCTGAGAAGGGGGGACTGAGGGGGGTTGGTTTTAAATGTTGCATGGTACTAGGCATTTGCCGTTGTCAGAATCCGGCGGAGCGTCTACTATGGGGGTCATGACCATACAGGGACAACGGAAATGCCGATGATCACCATTGACCAGATTGAAAAGGCCCTGGCAGACCACGAACCGGCCATTGTGTCCGGCAGGGGACTCATGCGCGCGGCTGTGGCGCTCGTCATGAGCGATTCCCCGTCCGGCCCCCGGGTGCTGTTCATGAAGCGCACGGAGAACGAACACGACCCCTGGTCCGGTAACATCTGCTTTCCCGGCGGAAAGGTGGAAAACGGCGATGGGGGGCCGCGGCTGACCGCGGAGCGGGAAACCCTGGAAGAAGTAGGGCTGGACCTGAGCCGGGCGCGTCTTCTCGGCCGTCTTTCGGACATAGCCGGGGCTCGAATCCCGGTGCATGTCTCCTGCTTCGTATACGAGACTGGGGAAACAGGCCCGTTCCGGCTCAGGGACGAGGAGGTCCAGGATGCCTTCTGGGTCCCGCTGGCGGACCTGACCGACCCGGCCCGGCACGGTGAGAAGGTGGTCCGTTTCGATGGGCAGGTGATGATCCGTCCGGGCATCTCCCTGCCCCGCCCCGGAGAGCCGGTGTTGTGGGGGCTTACCTATCAGCTGCTCATGGACCTTCTCGCTCTGCTGGGCCGGGAGCCTGCCTGACGACGGAATGATGCGCCTTGACGACAAAACGCCCCCGAAGCATCTTGCTCCGGGGGCGTTTTGCGTTTCCGTTACCGGTCTTCCGAGAGCCTACAACTCCTCGAAATCCTCCCTGGATTCCCCGTTTTCCTCCTCACCCTCCTCGGGCTCGAATTCCTCTTCCTTGATACGCTCCAGGAATCGCTTGTTCTCCCTGATGAGCTTGCGGATCTCTCTGGTCAGTTCATCGAATTCTTCCGGTCCGTTAGCCATGGTCTTTCTTCTCTCAGAAGGCTATTTTTGAGAGGGCTTTCGCGTAGAGGGCGTCGTACTCTCCGGCGGAATGGTCCCAGGAGTAGTCCGAATGCATGCCGATGCGGACCATCCTGTCCCAGGATTTCCTTTCCCGGAAGGCGTCCATGGCCCGGCCCAGGGCTTCCATGAAAGCCTCCGGGGTGTATTCGTCAAAGGTAAAGCCGTTGGGGTCGCGCACACCGTCCCGGATGTCGAAGACCGTATCCGCCAGACCCCCGGTTTTGCGGACAACCGGCACCGAGCCGTAACGGAAGGCGATGAGCTGTCCGAGCCCGCACGGTTCATAGCGGGATGGCATGAGAAACATGTCGCTGCCGGCGTAGATCCTGCGGGAGAGGGTGTTGTCGAATCCGAGATTAATGGCGATATTGGCCGCGCCCCTGCCGCGGAAATCCGTCAGCATCTTCATGTATTTATCGTCGCCCGTTCCGAGGATGACCAGTTGCAGCCGCTCTTCCGCGAGCCGGGGAAGGAGCTCTTCCAGAAGGTCGATGCCTTTCTGGGCGGAGAGACGGGTAACCATCGCCATCAATGGGATATCGGCCGCCTGCTGGAGGCCGAGGGCTTTCTGCAAAGCCTTCTTGTTGGCCGCCTTTCCGGACAGGGCCGATGGCGTATAGTTCCTGAAAAGGCTGGGGTCCGTGGTGGGGTTCCAGTCCTGGTAATCGATGCCGTTCAATATCCCGTAAAGGTCGTGGCCGCGCTGGCGCAGGACCCCTTCCAGGCCGCAGCCCATCTCTTCCGTCTGAATCTCCCGGCAGTAGGTGTCGGACACGGTGTTCACCACGTCCGCCGCCAGAATCCCGCCTTTCATGAGATTGATCCGGTTGTAATATTCCAGGCGTTCCATGGTGAAAAGGGATTCGTCAAGCCCCAGGTCCGGGAGCGCTTCCCGGTCGAAGATCCCCTGGTATGCCAGGTTGTGGATGGTATAGACCAGGGCGGTCTTCCTGTAGAAGGGGTCCTCCTGGTGGCCGTACTTGAGGAGCACCGGGATCAGGGCGGTCTGCCAGTCATGGCAATGGATGATATCGGGACGGAAATCAAGCCTTTTCAGGAGTTCAATGACGCCGTGACAGAAAAATCCGAAGCGCGCGCTGTTGTCGGGATAATCGCCAGTGGAGGTTCCGTAAAGCTCGGGGCGATGAAAGAATTCCCTGTTTTCCAGCAGATAGACCGGGATGTCCTCCAGGGAGGTCTGGCGGAGCAGCCCCTTGCGCGTCTCTCCGTTGAGGGTTATTTCAACCCCCTTCCGGGCCTTTTTGATGGTGAATTCGCCTGTTTCCACGCCCCGGTAAAGGGGCATGAAGATGCGGACGTCATGTCCTTTCTTTTTGAGCGCCCGCGGGAGGGCGCCTGCCACATCCGCCAGTCCGCCCGTTTTGGCGAACGGGGATACTTCGGAAGAGACAAATATTATTTTCATGAATTATCCTTTGTCAGACAAATGGAAAGCCGTCGCCGGGAAGGGACTCGGTAATCACGCGCGAGATGCTCTGAACCTTATAATCCAAATGGCATCCTTTTGTCAAAAGGCATCATGCGCGCCCTGATGTTCCAGATAAAAAAATATGCTTCATGAAAAAGGCGCGAAGGCGTTGAAGGGGCGCCTCGGAACGGCGCGCGGATTCATCGGCCCGGAGGAAAGATATCCCGGAGGCAGCTGTTATACATCCGCATCCCTGAGAAAGGCTGCGGCGTCTTCCGGCGGGGTGGGGTTGATATGGAAACCGGAACCCCATTCGAAGCCCGCGATGGGGCTGATACGGGGCGCCAGCTCGATGTGCCAGTGATAGTCATACTCGATGGATGTCCAGAAATCCGGCCTGCCGGGCCGGGGCTGGAGGGTCGGGGAGGTATGCAGGATGAAATTGTAGGGCGGATCCTGCAAGACCCTTTTCAGGCGCATCAGCATATCCTTCATGGCAACGGCCAGTCCCTCCAGGGAAGCGTCGTCCAGAAGCGTGAAATCGTGGAGATGCCTTTTGGGAAACAGGCGAAGTTCGAATGGAAGGCACGAGGCAAAGGGGGCGAAGATCAGGTATCCCGGGAATTCCCTGACGATCCTTTCGCCCGTCTGCAGTTCGAAATCTACGATATCGCAGAAGATGCATCTTTTTCTCTGCTCGAAGAAATCCCGGCAGTTCCTGAGCTCTTCCACCGTCACGGGCGGCACGAGCGGGACCGCGATAAGCTGGCTGTGGGAGTGGCTGAGAGAGGCGCCGGCCCGGGCGCCGTGATTCTTGAAGAGGACCAGGTGGCGAAGCCTCAGGTCCCGGCGCAGATCGAGGAGCCGCGTCCGCCAGGCCAGCAGCACATGGTATATCTCGGCCGGAGAAAAATCTGCCATGCCCCTGTCGTGGTCCGGCGTCTCGATGATGATTTCATGGGCGCCTATGCCGGTCATCACGTCATAGATCCCGTAGCCGCGGCTTTTTACCTCTCCCTCCACGCGCAGCACGGGGTATTTGTTGGGGATCACCCGGACCTTCCAGTTGGGGGAATCGGGGGGGCCGGAGGGCCGGATGGCGAATATCTCACGGGGCGTCTTGTCCTCGTTGCCGTAGCAGAAAGGACAGTTGGTCATGGGGGTCGGTTCCTCAACGGCTAAAAAGTCGTTGGGACGCCTGCCGCGGTCGGCGGCGATTATGACCCAGTGGCGTTTCAAAGGGTCCCAGCGCAGTTCGGACATACTACCTCCCTTATTCTGATTCCCTACACCAGCCAGTTTTCCAGTTCCAGCCCGCGGCCCCTGTAGGTCAGGGCGAGGGGTGAATGGGTCGGCCAGCGGCCCGTTTCTTCCTGATCCCGTGTCAGGGTAATATAAACGAAGAATGTTTCGCCTTCTTCAAGGGCCAGTGCCTTCAGGGGGATCCTTGCCTCGCATAATGCTTCGAGTCTCCATTGACAGAAAACGCCCGTGCCGCTCCAGCGGGAGCTCTCTTTTACCATCAGTTCCCCTTCCGTTGCGGCGGGCGTCATGGGAAGGAGGTACTCCCTCTCCAGGAGGAGGTGGAGGCAGAGGCGGTCCCGCTCCTCCATGACGCGCTTCAGGGGGGATGCCCCGTCCATTCTGAAATAGAAGGATTCCCCGTTATACCCGTAGAAGAAACAGTGGAGGGTCCCTTCCGACGCATGCATGGCCGACGACTGCTTGCTCAGGTCGTAGAGTCCGGCCCCCAGCCATTCGAAGTAGTCGTCCAGCATGCCGTTTATGGCGGGGGTTATGAATGTGCTCGGTTCCCGCACCAGGCCGGCGGGGGTGACCTTCTTGATGGGGTCGTAGAGCTCCCGGGGCGCGTCCATGCCGAGAAGGCGGTAAACCATTGTCAGGTAGCCGCGGAATATCCGGTCGAAGCAGGAGCTGTGGGGAGAAAAGTGGTCATCTCCGTACCACCAGAACCAGTCGCTTCCCTCGGCGGCGTACAGGTAACGGCAGATGGCAGCGGCCGTATCATCCTCACCGGGGGCCGTTGCCGGACCGGCGCCCGAGGCAAGAAGGGCCTCGACTTGAGGATTCCGGGCAGCGGCCGTGTCCCGGGTCTGCTTCAGGAGGTCCCATGCCGCGTTTTCTTCGGGATGGCCGATCCAGATGCCGTAGTTGGCGTTGATCCAGGAGCCCGGATGGACATGGCCCAAGGTCCCGCAATCCTCTCTTTCCTCCAGGGCCCGGGACGGTGTCGTGAGGCGGAATGAGGGGTTTGCGGCGATGGCGCGATAGAGGGCCGACAGAAATGGATATCCGTTGCCCGGATAATACTCCCAGGCGTTTTCCCCGTCCAGGATGATGGAAACGAGACCTCCCGGATGGCGTTTTCCTATCTCCGCCAGCCGCGCCGTGAAGTCTTCGACGGCCCTTTCAGCATCCCACCTGGAGTAGGTGAATCCGATGAGATCGGACAGCCCGCGGTCCCGGAAAAACAATGACAGTCCGCGCCCGTCCCTGGAAAAGGAATAGGGGCGGTAAAGGGCTTCCCTGGCGTGCCCGAGACCGTCCGCCAGGGAGGCGGCGAGCACGTCTTCGTCGCTGGCGGCCCATCTGACGCCGCAGCGGGCCATGAGGGAAAGGGCTTCGTCGCTTATGGCCCCTTCCGAAGGCCACATGCCGATGGGGGCCATCCCGAGTACCTCCCGGAAATAGTCCATTCCGCCCTTGATCTGGGCATGGGCGTCTTCCGGGTGAAGGAAAGGGCGTTGCGGCAGCCTTGCCCGCGGCATGGCGGCCCGGGCGATCCTGCCATCGCAGAGGAGGGGGAGTATGGGATGGAAATAGGGGGTGACCGACAGTTCCGCTTTCCCCTGCCCATGGAGCCGGCGGTAGAGGGGGATGATAGAGCGCAACAGCCGGCCGTGGATCTCCAGCAGCAGTTCCTTGTCCTGTCTTGTGAAACTGCGGCCTTTGCGGGCAAGCTCGCCCAGGGCCGGGTAATGCCGGCGGGCGGCCTCCCCGGTCCAGGAGAGAAAGAACCATACCTGGAGGTCGAGGATGTCCTGGTCCGAGAAGGCGCGGGAGCGGTCGGTCCCGTCGGCGCGCGAGCCGTTCCCGGCCATGTACAGAAGCTCCAGGTATCTCCGGTTGGGCTCGATCATCCTCTCCCGGTTGGCGGAGAAGAAGTTATCGATGACGAAACGCCTGTTCTCGGCCGTCATGGCCGGCGGGTCCATCATGAAATGAAGGAGGAAGGGGTCGGTCGCGCCCCCTTCGGCATAGTCCAGAATCTGTTCCAGCAGCGAGGGTACGAGGTTGAAGGTCACCATGGCCCCTTCGCCCTCTTCCACGATGGCCGCCATGTCGTAGTAATCCTTCACGGCGTGGAGATAGGTCCAGGGCAGGGCGTAATTACCCATCAGGGGATCCCGGTACAAGGGCTGGTGCATATGCCAGATGAATATTACGTCCAGGGGCGCGGACACTTCAGGGTAACTCCTTTTTCCAGGATTCCACCTTGTCCCGGTATTCCTTGAGGAGCCGCCGGGCCTCTTCTTCCTTCTTGGCCTCGGCGATGATGCGGATGAATGGCTGTGTCTGGTCCGGAAGAACCAGCGCCCAATCCTCGCCGAAATGGACCTTGATGCCGTCGATGAAGGTCGCCTCCTTGTCCAGGCTGTCCTCGCTCATCTTGCGCATCACGGCGCCCTTCTTTTCCCACACGCAGGGTATTGTGGTCTCGTGGAAGGAGCGGAACGGTATCTCTTCCACGACCCGCGAAAGGGGGGTTCCCCTGGTTGCGGCCAGTTCCACGATCTTGGCGATGGCGAACATGCCGTCAAAGGCGTTCTGGAAACGGGGAAAGGCGAATCGCCCGTTGAGCGAGCCGGCCAGGATGACCTCCGACGACAGGGACGCCTCGATCATGGATCGCGCGGAGCTCTTGGTGCGCTGGACCGTGCAACCCCTTTCCTGCGTCATCTGTTCGATGACCGAGGGGGCGGAAACCGGAACCGCGTACACCCCCTTCGCCCCTCTCTGCAGGGTGAGGGCAGTCATCAGGCTGAGGAGTTCCGCGCCTTCGCGCACCCTGCCGGTTTCATCCACGAGGATAATGCTCTCGGCTACGGGGTCCAGCAGGAATCCCGCCTGGGCATCCAGGGCGACCACAATCTTGGATATCTGCTGCAGGCTCAGTGTCTGGCATGTCCCCTTGGTGTCCCCGCTTTCCTCCTCGATGTATGCGTTGAGGGCCACCACCTCGCACCCCATGGAGTTAAGCAGGGCGGGAAGGATCTGGCTGGCCGCGGAATGGTTGAAATCGATCACCACCTTGAAGCTTCCCCGTTTCGCCAGGCCGGTTTCGATGGCGCGGAGAAATCCCTCCCGGTAGAAATCCACCACATTGGGCAGCTCTGATATGGCGCCCGGCTCGGAGTGATGGGCGCGCCGGAAGTTCTCCTTGTAGAAGATCCTCTCCACGTTCTTTCCCATGGAGCTGGAGAAGTCGATGCCGTCGGCGTCGAGAAAGACGATCTCCGTGGAGGCGGGGTCGTCCTTTGCCTCCCGGAACTGGACCCCTCCCACTTCACCGAAGGTCTTCAGCTTATAGCGGAGGACCGGCAGCGGGATCATCTTCAGGTCCCGGATGTTCACGCCCGTGGAGAGGATGCCTCCAAGGAAGCTCCTTTTCAGCATGCGGGAGGAGCGGTACGCGTCCCGTCCCGCCAGGATGAAGCTCCCCTTGGGCAGCGTGCTGCCGTAGGCGCATCCCAGCTTGGCCATGAATTCCGGTGTCAGCTCGATATTGGTCAACCCGCGGATGAGGGCGCCCTCGAAGAGGGACTTCTTCCATTTTTCGCCCCAGATGAGGTTGGCGGAGACGATGGACCCGGCCTCGATGAGCTTTTTCGGCCAGATCTTCACGTCCTTCTTGATGAAGACGTCTTCGCCGATGGAGGTGTCGTCCGCCACGATGACCCCTTCCTCCATGACCACCCCCTGGCCGACGCTGACGTTGCCGCAGATCACCGAATCGACCAGCTTTGCCCCCTTCTTGATGTAGACGTTGTCCCACACCACGCAGCGGTAGAGCCTTGCGCCTTCTTCAATGGTGCAGTTGCGGCCGATGACCGAGTCCCGGATGTGGGCGTTACCCAGGATCTGGGAGTTGTCTCCGAGGATTACCGTTCCCTCCACGGTCTTGAGATCGTTGAGGCGCACGTCGATACCCAGGCGCACGTCCTTGCCCAGCAGATCCTGTTTCTCCTCGTCGATGCGGATGTTGATCCTGCCGTGGAAGATGTCGTGGTGGGCCTCCCGGTAGGAATCGGTATTGCCGATGTCGCGCCAGTAACCTTTAACCGGGTAGCCGAAAAGCGGGTCCCCGTTTTCCAGCAGTTTCGGAAACAGGTCCTGGGAGAAATCGAAGTTTTCACCTTCCGGGATATAGCGGAACACCTCCGGTTCCAGCACGTAGATACCGGTGTTGATGGTGTCGGAGATGACCTCGCCCCAGCCCGGCTTTTCCAGGAACTGGGTGATCCTCCGCTCCTTGTCGGTGATGACGACGCCGAACTGGAGCGGGTCCTTCACCGAGGTGAGGGTGATGGTGGCCATGGCCTTGCGGCTGTCGTGGAAGTCGATGATCTTCTTCAGGTTGAAGTCCGTGAGCAGGTCTCCGCTGATCACCAGGAATCGCTCGTTGAGAAACCTTTCGGCGCACTTTACCGCGCCCGCTGTTCCCATGTCCTGGAGGGGGGTTACATATTCCGTCTTTATGCCGAAATCGGCGCCGTCGCGAAAAAAATTCTTGATGATGTCGGGCTGATGATAGAGGAGCATTACCATGTCGCTGATGCCGTGCTTCTTCAGCAGTTCAACGATATGGAGCATGATGGGGCGGTTCGCCAGGGGTATCATCGGTTTCGGCGCGCTGCTGGTCAACGGCTGGATGCGTGTGCCGAAACCTCCGGCCATAATCACGGCTTTCATTGTTTCTGCCTCCTTCCGGGAGTTGTGGGGGTCTGGAAAATAAGGGGTGTGGAGCAGTCCCGCTTCAGGTAAGAGGCATCACGGCAACACCGGGAGGAAGGCGCTGTTCAGCCGTCGAAGGGGAAAAACGGGCTCCGCGCGGCTACATGGTCCGCTTGAGAACGTTTCGCGGCGATTTCTTGTCAAGCACCCGCCTGATTTCTTCCTTCAGTTCCCGCAGGTCGCTTGACTTGACCACGTATCCGTCGGCGAGCCATGCGGAAAAATCATCCTTGTAACATGAAAAAGCGGTGCACAGGATCACCGGCAGGTTGTGCCGTTCCTTGACAATGCGCTGCAGGAGGTCCAGACCGCTTTCGTTCTTCAGTTTGATGTCCAGCAGGATAAGGTCGAAGTCGTCCTTGCGGAGAATCTCCACTGCTTCCTCGGCTCCCGCGGCCGTGAACACCTCATATCCCTCATCGGCAAGCTCATGGGAATAGAGAAGCCTGATGCTGCTTTCGTCGTCAACGACCAGAATCCTGCTCATCTCCTTCATCCTCCTTCTTTATAGGCAGCAGTATCTCGTACCTCGTTCCTTTTCCATCGTACCCATCAACAGTAAAGGATTTACAGTAATTTTCAAGTATCACCCTGCAAAATGACAGCTCCAGGTCATAGATGTCGCCGCCGCCCATTCCCGGAGCGGGGAAGGTATCGCCTTCCTTCCTGGCCGGCCGGGAGACGGTATCCGTGATCTCCACCAGAATGCCGTCCGGCCTGAGGATCGTCCTGACGGCCAGTTCCCCCGGGGGCGACATGGCGTCAAGGGAGTTGAGTAATATCTTTTTGAGGCAATAGGCCATCTGGCGGTAATCCATGCGTATCATGGGGAGGTCCGGCGCCGTGTCCAGGACAAACGAGATGCCTTCCCTGCCGTGGCCGCTGGTCACCTCGTGGAAGACATATCCCAGCAGCTCATTGATGTTCCATTTGTCCAGCTTCGGCGAGGTGGATTCCGCCGATTCCAGGGCCTCGGTCAGGGCGTCCTCCAGTTGCCTCGCCTCCAGGACGATGGTTTCCAGAGATTCCTTTTTCGGATCGTCTTCCGCGATGTCTTTCAGGAGGGAACGCGCGAATCCGCCTATTATCATAAGGGGGTTGCGGATGGAGTGGGCGATGCTGGAGGTCACCCGCCCCAGGAGCGCCAGTTTTTCCATCCTGATGATCAATTCCTGCTGTTCATGGAGACGGGCGTTGGCAACGGTAAGCTGCCGGAGGTCTTCGTGGAGGCGTTCATAGAGGGCGGCCCTTTCAATGGCGAAGGCCACCGGAAAGGTGAGTGACTCCATGGCCCGGATATCGTGAGGGGTTATGGGCTTCTTGGTGATGAAGTTGTCCGCGAGTATGACGCCTACCCGCCGGTTTCGCGCCAGCAGGGGTAGGATGAGAAATGTGTCCACCTCAAGGGTGCGCGCCAGCTCCAGGTCAATGGCGTTTTCGTTCAGGTCGCCCCCGACCAGGATCGGCCTTCTCTCCCGGAGCGCCCGGTTGAGAATGGATCCCTGGTCGCACAGGGGGACGGAGAGGCGTTCCAGGATGTCCTGGAACTTGTTCTTTTCCGCAGAGAGCTTGGTTTCGTGGAACTGCTTCGCCATCTCCCTGAGAGAGAAATCACTCCTTCCGATCTCTTCCCATATCTCCCATGCCTCCTGGTAGTTGCGGGGCCCCACGCCCAGGTATCCCTTCATGTGGCTCCGTTCCTTGTTCACCAGGAGAAGGAAGGCCCGGTTCATTCCGAAGCCTTTGCCGGCTGTTATGGCGGTGAGCGCCACGGAAAGGACCTCGTCCAGTTCCATGAGCGAGCTCTGGAGAAGCGCTCCGATCTCGTGGAGAAACTGTATCTCGATTTCCCTGCTGTCCAGGAAGCCGACCATGGTATCGGCGCGCGACTTCTGGCGCAGATACTCGCCGGCAAGGATGCGTATTACCGCAGCCTCCGGCCGCCCCCCTTCCCCGAGGCGTTCCAGGTCGCCCTGGAAGCGGGGACACTCGACGCACCTGGCCGGCAGTCTCCGTTCCAGCGATGCGTACAGGTCTGTTTCGTCCGGGAAGATGTACGGGCATTCTTCCGGCGTGACCGTTTCTTTTGACCAGCAACACTCCGGCTCCACGCCTTCCTCCATGATTCCGCCGGAAAACGCCTTTTCTTTCCGCGTTTTCATATGGACGCTATGCTGAATGCAACATACGGGAAGATGCTCTTTCCCGGGTGACGAGGTGAGTGTAACTATTCGGAACTATAGCAATTCAGGATGTATTTGCAAGACAATTCACCTGTCCGCCCCGGAAAATTTTCATGAAATTACCAGGGCTGTACAAATCCGGGGGGAAGGTGTACCCTGCTCAGGCGAGACGACATTCTATCACACATGCCGGAGGAACCGAACATGCTGACGGGTAAACAGAAAAGATTTCTGAGGGGGCTGGGGCACTCCATGAAACCGGTTATTCTGGTGGGAAAGGGAGAGATAAGCGACGCCCTCATCCAGGAAACCGGCGAAGCCCTTGAAAGTCATGAACTGATAAAGGTCAAGATACTGGAAAGCTGCCTGACGGATCGGCGCGAGGTCGCTTCCGCCCTGGCCGAGGCGTGCGCCGCCGAGGTCGCCCAGGTTCTGGGCCGGACCATTCTTCTCTATCGCCAGGGCAAGGAACCGAAGCTGGAACTGCCGTCATAGCGGCAAGAGGCGTTCCTATGACTTCTTTTCCTGATCATCGTCCTTGCGCGCCCGGTCTTCAATCTCCTCTTTTCCTTCAAGGGCGCGCTTGAAATTCTTGATCCCCTTGCCCAGGGAACTGCCGATCTCGGGAAGCTTTCCGGCGCCGAAGATCACCAGGGCGAGAAGAAGGATGATAATGATTGCCAGCGGACTGTAACCGAACATGGAGTCCCTCCGATAAAATGGGGTGAATCAGGACGGAAGTATCGCATCCGCCGGGAGAAATTGCAAGTTTCCATATGGACGGCCGGGTGAACGCCGCCCATGAACGAAAAAAAGCGCCCTCGGGTTTTCCGGGGCGCTTTTTTCCTGTCCACCGCTTTCCGGACCGGTCACGGAATGATAGCGGAGTGGTATTCCTGAAGGCTGCGCACGCCGCTTCTGCCGGCCTGGCATGCCTCTATGCCCGTGGCGGCGGCTATGGCGCCGGCGATGGTGGTGATGTAGGGAACCCTGTGCCTGATGGCCGCCTTGCGGATGTAAGAATCGTCATTGGCGCTTTTCTTTCCGGCGGGAGTGTTGATCACCAGGTGAATCTCGCCGTTGGTGATGCCGTCCGCCAGATTGGGGCGTCCTTCGTGCATCTTCTTCACGGCGGTCGCTGCTACCCCGTTGCCGGAAAGAAATGCCTGCGTGCCTTCTGTCGCCAGAATGGTGAATCCCAGTCCGGCGAAGCGCCGCGCCGCTTCCAGGGCGCCTTCCTTGTCCTGGTCCGCGATGGTGAACAGGACCGTCCCCGCCAGGGGCAGCGGCGAGAGAGCCGCTTCCTGGGCCTTGAAAAAGGCCAGGCCGAAGCTGGCGTCCATTCCCAGCACCTCTCCCGTGGAGCGCATCTCCGGTCCCAGGATCGGATCCACCTCCGGGAACATGTAGAAGGGGAACACCGCCTCCTTTACGCCAAAGTGCGGGATACTCCCTTTTCGCAGACCCATGTCAGCGATCTTCTTGCCCAGCATGGCCTGGGTCGCCAGGCGCGCCATGGAGATGTCGCAGACCTTGCTGACGATGGGAACGGTGCGGCTGGCGCGGGGATTGGCTTCCAGGATATAGACCTTGTCGTCGGCAATGGCGTACTGCACGTTCAGCAGTCCCACCACCCGCATGGCGACGGCAATCCTGCGGGTATATTCCTCGATGGTGGCCACGTGCTTCCGGGGAATGGTGACCGGCGGGATCACGCAGGCCGAGTCGCCGGAGTGGACCCCGGCCAGTTCTATATGCTCCATGACCGCCGGGACAAAGGCGTCGGTTCCATCGGAGATGGCGTCCGCCTCGGCCTCGATGGCGTTGCGCAGATACCGGTCGATGAGCACCGGGCGCTGGGGGGAGACATCCACCGCCTTGCGCAGGTATTCCCGGAGCATCTCTTCGTCGTGAACGATCTCCATGGCGCGGCCGCCCAGGACGTAGGAGGGGCGGACCATGAGGGGGTAGCCGATGCGCGCCGCCACCCGCAGGGCCTCGTCCAGGGTGCTGGCCATGCCCGATTCGGGCTGCGGGATGCCCAGTTCCAGCATCAGCGATGAAAACCTCTGGCGGTCTTCGGCCAGGTCAATAGTCTCCGGCGAAGTCCCCAGGATCTTCACTCCGGCCGCTTCCAGCTCCGAGGCTATGTTGAGAGGCGTCTGGCCGCCGAACTGCACCACCACCCCCTCTGGTTTCTCCTTTTCGTAGATGGAGAGCACGTCTTCAACGGTCAGGGGCTCGAAGTAGAGCCTGTTGGAGGTGTCGTAGTCGGTGGAGACCGTCTCCGGATTGCAGTTGACCATGATGGACTGGTACCCCGCGTCGCGCAGGGCGAATGCGGTATGCACGCAGCAGTAGTCGAACTCGATCCCCTGGCCGATGCGGTTCGGTCCGCCGCCCAGAACCATGACCTTCCTGCCGCCGCTCACCGGGACCCTGTCCGGGGCATTGTATGTGGAATAGTAGTAGGCGGCGTTCTCCACCCCGCTCACCGGCACCGGCTCCCACGCCTCCACCACGCCGAGGGCGGCGCGCCGCTCCCGGATGTCCTTTTCCGGGATATCCAGGAGCGAGGAAAGGTATTTGTCGGCGAAGCCGTCCTTTTTCGCCCTTGCCAGGAGGTCGTCCGGGGGGAGGTTCCCGCGATGGGCGAGGACCTCTTCTTCCAGGTCCACCAGTTCCTTCATCTGCTCCAGGAACCAGGGCTTGATGTGGGTGAGGCGATACAGCGCGTCGATGCCGGCGCCCTTGCGCAGGGCCTCGTAGAGGATGAACTGCCGTTCACTGGTGGGTTCCGCCATCATCTCCAGCAGTTCCGGAAGGGAGCGGTCATGGAAGTCGCGGGCGAAACCGAGTCCGCTGCGGCCGATCTCCAGGGAACGGATGGCCTTCTGCAGGGCCTCCTTGTAATTCTTTCCGATGCTCATCACCTCGCCCACGGCGCGCATCTGCGTGCCGAGGCGGTCCTCCACCCCCTTGAATTTCTCGAAGGCCCAGCGGGCGAACTTCACCACCACATAGTCGCCGGAAGGGGTGTACTTTTCCAGGGTACCGTCGCGCCAGTAGGGGATCTCGTCCAGGGTGAGGCCGGCGGCGAGCATGGCCGAAACAAGGGCGATGGGAAAACCGGTTGCCTTGGAGGCCAGGGCCGAGGAGCGGGAGGTGCGGGGGTTGATCTCGATGACCACCACCCGGCCGGTCTTGGGGTCATGGGCGAACTGGACGTTGGTGCCGCCGATGACCTCGATGGCGTCCACGATGTCGTAGGAGTATCGCCGCAGGCGATCCTGGAGCTCCCCCGAGATGGTGAGCATGGGCGCGGTGCAGTAGGAGTCGCCGGTGTGGACACCCATGGCGTCCACGTTTTCGATGAAGCAGACCGTGATTTTCTGCCCTTTGGCGTCCCGGACCACCTCCAGTTCCAGTTCCTCCCATCCCAGCACCGATTCTTCCACCAGCACCTGGCCCACCATGCTTGCGGACAGCCCGCGGCTCACCAGGGCATCGAATTCATCCATGTTGTAGGCGAATCCGCCTCCGGTGCCGCCCATGGTATAGGCCGGCCGGATCACTACGGGGAAGCCGATTTCGCGGATGGCCGCCCTGGCCTCCTCCATGCTGTTGGCGATGGCGCTGCGCGCTGTCTCGATGCCCAGGCGGGTCATGGTATCCTTGAAGGTCTGCCGGTCTTCCCCCCGCTCGATGGCGTCCAGATTGACCCCGATGACCCGCACTCCGTACTCGTCCAGCACGCCCGCCTTGGCCAGGGAGATGGAGAGATTGAGCCCGGTCTGTCCTCCCAGGTTGGGGAGCAGGGCGTCGGGGCGCTCCTTTTTGATTATCTCGGTCAGGGATGCCACGGTGAGAGGTTCGATATAGGTGGTATCGGCCATGCCTGGATCGGTCATGATGGTGGCCGGGTTGGAGTTTACCAGCAGGATTTCATAGCCCAGGCCGCGCAGGGCCTTGCAGGCCTGTGTGCCGGAATAGTCGAACTCGCAGGCCTGACCGATTACAATCGGCCCGGAACCGATAATCAGAACCTTTTTCAGATCGTCTCGTCGTGGCATTCGTGACTCCTTACGGGGGTATAATCGCGTTTCCGCGCAAAAAAGCGGCCACACTATCGCAGAAAAAGGGGTCGCCTGCAACAAATAAAGGCATTATTTTATAAGCCCCGTTTCCAACCGGCGACATTCCGGAAAGGAATGCCCGCGCTTCCGTTGCCGGCTTGGTCCCGCTCGGTGCGAAAATGTCAAAATAGTGTGATTATCTGAGATGTTACGATTTTGGTTGACTATCCTCCCCTCCCGCCCGTACCCTATGCGCCACTAACGGTCCTGAGCGGACCGACACAATCAGCGGAAAATGAAAGGTTATCAAGGAATGGCACAGGCAAAAAAAGGCGACAAGGTAAGAATCAACTACACAGGCATGCTCGAAGACGGGACGATCTTCGATTCAACCCTTGAACACGAGGAATGCGGTTCCGATGAATGCGGCTGCGGGGGCGGACCAAGGGAGATAACCCTCGGGGAAGGAGAATTCCTCATCCCGCTGGAGGAGGCGCTGGTGGGCATGGCGGCGGGCGAGAAGAAAAAGGTGATAATCCCGGCTGAGGACGCCTTCGGTGAATATGATGTGGAGAAGGTGTTCTCCATACCCCGCGGTGACCTGCCGGAGGACCTGAACCCGGAGGTGGACGACGAGATTGTGCTCGTGAACGAAAACGATGAGGAAATAGAGGTGATGGTGGTGGAGGTGAATGACGAAGAGATCACCTTTGACGCCAATCATCCCCTGGCGGGGGAGGATGTCACCTTTGAACTGGAGATGGTGGAAATCCTCTAGGTTGCGGGCCGACGCCGTATTTCCCTCATCCGGCTTCCGGCCACCTTCTCCCGCCGGAAGAAGGGACGGGGAACATCACGCCAAATCATAAAAAGGGCGCTTGCCGCTGCAAGCGCCCTTTTTATCTCATCCTTTCCACTCTTCGGGAGCAAAGATGGCCTCCACCGACTTCTTGCCCGGCGGCACCATGGGAAAACAGTAGGTGTCCGCGTCGATCTCCACATCGATGACCACGGGGCCGGGAAGCGACACGGCCTTTTTCATGGCCTCTCCCAGCTCCTCCTTCCGCGGCACCCGAATGGCCTCCACCCCGAAACCCCGCGCCACGGTACAGAAATCCACATGCTTGCCCAGATCGGTCGAGGCGAACCTTTCTTTCATGAAAATCTTCTGGAATTGCCGGACCATGCCCAGCTTGCCGTTGTTCAGCACAACCGTCTTGACCGGGATATTGTAATACGAGCAGGTCGCCAGTTCCTGGATATTCATCTGAAAGGCGCCGTCGCCGCAGATGGCGAACGCCGGGCGTCCGGGATTGCCCGCCGCGGCCCCCAGGGCGGCGGGAAGGGCGTAACCCATGGTCCCCAGGCCGCCGCTGGTTATGTAGCCGCGGGGCGTGGAAAAGGGGAGGTAATTGGCCGTCCACATCTGGGACAGCCCCACGTCCGACGCGACAATGGGCGCCGGCCCGGCGACGGCGCCGATGGCCTCCATGATCTCGTGGGGCGCCGTAAGTTCACGCATGGGCCGGGGAAGGGGCGCCGATTTTTCCCATTCCCGAATCCGCGACACCCAGTCGCCGTGGTCGCGGGGCTCCACGAGATCCGTCAGAAGGGCCATGGCCTCCCTCGCATCCCCCACGATGGGCAGCTCCACGTTTACCACCTTGCGGATGCTCGCCGGATCGATGTCGATATGGATGATGCGGGCGTTCCTGGCGAATCCGTCCACCTTTCCCGTGACACGGTCGTCGAAACGGGCGCCGATGGCGATGAGGCAGTCGCATTCATGGGCGGCCATGTTGCAATGCCATGCCCCGTACATCCCCAGCATGCCCAGGGCGAGGGGAGAGGCCGGGTCCATGACGCCTACCGCCATCAGGGTGTTGGTAACCGGAATATTTCCCTTCTCCGCCAGGGCGCGCAGCTGGGCGCTTCCTTCGGAAAGCACGATGCCGCCACCGGCATAGATGAGCGGCATCTTCGATTTGTTGATGATATCCGCCGCTTTTCGCAGTTGTTTCTGATTGACGACAACCTTTTCCCGGTAGCCCCGGCGGGCGGCTTTTTCTGGAATGACGGCCCGCACCCTGTTTCCAAGGACGTCGCTGGGGAGGTCCACCAGCACGGGACCCGGCCGGAGGGTCCGGGCCACCAGAAACGACTCCCGCAACTTGCGGGCCAGGTCCCTGGTGTCCGTTACCAGGTAGTTGTGTTTGGTAACGGGGCGGGTGATGCCGGTCATGTCCGCCTCCTGGAAGGCATCGATGCCGATGGCGTCGGTGGTTACCTGGCAGGTGAGGGCGACCATCGGGATGGAGTCCATATAGGCGGTGGCGATGCCGGTGACCAGGTTGGTGGCGCCCGGTCCGGAGGTGGTGAGGCAGACGCCCACCTTGCCGGTTGTGCGGGCGTAGCCGTCCGCGGCATGGGCCGCGGCCTGTTCGTGGCGCACCAGGATGTGGCGGATGTCCGGTTCATCCAGCAGGGCATCGTGAACCAGGAGGCTGCGCGCTCCGGGATAGCCGAATATGGTATCCACCCCCTCCCGTTTCAGGCATTCGAGAAGTATCTGGGCTCCGCTCTTCATGGCGTTATTCTCCTTTCAGAAAAAGACTCCCTTCCTGACTGATAAACCTGGTTTTGACAGTTGAAGACATCCTTCGTCCTCTTCGGATAACTCCAACTGCCGTTTCAAGGATAAAAAAAGGCCGCGGTTTCCATTGCCGCGGCCTTTCCTCTCTTTCCTTCATATGAAAAGAGAGCGCGGCGCCCGGCCCGCGCTCTCCGTTGAACCCGTAACCTGAGGGTTCCGGTCAGGCGGCGAGCCGTCACGGGGTGACGACTACGACGACTGACGAGACTGATTTTATTTTGAATAAAATATAACCGGCCATACTTTAGTCTCCATGAACAAAACATATCAGGGCGCGGCGCGGCTGTCAAGAAAAGCGAGCGTCGTATGAAAAAAAGGGGCGCCGGACCCTGGAAGGCAGGGCTTCGTACCGTTAACGGCCGGTCCGTCCCGCTGCCGGTCAGGGAAATATCCTGCCGAAGGTCTCCTGGTAGATGCGAAGGGCGCTGGCGCTGAAGGGGACGAAGACAACCCGCTCCAGTTCCGGATATTTCTCCAGCGCCGCCCTGGCCTCGGCCATGGCGATCTCACATGCCTGGTCCATGGGGTAGCCATATACCCCGGCGCTGATGGCGGGAAAGGCGATGGAAGCAATGCCGTTTTCATGGGCCACCTGGAAGCAGCGGCGGTAGGCGCTGCGCAGCAGGTCCGGCTCTCCCTTGCCGCCTCCGTGCCATACCGGTCCCACGGTGTGGATGACGTGGCGGGCAGGGAGCTTGTAGCCGCCGGTTATTTTCGCGTCGCCGGTGCGGCAGCCTCCGAGGGTGGCGCACTCGGCCACCAGCCTGGGCCCGGCCGCCCTGTGGATGGCACCGTCCACCCCTCCTCCTCCCAGCAGGGTGTTGTTGGCGGCGTTGACGATGGCGTCCACCTCCAGCCTGGTGATGTCCCCCTGGATAATCCCGATCTTCTCTTTCATGGACGACCTCCTTGCCGCGGCGCGGGTTTACTCCACCAGATCGCGCAGGGTCTTCAGGTTGATTGCATCCATCTCGTCGTTGTCCCCCTTGGGGGTTTCCAGTATCTTGGGTATGCCGCTGAACCGCTGGTCATTCATGAGGAAACGGAAGCCTTCCAGCCCCATGGCGCCACGGCCGATGTGCTCATGGCGGTCCACCCGGCAGTTCAACCCCTTTTTCGAGTCATTGAAGTGAAACACCCGCAGGCTGTCCAGGCCCAGAACCCGGTCGAACTCCCGGAAGACCGAGTCGTATCCCTCTCTGGTGGTGATGTCGTAGCCGGCGGCGAAGGTGTGGCAGGTGTCGAAGCAGACACCGAAGCGGTCCGGAAAGGCGGAGCGGTCCCGGATCTCCCGCAGGTGTTCGAAGCGGTAGCCGATGTTCGTTCCCTGGCCCGCGGTGGTTTCCAGCAGCACGGTCCCGGTGAAGTCCCGGGCCTGCTGGAAAAGGGTGTCAAAGGCCTCGACGATACGGCTGACGCCGGTCTCTTCCCCCTCGCCCAGGTGGGCGCCGGGGTGCATGACGATCTTGCCGATGCCGAGCCGGGCGCAGCGTTCCATCTCCTCCAGGAAGCCGGCCATGCTCTTGTCACGGGTCTCGCCCGGGGCGGCCGCCAGGTTGATGAGGTAGATATCGTGAGAAACAATCTCCTTTATGCCTGATTCCGCCCATTTCTCCCGGAACAGGGAGGCGTCCGAATCGGTGACGCGTTTTCCGCGCCACTGGTTGGAGTTCTGGGTGAACACCTGGAGCACGCCGCATCCGGCGGCCCGGCCGCGTTCCACGGCCTTGGGCAGCCCCCCCGCGATCGACATGTGGGCGCCCAGCCAGTGGGCGGGGTTTTCCTTCACGGGCCCGTCAGACATGGATTTCGCCGGTAAAAACCTCCACCGCCGGTCCGGTCATGAACACCGGTCCGCCATCGGGCCACTCCATCTCCAGGTCGCCGCCCGACAGGTGGTTTACGATGGCGCGTCCGGTAAGTCCGTTCAGCACGCAGGCGACAGTAACAGCGCTGGCGCCGGTGCCGCAGGCCAGGGTTTCCCCGGCGCCCCGCTCCCAGGTCCGCTGCCGCACCTCGTCCCCGGAAATGACCTGCACGAATTCCACGTTGGTGCGGCGAGGGAACATCTCGTGGTTTTCTATGAGCGGACCGTATTTTTCCACCGGGAACTTCTCCACATCATCCACGAAGATGACGCAGTGGGGATTGCCCATGGAGACGCAGGTGATGCGAAAGGTGGAATGGAGGATGTTGAGGGGCTCATCCACCACCCGCGAGGCCCCGTCTCCGGTCATGGGGATCTCCGAGCGGATGAGGCGCGGCTCTCCCATGTTGACGCGCACCTTTTCCACCTTGTCATGGCTGTTGGTGAACAGTTGAAGCGTCAGGATTCCCGCGCCGGTCTCGGCGGTTATCTCCTTCTTTGCCACTATGCCGTGATCGTAGGCATACTTGGCCACGCAGCGGATACCGTTGCCGCACATCTCCGATTCCGATCCGTCGGAGTTGAACATGCGCATCCGCACATCCGCCGCCGTGGAAGGCATGATCAGTATCAGCCCGTCGGAGCCGATGCCGAAGTTGCGGTTGGATACCTTGCGCGCCACCTCCGCCGGGTTGTCCACGCGCTCTTCGAAACAGTTCACATATACGTAATCATTGCCAGCGCCATGCATCTTGGTGAATTTCATCGCCTGTTCCCTTCTGTTCTGTTGGTTGCGGCATCCGGATAATATTTCGTTCAAATACAAATGACTACTGTATATCCCATTCCCCCGCCTGAATCAAACCGTAAAGCGCCTTGTCCTGTAGGGGAGCTGTCAGGAGGATGTGTTCTCCCTTCGCCCCCCTGCCTTTCAGCAGATAACCCTCTACCTCCAGGACGCCGGAATCTCCCGAAGCGGGGACAAGGGCGTGCTTGCGGTATGAGGAGGGGATCTCCAGCGCCGTCAGGATTTTTCCGGTCGCCGAACGGAAATCGTCCTTCGGGTCAAGGGTAATGTGACGGTACCCGGAAAGCTCCAGGATGCGGGAGCGCATGGCCCTTTCGGCCCCGGCGTCTTTGAAGTCCAGGCAGAAGCGCCTGCCGTCATACTCGAAATAGCGGTCCGCGTGGATGGTGATAACCCCCCCCTGGCTTCCGCCGACGGGTACGTCTATGGAATGGCTTTTTTTGAATTGAAGGGAAAGGGCGTCCAGGATGCCGTCAGTCACGGCCGCAATCTCCCCGACGGGGACGGAGCGTGGCATCACCTTCGACCCCTTTGCCGGGGTTGAAGGGGCGGATGTGGCGGCGGGCGTCTTTTCCGGGCCGACTTCCCCCGGGGAAGGGGCGGGTGGCGCCAACGTCGTCGGAGCGGCCGATGGTCCGGGTGAAGAAGGGACGGCCGGCGTCGCCGGGAGCGCGGCCGGTTTTACGGAAGCGGCAGGGACGGACATCCCCTCCAGCACGGGTATGCGGATGGTCCGGCCGATGCGGAGGCCCCTGATATCCCTGATACCGTTGACCCTGAGGATGCGGGGAATCAGGGCTTCGGCCCTCTCCGAGGTGAGACCGAAGCGAGTGGTCAGCACCTTGTAGATATGGTCACGCGGCCGGATGGTATAATTCACGAATTCTCCCTGCAGATCTTCGGCTGCCGGGGGGGCGGGGGCCGCATGCTTTTTCCCGGCAGCCTTTTTCACCTTCTTTTTGATCTGCCGTCCCGTGTTCCGCGACGGTTTCTCCGCCGCGGGAGCTTTCTTTTCTAGTTCGGACAGGTCCAGTTCGAACGACTGTTCCGCGCACCAGGACTGACCGGCGCCGGAGATGGATATGAGGAAAAAGGCGGCCGCGGCGGCAACGCCAGATGAAAGCGGGCTTCTCCAAAGCCTGGAGGCAATGTTCATGTTCATGGTCGGACACCCCGTTTTCCGTAACCCGTTATCGGAAATCAAAGACAAAACCCGTCAACCCCCGGCCGGGCTCCTTGCGATAGATCAGGACGCCTACCCCGTTTTTCAGGCGACCCTTTTCAATGACAAATCCCCCCTTGCGCTCCACTGACTCGACCACATAATCGGGGGTTCCGGCAATCTCCGCAAACGCTGAGGTGAAAAGTCCCAGGGGCAGCCCTTTCCCGCCGCGATCCAGAACCTGGATTGCCAGGATCAGGCCCTTTTCCCTGAAGACCCGGAACTCCGCACCCGCGCTGCGAAACATCTCCCAGCCGGGATGGGCCTTTCCGTAGCCCGGTTCCGGGGCGCCGGACGGGACAAAGGAGGGGAGGGTTTTCAACGCCCGCGGAGGCCCGGTCTGGATGGGCTGTCCTTCCCCGGCCGGAAACGGGGCGGTCTTTTCGCCGCTTTTCCCTGAGAGGTCTGTCCTGTCCGCGCGGCATAGGGAGAGTGAGAGGATGACAGCCGTCACCGCAAGGCCCCCCGCCAGGAGCAGCCATGCCTTGCGCCTGGCCCCAATCCGCGGGAGGGGCGGCGCGCCCGCGGATTTTGCGGTGTCCGGGGGGGGCGGCCGGTGGGAAATATCCACGGTTCGCAAATCGTTTTTCCCGGGCGGTTCACCCTCCGGCGTCTCCGGAGAGGCCGGGGCGGCAATGGCGTTTTCCAGGAGGGCGTGGAAGCGGGCGCTTCCCGCCTGTGTCTCATCCGCCGGAGTCTCTCCATCTGTTACGGCCGGAGAGGCGATGCGCACGTAATCGTCCACCCCTTCCACGGGAAGGTCCGGCGCGCCGCCGGAATGCTCATTTGGCGCGCTCTCATCGGCTGCCGGCCTGTCCGGCGCCCTTCTCTTCGCCGGCCTCCTTCTCTTTCTTGTTTCCGGAAGGGGGGCGGAGACAATCGCGCTGACCTCTCCGGACAGTTCATCATCTGGGAGGGATTCGTCCACGGCCCCGTGGAAGGTGTCACCGGCGGCGTCCGGGTCGCCGAGGAGAAAAAAACGCACGGATCTCCCCTTGAGTTCAGCGGAGAGACGGGCCGCGATAAGCTCTCCCGACAACTCGCCCAGCCTTTCCTGGATGAAAAAGAAGAAAGGTCCCCTTCCCGATATGCCGGTAAGGGCGTCCTCGAAGCCTCCGGCGACCCGGACCGTCACCCCGGGTTTGTATTCCGCGCCGGTGACGGCCTTGATAAGGCGCTCCTGATCCGCCAGTAGAATAATCAGCAAAACATCCACTCCGTAAGCTTTTTGACTACTCTACCCCAATCCGCTTTTGGAAACAACCGGCTATTCTCCAGCGGGGTCAGGCTCGCCTTTTGGCCATTTGTTGGAAAATGCCCAATATTTCTGATCCTTGACTTTGGAAATGAAAAGCATTCTACTGTGACGGCGCCGTCGCCGGTTGTGCCCGGCGCATCGCCCGTGCGCCGGGCATCAGCATTGTGGATGGGAAATGGACAATAAACCTGCAAGTGTACCGATGAACGCCATGGACCGCCCCGGCCGGGGCGGCCTGAGGGAGATGATTGCCCTGGCCCTGCCCATGGTAATCTCCCATGGCTGCGAAACGGCCCTGATCTTCACCGACCGCCTGTTTCTCGCCCGCCTCGGCCCGGCGTCCATGAATGCCGCCATGGCCGGCGGTTTGACCGCTTTCATGATGATGACGTTCTTCATCGGTCTGACCGGTTATGTAACGGCGCTGGCGGCCCAGTATCTTGGCGCGGGCCGCAAGGAGGCCTGCGCCCTGGTTGTCAGCCAGGCTGCCCTTATCTCCCTGTTGGCCGCGCCCCTGATCCTGGCGATGGGACCGCTGGCGCATCTGTTGTTCCGCATCATGGACCTGCCGGTGGAACAGCTTGAGCCGCAACGAATCTATTTCGACATCCTGCTGTATGGGGCCGTCCTCGTTATGCTGCGCAACTGCCTGAGCTGTTTTTTTTCCGGTATCGGACGGACCCGCGTGGTCATGGTTTCCGCCATGGTGGCCATGCTGGTAAATGTCGTGGCCAACTATGCCCTGATTTTCGGCAGGCTCGGACTCCCGGCCCTCGGCATTCGCGGCGCAGCCTTCGGGACACTGATAGGCAGCTTCTGCGCTTTTCTGGTGCTGCTGGCCGCTTACCTTGGACGCGGCAATCGACTGGAATATAAGGTCATGTCCGCGTTGCGCTTCAATCGCCAGGTCATGGCCAAGCTTCTGCGCTACGGTTCTCCGGCCGGCATGGAGATGTTCCTCAATCTGCTGGCGTTTACCGTGATGATCATGATCTTTCATGGCCACGGCCCGGTCACGGCTACGGCAGTGACCATCGTTTTTAACTGGGACCTGGTTTCCTTCGTGCCTCTGCTGGGGATCCAGATAGGCGTGGTAAGCCTGGTGGGCCGATATGTGGGGGCCGGAAGGCCCGATATCGCCGAGCGCGCCACCCGTTCCGGGTTGAAGATGGCCTGCGCCTATTCTCTGATGATACTCGTCCTCTTCGTTTCCCTGCCGGGGGAACTGGTGTCGGTGTTCGAACCCGGGCAGGCCGATTCCATATTCGACCAGGCCACGCCTCTGGCGACAACCATGCTTCGGCTGGCCGCATTCTATGTCCTGGCCGATGCGGTGATGCTTGTCTACAGCGGGGCGCTGCGAGGCGCTGGCGATACCTTCTGGGCCATGTGCGCCTCGGTGGCCTTACACTGGCTGCTGGCGCCGACGCTGTTCCTGTTCCTCAGGGTGCTGGAGTTGACGCCCCAGTCGGCCTGGCTGGCGCTCATCGTTTCTCTCCTCTGTTTCAGCGGTCTGTTTTATCTGCGTTATCGAAGTGGAAAATGGAAGAACATTGCCGTGGTGAGTGATGGGGCTGGTGAAGGGAAGCAACCCTCTCCAGGCTGAGCGCTTGCCGGGTATGTTCGTAAATGGAGGCGCCTGTGGAACTGAAGACCAGGATATGGATGAACGGCAACCTGGAATGGTTTTGCTATCTGGGGAGCGAAGAGGTCTTTCTGGGCGGAAGGGAGGTCCCCTTCCCTCTTCTGGAAGGGGACCAGTGGACCAACAGATTCGGCGGATCGTTCCGGGTCCTGGACGGGGAGATAGTCAGGGAATAGTCTTCATCCTCAAATGGACACCGGCAGTCCGCGGCTTTGGAGATATTCCTTGACCTGGCGGATGCTGAAGGTCCGGAAATGGAATACCGACGCCGCCAGCAGGACCCGCGCCCCGCCTTTTACCGCCCCGTCGTAGAAGTGTTCGAGGGTCCCGGCGCCGCCGGACGCGACTACCGGCACGGTGACCGCGTCCGAGATGGCCTTCGTGAATTCGATATCGTAACCGGCCAGGGTGCCGTCGCCGTCCATGCTGGTGGGCAGAATTACGCCGGCGCCCAGCTCCTGACACTCCCTTGCCCAGGAAACCGCGTCCCTGCCAACCGGCTTCGTTCCTCCGGAAACCACCAGTTCGAACCCGGACGGCATGGCCGCGTTCCTTCTCGCGTCCACGGCCACGGTAATGCGTTCGGAACCGAACTCCCGGGCGGCGTTTTTCACCAGGGACGGGTCTTTCACCGCGGCGCTGTTCATGGATACCTTCGAGGCCCCGGCGGCGAGGGTGTCCCTGATATCGTCGAGACTCGCGATCCCGCCACCTACCGTCAAAGGAATGGTGATGACGGAGGCGACGTTCTTCACCCATTCCAGGCGTGTCTTCCTGTTTTCAAGGGTCGCGGCGATATCCAGCATCGCCAGTTCATCCGCGCCCTCGCTTTCGTAGAAGCTGGCGTTTTCCACCGGGTCGCCCGCGTCCTTGAGATTCACGAAATTCACACCCTTTACAACGCGGCCGTCCTTCATGTCCAGGCACGGCATGATCCTGATTGTTTCCATACACACTCCTTTCCTCTGGCCCTGGTTTGTTTTTCAGGGATCAAATCCTGCCGCCGGTGAAGCCGTAGGTTCCGATGGCCTCCTTCAGGCTCCAGTACTGGGCGGCCTGGGGGCAGTAGGCGATGGGCCTCAGCTTCCCGATATCCACGGCGCCCTTGTCGTTCATCACCTCTTCGTCCATGTGGGCCGCCACGATCTCCCCGAGAAACAGGTCGTGGACCCCCAGGCTCTTGACTTCTATGACCCGGCACTCCAGGTTCACCGGGCACTCCTTGATAAGGGGGGCCTTGACCTCGGTTCCGGGCAGGGGCGTCAGCCCCAGTTCGGCGAACTTGTCGGTGTCCCTGCCGCTTTTGACCCCGCAGAAATCCAGCTTGCGCAACTGATCCTCCCGCGGGATGTTCACCACAAATTCGCCCGACTCCCTTATCAGACCGTGGGAGTGGCGGCCGGGGCGGATGGAGACGCTCAGTATGGGCGGTTCGGAGCACACCACGCCTGTCCAGGCGATGGTAATGATGTTGGGCGCGCTGTCCGGGCCGGCGCACGAAACCATGGCCGTCGGGACCGGAAACAGCCAGGTTCCCTTCTGTATCAGTTTTTTCATTGAAACCTCCATTCGCTACTGTTTCGGCGGATGCTAACAGATAATCACCGTCAGGGCAATGCCGGGAAAGACGCCGTAAAACTCCACCGTCACCATGAAGAATTAATCTTCTGACAAGATGTGTTCTTGACAGGAATAATAGGCATACCTTATAAGAAAATGTGTTGTTTGCCTGCATAGGCGGATGTTTTTTCGAGCAAGGAGTTATCGTCATGAGACTTTCCACCAAGAGCCGTTATGGATTGCGCGCCCTTTTCGACATGGCCTACAATTGTGGAACCCTCCCATGTCAGATCAAGGATATTTCCCGCAGACAGGATATCTCCCCCCGGTATCTGGAGCAGATCTTTCAAAGCTTCAAGAAAGCGGGTATCCTGAAAAGCAAACGGGGCCCCCAGGGTGGATACTGCCTTGCCCGGAAGCCGGAAGAGATAACCGTGCGGGAAATTCTCCAAGCTGCCGAGGGCGATACCCTTCTGGTGGAGTGCGCCTCCGGAAAGAAGAAAGACAAGGGCCGGTGCGAATTTGACGGGAGCTGCGTGACCCAGACGGTGTGGAGGACCGCCGGGGAAAGGCTCAACGAACTTTTTTCCGGAATAACCCTGAAAAACCTCTGCGAGCAGGGTAGCGACCTGGGAATAAGGCGGGAACAGGATCACCGTTTCAACTATTATATCTGAGAGGATCAGCCGGACGCCGCGTTCAGCAAGATGCGCCGTCAACGGCCGGAGGAGGCAATCATGCCGAAGAAGAGTATCAACGGGGGCGCGGAACAGGAAGCGGGAACAGTGCTGGCGAGCATAGGGACCACCCCGCTGGTGCGGATCACCAGGCTTCAGGAAGATGGCGCGGCGGCCATCCACGTCAAGATGGAATCGAAAAATCCCGGAGGGAGCGTCAAGGACCGCATCTGTCTGGCCATGATCGAGGCCGCGGAACGGGAGGGCGCGCTGAGGCCGGGGGCCACGGTCATCGAACCCACCAGCGGCAACACCGGCATCGGACTTTCCATGGTGTGCGCGGTGAAGGGGTACAAACTGATCCTCACCATGCCCGATACCATGTCAGTGGAACGCAGAAGGCTCCTGGCCGCCTACGGCGCGGACCTGATCCTCACCCCCGGCGGTCAGGGAATGAGGGGCGCGGTGCTGAAGGCGGAGGAACTGGCGGCCGCCCACGATTATTACATGCCCCAGCAGTTCAAGAACCCGGCCAACCCCGAGGCCCATCGCCGGACCACCGGTCCCGAGATAGTATCCGCCATGGCCGGGCTCTCCATCGACGGCTTTGTCGCGGCCGTCGGAACCGGCGGCACCCTCACCGGCGTCGGCGAAACGCTGCGCGCATACAACCCGGACATCCGTATCGCAGCGGTTGAGCCGGACGACTCGCCGGTCCTCTCGGGAGGCGTGCCCGGACCCCACAAGATACAGGGCATAGGCGCGGGTTTCATCCCTGATGTCCTGAATACCGCCATCTACGACGAGGTGATCCGTGTAAGGAACGAAGACGCCTTCGAGGCGGCCCGCAAGCTGGCCAGAATCGAGGGGATGCTCGTGGGCATCTCGGCCGGCGCCAACTTCTTCGGCGCGCTCCAACTGGCGCGCAGGCTGGGCAAAGGGAAGAACGTGGTGACCGTCATGTGCGACACCGGCGAGAGATACCTTTCCACCGGAATCTTCGACTGACCCTTTTCCGGCCTTCCGGCGGCGCCCATGGAACCTGTGCAACAAAAATACGACAGGCTGCGAAGCCTGCTGGCCGGACTGAACTCCGTTCTGGTGGCCTTTTCCGGCGGGGTTGATTCCACCCTCCTCCTCCGGGTCGCCCGCGATACCCTGGGGGACCGGGCCCTGGCCGTAACCGCCGTTTCCCCCCTTTTTCCGGCCTCCGACCAGCGGGAGGCGGATGAACTGGCGGAACGGATGGGCGCCCCCCGTATCCTTATCCCTTTCCGCGAACTCCTCATCCCCGGCTTCAGCGCCAACCCCCCTGACCGCTGCTACCTCTGCAAGAGGGAACTTTTCCGTCTCTTCCTGGAAAAGGCCGGGGAGCTGGGGCTGGCGCATGTGGCGGACGGGAGCAACCTGGACGATCTGGACGATTACCGGCCGGGGCTGCGCGCCCTGCAGGAACTGGGAATCCTCAGCCCCCTCCGGGAGTGCGGGCTGACAAAGGTCGAAATCCGCAGCCTCAGCCGCCAACTGGGTCTCCCTTCATGGGACAAGCCGGCCCGGCCCTGTCTTGCCACCCGTTTCCCCTACGGCGTTGAGATCACTGCTGAAAGGCTTGCGATGGTGGAGCGCTGCGAGGAGTTCCTGCGGGCGCGGGGGGTCCTCTCCCCCAGGGTCAGATTCCACGGCGACACGGCTCGCGTGGAGGTCGGAACCGAGGAGATGCCCCGCATTCTGGAACCGGCCGTGCGCCAATCCCTGGTTTCCTTCTTCAAATCCTCCGGTTTTACCTATGTGTCTCTGGATCTGGAGGGATTCCGCGCCGGCAGCATGAATGAATCACTTGTAACGCAAACCTCTCCCTGTCCTGCCGTGGGGGAATCCTAACTGCCGGATACTTCAGTCAATACCGGTTTCACGGGCGTCTCCCCGCTCCATGAACAAATCATTGACAATACCGCCTCGCCTGACGGAAAATTCCCCGTCCCCGTGGACCTCTCATGGGGACGGGGTTTATTGGTAAATGAAAGCAATCAGGAGGTTTTTCGTGCGGATACGTTTCGGCACCGACGGCTGGCGCGGGGTTATCGCCCGCGATTTCACATTCGACAACCTGTCCATGGTGGCCCAGGCCACCATGGACTATTTCATGGAGCAGGGGCTCGCGGAAAAAGGGCTGGTAATCGGCCATGATCGGCGCTTCCTCTCCCGCCGCTTTGCCGAGCGAGCCGCCGAAGTGGCGGCCGGCAACGGCATCCACGTCTTCCTTACCGATGGATACGCGCCTACTCCGGCGGTCTCCTGGGGGGTGAAGGAGCGGGGCGCCGGGGGCGGCATCATGATCACCGCCAGCCACAATCCCCCCGAGTACAACGGTTTCAAGATCAAGGAGTTCTTCGGCGGCTCCGCCCGCCCTTCCACCACGAAGGTGGTGGAGGAGATCGTGGCGCGCAACCAGGCGGACAGCCGCGTGATCAGGGAGACTCCCCTGGATACCGCGTTGCGCGACGGAATGGTGGAGCTGTTCGACGCCGGAGAACCCTACCGCCGCCAGTTGGCCCGTTATGTGGACCTGGAGCTTATCCGCGCCGCCGCGATCCCGGCGGTGGTGGACCCCATGTTCGGCGCGGGGAGCGGATTCTTCCCTCTTCTGCTGCCGGGAACAACCGAGATCCATTCCGAGGAAAACCCCGGTTTCCAGGGCCGCCCGCCCGAGCCGACGCCGGAGCATCTGGAGGAGCTCTCCGGTCTGTTGAAAAGCGGCCGATACCGCGTCGGCCTGGCCCTGGACGGCGACGCGGATCGCATCGGCGCGGTGGATGAGACGGGCGAGTTCTTCTCCTCCCACAGGATATTCACCGTTGTCCTGAGGCATCTCCTGGAGCGGCGCGGCATGAGGGGCGGCGTGGTGAAGACCGTGTCCACCACCCGCATGGTGGACCTGCTGAGCGGGAAGTTCGGACTGGAACTGTATGAGACCCCCATCGGCTTCAAGCATATCTGCGAGCTGATGCTGGATCACGACATCCTCATGGGCGGTGAGGAGTCGGGCGGGCTCGGGGTGAAGGGGCATATCCCTGAACGGGACGGAATCCTCCTGGGACTCCTCCTGCTGGAGGCCGTGGCCATGTCCGGCAAGGGGCTGCGGAGGCTGCTGGAAGAGACCATGGACGAAATAGGCCATTTCTCCTACCGGCGCATCGACCTTCCCATCGACAACGGGGCCAAGGAGCGGCTCATCGAAAAGCTGCGCGCCGGCGGGGCGCGGACCATCGCCTCCCGGCCGGTGGCGGGGGAGAATTTCCGGGATGGTTTCAAATACCTCTTCGCCGACGGCGCCTGGCTCCTCATCCGGCCTTCGGGCACCGAGCCGGTGCTGCGGCTCTACAGCGAGGCCGGGGACCCCGGGACGGTGGAGGAGCTGCTGCGGGCAGGGAGGGAGATGGCCGGTCTGTAGCGGAGGGAAGGCGCCCATGACAAAGGCGAGACCGAAAAAGCCGGCTGCGCCATGGAGGGAACAGGCCATGTCACTGGGGAAATACCACGACAAGCGGGACTTCAGCCGCACGCCGGAGCCGCCGGGAGATCCGGGCGCGGTCCCGGAACAAGGGGAGAGGCCTCGTCTCTACGTGATCCAGAAACACCATGCCCGCAATCTCCACTACGACCTGCGCCTGGAGGACGGCGGAGCGCTGAAGAGCTGGGCCGTGCCCAAAGGGCCGAGCCTGGACCCCTCGGACAAACGCCTTGCCGTGGAGGTGGAGGATCATCCTCTGGATTACGCCGTTTTCGAGGGGAGGATCCCGGAGGGGGAATACGGCGCGGGCAGCGTCATTGTCTGGGACCGGGGGACCTTTGAGCCAGCGGTGGAAGGGGAGACCTTTTCCGGGATGCTGGAGAAGGGGGCGGCGAAGATCCGGATCTCAGGGGAAAAACTCAATGGCGGATTCGCCCTGGTGAGGACCCGCTGGGGCGGCAGGGCCAACAACTGGCTCCTCGTCAAGGAAAAGGACGAACATGCGCGGGCAGGCTTTGACGTCACCGCCGCCGAGCCCCTTTCCGTTCTCTCATCCAGGGATGTGGACGAGGTGGAGTGAGGGATTTCCATATTTCCCAAGAAAAATCCATGAAAACCTTCCATGCCAATATCGGAAAGCTGTACGCCTTTGCCTTCCTGGAGAAGACCCTCTTTCCCATGGCCATCATCACCATCTTCTGGAAGGATCGCATCGGGCTGAGCCTTACGGAGATTTTGACCCTGCAGGGGATTTTTTCCGCCGCCACCGTGCTTCTGGAGTATCCATCCGGTTATGTGAGCGACTGTCTCGGCTACCGCGCCTCCCTGAGCATCGCCACCGTCATCGGCGTGGCGGGGTGGGGGCTCTACACCGTGGCCGGGTCCTTTAGCGAGGTCCTGGCGGCCGAGATCCTTCTCGGCACGGCCCTCTCCTTCATCAGCGGTTCCGACAGCGCCCTCCTCTACGAGACCCTCCTGGCGGAGGGGAAGGAGGGTCTGTACGCCCGCTACGAGGGACGGATGAACGGATTTTCCCAGACCGGGGAGGCCATGGGGGCCCTTTTCGCGGGGGTGATGTATGAGGTCATGCCCCTTCTTCCCTTCTTTCTGCAGATAGGTGTCTGGGTAGCGGCCTTTGCGGTGGCCCGGGCCATGAAAGAGCCGCCCCGCGAGATTTCCATCTCCGCCCACGGCCACCTGAAGGAGGCCTTGAGCATCACCCGCTACGCCTTTCTGGAGAACCGGCGTCTCCGCGCGGTAATTCTGCTGAATACCCTCCTGGGCATCGCTTCATTCTATCCCGTCTGGCTGATCCAGCCCTATATGCGCGAACATGGCGTACCCCTGGCCTGGTTCGGACCGGCCTGGGCCGGCGCCAACCTCATGGTGGCGGTTTTCGCCCTGGCGAGTCACCGGGTCCATGCCGCGCTGGGGAACAGGAACGTCATCTTCCTCTTCTGCGCCATGATCCTTGCCGGGTACGCGGGTCTCGGCCTGTGGGGCGGCGTCTTCGGTTTCCTCTTCTACTACCTGCTGACCGCCATGCGCGGCCTCCGGGGGCCGATCTTTCTTCACTACACCCAGAATGAGAGCCGCTCCGCGAACCGGGCCAGCATACTGTCGCTCCAGTCCCTCTCGTTCCGCATCGCCTTTATCGCCACCGGTCCCCTGGTGGGGA
Source organism: uncultured Geobacter sp. (assembly GCA_964536305.1). Classification (GTDB taxonomy): domain Bacteria; phylum Desulfobacterota; class Desulfuromonadia; order Geobacterales; family Geobacteraceae; genus RPRC01. Next base: position 45,672 of record CAZHVY010000007.1, on the reverse strand, counting down.
GGATGGCGGACGCCATGGGGGTGAAGCAGGCCTTCCATCTCCTCCTCTACGGATTTCTCGCGGCCCTGCCCCTCTTCTCCTGGCTCTTCCTGAGGAACATCTCCCGCTCCCGTGAAACCGGGCCTCTGGCCTGATCTTCACTTTTTCCTTATGGACGTGAGTCGGAGGGAACGAAGGATACCTCCAACTGCCGAATCCAGGTTGAAGCGCGGGCCTTGGAAATGGTACAAAGGAAAGGTAGCAGACACCCGGGGGCATCGCCCCAATCACAGGCGGCCGGCCTGTTTTCCGGAAAGGATCGCCATGCCCGTCATACGCGATACAGTCATACAGTTTCTCCAGCAGATCAAAGGATTTGGAGAAAGCGTTCGTCAGACACGGGAGCCTGGGGCGACCATGCCCCGGCTTCCCCTCACGCCTGGGGCCGAGGTCCTGGCGACGGTTACGGGAAAGCTGGAAAACGGGATGTCGCTGGTGCGGATATCCTCCAGCACATTCGCCATGGATCTCCCCGCCGGCGCCAAAACAGGCGATACCCTCCGCATGACCTTTCTCAGCCAGGACCCGCGGCCGATGTTTTCCCTGTCCAACAGTACTTTCAGCGCTGCTCCCGTTACCATGAGCCCTGCCGGAGAATTGGTGCGGCGGCTTCTGCGCAATCCGGCGCAGGATAGCTCTGCCAGGTCTCCGTTGCCGGTAATGGGGCGGCTTCTGGATGCCCCGCCGGGCGATACGACCCGGCTTGCCGGCCGGTTGCGCCAGGCGCTGGGAGAGAGCGGTCTTTTTTATGAATCGCACCTCGAGGAATGGGCCGCGGGAGAGAGGCCCATGGCTCGTGTCATGCGCGAGCCCCAGGCCGCCCTGTCCCGTCCCGAGGCCAGGGCGCGCGCCGCCGCCATGACGGCCAGCACGGACAGGCCTTCGTCGGGAGCGGCTGTCCAGGATGGGGAGATGCCCGGCGTACCCCCAGAAGATGGCGTTGCCGAGGAGATCCCGCGACCTCCGGGGGGCAGCCGATCTTCGGAGACAGGAGCAAAGGAAACCGGCCGTATGCCGGTTGAAACGGAAAGGCGTGAAGGAGCTCCGGTTCGGCGGGACGAAGGGGGGAGGCCGGCCCGGGAGGCCGCACCGGAGCGTCGAGAGTCCTCTGGCGGTTCTGCCGGCGAGCCCGGCCGTCGTGTGCCTGGAGATGGTTTTCCGGACACCGGGACCGGAGCCAGAACCCCTTCGCCGTCGGCGCAACAGGGGGACCACCTCCCGAAGGAAGCGGCCCCCGGCCCCGATTCCCCGTTGCCGAAAAGGGAGCCGACGGATTCCGGGGCCGGCGCGCGGCATGGCGACGCCCCGGCAAAGGAAAGCGGCCGCACTCCGGTTGAAACGGAAAGGCGTGAAGGAGCGCCGGCGCAGAGGGACGAAGGGGGGAGGCTGGCCCGGGAGGCCGCGCCGGAGCGTCGAGAGTCCTCTGGCGGTCCCGCCGGCGAGCCCGGCCGTCGTGTGCCTGGAGATGGTTTTCCGGACACCGGGACCGGAGCCAGAACCCCTTCGCCGTCGGCGCAACAGGGGGACCACCTCCCGAAGGAAGCGGCCCCCGGCCCCGATTCCGCGATGACGAAAAGGGAGCCGACGGATTCCGGCAGCGGCGCGCGTCCTGCCGAGGCCCCGGCAAAGGAAACCGGCCGCATGCCGGTTGAAACGGAAAGGCGTGAAGGAGCGCCGGCGTGGCGGGATGAAGGGGGGAGGCTGGCCCGGGAGGCCGCGCCGGAGCGTCGAGAGTCCTCTGGCGGTCCCGCCGGCGAGCCCGGCCGTCGTGTGCCTGGAGATGGTTTTCCGGATTCCGGGACCGGAGCCAGAACCCCTTCGCCGTCGGCGCAACAGGGGGACCACCTCCCGAAGGAAGCGGCCCCCGGCCCCGATTCCGCGATGACGAAAAGGGAGCCGACGGATTCCGGCAGCGGCGCGCGTCCTGCCGAGGCCCCGGCAAAGGAAACCGGCCGCATGCCGGTTGAAACGGAAAGGCGTGAAGGAGCGCCGGCGTGGCGGGATGAAGGGGGGAGGCTGGCCCGGGAGGCCGCGCCGGAGCGTCGAGAGTCCTCTGGCGGTCCCGCCGGCGAGCCCGGCCGGCGTGTCCCTGGAGATGGTTTTCCGGACACCGGGACCGGAGCCAGAACCCCTTCACCGTCGGCGCAACAGGGGGAGCGCCTCCCGAAGGAAGCCGCCCCCGGCGCCGATTCCGCGATGACGAAAAGGGAGCCGACGGATTCCGGGGCCGGCGCGCGGCATGGCGACGCCCCGGCAAAGGAAAGCGGCCGCACTCCGGTTGAAACGGAAAGGCGTGAAGGAGCGCCGGCGCAGAGGGACGAAGGGGGGAGGCTGGCCCGGGAGGCTGCGCCGGAGCGGCGAGAGTCCACTGGCGGTCCTGCCGGCGAGCCCGGCCGGCGTGTCCCTGGAGATGGTTTTCCGGATTCCGGGACCGGAGCCAGAACCCCTTCGCCGTCGGCGCAACAGGGGGACCACCTCCCGAAGGAAGCGGCCCCCGGCCCCGATTCCGCGATGACGAAAAGGGAGCCGACGGATTCCGGCAGCGGCGCGCGTCCTGCCGAGGCCCCGGCAAAGGAAACCGGCCGCATGCCGGTTGAAACGGAAAGGCGTGAAGGAGCGCCGGCGTGGCGGGATGAAGGGGGGAGGCTGGCCCGGGAGGCTGCGCCGGAGCGTCGAGAGTCCTCTGGCGGTCCTGCCGGCGAGCCCGGCCGGCGTGTCCCTGGAGATGGTTTTCCGGATTCCGGGACCGGAGCCAGAACCCCTTCGCCGTCGGCGCAACAGGGGGACCACCTCCCGAAGGAAGCGGCCCCCGGCCCCGATTCCGCGATGACGAAAAGGGAGCCGACGGATTCCGGCAGCGGCGCGCGTCCTGCCGAGGCCCCGGCAAAGGAAACCGGCCGCATGCCGGTTGAAACGGAAAGGCGTGAAGGAGCGCCGGCGTGGCGGGATGAAGGGGGGAGGCTGGCCCGGGAGGCTGCGCCGGAGCGTCGAGAGTCCTCTGGCGGTCCTGCCGGCGAGCCCGGCCGGCGTGTCCCTGGAGATGGTTTTCCGGATTCCGGGACCGGAGCCAGAACCCCTTCGCCGTCGGCGCAACAGGGGGACCACCTCCCGAAGGAAGCGGCCCCCGGCCCCGATTCCGCGATGACGAAAAGGGAGCCGACGGATTCCGGCAGCGGCGCGCGTCCTGCCGAGGCCCCGGCAAAGGAAACCGGCCGCATGCCGGTTGAAACGGAAAGGCGTGAAGGAGCGTCGGCGTGGCGGGATGAAGGCGGGAGGTCGGCCCGCGAGCCCGCGCCGGAGCGTCGAGAGTCCTTTGGCGGTCCTGCCGGCGAGACTGGACGGAGTATCCCTGGTGAACGTCCCACGAATCCATCACCTGTTCGTGAACCGGCGGCGGACGTTCGCGGGGAATCCGGCAGGCCGGTTATGGCCGAAGCGGAGACGGGGCCTCGGCCGGGCCCGGACCCGGGGAGGACGCCGTCCGCGCTCGTGGAGCAACGGGAGCGCCTGCTGAAGGAAACCTACGGCCGGATGGAGGATTACGCAATCCCGGAAAAACAGGCACAGCGGGAACCAGTCCGGGGACCGCTGCCCGGCTCTGAGAGGATGCCGGAGTTCTCCAGGACCGTTTTCCCCGGACAGGACCGTGATGTTGGCGCTGAAGTCTCGCGAAACTTCGCCGCCGGGGACCTCGCCCGGCTCGATGAGCCTGAACCGGCGGACCTTTCGCCTTCCCGGATTGCCGGCCAGGGTGAAATCGCCGACGCCCGGACGCTGCCACTGGTGAGCCGCCAGTTGAACATGCTCAACTCCGGCCTCTTTGTCTGGCAGGGAGAGGCCTGGCCAGGCCAGACCATGGACTGGGAGGTCGAGGACCGGGAGGCGAACCCCGAGACCGGGGACGAAAACGGGTGGCGGACCACCCTGCGCCTGGACCTTCCGAACCTGGGGAGGGTTGCCGGTGTGATCAATCTTTCCGGAAATGAACTGCGACTGTCTCTTGCTACGGATTCCCGTCAGTCGGCCTCCCTCATGGATGTAGGCCTGGGCGAGCTGAGAGAGCGTATGGTAAACGCCGGGATCGAGGTGAAAGGAGTGGTGGTGCGCCATGAAGAACTGGAAGGAACGTGAGCGGAAGGCGGCCGCCCTGGCCTACAGCAAGGGCGACTACGCCCCCCGGGTGATCGCCAAGGGGGAAGGGGAAACGGCCGAGGCCATAATCAGGCTGGCGAGGGAGAACGGGGTCTATGTCCATGAATCCCCCGAGCTGGTGACGATGCTGATGCAGCTCGACCTGGACAGGCACATCCCCCCGGAGCTTTACGTGGCGGTGGCGGAGCTGCTGGCGTGGCTGTACTGGCTGGACAAGGGCATGCCAATGGCCGGGAACGCTACCGCACCGAATGGGTGACGGTGTCTCCGTCGCAGGTATAATCGATCTCGCGGGTCGCCATTCTTGTTATCCTGCCGGTGAGGGTATTGATGCGGCGCGCCGTTAAAACCAGTTTCCTGCCTACGAAGCTGTAGGTTCCCACCACGCACTCCGTCTGCCGGTAGGCCGTGTTCTTGATATCCGAGCTGTTTCTGGAAAGGACCACCAGGCCGCTTTCGGAGAGCCGGAAAAAGGCAGAAAACTCCGCCTGGAGTATGCGGCTCCCGCAGCGGGAATTGAGGGCGCCCCGCATCATGTCTCCCATCAGCAGGCCGTGTTTGCCGGGAACGAGGGTCTGGATGTCGACGAAGTCGGTTACCAGGATGGTCTCTCCGGAAGACCGGGGCAAGGGCCTCGCGGGCGCCGGCCGGGATGGGGTCGCGCCGGCGCGTGGATCCGGGCAGTCGCCATCGCAGTCATCGACGCACAACTCCAGCGCCATGCCTTCGAAGAGGCTCTTCAGGTCCGTGCGTTCCAGCATCCCGAGGGGGGTGGCGCCGGAGCAGGCGTTTCCTTCGGAAATAGGGGAATAGGGATACCATCCGCGACCGACGCATCCGCTCACCAGGAGCGCCGCAAGCAGGGCTGTAAACATGCCTGTTGGGAGAGAGACGGATTTTTTCATTTCTAGCGATTGCCCACGATCTTCATTTCCGGCAGGTCTTCTTTGTTGAAAAGGAGCATTTCCGTGAACAGGTCAAGGGGAAGGCGGGTCTGCGCCGATGACGTCACGAGGCCGGTGGGTATGTCCACCACCCGCGCATTAATGATGATATCGTTTCCCGCCATACTGTAAGTGCCTGTCACAACGCCTCCAAGCTTGTAGGAACCCTTCAGGGCGCCGCTGTCCCTGCTCAGTGAAAACTCTCCATTTTCATTGATACTTATGTTCCTGGAAAGGCGCATCTCATATACGTTCCATCTCCTGACCTGAAGCTCGTGGATGAGATTCTCGGCTATAAGTCTCCCCAGGCCGGAGGTTTCCGAAATCCTGTTAATGTTTGTGAAGCTGGTGACGACGAAGGTGTTGGCGATGCTTTTTCTGTCGATGTTCCTTTCAAGCTGGTCCGCAAGGAAGATCATCCTGGCGTTGAAGCGTCCGGCGGGCGAGCGGCCGGGCTGGATTACGATAGGTTCCGTCAGGACATTCCTGGTGCAGCCCAGTGACGCCGGGCCGCAGTTTGACTTGTCGAACACCACGGAATCTTCGCCGTTGACGGTTTTCGAAAAGAGCATGGTCGAGGATAAAAAGAGGAAGAAAAGCAGAAAAAAGCCCGGGAGAAATGTCGGTTTACCCATGTGTTCCTTCCTCTTATCTATTGATTTTTTTGATTACGGGCGGTTCGGGAATGATCACATGGGGCTGGTAAACCCATTCGGAGCGGGAATCGTGATAATTCTCATGCACCTCCCTGTAGGATACTGGAAAATCCTTGCTTCCGTGTCCGTCATGGGTGATTCCGTAGGTATGGCGGCAGGAAACGCGGATTTCCCTGTCGGCTCTTCCGGCAACGGGCGATTCTTCCCGGATAATTACCTCGTCGGATGCGCACGCCGTAATCAGCGCGGCAATGGAAAAGAACTGAACCAGATGTAACAGCTTCATTATTCCTCCTTCGAACAGCGTCCATATCACCAAGTACAAGACTCAACATTCCATATCGGGAAAGCGGGAGCAAAACTTTAATTCAGGCAAAGATATTTTTTCCTGTTGAATTGAGTGAGCCTGGATTCGGCCGTTGGAGGCGTCCGTTATGACTTTTCCCCCTTTTCCCCTGCCTCCCTTGCAACTTCCCGCCGCCTGGGGTATGGTTGTCCCATGAAACGGCACGGGATACGCATAGGGGACCGGCTGCTTGAGGACCCGGCCCAGCCGCCATGAGTGGCGTCCGAGGCGCCTCCCCCCCAGACCGGCTGCCGCCCGCCGCAAGTTCTTCTTGTTCGTCTTTTTAAACGTGACGCGCATCCTGGAACCGAACGCAGGGCGGTTTTTTTTATATGCTCCGGGGAGGTCTCCGTCCGCGCCGTCAATTTCCGCATCGCGATGAGGAGAATTATTCATGAGCAGACAGAACAGCAAGAAGATCTACATTACAGACAACGACATGAACCGCCTGGAAGAGCTGCTGGAGGTCGCTGGTTCGGGCGGCTCCAGGGACGACAAGCACCTGGAAGAGCTGGCAAGAGAGGTGGAAAGGGCGGAAGTCGTTGAATCTACCGAGATACCGGCCAACGTCATAACCATGAACTCGGTGGTGCTTCTGAAAGACATGGAGAGCGGGGAGGAAAGGCAATACACCCTTGTTTTTCCGCGTCAGGCGAATATAGAGCAGAACAAGATTTCGGTGCTGGCGCCGGTGGGAACGGCGATGATCGGCTGCCGCATCGGTCACGTCATTTCCTGGAACGCGCCGGCTGGACAGCGGAAGATGAGGGTGGAGAAGATCCTCTATCAACCCGAGGCGGCCGGTGATTATCACCTTTAGTTCGTGAGAGGGAGGCCCCATGGTGCGAAACAGGGGACATGCTTCATTCTTGAAGCCCGATATCGCCATTGATCTGGGAACGGCATGGGTGCGGGTGGCCTATGGCGCCTCCGGCCTCTATGCTGTTCCTTCGACGCTGGATGGCAGGGCCGCCCTGAAGGGCGGCGTGGTGGTCGATCCGAGTGTGGCGGCGCTGGTTCTCTCTCCCCTTCTCAACCGTGTGAGACGTTTCGGTGTCGTGCCTCCCAGGGCCGTTGCCTGCATCCCCTCCGACGCCAGCGAAAGGGAGCGGGACGCGGTTCGCGATTGCGTCATGAAGGCGGGCGCCGCGGATGTGTTTCTGGTTCCCGAGCCCCTTGCCGCAGCCATTGGCGCCGGCGTCGACGTGGCCTCCCCCTTTGCCGATATGATCCTGGATGTGGGCGAAGGGGTTACCGATTGCGCGGTGATACGTTCCGGGAGGATTGCCGCGAGGCTTGCCGACCGGGTCGGATGCGCGGATCTCAGGAGGGCGGCCATGAAGGTCGGTTCCAGGGTCCTGAAAAGGTCTTTTGGCCGTGAAGAAGCGGAAAGGCTGTTGCGAGCCGCCGGTTTGGGCGGAAATGAGGGCCTGCCGGAGGCCAGTGGGCTCCTGGTGAACAACCGGGGCCGGGTGGATTCGGGCTTTTGGGAGATTTACCGGGAGGCGGTGGACCCCCTGGCGGGGAGAATCATCGGGGTGGCTGTTGCCATGCTCAGGCGGATAGAGCCCTTTCTGGGGTGCGAAATCATCGAAAACGGGATCTGGCTGACCGGAGGGGGGAGCCTGCTGGAGGGCATGAAGGAGCGGCTGGGGGATGCCACGGGCATCAGGGTCAATGATTCATGTCAGCCCCTCGAGGCCGTCGCCCGGGGGGCGCATGCCATGCTGCCCGTCGTGTCCAGGCTGAATATCTGGAGGAACTGACGCGGCGAAGATGATTCGTCCGCCCGGATGTCCGTCCGCGTCCCATGTCTTGAAAGCGCCCTGGACGCCTTCCCTTCAGGGCGCTTCGCACACCGGCGCCTTTTCTTCGTCCTTCTTTGATTCCCCCTTCTTCTTTGCGAGAAACCGGTTCGTCTCGGCCAGCACCACCCCGGAAAGTCCCAGGAGGGCGATGAGGTTGGGCGCGGCCATGAGGCCATTCATGACGTCCGCGAAATTCCACACCAGTTCCAGCTTGACGCATGCCCCGACAAAGACGAAACCCGCATAGAAGAGCCGGTAGGGAAGGAGCGCCTTGACCCCCAGCAGGTATTCCAGGCACTTTTCCCCGTAGTAGGCCCATCCTATGATGGTGGAATAGGCGAAGAAGATGATGCCGAAGGAAACGATGAAGCCTCCCCAGTTCCCGGGCAGGCCGATATCGAACGCGGACTTGGTGAGGGCCGACACCTGGGCCCCGGAGCTCCATGCCCCGGTTACGATCAGCACAAGCCCGGTCATGGTGCAGACGATGATGGTGTCGATGAAGGTGCCGGTCATGGATACCAGGGCCTGTTCGCACGGCTCGTTTGTCTTGGCCGCGGCCGCTGCGATGGGGGCGCTCCCCATGCCGGATTCGTTGGAGAATACCCCTCTGGAGACCCCCTTCTGGACGGCGAGCATCACCGTCGAGCCCAGGAATCCGCCGGCGGCGGCCGTGCCGGTAAAGGCATCGTGGAGCACGAGCATGAGCGCGCCCGGAACCTCTCCGGCGTAGCGGAACAGGATGGCGACGCACCCTGCCACGTATATGCAGGCCATGGCCGGCACCATGACCGCGGAAACCCGGCCGATGCTCTTTACTCCGCCCAGGATGACGGCGGCGGTCGAGACCGTGAGGACAATTCCGGTGATCAGGGGGTCCAGCCCCAGGGCTTCCTGAAGATTGCCCGCGACTGCGTTGGCCTGTACCGTATTGCCGATGCCGAAGGCCGCGACGGCGCCGAACAGCGCGAAGGTTATGCCGAGCCATTTCAGGCCGAGCCCGCGTTCGATGTAGTACATGGGCCCGCCGCACATCTCGCCGTTTTCATCCACGGAGCGGTATTTGACCGCCAGCACCCCTTCGGCGTATTTCGTGGCCATGCCGAAGGCGGCTGTAATCCACATCCAGAAAAGGGCGCCGGGGCCTCCCACGGAGATGGCGGTGGCGACTCCGATGATGTTGCCGGTGCCGATGGTTGCCGCCAGGGCGACCATGAGCGCCTGGAAATGACTGATGTCCCCCTGCTCGTTGGCCTTCGGCTTGACAAAGGCTTCATGGAAGGCGCGGGGAAGGAGGAATACCTGCAGGAGCCGGAGGCGTATGGTAAGGAATATTCCCGTGCCCACCAGGAGAGCCAGCAAGGGGACTCCCCAGACATAGCCGCTCAACATGCCGAAAAAATCGTTCAGTCCCGCCATGGTTCCTCCATCCGCTGGAAAGGGGAATTTCTCGCGTCGTGTCCTGCCCGCGGGTGGATACTGTAGATTTCTCCAGAGTCCGTGTCAATGGCAAATCGGGCGTCGAGGGGCGTGTGTCGCTATCCTTTGACACTCCCCGGCAAATGGGCTATGTTGCCGGAAAAAACAGCTGCCAACCGGGAACTGTCGACGGAAGCGAAGATCCAGGGACAGCAGCTATTCATTCAGAGGAGATGTCGCCCATGAAGCCCTGCACCCTGCCGGCCTTTATCATTTTTATTGTGCTTCTTGCCTTTCCCGCCTCCTTTTCCCATGCAAGGGAGCAGGCGGCGCCGCTTCCCCCGGGTTTTGTCTATGTGGACGAGGTGATCCCCGATGCGAGGGTTGAACTTCGCTACGCAACCAGCCACAACTTTCTCGGGGAACGCGTCGACGGTTACATCAGGCCCCGGCCCATACTGACGCGTCAGGCCGCCGAGTCGCTGCGCAAGGTCCAGGAAGAACTGAGGAGTTTCGGACTCGGACTCAAGGTCTTCGACGCCTACCGGCCGCAGCGGGCCGTGGATCATTTTGTGCGGTGGGCAAAGGATCTGGGGGATACGCGCATGAAGGCGGAATTCTATCCGGGCGTGAAGAAGGAGAACCTTTTCAGAGACGACTATATAGCGGCCCGTTCGGGCCACAGCCGGGGGAGCACGGTCGATCTGACCATCGTGTCCCTGAGCGGGTCGTCGGCCGGAGAGCTGGACATGGGGAGCGGTTTCGACTTCTTCGGGCCGGAGTCGTGGCCGACCTTTGCCGGTATCAGCCCGGAACGGCGCGCCCACCGCATGCTGCTTCAGGTTCTGATGAAAAAACACGGCTTCAAGCCGTATCCCAAGGAATGGTGGCATTTCACGCTGGAGAAGGAGCCCTTTCCGGACACCTATTTCGATTTTCCGGTCCAGTGAAGAGCGCCGGGTCCTGTGCATGAACACTTCAACCCTGCTATATTTTCTCGGCGCATCCATGGCCCTCACGGCGGCCCCTGGCCCGGACAATACCTTTGTCGTGGCCCAGGGAATCTCCAGGGGGAGAAAGGCCGCCATGGTCACCGCCCTCGGCATGTGCAGCGGGGTCAGCGTCCACACCACGGCCGCGGCCCTGGGGATCTCGGCGATCCTCTATTCTTCGGCGACTGCCTTTCAGGTCCTCAAGTACGCGGGCGCCGCCTATCTCTTTTATCTGGCGTGGAGATCCCTGAAGGAGGAGCGGATACTCCTTCCCCGGGGCGGCGCCGGCGGGGAGGGATTGTGGCGCCTTTTCCGACGTGGCTTTATAATGAACGTCATAAACCCCAAGGTGGCGCTCTTCTTCCTTGCCTTCCTGCCCCAGTTCGTTTCTCCCGGGACGGAAAGCGCGGCGGCGTGGATGTTCATCCTGGGACTGATCTTCATGGCCCAGGCAGTGGTGGTCTTCAGTATCATCGGCTGGCTGTCCGGAAGCATCGGCGACGCGGTGGCCAGGAGGCCGCGCATCGCCCGCTGGTTCGGTCGGCTGACTGCCGGAGTCTTTGTCTCGCTGGGTATACGGCTGGCCCTGGCGGAGAGGTAAGGCCCCGCTCCGTCGGCAAGGAGACGGTCGAACGCCGGCGAGGAAGGCTCTAGCGGAGTTTCTCCAGCCACCGGCGCAGTTCCGCGCACACCGACTGTTGTTTGGCCAGCCTGCGAATTGTCTCTTCTGGGGACAATTCCTTTTCCAGCAGCTCCTCGATGTTTCCCGCCAGCATGATGCATTCGTCCAGGGTAATGGTGGTCTTTTCCCCGGCCGGGCAATCCGGTTTTTTGCCGGGAAGGGCGAGATCTTCCAGGAACTTTTCCACTGCCGCGGATTCTCCCACATAGAATCGTCTCTTCTTCCGGTGCAGCAGAAGCCAGTGCCGGGCAGGGAGGTCCGCTGAACCGAAGTCGTAGGGATGCAGATGACGCTTTACCGATGGGTGGTCCATGAAAAAAAGCCATCCCGCGGAATCGATGGCGCCGGAGTTCATGAGATCATCGCAAAAGCAGAGCTCGTCGCAAGCGCCCCAGTAGAAGGCCACCCGGAGGCTCTTTCCGGTGTACCCGACCGATCTTTCGAACATGGGTGGCGTGGGGAGAAACAAGGGTGTCAGCCCGGCCTTTATCGCTTTCGCATCCATGGGGGCTCCCTGGAGATAAATATGTCGGGAGATCTTCCCGTAACGGGCGTGACGGATCTCGGGCCCGTTCTATGAAATATCGGCGGATTTCGCGGATTGTTGAGCCTTAAGGGCGATTTTTTTCGTAAGCGTGAAAAACCGCCCTGTCCAATGGAGGAAAAGGGCGGTCGGAATGACGTGCCGGAGGGGATGATTTCAGGCGTTACTGCCTGGGCCTGACCTTGATCTTCGGTTTTCCGTCTTCGATGACAACCCGGAATTCCACCGGGTTTTCCCGGTATTTTTCCGGGAGTGTGCCGCGGCACTTGTCAAGGGTGGCCGCAATCCTGTCTGGTGTTAGTCCGTTGGTGGGGATGTTGCATGACCGGCATGCTTCCAGGTACTGGAGGAATACCTGGTCCGTTTCCGATTTTGTCTCCTGCTTTTGCTCGGGGGCGGGCGCCTGGTTCTGGTGACGCTGCATCTTGAAACGGTCCCTGGAGTATTTGCCTTCCTCGATGAGCCGGTTCGTCCTGTTCCAGTACTGGCGATAGCTGACCAGCCTGGATTTCAGGGAGTTGTAGCGGAAAAGGAGCATTGTGTTGGAGATGGAGGAGGCCGTATATCGCCTGGACATCCTGTCCACCTCTTCCAGCAGTTTCAGTGGTTCCCGGCGCTCGATGCCCAGGAAGTACTGCTCGTACTTGATGATCAGTTCTTTCAGAAGGTTTTCAAACAGATCAATGTCTTCAGGCACACCCATGGGCTCTCCATCCTGTTTCCCCCCGGCGGGGCGTCGGCCGGAGGAATAAAAGGTGGTGAAATCCTAAAGGGCATGGGGGTTGTCTGTAAAGGAAAATCTTATTTCGCGACTTCGTTGTGTTTTTTTGGTTGGGTAGCTTCCTGAACGGAGTCGAAGGGAACGGCCGGAGTTTGGGGGTTGGGATGGATCGTGTGGAAGGGGGGCGGTTTTGGGGGCTGTCGATTTGTGGTGAAAGACGCTTCCCGGTTTATTCCCTTGACTTGTCGTTGATGCTCTATTACATTAAAATACTCATAAAACCGGACAGTTAACCGAAAGGAACCCATAGATGGATTCAACAGCTTCAATCATTCTGGCGGCGGGCAAGGGTACCAGGATGAAATCAGATCTCGTGAAGGTGATGCATCCCCTGGCGGGCGAGCCCCTTATCTCCTACCCGGTTACGGCCGCCCTTGCGGCAAACGCTTCGCGTGTTGTTGTGGTGGTGGGACATCAGGCCGAAGCGGTGCGCGCTCATTTTTCCGGCCGGGAGGATATGGCCTTCGCGCTCCAGGAGGAACAGAAGGGGACCGGCCATGCCGTGGCCTGCGCCGTCCCCTTGTTGCGGGGCTTCCGCGGCAGGGTGCTGATTCTTTGCGGTGATGTGCCGCTCATCGGCGCGGACATTCTCCGCGGCCTGCTGGCCGTTCACGGGGAGAGCGGCGCCGCCGTGACCGTCCTGACCGCCGTGGTGGACAATCCCTTCGGTTACGGCAGGATAGTCAAGGATGAGGCGGGCCGGGTAACCGGGATTGTCGAGGAAAGGGACGCCACTCCCGTACAGCGGATGGTGCGGGAGATCAATTCCGGCATCTACTGCGTGGACGCCCCCTTTCTCTTCGAGGCCGTGGCCGGACTTTCCAGCGACAACGCCCAGGGTGAATACTACCTGACCGACATTGTGCGCATGGCGGTGGAGCGGGGACTGTCCTGCGTGGCCTTTTCCGTGGGGAACCCGGTGGACGTGATGGGGATCAACGACAGGATACAGCTTGCCGAGGCAGAGGCGATCTTGCGGAAGAGGATCAACGAGGCCCATATGCGCGAAGGGGTATCCATCAGAGACCCGGCAGCGACATACATTGACAGGGGCGTCGCCATCGGGCGCGACACCGTTGTTCACCCCAATTCGCACATATCCGGCGGCGCCGTCATCGGCGAGGGATGCGTTATCGAGCCATCGGTCGTCATCCGCGGCTGCAGGATAGGCGCCGGTGTGGTCGTCAAAGCGGGATCGGTCCTGGAGGACTCCGTTATCCATGCAGGAGCATCCATCGGTCCCATGGCGCACATCCGGCCGGGCACGGAGCTGAAGGAGAGGGTGATCATCGGAAACTTCGTGGAAACCAAGAACACTGTCATGGGGACCGGGTCCATGGCCTCCCACCTCTCATACCTGGGGGACGCCGCCATCGGCCGTGACGTGAACATCGGCTGCGGCGCCGTAACCTGCAACTTCGACGGGGTGGAGAAACAGCGCACCGTCATCGAGGACGGCGCATTCGTCGGCAGCGGTGTACAGTTGATTGCCCCGGTCAGGGTGGGGAGCAACTCCCTGGTGGCGGCGGGCGGCGCCATTACCCATGATGTTCCCCCCGGTTCCCTGGCCATCGCCCGTTGCCGGCAGATAAACAAAGAGGGCTGGCGCGACAAAAAGACTAGTACCATGTAACATTTAAAACCAACCCCCCTCAGCCCCCCCTTCTCAGGGGGGAAGCCTTTGAGCCTCCCCTGAGAAGGGGAGGTTTGGAGGGGTTAGACTCGAAAGAATAAACGTTACAGAGTATTAGCGAGAAAAACCCAACCATACAATTCATACGGAGCTGACATGTGCGGAATAGTAGGATACATCGGAGGCCGGGAAGCCTCACCCATCATCCTTGACGGATTGAAACGGCTGGAATACCGGGGTTATGACTCTGCTGGTATCTGCACCCTGAGGGACAGCGGAGCGGATATGCGGCGCAGCGAGGGGAAGCTCTTCCGCCTGGAAAGGCTCCTGGAGTCCCAGCCACTCACGGGTAACATCGGCATCGGCCACACCCGCTGGGCCACCCACGGCAGGCCTTCGGAGGTCAACGCCCATCCCCACAAGGCGGGGCCCGTTATCGTCGTCCACAACGGCATAATCGAGAATTACCTAGCGCTGAAGGAGATGCTCATCGGCCTGGGCCATCATTTCAGCAGCGAGACCGATACGGAGGTCATCTCCCATCTGGTGGAGGAAAAGTACAAGTCGAACCCCGATTTCGAACAGGCCGTCAGGGACGCTCTTCGCGAACTGCGGGGCGCATACGCGGTATGCATCCTCTGCGAGCGGGCGCCGGGCGTCCTCGTTGCCGCCAAACTCGGTTCGCCGATGGTGGTCGGACTCGGTTCCGGGGAGTTCTTCGTCGCCTCGGACATTCCCGCCATCCTGTCCCATACGCGGGAGATGGTGTTTATGGAGGACGGAGAGCTGGCTGTCTTCCGCGACGGCGCGGCCGCCTTCAGCACAATAGCGGGAGAGACTCTGCTCAAGAAACCGCGCCACATCGACTGGTCTCCCCTCATGGCGGAAAAAGGGGGATACAAGCACTTCATGCTCAAGGAGATCTTCGAGCAGCCCCGCGCCATCCGTGACACCCTCGCCGGCAGGCTCCTGGAGAATGAGGGGGACGTCTGCCTGAATGCCCTGGGTATCTCTGAAGATGACCTCCGCGCGGTGGAACGCATCTGCATCGTGGCCTGCGGCACCTCGTGGCATGCCGCCCTGGTGGGGAAATTCCTCATAGAGGATTTCTGCCGCATACCGGTGGAGGTGGACATCGCCTCGGAATTCCGCTACCGCAAACCCATTCTCAACGAGCGGACCCTGGTGGTCCTCATTTCCCAGTCGGGAGAGACCGCGGATACCCTGGCGGCCCTGCGGGAGGGAAAGGCCAGGGGCGCCAGGAACCTCGCCATCTGCAATGTGGTGGACTCCTCCATCGCCAGGGAGTCGGACGGGGTCATCTATACCCACGCCGGGCCCGAGATCGGCGTCGCCTCCACCAAGGCCTTCATCACCCAGTTGATAGCCCTCTACCTCTTGACCATCAGGCTGGGCCGGACCCTGGGCACGGTGGACCGGGAAAACGGACGGAGGATGATATTCTCCCTCGTCCAACTGCCGGGGCTGGTGGACGAAACCCTGAAGATACATCCGGAGATTGAGCGCATAGCCCGCATCTACCTGCATGCCGCCGATTTCCTCTACCTGGGCCGGGGCATTACCTATCCCATAGCCCTGGAAGGGGCGCTGAAGTTGAAGGAGATTTCCTATATCCACGCGGAGGGATATCCGGCCGGAGAGATGAAGCACGGTCCCATCGCCCTCATCGACGAGAACATGCCGGTAGTGGTCCTGGCGCCCCGTTCCGCCAACTATGAAAAGACGGTTTCCAACATGGAGGAGGTTATCGCCCGCGGAGGCAGGGTAATAGCTCTCTGCACCGCCGGGGATGAAGAACTGGCGAAAAAGGCCGAGGCGATAGTCCCTGTTCCCCCGTGCGACGAATACCTAGCGCCGGTGCTCCTGGCCCTGCCTCTCCAGCTCCTCGCCTACTATGTGGCGGTGATGAAGGGGACCGACGTGGATCAGCCCCGCAATCTGGCGAAAAGCGTCACGGTGGAATAGCCCGCCTGGAATGCCCGGGGGAAAGGGGCTCAAAAATATCCCTTCTCCCTTGGGGAGAAGGCGCCCCGGAGGGGCGGTTGAGGGGGATTATGACTTGCTGCGAAACTTAACCGGTTTTCGCTTTTATCTCTCTGTGGCTGAAATGCCGTTTTCAGGATAAATCCATGGATATGCAATCTCCGGAGAAATATCTGGAAGCGTTCTTCCACACCCGGATCCCCGTTACCCGTGAAATGGGAATCCGGGTCGTCGCCTACGATGGCGCTTCCCTGACGTTGGGCGCTCCGCTGACGCCTAACGTGAACGACAAGGGGACCGCCTTTGGGGGGAGCCTCTACTCCGTTCTGGTCCTTGCCGGGTGGGGTCTGCTGCATCTGAAGCTCAGGGAAGAGGGTATCTCCGCCGATGTGATGGTCCATGAATGCGATGTCACCTATTCCCTCCCGGTGCGCGGGGACTGGGAGGCCCTGGGTCGGTTCGCCGACGATGGCGGGTATGCCGGGTTCCTTGCCGGTTTCCGGGAACGGGGCAGGGGAAAGGTGCGGGTGGAGGTCCGTGTAATGGCCGGCCACCGGACGGCGGTGCGCTTCAGCGGCAGCTATGCGGTCATCGCCACGTCATAGTTCCCCATCCTCTCCTTGCCTTAAAGTCCCTAGTACTCTGTAACGTATATTCTTTCGAGTCTAACCCCCCTCAGTCCCCCCTTCTCAGGGGAGGTTTGGAGTCTTCCCCCCTGAGAAGGGGGGACTGAGGGGGGTTGGTTTTAAATGTTACAAGTTCCTAAGCTGCCTCTCCAGCCTTTCCTTTCACAGGCCTTTTCCCCATTGTCTCCTCTACGAAAAGACTGGCCGCCAGCGCCGCCAGCGCGCTTATGAACAGGGCCAGGAACGCCTGCCGGTATCCTTCCGTGGTGAACGCCGCTCCGGTCTTGCCGTAGCGTTCGAGAATGGCGCCCAGCAGGGGCTGCATGACGGCCCCCCCCGCGAAGGGAAACAGGTTCAGCAGCCCTATGCAGGTCCCGGCGATGCGCGAGGGAAACAGCTCTCTGGCGCAGGCGAACCCGATCACCGCGATTGCGCTGGCGAAAACGCCGAAACCGAAACAGACGACGCCCAGAAGGATGGGTGTGAGCCTGTCAACGGCAAAGGCCAGCAGGGCGGTAATGGCCAGCATCGCCATGCTGGCGAGCACCAGGGCCGGTTTGCGCTTCTTCAGCACGCGACTGGACAGGTAGCCCAGGGCCGGGCTTCCGATGATCATTCCCACGGCCACCAGGGAGAGAAGCGCTCCGGTCCCGCTTTTCGTCATTCCATACACCTGCATCAGGTACGGACCTCCCCAGAGGCCCGCGAAGGAGGTGAAGATGCCGTACTTGAAGAAAAACCAGATGGCAAGCGGCCAGAATGCGGGGCGGGTCAGAACCATGCGCACCCCTTCGCCCAGTCCGATGGGCTGATCAGCCGAGGAGGTATGTTCGGCTGGAGACGGCCATCCCAGGTCGGAGGGTCTGTCCCTGACGACCTTCCAGACAAGGGCCGCCAGCAGCCCGGTCAGGATACCCACCAGCACGAACGACATTCGCCATCCCAGCCTGGAGCTGACCATGGCCAGGGGGGTCGCTGCCGTAAGGGAACCCACCCCGCCCATGGCCATGAGGATGCCGGTCATGGATACGAATTCCCTGATGCTGAACCACTCGGCCAGGATCTTGAGGGTACAGACGAACAGGGTCGAGACCCCAAGTCCCACCAGGAGCCGTCCCGCGACGGCCCCGGCCGGGGTGGGCGTCAGGCCCAGCAGAATTGACCCGGCGCATGCGGCGCAGAGGAAGAGGGTGATGGTCTTGCGTGGTCCCCATGTGTCGGAGAGGAGTCCCGTGGGGAGTTGCATGAGCGCATATGGATAGAAATAAGCGGAACTGAGAAAACCGATGAGGGCCCCGCTTGCATGGAGGTCGTTCATCATGTCCGTGGCCACTACCGCCGGACATAGCCTGTGGAAAAAAACCAGCATGTAGCCGAAGGCAAGGCTCCAGAATATGAGCTGGCGGTATCGAAGGGTGGAGCGGAGATCCTTGGCGGTCATTGTACCCCCGGGTGTTTATCCTGAAAACGGCAGTTGAAGTTGTCCGGAGTGAACGAAGGATGACTCCAGCTGCCGAATAAAGGTTTATGGTTTGAATTGACGGCTTTGTCCGTTTTTGGTTCCCTTGGGACGATTTCAGTCTCTTTATTTGCGGCGCGACCATTCAAGCATGAAGGGAGTGAAAACGCACGTGGAAAATGATCGGGAGTCCGGGACGAAAAAAGGGGCGCAAGTGCGCCCAACCGCCGAAAAGGGGATTTCCGGCCGGAAGCTTCATGGGAAGGGGATGGGGTGTGGCCGTTCCTTCCGCTGTCATTAGAGCGATGAGGCTTACTCCCTTTTCCAGTCCACCCGCACGAACTTTTCTCCTTCGCTCCATTTGAAATGGAGTTCCCCCTTGTGGGCGCGGAATATATCCCTGCCCAGTTTCAGGGCCAGCTTGTCTTCAGTGGTGGAAATGGTAAGCTCGTTTCCATCCCGTCTGATTTCCATGATCCGTCCGAGGGGATTCTTCGCCCTGGATTTCTCCTCGATATTCCTGATGAGCTCCAGAATCTCTTCTTCATGTTTTTGCATATATCCGCCGTTGAAAGTGGCGATTCCGCCTGGTACGTTATCCCGCATTCTCTGGCATGCCGGGCAGAGAATAACTCCGGCGGCCGGGTCTTTCCGTATCAGTTCCTGTTCGGCCTGGTCCATTATCCAGCGTTTCTGGCGGTAGACAACGCCGCATTTTCCGCACCATGAAGCCTCCATGCCCTCTTTTGGCAGATACACATCATCGCTGCGCGCCGCTCTCCGTCCTTTCTCCTCAACTCCCGACCTGTGGGAAAGCCGTGTCATGGTCATCCTCCTTTCGTGCCGGTAATTGCCATCTTCTTACTGAATTATATCAGTGATGGGTGAATAGGGAAATAAAGGCGGGTGATGAGTGAAAGGTGAAAAGTGAAAAGTGAAAGGTGGTGATTAATACTTTTAACTTTTTACCTTTTACTTTTCACTTTCTCCATCAATTAAAAGAACCGCCCGGGCCGGGGCGCCGCACCCGCCGGGGATACGCAGGGGAAGGCAGATGAGATGGGACACGCCGGAGGGGGCGTCCGACAGGTCGAGCCCTTCCAGTATGACGACCCCTTTTTCCAGCAGGGCGCGGTGGACGCTCCCGTCTCCTCCCGTCTTTTCGATAGACAGGTAGTCGATGCCCACCAGACGGATTCCGGAGCGGGAGAGATAGGCGGCGCCTTCCACGCTCAGTCCCGTATACCCCGTCTGGAAGCCGGGCCGCTTCCAGAGCAGGGAATTGTCCGTCTTCAACAGGAGGCGCTGCTCCCCTCGCAGCGGGAGGCCTTCGAGTTCTCGCACGCCAATCTCCCTGGCGCCACGTAGGTCCGCCACGAGGACCCTCCCCATGAGAAGGGACAGGGGGATGTCCTCCAGTGTCCCTCCTCCCCTCAACTGGTGGCCCGGGGCGTCCAGGTGGGTTCCTGAGTGATCGCCCATGGAGATCAGCGAAACGGTTGCCCCGTCTCCCTTTTCCAGTTCAAGGACCGGTTCGATTACTACCGGCGGATCGCCGGGATAGACGGGTAGTCCGTCGGCAAGAGGGGCAGAGATATCAAGTATGTACATGGTTGACTCACATTGTTGTATTTAAATTAATATTCAATCATTTCTTGACTTGGTCATGTCTTTGTCGATATAAGAAGAAGGCAAGACGGGATGAATGTCTTGTCGGAACCTGGCGCAACGGATGGAAAGGACTGATGATACAGCCGAAGGACGACCACTACTGGATGGGGCTGGCTCTCCGCGAGGCGCGGAAGGCGGAGGCGCGGGGAGAGGTTCCCATCGGCGCCGTCATCGTGCGGGACGGCGCGGTGATCGGCCGGGGCTACAACCTTCGTGAAGGCAGCAAGGATCCCACCTCCCATGCGGAGATGAGGGCAATCCGTTCCGCCGCCAGGAAGTCAGGCGCCTGGAGGATCCTCGACGCCACCCTGTATGTGACCCTGGAGCCGTGCCCCATGTGCATGGGCGCCATCATCCTCGCAAGGCTTGAAAGGGTGGTATTCGGCTGCCGTGACCCGAAGGCGGGCGCGGCGGGCTCCCTTTATGACCTTTCCAATGACCCGAGGTTGAACCATCGCGTCGAACTTGCGGTCGGTGTCAGGGAGGAGGAATGCTCTTCCATCCTGAGTTCTTTTTTTGCAAGGCTTCGCGAGCAAAGGAAGCAGGCCCGGATGCCCGGAGATGAAGGACGGCAATGTCCGGAGTCGCAATAATTCTACTCAAGTATGCCGTTATCTCCACCGAAAAGTAATTGAAAGATACGGAAACATGAAAAGAGCGGATAACATGACGGAAAAAGATTACAGGGAATTACTCCGGGAAGGAATGGACGCGCTCAGATCGGGCCGGACCGATATTGCGCTTCAGTCTCTCGAGAAGGCCCATGAACAGGTTGACAGCCCGGAGATCCAGTCTCATCTGGCATTTTGCATCGCAAAGGAGAGGCGGGATTATCGACGGGCCGAATCTCTCTGCGAGTCGGCCATCTCCGAAGATCCCGGCAGTTCGGCCCACTACCTGAACCTGGGCAGGATACTACTCCTTGCGGGCAGGAAACGGGACGCCATCAGGGTGTTCCGTGACGGACTCCTGCATGAGAACAATCCTGTCATCAATGATGAGCTGAAAAAGCTCGGGACCAGAAGATATCCCGTCATTTCTTCCCTTCCCCGCGATCATGGCGTCAACAGGATCCTCGGCAAGCTTCTGTACAGATTCAGGTCCAAGTCCAGGTAGGGTCGGCTGTCTCCTTTTCCGTCTGGAGATCCTCTGTTTCAAGCCCGAAGGCGCGGCAGACCTCCAGAAACTCCGGGCCGGGATTCGCGCTGACGTGAATGAGCTTCCCTGCGCCTCCCTCGAACGCCATGGATCGGCAGTGGAGCATCAGGCGCTGTGCTTTTTCCCCTCCATAGGTGGAATCTCCAACAATGGGGAGTTTAGAAAACGCCAGATGCACCCGCACCTGATGGGTCCTTCCCGTCAGCGGGCGGCCCTCCACCAGGGCGACCCCTCTTTCAGCCCGCAGTATCCGGAATTCTGTCCTGGACTCTTTTCCCGGCGTCGCCACCCCATAGCGGGCCGGGGCGATCTTGGCGAGGGGCTGATCCACAACCCACTCTCCTGACCCCGGCTTGCCTGACACCAGGGCAAGGTAGCGTTTTTCCACCAGGCCTCCCTTCAGGAGCGCCGACAGGCGGGCGGCAGTGGCGCGGTTTTTCGGGAAGAGCATCACCCCGGAGGTCCCCCGATCCAGGCGGTGCACGATGCGAACCGGCTCACCTATACCCTTTTCCTTCATATACACGCCGACCGCATGTTCGACCGTCCCCTTCAACTGGTATGGTGTCCGCTGGGAGCTGAAGCCCGCCGGTTTTCCAATGGCCAGCAGGTCGCCGTCTTCGTAGATGATGTCTTTGCCGGTAAACACCAGATCCTGAAAACGCCCTGACTCCATGACCCCCAGGGTGATACGGTCTCCCTCGCGGACCTGGCGCGAGGCAACCCGCGACATGGTCTCGTTGACGGCGCACCCTCCCATATCAATGATACGGCGGATTCGTGTTCTGGACAGTTCGGGAAAGAGGATGGCGGCTGCTTCATCAAGCCTCAGTCCCGCTTCTTTTATGGTAAATAAGCCTTTCATGATCATTGTCAACCTCTTCTTGAGAAAATAATATTCACACCAATATTAACGAGTTACGGAAGAAGGTTCAAGGTTCAATGATTATGGCTCAGTAAAATATCAACGATTTTGAAATAGTGTGAAAAAGTCGAAAACCGCGTGTTATTTTTTTTGGTACTTCGCGAATGTTCCGCCTAATCTGTTTCTTTAGCCCCTTTGTCGGCGCATATTTTGCTGAAAAGTCGGGATTTCCAGCCGGATGAAAATTTATGGCATTTCTTTGCCTATTGTTTTCTCATCGGATTGTGTGCTATACACAGACACATTTGTGGAATTAAAATTCCTTTTTGACCATTCTGAACTTGACAACATTGGTCTGATAATATTGAAATTTGTCTGATTTCCTTCATTGGGCCTACTGCCGCAACAATGATGAAAAAAGTGTTCCTTCTTCGTTTTGCTCCGTCATCAATTCCGTCTTCTCCTTGTATGCCTTCGACCGTATGCCATAAAATTCATGACATTAATTAAATTATTCTAATTATTTACTTCTGGGCATGATCATTAGTGTATCACTTCTTTTGTTGAGGATTAAAAATGATACGAAAAGCAGTTTTCTTTTTCTGTACACTGGCTTTTTTCTTTCCAATGGCGTTTCCGCAGGCGATTTCTTATGCTGAGACGGTTGCTTCTCCATCCGCTGGCTCCGGAACAACTGTTGCGCCGTCAAGTTCAGGCGGGTTTGTCGCCATACCCGGAGCCCCCACCAGCGCAGCTCCCCAGAATCTTGCGCCGCCGGTTACGGAAAAAGGATCCGCGTCCCCTATGGAAAACATCGCGGAAAAACCTGTCGAAAAAGCCGTGGAAAAGACGTCAGATAAAGGATCTCCACCACCGGCGGAAGCAGGAGCGGATGGCGCAAATAAAACAAATAGTGAAACCATGTCCGAAATTGAAAAATCTATGTCGGATTCCGAGCCCGATTCTGAAATCGGTAAGACGCAATCTCCTGTTGTCACGAGGCTTACCCAGTTCGGGTACAACTTCTTTCGACCTGAATCTACCGGTTTTCCTCCTCAGACTGATGTCCCGGTTGGCGATGACTATCTAGTAGGACCTGGTGATGTGATCAATCTGCAGTTGTGGGGGAGTGTTACCGGCTCGCACGATCTGGAGGTAAGCCGAAGTGGTGAGGTTTTTCTGCCAAGAGGGGGCACGGTCAGAGTCTTGGGCGTCCCTTTCGGTCGTCTTCAGGAACTATTCCGCTCACATTTGTCAAAGGAACTGAAAGACTTCCAACTTAACGTTAATATGGGCAAGCTGCGGCTTATGAAGATATTTGTCGTAGGGGAAGTCAAATATCCAGGCGGCTACAACGTAAGTTCCCTGTCAACTGTCATTAACGCGCTTAGTGCGGCAGGTGGCCCAACAAAAAACGGAAGTCTGCGTTATATTACCGTTCGCCGCCAGGGAAAGCCTCCCGTTGAGGTGGATCTTTATCACTTCTTTTTAAAAGGTGACAAGAGCTGCGATGTGCGGCTGCTGCCCGGTGATACCATCTATGTTCCTGTTTTGCGCCGGGTTTCCGGTATTGCGGGCAATGTGCGCCGGCCCGCGATATTTGAGCTAAAGCATGAAAGTACCCTGACCGAGCTGCTGGCTATGGCTGGAGGCATAAACCCGACAGGTTACCTGCAGCGTATCCAGATTGTAAGGGTGAAGGCCCATGACAAGAAGCTGGTAAATGATTTCAACGTGGATCCCCACGGTTCTACAAAGAAATTTCTTGATATTACCGGCGCCATCAAAATTGAAAATTTCGATATGGTCCGGATTTTTCAGATTGACACCACCCTGCGTGACCAGGTTAGGCTTGAGGGATATGTCCTGCGTCCGGGCGACTATGCGCTGAAAAAAGGAATGCGGGTAAAAGACCTTATTGGCCAAGACAACATTCTTCCTGAAACCTATAACAAGGTTGCGGTCATTACCAGGCTTTACCCTCCGGACTTTCATGCGGAAAAGTTAACTATCGATTTGGGGAAAGCCTTGAACGGAGATCCGCTGCACAACGTTGAAATGAAGGAGTTCGACCGCTTACGGGTCTATTACCGTTGGGAGATGGAAGAAAAACAGGTTGTCCGCATCAGCGGTGATGTACAGAAGCCGGGTCAATACAAGCTGCTGGACAACATGCGCCTGCGTGATCTGATCTACGACGCGGGGAATGTGAAAAAAACCGCCTTTATGGAGAACGTTGAGATAAACAGGCTCATTATTACCGGGACCGAGGTTTCCTCCCGGCCCATCACCGTGAACCTGAAGGAGGCCCTCTCCGGCAACCCGGAGCACAATATCCTGCTGGAGCCATATGACACGGTCCAGGTCCGCCGCATCCCCAACTGGGTCGAGGAGACAGACCGAGACGTTATCCTGACGGGAGAGGTTGTGTTTCCTGGCGTGTACCCCATATTCAAGGGGGAGCGTCTCAGTTCCGTTCTCGCCAGGGCTGGCGGCTATACCCCCAAGGCGTATCTCTATGGCGCCAAGTTCACCCGTGCCCCGGTTCGCCAGTTGCAGCAGCAGCGCATGGACGAATTCATCACCCGCACGGAACAGGACGTGGCCTCCAAGATGCAGGAGCTTGCCTCAACGGCCGCTTCCGAAGAGGAATTGAAGGCGACGAAGTCATCGCTGGAAGGGGTTCGCCAGAGCCTGGAAAAGCTGAAGCAGCTCAAAGCCGAGGGGAGGCTGAACATCGTTTTAGGGCCTGTTGAATCCCTCCGGGAAACGCCTTACGACCTGGAGCTCATGGGCGGCGACACGCTGCACATTCCTCAGTCCATCGGCGCGGTCAGCGTAATCGGAGAGGTCTACAACCAGACCGCAATCCTCCACCTGCCCGGTAAGGATCTGGAATACTACCTGAAACAGGCGGGCGGAGCCACGGGAAGCGCGGAAGAAGGAGAGATTTACCTCGTCAAGGCGAACGGTTCGGTTACCAGCCGCCAGCAGTCGTCGTTCGGCATCCATTGGGACGCGGAGGGGAAGAAATGGTCATTCGGGGGCTTCTACTCCATGCAGCCCCAGCCGGGGGACACCATCGTGGTGCCCAAGCAACTGGAAAGGACCGCCTGGCTCCGGACCATCAAAGACATCACCACCATCATCTCCCAGGTCGCCCTTACCGCGGGCACCATATTCATCGGGTTGAAATAAAGGAGCCGGAGCAAGTATGACCAACAACGTCAACACCGAGTCCATCCTCCAGTCCCAGGAAAGCGGCGAGGAAATAAATATTCTCGACCTCCTGCTTGTAGTGCTTAAGCACAAGATGATGATCCTCTGCTTTACCATGGCCGTAGCTTTCATGGCTGTGATTTATTCCCTCCTGCTTCCAAACATCTATACATCCAAGGCACTTATATATCCTTTTCAGGATGATAAAGGACTTGCAAGCATGATGTCGGCTCAATTGGGCGGGTTGGCGAGTCTTGCTGGCGGTTCTCTGGGTGTCAAAACGGTTGAGGATCTGTATGTCACTATGCTCCATAGCGAGGCGGTCAAGGATCCGGTTATCGACAAGCTGGGTCTCATGAAGCGGTTCGAAGCGGATTACCGGGTCGATTTGTACAAAAAGCTCGAAGACGTTGTCGATACCCAGGTTGGCAAGAAGGATGGCGTCATAACCATAAGCGCGAGCGATCGCGACCCCAGGTGGGCTGCTGCCCTTGCTGACGCCTACATTCGGGAACTGGGCAATGTAGTCATACGCCTCAACATCACCGGTGCTGGCCAGAACCGGCTTTTTCTGGAACACCGCCTCAGCAGCGCCAGGGCCGATCTGTCGCGGGCCGAGGATGCCCTGAAGGTATTCCAGAGCAAAAACAAGACGCTGGATGTTCCGGAGCAGGCAAAGGCCACCATCGGCGGAGTGGCCCAGCTTCAGGCCCAGTTGGCGCTTCAGGAGGTGCAGCTTGCCACCCTTCGCCGCCAGTTTACCGATAACAGCCAGGAGGTCAAAAACGCTTCTACATCCATCGAGAATCTCAAGGCCCAGATAGAGAGGAAGGAAGGTCAAGGGGGCGGCTCACTGCCATACATCGGCTCGGTGCCTGACTTGGGCCAAGCTTATATCCGGTTGATGAGGGAATTTAAGATACAGGAATCCATTGTTGAACTTCTTACCAAGCAGTACGAACTTGCGAAGATCAATGAAGCCAAGGATGTAAGCCCCTTCCAGGTTATCCAGACGGCCAAGGTTCCGGAGAGAAAGAGCAAACCGAAGCGTTCCCTGATAGTGATCCTCGCCACCTTCACGGCCTTTTTCCTCAGCGTGTTCTATGCCTTTGTTCGTGAGTATGCGGACAAGATGCCCGAAGAAGAAAAGGGGCGCTGGCGTAAGATCATTGAAATGTCGGGGGCGAGCCGCTTGGCGGAAAGACTTGTTCCGATGTGGGAATACTTCAAAAGCCGCATGCGAAAGAGAGGCAATAAGCCATGAAAAAGGCCCTTGTCACCGGTATCACGGGCCAGGACGGATCCTACCTGACGGAACTTCTCCTGGACAAGGGATACGAGGTGCACGGCATCATCCGCCGTTCTTCCTCTTTCAATACCGGCAGGATAAACCACATATACCGGGACCCCCACGAACCGGGCGTCCGCATGTTCCTCCACTACGGCGACCTTAACGACGCCAGCTCCCTTAACAAGGTGCTGCGGGACGTGAGGCCCGACGAGATATACAACCTGGGCGCCCAGAGCCATGTCAAGGTTTCCTTCGACATCCCCGAATACACCGGGGAGGTGGACGCCCTGGGCGCGGTGCGCATCCTCGAGGGAATCCGCGAGACAGGGCTTGAGACGAAATTCTACCAGGCATCCTCCTCTGAACTCTACGGCAAGGTACTGGAAGTGCCCCAGCGCGAGACCACCCCGTTCCACCCACGCTCCCCATACGCCTGCGCCAAGGCCTACGCCTATTACATCACCGTCAACTACCGTGAGAGCTACGGGATTTTCGCCTGCAATGGCATCCTCTTCAACCACGAATCACCCCGCAGGGGGGAAACCTTCGTCACGCGCAAGATTACCCGCGCCGCCGCCAGGATCAAGCTTGGTTTGCAGTCCCGCCTCTACCTGGGCAATCTGGACGCCCGGCGCGACTGGGGGTACGCCGGGGACTATGTGGAGGCCATGTGGCTCATGCTCCAGCAACCGGAACCGGATGATTATGTGGTGGCAACCGGAGAAACCCGCTCCGTGCGGGAATTCGCAGAAAAGGTATTTACCCGTCTCGACATGCCCATAGAGTGGGGGGGCGACGGTAGTAACGAAAAAGGAGTCGACACAAACACCGGAAGGGTGGTCATAGAGGTGGACCCCAAATATTTCCGCCCCGCCGAGGTGGACCTGCTCTTGGGTGACTCGTCCAAGGCCCGCGCCAAGCTCGCTTGGTCGCCAAAAACAGACCTTGACGGTCTGGTGGCTATGATGACAGACGCGGACCTGGCCTTGGCCGAGCGGGAAATAAGGGCGGAAGGTTTGTGAAAAGTGAAAAGAAAAGGTGAAAAGGGAAATGATGGATTGCCGACCACACAGAAGACTTGTTGTTTGGCAGAAATCCATGGAACTGGCAGGTATAGTTTATAAGGTCACCTCTGCATTTCCAAGAGCTGAAGAATATGGATTGATTTCACAAATGCGAAGGGCGGCAGTGTCCATTCCCAGTAATCTCGCAGAAGGCGCAGCGAGAAAAGGTGCAAAAGAATTCAAGCAGTTTCTTAACATTGCCCAAGGCTCAATAAGTGAATTAGATACACAGTTGGAGTTGTCACGTATGCTTGGATATCTGGATGAAGGTTGTCACGAAGACCTGTCGATAAAGTTGACGGAAATTTCAAAAATGCTATTCGGGCTAAAAAAATCTATAACATAATAAAACGCATGAGTTTTGAACTTTTTACTTTTCACTTTTTACTTTTCACTTTTCACTTTTCACTACATAACACCTAAAGGGAGTTCCAACAGTGAACCGCAAAGTATCAATAACCGGCCTCGGTTACGTAGGCCTCCCGGTCGCCGTTGCCTTCGGCATGGCGGGCCACGTGATTGGATTTGACCGTAACCGTGAACGAATCCGGGAGCTTTGCGCGGGACATGACCGCACCGGCGAGGTTTCCCCCGGCGAATTGGCCTCGGCTGATGTACTTTTTACCGACTCCGTGGAAGACCTCCGCAGCGCGGACTTTCACATCGTCGCGGTGCCGACGCCAGTGGACGATGCCAACCGGCCCGACCTTTCTCTCCTTCTCCTGGCATCGGAGACGGTGGGCAGGGCGCTTAAGAAGGGTGATATCGTGGTATATGAATCCACAGTATACCCCGGCGTCACCGAGGAGGAGTGCGTACCGGCGCTGGAGCGGGTCTCAGGACTCACCTTTGGCAGGGACTTCACCGTCGGCTACAGCCCGGAGAGGATCAATCCCGGTGACAGGGAGCATACATTCACGAAGATCAAAAAGGTTGTGTCCGGCTCAGATTCGGATACCCTGGAGATCGTCGCTTCCGTCTACGAGTCCGTGGTTACGGCGGGCGTGCACAGGGCCGCATGCATCAAGGCCGCCGAGGCCGCAAAGGTGATTGAGAACACCCAGCGCGACTTGAACATAGCTCTCATGAACGAACTGGCCCTTATCTTTGACCGTCTCGGCATCGATACCCTGGATGTGCTGGAAGCTGCAGGCACAAAATGGAACTTTCTTCCCTTCCGGCCGGGCCTGGTGGGCGGTCATTGTATCGGCGTAGATCCGTACTACCTTACCCATAAGGCGGAGAAGATAGGATATATCCCCCAGGTAATACTGGCGGGCCGCCGAATCAACGACGGGGTGGGCAGATTCATTGCTCAGCGTACCATCAGGGAGCTCATCTTGTCCGGCGCCGGTGTCCTTGGCGCTGTGGTGACGGTCCTGGGTCTGACCTTCAAGGAGAACTGCCCGGATATCAGAAACTCCAAAGTAATCGATATAATAAGGGAGCTTCAGGATTACGGTTTGCTGGTTCAGGTCCATGACCCCCTTGCCGATGCGCTAGAAGTGGAACGAGAGTACGGATTGCGCCTCATCCCCCTTGAAGAGCTTAGGCCCGCTTCCGCCGTTGTGGTCGCGGTCGCGCATCACCAGTATCGGAAGATGCCCCTGGAGGCCTACCGGCCCCTGTTGAGCGGCAATGTCATCGTTGATATTAAAGGAATCTTTGACCGTCGTGAGGTTGCCGAGTCGGGCATCAGGTTCTGGAGGCTGTAAGTTGAGATTGTTCTCAACTTACAGCCGACTTTGATTGTAAAAAGCTTATTACCAAAACCGGAGTCTTTGTCAAAATTAAGCGTTCTTTTTTAGCTTTTTCTGTTATTCTGTTAAACCTATACCTCGGTAAGCTCAATGCCATGGTTTCCATGTTTGCCGATTGATTCTCCTCTCCATTCTCTGTGGTCTCTGGGAGCGAAATGATTTTTTGGGTTTCAGTTCCATGAAAATAAATTTGATTATATGAACTCTTTGTTTTCTTTTCGTGCGTGGTGCAACAGGGCGAACTTTTACAGCCGAGCGCGTAACCGGAAAACTATAATCCGGAAGAGGTAAAAACATGGCGGGAATAAACAAAGGGATCGTCCTGGCTGGCGGGGCCGGAAGCAGGCTGTATCCACTTACCCTGGTGGTCAGCAAGCAGCTCCAGCCGGTTTATGACAAACCTATGATTTATTATCCGTTGGCCACCCTTCTCATTGCGGGTATCCGCGATGTCCTGATTATATCCACGCCCCAGGATACACCCCGCTTCCGGGACCTCCTGGGGGACGGAAGGCGTTGGGGTGTGTCCCTGCGTTATAAAGTGCAGCCCGAACCAAAGGGGATCGCCCAGGCCTTCCTTGTCGGCGAAGAGTTCATAGCCGGTGACCCGGTTTGCCTGATCCTTGGAGACAACATCTTTTACGGCAAGTTGGGGCTGGATCGCATTGTGGAATCTTTTTCCGGCGGCGCAATGGTCTTCGGTTATCCTGTGAATGATCCCAAAAGATACGGCGTGGTAGAATTTGACAAGTCGGGAAAGGTTCTTAGTCTTGAGGAAAAACCGTCAATGCCCAAGTCAAACTACGCGGTTCCCGGCCTTTACCTGTACGATGGCAAGGTGACTGAAATCACCAGAACCCTTAAGCCTTCAGCTCGGGGAGAGGTTGAGATAACAGATGTAAACCTTGAATACCTGAAGCGGGGTGAGTTAAGGGTGGAAAAGCTGGGAAGAGGCATCGCCTGGCTGGACACAGGCACCCACACGAGTCTTCTTGAAGCTTCCCACTTCATTGGAACGCTGGAGGCCCGCCAGGGATTGAAGATCGCGTGCCTGGAAGAGATTGCGTACCTGAAGGGTTTTATCGACGAAGCCATGTTTGCAAAGGTTATAGCGGAAACCCCCAACTCCGGCTATCGCGAATACCTCGAGAGGGTTTTGAAGGATTTTGGGAAGAAAGTGAAAAGTGAAAAGTAAAAGGTTAAAAATTAAAGGTAAAAAGATAATACAAGAAGCGAAGAAAGTGAGATAAGTAAATCGCCCAGCCTCAATCCTGAAGCTTTTTACCCATCACTCTTCACTAATCACGCACTTTTCGCATTTCGCTTTTCACTATAAAAAAACCTCCGGAGCAATGAATGAACATAATTCCAACCTCAATCCCTGATGTCCTCATTGTCGAGCCCAGGGTGTTTGGCGATGAAAGGGGCTTCTTTTTCGAGAGCTTCAATCAGAGGCAGTGGGCTGAAAAGACCGGACTGAATACGATCTTTGTCCAGGACAACCATTCCTGTTCCTCGAAAAAAGTTCTCCGCGGACTTCATTACCAGATTCAGCATCCCCAGGGGAAGCTTGTCCGGGTCACTGTAGGAGAGGTTTTTGACGTGGCGGTTGATTTACGAGTGAGTTCGCCTACATTCGGAAAATGGGTTGGTGTTACCCTGTCCGCCGAGAATAAACTTCAGCAATGGGTTCCCGAGGGCTTTGCCCATGGCTTTCTGGTAATGTCCGATGTGGCCGAGTTTCTCTACAAGACCACGGATTACTGGTATCCGGAACAAGAGAGGAGCATTATCTGGAATGATCCGACCCTCTCCATAGACTGGCCCCTCTCCGGTGAGCCGATCCTGGCTAAAAAAGACGCACAAGGCAGATTGCTTAGGGATGCAGAGATATATCCCTGATTAAGAAATGATTGATCGTCACAAAAGCAAATAGGCGATTCCGAATCTGATTCATGATTTTCATGCGTCCTCTGTGAGCTCTAGCAAGTGAAGCGAGGGGTTGAAAGACAAAGCTATTTTGGTTTAAGAAATAACTCCATAATCTCTGGAACTCATTAGGTTTTTAAAAGAGTTTGGCAGAAATAATCGACCTGGTTATCGATAGTGAGTTTAAAGCAGGGGCCAGAAAGATTATCGAAAATGAGATAATCTATGTTTAAACGAACCGATGCGCTTTATTTTCAGGATCTCAAAGAGTCGATACAGGCCATCCGGAGTTACACAAGTGAAATTCATTTCGATGGGTTCAGCGTTGATCGCATTCAACAATAGAAGAAATCGGCAGGGAAACAGCGCTGGAGTTGTAACCGTTGTGCTTTCGAGGAACTTTATTTCTTACTGATTTAAGGTGGTGGGGGCTCGCAAAAAACGAGCGAGAATTCTCTGAGCGAATAAACACTTAGAACAAAGGAGGATTTCATGAGCAAACAAGCACTGAGAGGTAGGAGCATGTCAATGTTGGTGGCATTTGCAGCAGTGTGCCTTTCTTCATGGTCGGCGATGGCTGCTAATAAGTTGATAGTGAAAGATTCAACGGGAACAACGGATAAGTTTGTTGTCACGGATTCGGGATATATTGGGATTGGTACAAATGCACCTTCAACACCAATCGAAGTTTCAGGAAATACTGGTGCATCTAGCCGTATAGTTTCCCATTGTACTTCATCGACATCTAGTTATAGCGGCGGATTTGTTGCAAGAAAGAATAATGCTAGTACAAAAAATAATGGTTTACCTGTTTTGAATGATCGTCTAGGCTTCATGTATTATGGTAGCCTTGGCACAAGTACGGAGCTGTATGCAGCCGGTCTTTCTGCATATGCTGAATCCGATTGGACAGATGTCTCTTATCCTGCCTCTTTTGTATTTGAAACTACAGCTGCTGGATCAGGTAGAACAGAAAAAATGAGAGTTACTGGAGATGGAAATGTAGGTATAGGTACTAAGGCGCCAACTCAAAAACTTCATGTCAATGGTGGAATTAGACTTTATACTTCTACTGCAAAACCTGCATGTTCAGCGGCAACTCGTGGAACTCTATGGTTTGAGCAGGGCACTACCGATAAACTATATATTTGTGCTCAAAACGGGGGGGTGCCTGTTTGGAGATTAGTGACTTTGCAATAATTTATCAATTGGAATAATGATTGGAATCGTTAATCTGAGTCTTGTCGGTACTTGGCTGCTAAAGTGAAACCTACGAGTTTGTCGGCCTTGTGGGACGTAATGTGATATATTCTCAAACCCAAAAGCTTGCAGGATAAGGAGAAGGGCGAGTTGTCAGTGTAATTTGTAAAATGCGACCGGAAGCCCACTGATCTCGCCCTGAGCATATTCGAGCAGTTTCCCCAAACTGGAAGGGGTCAAAACCTTCAATACTCTGAAAAATCAGGGATACAACCTGGAGCGCAATTTCGGTCTTGGCAAGGAGCTCCTAAGTCTTTGTCATGCTCATGATGCTTGGCCTTTCTGGTGGGCTAGGCTTAGCAGTTCGCTTCCGGCGTTGTCCAACTTCGCTTGGAAGAAATTTCGGACCAAGTTGGTTTTATTGGAAAACGCCCGAACATAGACGCAATCGGAGCGTTAATTGTGCTGATTTTCTGTAGATTTCTTCGGATTTCTAATGAACCTGGCTAATCTCAACATTAAATGCGGCTCGCAGGGGCTAGATGAGAGTACCTTTTTATAGTTGGAGTCTTATATGAAAATATGTGTTATAGGAACTGGCTATGTGGGCCTGGTTGTTGGAACTTGCTTTGCCGAGAGCGGCAACACCGTCACTTGTGTTGATATTAACGTGGAGAAGATTGAAGGTCTAAAAAACGGCATAATCCCTATCTATGAGCCTGGATTGAAGGAACTGATTCTAAAAAACACCGAAGAAGGCCGATTACGCTTCGTTACCGACTTGTCCGCTGCGGTGAAAAGTTCTCTTCTCATGTTTATCGCCGTTGGCACCCCGCCGGGGGAAGACGGTTCTGCCGATCTCATGCATGTTACGGCTGTCGCTCGAGAAATCGGCCGTGCTATGGAGAGCTTTAAGATTGTCGTCAACAAGTCCACAGTGCCGGTCGGTACGGCTGACCTAGTGCGTAAAGCCATACGGGAAGAACTGGCAGTCCGCAATGTTGCCATTGAATTCGACGTGGTCTCCAACCCGGAGTTTCTGAAGGAAGGAGCCGCCATAGATGATTTTATGAAACCAGACCGGGTCGTGATAGGTGTCGACGATGTGCGGACTGCTGAGATCATGAAAGAGCTCTATGCCCCGTTCATGCGCAGGACAAATCGGGTCATCGTGATGGATGTACGCAGTGCGGAGATGACCAAGTATGCCGCCAACGCCATGCTTGCCACCAAGATATCCTTCATGAACCAAGTGGCAAACCTCTGCGAGGCGCTTGGCGCAGATGTGACCGCTGTCCGTGAAGGTATCGGGTCGGATACCCGCATTGGCTATGATTTCCTCTTTCCTGGAGTTGGGTATGGTGGTTCCTGTTTTCCCAAAGATGTGAAAGCCTTGGTAAAGACAGCCGAAAAACATGACTACGACTTTCTGCTGCTGAAGGCGGTGGAAGAAATCAACGAACGCCAGAAGCAGGTCCTGTCCCGCAAGGTCATAAATTATTTTGGCGACCCTGATGCAAAAAAACCATTGGAAGGCAAGACAATCGCTATCTGGGGTCTGTCTTTCAAACCACGCACCGACGATATGCGCGAGGCCCCATCCATTGTAATCATCAACAAACTCTTGGAAGCTGGTGCCAATGTACGAGTTCACGACCCGGTGGCTCTGAAGGAAGCGGAAAAGGTTTTTGGTAACTGTATTTCATATAATGTCAACGAGTACGAGATGTTGACTGATGCCGATGCGTTGGTAATTATTACAGAATGGAACGAATACCGCAATCCCGATTTTGAGCGGATAGGTAAATTGCTGCTTGAGCCCGTTATCTTTGACGGCCGTAACCTTTATGAACCGCAAAGGATGAAACATCTTGGTTTTATATATTTTCCTATTGGCCGTAACGGCAGGCAGTTTAATTCGGAAATAAGCTAGTAGATCTTCCATAATTAGTGTCCATCAGGAAGCTAGAGCTTATTAAAAATGACACGAAAAACAAATTGCTTGCTACTGTTTCCAGTGCATCGCGCTAAAATCCGAGTTCCACAAGTATCATCGTCAAGAGTCGGCGTGAGACCGGGTACGGCCACAAAATCTTTCTCACCGGCGACTCCACCACTCTGCTCCTCGACTGCATAATAGTCAGGGGAAACCCGGCTAACAGTGAGCAGCACAAGACCCTGCTCGAACGACAGAAAGAGCTGTATGGATGCATGCCTCGTCAGGTGTCGGCGGACGAAGGGTTTGCCTCCAAGGACAATCGCGTCCACACCAGGGAGCATGGGATAAAGGATGCCGTCTTTTCCAAGAAGCGGCGGGTGTTGGTTTTCTCCATGGCCAAGAATATCTGGGTGTACAAGACTTTACGCAACTGCCGGGCCGGTATTGAGGCGGGTGCCTCCGCTCTCAAGCTCTCCTTTGGTCTCGACCGTTGCAGCTGGAAAGGCTGGAAGGGATGCGGCCGCTATGCTTGGAGCTCTGTAGCCTCCAGTAATCTTCTGGCCTTGGCCCGGGTCAAGATGACCAAACGGCCTGAGCCGCTTGAGATTAAATATAACCAGCATTACAGAGCCGGCAGTGCGGCCTGAATTGAGTAAGGACGACTGAACAATTGACAACAACTAAAGCGTAGCGTCTCTGGAAGGTTAATGAACCACGCCACGGAGGCCCCCGCAACGTCAAAGCAACAGTTATCGGATGGGCACTACATAGGTTGGTTCGACCCCAACCCCCAAAAGGGCGTCTCTCAGAATAAGGGGTAAAAATTTTGTATAGTGACAAGGTAATGTGCACAGGCTGTGGTGCCTGTGCACAGATATGTTCTAAAAATGCCGTGTCAATGGCATACGATGACGATGGATTTTTATATCCAGAAATAGACAGTACTTTATGTAACAAATGCAATGCATGTATACAGATATGTCATATGCAAAACAAAGTAAATGCAAAACAAACGCCGTTGCAGGTATATGCAGCGTGTTTACCGAATGAGGAAGAATTAGAGCAAGTTTCATCTGGAGGTGTTTTTTGGGCTCTTGCTCAACATTTTATTGATAGCGGAGGTGTTGTTTATGGAGTGGAGCAACCTTCGCTGTTTGATGTGCATCACGCGCGTGCCGAAATGCTTGAGCAATGCAAGCCGTTCCGCAGGTCGAAATATTTAGAAAGCCATATAGGCGTTACCTATATCAATGTTAAAACAGATTTGAAGACAGGTCGTATGGTATTATTTACAGGCACTGGTTGCCAGGTTGCGGGCTTGTATGGTTTTCTTGGGAAGAAAGAATATGCAAACCTGATAACTTGTGAAATGGTGTGTCATGGTGTTCCGTCAATGAAGGTTTTTCAAACTTATATACATGAACTGGAACATATGAGGGATAAAAAAGTACAGAGGATAATATATCGCGACAAGAGCAAGGGGTGGAATAAAAATTGTATCAGAATATGCTTCTCGGACGGCACTTCCGAAGTGGGGTTGTCTAGCGAAACCCCCATTCACAGAGGATATTTATCAGGCTACTACTACCGGCCATCATGCTCTCAATGCAGATATGCCCAGCTTCCACGTGTTGCGGATATAACACTTGCAGACTATTGGAAGTACCAAGGTGTGCTTTTGGGTACAAATAGGAATAAGGGGATTTCACTGGTTGTTTGTTCCTCTTGCTCAGGGGTAAAGTGCATGGAAGACGTAAAGCACAAATTGATGGTGGATGTTACTGAATTGGAAAATGCAATTAAAAGTTGTACTCATCTTACGACTTCACCTGTTGATAGTAAATATAGAAAAGCATTTTTCAGCAACATGAAGAGTAAAGGATTTTATGCTGCTTATAATAAGTGCCGGCGAAAGGAAAATGTTAGAGGATTTATCGCAGGGATTGGCAGGTACGTTTTAAAAAAATTAAATATATCGTAGATCTATTGATTAGCACACTATAGTTCGGGGGGAAGAGGGTATGAACGATCAAACGATGATCGAAAGTTACTTTAAGCAAGTCTACGGCAAGCATGTGTACTTTGCCTCAGTTGTCCAGATGTTTATGAAAGCGATATTCAGTAAAAAGCAGGAAAAGCATGTTTATATTGAAAACAACAGATATCTCAGAAAGATATTAAAAATACTTGGATTGAACGTCATCACATATAAAGAAGCATTCGAAACATCAGAACGTTTTTATCTGCTCTACCAAGCGCTTGGGTTACTGGTTGAAAAAGGAATACCTTGTTATATTTTTGGGCGACCGGATTTGCTTGATATTGAAAATTATTCTGAGTTAGCTCAGGAAAGAATAAGGAAGCATCTTGATTTCCCGAAAATGTCAGAGAATTATCACAAATATGTGAATCATTTTGCCGAAATACTGAGAGAAAAAAACTCAGAAGAGTACGTGGAGGGACTCAAGAATGTTCCCCAAGTGATTAAGCGGGGTCGTTTGTTCGGTCATGATGACATTAAGTCTGACTACATCAATATCCTCAACGGTCAAAGAGTGGTTGTTGGTGCGGTTGACGACAAAGAGAGAACAATCCATGTTTATGGGCGATGTGGGGCATTTGGATATGCGGTTGAGGACGGTGATAATGTGCCAAGTTTTTTGCAACGGGATCTGAAACAAAAATCAAAATACAAAATAAGGGTTATAAATCATGGGTTGTGGGGAGCGGATGATAGTTTGATTTTGAACAACCTGATATTAGACTTAGAAACATATGGAAAAACTGACATCGTGGTCATTTATGAACGAGCACCCTTGAAAAAAGAAATAGAACAATTGCTTAAACTGGGTGTCCACTGCTTTGATTGCACAAAACCTTTTCATGATGACGAAAGAAGCAGGTATTGTTTTTATGACCGCCCTGGTCATATGAGTGCAGAAGGCTATGAGATCTCAAGTCGTTTTATCTATGAAATGTTAGAAAACACAGGATACCAGTGCGGGAAAGCGAGTTCTGATGTGCTGCAACTTGACCGTGATTACATCGCTGAATATTTGGGAAGGCAGACATCTGAAGATTTTATCCGGAATTTGGAACAATACCTCGAAAATATCAAGAAAGAATACCCCCTGAATATAAATGAAAAAAAGATTGGCGCAATTGTGATGAATTGCAACCCTTTTACCCTGGGGCACCGTTATTTGATTGAATATGCTTCCCAGAAAGTAGATCGATTGTATATTTTTGTCCTCCAGGAAGACAAATCCTTTTTCAAATTTAATGACAGAATAATGCTTGTCCGTCAAGGTACAAATGATTTGAAAAATGTCATAGTAATTCCAAGCGGAGAATTCATGATATCCGCGTTGACATTCCCCGAATATTTTATGAAGGACTACAAGAAAAGCATTGATTTTGATGCGACTAAAGACCTCCATACCTTTGGCAGGCATATTGCGCCGGAGTTAGGTATAACAGTTCGTTTTGCTGGCGAAGAGCCTATCGATATAGTAACTTGTCAATATAACAATAATATGCGGACTCTTTTACCAGAGATGGGTGTTGAGTTCCATGAAATCCCACGAAAAACAGTTGATGGTGAACAGGTTGTCAGTGCGTCAAAGGTTCGGGCGTTGATGAAAGAACAGTCATGGGAAGAGATAGTGCAATACGTGCCGGAGACCACATATAAATTTTTGCTCGATAAATATAACAATGAGCAGCACTGAAGTAGAGCTTGGAAGGATTCTTTCGATATAAATATTGAGAGGAAAGGTTGATATGGAAAGAATTTTTCTTGGTGGAGGGTATAGCATTCCTCAGCTTGGGCTTGGAACATATGGAATCGGTCAATCAGGTATGTATGTGGCTATTAAAAGTGCGATTGAAAACGGGATATCTCTCTTTGATACCTCGCCAAATTATAAAAACGATTCCTATCTGATGGAAGCACTTAAAGAGCTAGCTGTACATCGCAATGAGTATCAGATCATTACAAAAATTGATTCAGTCGAACAATTGTACAGTGCGAGGAAAGCTGTAAATAATTGCTTGAAGCGGATGAATATTGAATACATTGACCTATATTTGATGCATTGGCCCCATCCTAAGCGTTATCTGAAAATATGGAAAGAAATGGAACAACTGCAAAGCGAAGGGGTTTTAAAAAGGATTGGGGTTTGCAATTTTATGCCGCATCATATGGAGCCTTTGCTGAACATAGCAAATGAGAAGCCGTGCGTAAATCAAATAGAACTGCACCCGTTATTTACACAATCGAGTACAGTCGAGTATTGTAAAAAACAAGGTATTCAAATAATGTCATATACCCCGTTGGCGAGAATGGATGCTTTGCTTATAAGGAATCCTTTTTTAGAAAGCTTGGCAAATAAGTATAGTAAGACAGTTCAGCAGATTATTTTGAGATGGAATGTCCAGCGAGGGTTTTGTGTAATACCGAAATCTTCCAACCCAGCACGAATTCGGCAGAATGCCGATATATTTGATTTTGAAATGACAGTTGAAGAAATTGATGAAATAACAAATTTGAATATAAATAAAAGATATCGGTTTGACCCTGATGATTTGTCAAGATATCCAAAGAAAGTTTCGAAGGCCAGAAAGATACTAAGTAAAATAAAACGCTTGATTATTAAGTGAAAATATTTGTGACATTCGGGCTTGCTGCTTATGCGCGGTTCGATGTCAATGACCAGGGTCTCCCCACCGCCGAAGGCGAATGGAGCCATAAACAAAAGACTTGAACCGCTCGACCTTGTTCAGTGCAGTCCTAATAAGCATTGCCCCCCCTCTGGCTGGTTTGATAGTTTTCGTTAAAAAGAAATTTATCTTCCGTGTAGGGCAATACACTATTTTTTACTCTTTCCTCTACCCACTGATTCTGCGGAAGAGGCAGTGTTTGATAGTTGAGTTTGCCATGGCGTCCGTTTCTGGTGAACCACATAATAGCCTGCAGTTTGGCCTCAAGTTGTTCGATGCGCTGTTGTTCGGCCTGTTTCTTGGCTGCGTTGGATTTTTCGAAGTCAGGGGACCGAGATCGAAAAAAATCTTTTTGCCACCGGGAGAAAACCATGGGTTGTAGTTGATATTCGGCACATAGATCAGTGATCCTATTCTGTCCACAAGGTGCCGTTTGGGAATGAAAACCTACTCCTTGGCAATGTAATTTTTCCGCTTTTTTTGCATGGTGGTTCCTTCGTTTGCGTAGTCTAACTCAAGCAGTGGGATTCTCCTATTCACTCTGAAACAAAACAAAATCTCTGTGAACTATAACCTTGAAAACAAATAAAAAACAAATAGCTAAAAACGTTCTGATGCTTTATACAAGGCAGATACTGATTCTGTTGGTCAACCTGTATACCGTGCGTGTGGTATTAAATGCTCTTGGTGTTGAAGACTATGGCATTTACAATGTTGTGGGTGGGGTGGTGTTGCTTTTTTCCTTTCTTGGTAACGCAATGACCTCGGCTACGCAACGTTTTTATTCTTTTGCTTTAGGTCAAAATAATCTTGATCGTTTGAAAGTTACCTTCATAGTAAATTTGATAATTTATGGAATAATTGCGCTTGTTGCCGTGGTATTACTCGAAACTGTCGGATTGTGGTTTGTGAGCGAAAGATTACATTTACCACCTGACAGGTTTAACTCTGCATGCTTGGTGTATCATTTTTCTGTGTTAGTATTCATTGCGACAATTGTTGTTATTCCTTTCAACTCTATTATTGTCGCGCATGAGGATATGAAAATCTATGCATATATCTCAATAGCTGAGGCATTAATGAAATTGAGTGTGGCATTCTTCTTGGTGTATTTGCCATGGGATAAACTTGAATTATACAGCATGCTTGTTTTTGTAGTATCTGTTACTACTGCTATTATTTACACTGTAACCTGTATGCATAAATATAAGGAATGCCGGTTTCATAAATTTTATTGGAACAAAGAGTTATTTATCGAAATCATTTGCTTTACAGGATGGACATTATTTGGGCAGGTTTCCACAGTATTTAGGCGTCACGCGGTCACCATTCTTCTGAATCAAGTGTTTAGCCCTGCAATTGTAGCTGCAAGAGCAATCGCCACCAATATTACAGCTCAAACCAACATCTTTTCAGCAAATTTTAACACAGGACTTTATCCTCCAATTATTAAATTATATGCTTGCGGAAACAAAAGAGAAATGTTTTCGTTGGTTTTCAATGGAGCAAAACTCACTTTTTTTTTGATGTGGGTTTTTGCATTGCCGATGTTTTTTGGGATGGATGCCATATTGCACATATGGCTGAAAAACCCGCCGCCTGAAGCCGCATTGTTTTCTCGTCTGGCGCTGGTTGAGGTATTAATAACTTCCATAAGTTTGCCGATATACACACTTGCTCGCGCACCAGGTCAGATGAAAACCTATGAGTTGATACTTGGATCTATCCAGATTGCAATCTTCTTTGTATCATGGTACGTATTGAAGATGGGAGGTGCTGCTTATTCGGTCTATGTAGTTGCTATAGTCGCAAATCTTGTTATGTTCATCATTCGTTTGTTGATAGTCAGAATGTTAGTAGGGCTCCCTCTCAGCCCTTTTTTCCATCAGGTTATTGTTCCCGTTTTGGGAGTAGCATTGCTTTCTGCTGTGCCTTCATTTGCGATATATCTGTTTTTGCCTAATGACCTAGCTTTTACAGGCATATCTGTATTATCAGGCATTATATTTTCGTCTGTAAGCATGTATTATATTGGCCTGGATAAAGTGTGGCGAGGCAAAATCAGAAGTATAATTGCTAATTATTTCCGTCTATTCCGCAGAGTCAGTGACTAGGTGAATGAGTAGACAATTAGAGTATTGTCCTTCATGGGAGAACAGATGCTTTTTGCAAGAGCTATCAAACCAGCCAGAAGAGGTGCAATGCTGCTTAAGGCTGTACTTATCAAGGTCGAGCGGTTCAAGTCGATTGTTTATACAGCCTCCGCCTTCAGTTCGTTGATGGTGTGGAGGCATTGGTCATTGACATCGAACAGAACAGAAGCAGCCGTCCAGTCTGCCCTGTGTGCGGCAAGCGGCAAAA
This sequence comes from uncultured Geobacter sp., assembly GCA_964536305.1. Taxonomy (GTDB): domain Bacteria; phylum Desulfobacterota; class Desulfuromonadia; order Geobacterales; family Geobacteraceae; genus RPRC01. The sequence continues at coordinate 4,408 of CAZHVY010000007.1, read as the reverse complement.
TATGTACGATCGGCAACCGCAACGTCTGTTCGAGTATCAGCCGATCTTGAAGTTCTATTCCAGTTACTGATATGCGATGCCACAACTCGACTGTCCAACATTAGGCGTCAAGGTGGAGGTCTTGTCTTGGGGTTATGGCAAGGAGCGGATGACCTTCTCCTGTCAGGTTTACTTCATTGGCTGGGCAAGGCGGCTCTCTTGGACAGAGGCGCACCATCTTCACGATCAGCTGGGATACTCTCTCGCGTGCCATCAAGATCATCGCGGATTACACCTTGGCTGACAGCACTCGGCATTTATGAAATCAAGGTCTAAAAGTATCTGGGTCTGGTCTACCAACCTAACGCCGGGATAAGAAGGGTTTGCGCCGCAGCCCTGAGCGTCAGGCGAAAACGCAGTTGTGTTTCCTCCGGCGGTTCGGCAAAGAACGCAGCGCCCAGATGGGGTTCGTGTTGCAGCGACATGTGGGCCACGTATCTCAAGGTCATCGCCAAGGGGGGGGGCTGATTATCCTCGACCCCTTCTACATCGTGGGGCATTCAGCAAGGTGATCGATCGGGTCGTGCGCGTCAAAGTTCGGCAGTTCAAGTCCAACGGGCAGGGTAATGTTTTCTAGCTTGTCCGCCGACTGCTGCTGAAGCGTCCGGAGAACGCCGGGTAGCAGACGACCGGGCTGAGCGATCTGGTCAAGCTTAACTTGGCCTCGAAAGGTCAACCTGCTTCGGAAGGACTTCCAGCGCTTCTGAGGGTATCAACGTCCAGACTTCACGGGAGAGTTCATCTATAGCTGGGTGACTCGGGCACGGCAAACAGACTTGTAGCTAATGAGAAAGTTGCGTGGATGCCCTGCAGCCACAGGTCGCTGATTCTCAACTGGCTCAAAGCACTGAGATGTCAGGCAATTTCACTATATCGCCAACTTGGCAAGTTGATGGACCTGGGTATCTCTAAAGATTCTGCTAATGAGTCGGATTTCTTTTGTTGGAAAAAAGTCAAAAGAGAAACCATGCTAAAAATAACCTTTGCATTAATATAAACATAAATTGGCAGTGAAAATTTATAAGGCGAAGACTAGGAGCTTCATAAATGTTAATTGAGATTCGTGGCGCTGGTTTTATCAACAAAGGCGCAGAGTTAATGCTCTATGCTGTCCTCCAAGCGATGGAGAAGGCTTATCCTGATGCAAGAATTGTGATGGCACCTACAACTAATAAGGGCTCAGCTCCATTTTTAAAGCGCGCTGAACTTGGACTTTTACAAAAAGCTTGGCTTCGACGCTACGGTATGCAATGGGGCGATCTCGCTGCTTTGGTTCCTAGAAGATTGCGCGAAATGTATGGTGTCGTTTTAGATCGGGATATTGATATTGTGCTGGATGCGTCAGGTTTTGCATATACTGACCAGTGGGGTTTGTATACAAGCAGAGAGCTTGCTCAGTCATGCAAGCGCTGGCGAAAGCGAAACACTAAACTAATATTGTTACCTCAGGCTTTTGGACCATTTAAATCTCACAAAAGCAAAGAACTTATCAAGTCCGTTGCAGATAATGCTGATTTAATATTTCCAAGAGATCGGATATCCTATCAACACCTTACTGAGGCTGTTGGAGAAAGGCAAAATATAAAAATAGCACCTGATTTTACGAATCTTATTGAAGGAGTATTGCCTGATTCATTTAACAAAGACCAGAATCGGTTTTGCATAGTTCCTAACTACAGGATGATTGATAAGACATTGAAAAGCGAAAGTGAAGCATATGTTCCTTTTATGACCATGTGTACACAGTATCTAATAAAAAAAGGTCGGAAGCCTTTCATTTTAATTCATGAGGGTGCAAATGATCTGCTGCTCGCCGATAAAATTAAGAAAGATACAGGGGGTGGGGTGGCTATAATCAAAGAGAGCCATCCACTTAGAATCAAAGGAATATTGGGAGCATGTGAAGGCACTATTAGCAGTCGTTACCATGGTTTAGTTAGTGCGTTAAGTCAAGGAGTTCCTTCTCTGGCAACCGGTTGGAGTCACAAATACCAAGAACTTTTTGAGGATTATGGCTTTCGAGACGGGTTGCTGGATGTGTCAATGGATGAAGTAGAAGTGTGCAAGAGAATTGATTTGATTTTAAATGATAAAACAAGAAATACAATAATTGCTGAGATTAATAAAAGATCAAGAATGTTGAAAGTGCAATCCAATAGCATGTGGGAAGAAGTTTTGAGCATTTGCTCATGTCCATAAGCTAAAGTATAATATTTTACTTTTGGAAAAATTCGAGCGCAATGGTCTGGCTATTTGTTAATAAGTCAAATATTGCTTTAATTTCAATAATATTACTACAGTGATGTGCGGCAATACCGATATTACAGGTAGTTAAAAGTATAGTTACTTTGTCGAGAAGGAGCCTATGAACAAGCTTGTCAGTGTAATTATTCCGACATACCAGAGGAATGAGTATTTAAAAAAGGCTATTTTATCTGTACTTAATCAGACCTATTCCCCGTTTGAGATCATAGTGGTCGATGACAATTCAAATTATGAATTATCGCGTGAAGTGGTTTGTATTTGCAAGGAGCATCAAGTTTTCTATTTAAAGAACAATCGTCAGAAGGGTGGATGTGGGGCTAGAAATTCAGGAATACTGGCATCCCATGGTGATTATATAGCTTTTTTAGACGATGATGATGCGTGGCTGCCAAGTAAATTACAAGCTCAAATTGATTTATTGGGGTGTTATCCGGATTGTGTCGCTTGTTTTTGTAGTCAGTATGATTTCTACGAACAGAAAAATTTATTTACAAAGCCTGTTGCGATAAAGAGTCAATTAAGTCATGTTGATATATTGAATGGTGAGTGCCCGTCATCAACCTCACTTGTGTTAGTGAGAAAATCAGCTATAGTCAAGACCGAATTGTTTGACGAGTGTCTGCAAAGCTTTCAAGACTATGATATGTGGTTGTCTTTGACGCAACATGGAGACATGGTGGGACTGAATCAGGGCTTGTCAATAATGCGCCATCATTTAGGCGAGCGGACCAGTGTTAGTTTTGCTAAAAGAATAGATGGGCTTGGCGCTGTGTTTAAAAAATGGGGTTTAAGCTCTAAGGATGAGTCAAGGGAAGTTGACCTAAATAAATTATTTAGATTTTCATTATACTATAAAAATGGTATCTATTCGCGAAAGTACATCAATGGAGTAATGCTAAAATGTAAAGCTATGCAATATGCTAAAATAAATGCGAAAAACATTATGTGTCTTGTTTTGGCTGTTTTCGGAAATGACGTATATTGGCGGATTGTTGGTTTCAGAAAGGGAGTAAAGAATGAGGACGAGAGGCAACTTCTTCAATCGATAATAGCTAATTGAAAAAATGTATGTTTTGTTGGTTAAATAGTAACCGGTTACAGGCTAAACAGTTCTATTGTTGAGAAATCCATGGCAGAGCATTTTTTTTGGTGTTTGAAATAGTGTGCTTTAGACGTTTGTCCAAGAGTCTTCTACAAGGTTGCCATGTTCAGAGAAAAGTCACGCATGATAGCGGACGCATTGACCAATAACTTTGAGCTATCGCTAATGGGCGAAAAAGACATGATCTCGTTCAAGAAATCTCCTCCAAATTTGACGAGAAGAAGGCGGAAATCATGGGCTCCTTGGTCACATAATTTCCTTTAGGTGTCCCCCCCCCCCTCCACTACCTCTCGTAGGGGGCTCCCAGAGTTTGACAATTCGGGAACTATAATACCCCAAGTATCATTGGTGTCGTCGGAAAATAGGGGGTTTACGTTTATTATCTTTGACAAGATTGGGGTCAGGCCGCTATGAGGGGCCAGCAATCGTACCCTCCCCCTCTTTGCCCTTTGAGCAGGCTGCGGAGCTCTTTTTCAAGTCAATTGCTTCAGCTTTTGCTCAGACAATCTCCACGATCTTTTGGTTGACTTTACTGATGAACTGACCTTGGAAGAAGTGCTCCCCGCGCCAGATGAAATTGACCAGAGTATCGCCTAGTCCTAGGGAACGGCAAATCGTCGACCGGTCCTGGTTGCGACCCAGATGGAGACTGTTTGCTGGCCAGGTCGATGCCCGGTAGAATGCGACAAGCGCTGAAAAGGCGGCCAAAGGTTTTCGGTTCTACTTTCTGAGGAAAAACCGGATTTTGCGTCTTATTAGTTGGGCAAGGCTATCTTACGGTGAGGGTAGCCATGTGTTTGGCGGGTTTCGGTGCAAGAAGTCGCATGACGAAAATGCCGCTGAGGAGATACGTAAACTGATAATCTTTCGAGCAACATCAAGATATGTGCCCGAAGTACCGTTTTTCGTCTTTGCTGAAGTTACTCTCTTGCGCTTTGCTGCACAATTTAACCCCAATCCGCAAAACTGGTGGTTTGAAATGGTATAACAGTTTATAATCCT
>CAZHVY010000006.1:0-104330 GCA_964536305.1 uncultured Geobacter sp. | reverse complement strand
GATAAGCATTCCTTTTTGCGGGGCAATTTAGAATAACACGAACTTGCGTGTCAAGAATCCTTTCGCCATTTAATTTTCTGGATGCACCAGGATACACAAGGAACATCCCCGGTCTATGTTGTTTAAATACGGAGAGTGTCCCGGATTATTCCCGGATTATTCGAGGTGACCCTTATGCCTCCCGGCTTGTACCTTTCCGGGAGGTATTGCTCCGGAACGGTCGTCTGGTTGCCGTTCCTTATCTGGGCGTAATGGGGGCAACATAATATGTGCTCCGGCGTAGCCGGCGCCGTCAGTTGAAGTTTATCTTGTAGAACATATCTACTCCGCTTTCCGTCCCGGTCCAGGTCTCAATCTCCCATCTTTCGGAGAAGGTGTAGCGGGCGCGCAGCAACTGCGCCGGAGAGAAGAGGGAACGCCCGTAACTGAGGAAGAGATTGGGCGTCAGGTATTTGCCCACCGTTACCAGGGAGCGGGTGGCGTCGGTCTTGTCCTGTTCCACGCCGAAGGTGTCTATTCCGAAGCGCTCGGTTATCTGCTCCCTGAGCACGGCCGATTCCCCGGCGGAAAGGAGCAGCCCGGCCGCGCCCATGACGGCGTTTGCCTGCCCCTTGTCGCCGCTCAGGGGATGACCGAGGACGATGTAGCCCATGATGTCGCTTTCGGCCATGCCCGGTTCCGAATAGAGGCGGATTGCCGGGTTCTGGAGCGTGCCGCCTACCATTACACCCGCTTTGACCTCTCCCACGGTGCGCAGCGCCAGGATATCCAGGTTCGGCCGGGAGACGGGACCGCCGGGGAAGACCAGGCGACCCTTGGTTATTTGCAGGTTTACGCCATAGGCCCTGAAGCTTCCCTTTTCCACCCGCACCTCTCCCTTGCCCCTGATATCGTCCGGGCCGCGCATGGTCAGATCCACCGCACCGCCCAGGCGCGCGTCGATGCCCGCGGCCTTGACGAATACCTTATCGCCGAATTTCACCCGCACCCGGGCATCCACCGCCAGTGGGAAGGAGCGGGCGGGCTTTGCCGGCGCATCCACGACCACTACGTCGCGGCTGGGCCGGACAGGGGCCGGGGCGCGGCTGTCTCTTGCCAGCAGTTCCGGGATTCCCATCTCGCCGCGAACCGTTATCGCCTCCATGGTCCCCGAGAAATCAAGTTTGGGGCTTCCCAGGAGCTGAAGTTCCGGAAGGTTCATGAACTGGAACCGGTCTCCGTTGATCTTGCCGCTGTAGCTTTCCAGCTTCCATTCCTTCAGTCGAATCAGGGCGCTGCCGTTCAGCGCGCCTTCGCCGGAACGGGCCGAGAAGGATTGCACGCTTATGGTGTCGTTTATCAGCTCGGTGGAAACCTGCACGTCCCTGAAGCGCACTCCGGCACGGGGGAGGTAGACTCCGGCCCGGCTCAGGAGGAATTTTCCCCCGTAACTGGGAGTGCGCCAGGTGCCGCCTGCCCTTGCCTTGATCTCCAGTTCGCCGCGGCTTTCCTGGATCATGCCGGGAAAAAGGGCCGAGAGGATGCCGTTTTCCCGTACGTTGCCGTTGAGGGTCATGGACACGGGACCATCCGGTTCGATGGCGGCCGGGAAACGGGCGGGAACCGGTAGGGTGAATTTCCCTTCCAGGCGGCCGGTCTCCGCCAGATCCAGGTTGACGGCGCCGTCCAGGGCCTGACCGCTCCAGTCCCAGGTGAGGACGGCCGAGCGGATGTCGGCCCGCAGTTCCCCACGTTTTCCCTGGCCGGCGATGATCCCTTTGCCGACGTTCGCCGTTCCGCTCAGTCGTATCCCTCCCGATGGGCCCCATTCGCCTTCCGCCCTGGCAGATATGCCTCCTTCCAGGGAAAGCCCGGCCGGGAGCCAGGGACGGATCGCCCGGAAATCGCTTCCCTCCAGGCTGGCCTGAAAGCCGATGCGTTCAGGGAGCGAGAGGGATGAGGGGGGCGGCGCGTCGCAGCTTGCCGTCAGTCTGCCGTCCCTGGCGGTATTCAGCTCCAGGACGGCCCTGATCTCACCTCCCGTGGTTTCTATCCGCACGGTTGCCGAGGGGACCTCCACGCGGTGCTGCCCGGCCTCGGCTGTTCCGGCTAAATCAATGTTTCCGGAAATCACGACACGTCTTCCGGGAGGGGAGGTCACGGAGAGATCGCCGCTGGTGACGCCTTCGATCATCCCCTTTTCCTCAAAACGGGCCAACCGGGCCAGGTTCAATTGCCGCCAGCGGGCGGACAGATTGATGTCGCGGGGCCTGAATACAATCTTTCCATCCAGTTCAAGGCGTTCGGCGCCGCCTGTCAGCGCAAGGGAGGAGACGCCAATCTCCCTGCCGGATACCCTCAGGGCCGCGGGCCTTTCAAGGGTGAACGGGCCTGCGCCGTCGTTGCCGGAAAACGTCGTAATCATTCCCCGCCAGCCCGAGTTGCGGTAGCTTCCCTCCAGGACGGTCTTAAGGGTGACCGGGGGCGAAGAGGCGTCCAGGCTTATCACATGACGGCCCAGCGAGCCTTTGATATTCAGCCCGGCTTCCCTGACCGAATATCCCTGGTATCCCAGGTCGCGGCCTTGGAGGCTCATGGCCAGGGCCTGTCCCCTGCTTTCGCTTACAGCTGCCTTGAAATTCGCGCTTCCGGCGCTAATGCCGGCCATTTTCAGGGAGGAGGCCCGTCCCGCGAGATCACCGCCGAAACGGCCTTCACGCCGTCGTATCTTTCCGTTGGCCAGCAGGGCGCCCGATGCGCCGGGAACCAGACCGGACATGTCGTCTATGCGGATATCGGCGACGATATTGCTTGCCAGATTGCCGGCGGCGCGAAGGTCGAATCCCTTGCCCTGGAGGAAAAGCCGGTCGAGAATGACGTCGTTTCCAGCGGCGTGGGCGGCCAGGACGCCTGAAAGCGCCCTGCCGCGTAACCGGCTTTCCAGCAACCTTGCTTCCAGCCTTGCCGATAAGGGGGCGCCTTCGGCGTTCCTTAGAGACGCCTGCGCATCCAGGTTCACTTCTCCCTTCCAGTCCGGGGTGATGCGGGAAGGGTCGAGTTTTCTGGCGCGCAGGGAGGCTGTCAGGGAGAGTCCTTCCTGCCAGGCGGCGCGGAGCGCGCCTGATACGGTTCCCTTGAGCAGTGCGCCGTGGTCCAGGGTTACGTCGACCTTACTGTTGTCGCCCGATATCTTTCCCCGCAGGTCCGCGGAGCGCCACCCCTTGCCTGCTACCGCGAGATGAAAATTACCCTTGTAGTCATCGGCATATCCCTTCAGGCCGAGGGTGCCGGTGAGCGGCGGCAGGGTGGGCGCTTCACGGGAAAGGTCCAGCTTTTCCAGTCCCAGGGAGATGATGAACTCCGGTTCGGGTCCGGTGAAGGAAATGGTCCCCTTTCCGGTGATTCGCCCCTGGCGGCCGGCCTGGCTGAGGGCCAGGTTCCGGAAAGATATGGAGGTTCGCGACAGAGCTGCGCCGGAAGAGAGTTCCACCTTACTTTCCTTTCCGGCCGCCACCGCGTGGATATTGCCCGCCGCCTGCTCGTCCCCCCGGCCCGGTTGCAGGGCCGCGTGGACCAGGAAACGTGCAAATCCCGCGGCCGGGGAGGATGGCTTGATAGTGGCGAAGAGGTTCAGGCGCGGTTCGCGGAAGCTGACGCCGGCCGCGCCGCTTGCAACTCCCTCCGGCGCGCCGATGATCAGCCTGGTGACGGCGAGGCGGCCGGTCCGAAGGTCCGCCCGGCAGGAGACGCGATTGAGGGAAAACGGTTTTTCCCGTGGTTTTTTATATGTGAATCCGGTTATATCCAGGTCTCCGACCCTGCCGTTGACGCGGGCGAGGGGACCGGATATGACGGGCCAGGAAAGGTCCGTGGGTTCCTTGCTCTCCGGTCGGTTGTCCACTATGTCGACCCGCCGGGCGTGGAGTTTTTCCACGGACAGGTCGCCGATGAGGAGGGGGAGGGGATCCCAGTCCAGAATGAGGAGGCCGGCGGTGATGGTCATCTCCGAGGCGCGCAGGGTGGTGTCTTGCAGGCGGAGCCCGTCCAGGAGGCGTCCTTCCATGCGGCCGATGTCCAGCCTTGCCCCGGCCATGGACGCGGCGGTTTCCAGCAGCCGCCTCCCGCCTTCCGGGGTTGCCAGGAGCCAGCCGGCGCCACCGGCTATGCCCAGGATGAGGATGGCGAGAGCAATGAGCGTCCCGTAGAGAAGGGCCCTTTTCATAACTCGAACCCCACATTGAAATGGACGCGGAACGACGGATCATCCACTCCTATCTGCCTGGCCAGGTCGAGCTGGATGGCGCCGATGGGGGTATAGTAGCGGATGCCGAGACCGGCGCCCTTGTAGAGGCGGATGTAGTTCAGGGAATCGAAGGCGTTGCCCGCGTCGAGGAATCCCGCGACTCCCCAGTTGTCGAAGAGGGCGCGCTCAAGCTCGATGGTGGTCGTGAGCAGGTTCTTGCCGCCGATGACCTTGCCGTCCGCGTCTTTGGGGCCGAGGGACTGGAAGGAGTACCCCCGCACGCTCCGGTCGCCTCCGGCGAAGAAACGGAGGGAGGCGGGCAGGTCCGCCAGCGGTTCGTTCTGGAAGGAAAAGGCCCCCTTTGCCCGTCCAATGAGAGAAAAACGCCACGGCAGGGGGATAATGGCATAGATGTCCGCTATGCCCTGGAAGACCCCGGTTGATGAGCCGAGATACTGGTGGGTCCCCCGCGCCTCGAGGCTGAAGCGGTAGCCACGGGTCGGCCGGATGAGGTCGTCGAAGTCCCTCATGGTGAAGCGGATCCCCGGGAGGATGAGCAGGGCTGAAGACTGCTGTGAGCCGACGGTATAGTCTTCCCATTGTGTTTTCGTGTAGAGGGTCAACTGCTGGCCGCGCATCAGACTCCGGGTCCAGGACCCTTCCAGGGCGGCCAGCCTGTTGGTGTAGGTGCTGGTGTCTTCCCGCTGGAGGTTGAGCTGGAGGCCGGTGGAGCTGTAAATGTCCCGGCCGGGCATGGTATAGGCGATTGCGGCCCCCTGGAGACGCTGGGATATGTTCAGTTCCGCGTTCAGTTCGTGGCCCCGGAGGAACAGGTTCACGTCCTTGTAGCGCACCGTTCCCCGTGCGCCGGTGTCGGTGCCGTAGCCAATGCCGGGCCGCAGCCTGTGTCTGGGCAGGGGAGAAAGTTCCACGCGCACCGGCATGACCTGGTCGGCAGCCTTTTTCCGATTGGCCGTCACGACTACCCCCTTGAAGCGGTCCGATGAGCCCAGGTTAATCTGTGTCTGCCCCAGTTTTCTGGGGGAGAAGAACTCGCCTTTTTCGTAGTCCAGGTAGCGTTCCAGGAAGTGGTCCGGATAGGTGGGCGCGCCTCTGAAGGTGGTGTCTCCGAAGCGGTAGCGGATGCCGGTATCCAGCTTCAGGGATATGCGGGCGTTCCGTTGGCCACGGGATACCCGTATTTCGTGGATGGGAAAATCCGCGTCCAGGTAGCCGATCTCCACCGCCCGCGCTTTGAGGAGGCTCTTTCCCTTTTCGTATGACGGGTGGTTCAGGATATCGCCCTTTTTAAGAGGGAATTCCGTAACCAGCTCCTGGATGGATTCCTCCCCGGCGCCCGCGCCGCGCACCCGCACATCCACCTCTTCCACCACCACCGGTTCGCCGGGATAAACGGTTACCATCAGGGTGTAGGATGAATCGTCCGTTTTCCGGAGGTTTGCCTCCACCCGCGAATCATAGTAGCCAAAGGGCTCCAGGGCCTCGCGCGTCTTCTCAGGCGCGTCGGCGGCCAGCAGTTCCAGCCACGGCAGGTTGACCTTTCCGTCGGTGACCATGCCTTCAGGAGGAGTCAGGGCGGCCCGGACGTTTTCCAGCGGTTTGTCCTCGACGCCCGTGATGACGATTTCCAGGGGTTCCCGCGCAAGAGAAGTTCCCATCGCCCATGGGGAAAGGAGGATGATAAGGGCGAGAACCAGTCGCGGCATGGTGTGTGTGGCTGAAAATATAGGCATTGAGTTCATCCGGAAAAGATGGTTGCGGCCGGACTGGATGGTATTCAGTGTTAATCCGCCGGGGGCAGGGCGCTCAGTCTTCTATATTCCGCTTCATCCAGGGTCTTTCCGCGAGCAGGGAAAGCACGGATTGGCGCCATCCTTCCGGGCCGACGCCATCCGCGCGCGCCAGTCCCGGGAGGTCCAGGGAGGGATGGTGGCCGCCGTCCGGCCGCCGCACGGCCACCGCGTAATCGACCCGCTTCAGCATCGGGAGGTCATTGGGACTGTCGCCGAGGGCTATGGTGGTTATCTCGCCGTAAAGGGAACGGTAGACTCCGGCAAGGATATCCACCGCCTTTCCCTTGTCGTTGTCGCCCAGGATGTGGCGGAAGACCCCGCGGGTCATGTTCAGCCCCATGGCGCGGACCGAAGCCGAGAGCTTTTCCTCGTCTTCGGCGTCTCCATCGAAAAAGAACGGTTCGTCAAAGTCGCGCCGCATGCAGAGAAGGGCTTCTTCCCGGGGGAGGGAAGTGCGGCGGGCCACCTCTTCAACGGGCAGATCGCCAAAACCGGTTACGCGGAAGCCTTCCCGGCGAAGCCTGTCCAGGGCTTGCCGCAGCCGTTCATAGGGTGTTCCCAGAGAGATGACGAGATAACCGTCCTCCCTCCGGAGCCGGCTGCGGACACCTGGCGGGTCGTGGGGAAAATAGTTTTCCGGGATGAAGATTCCGCCGCCGTTTTCAGAGATGAAGGGATGCCGGTTGTCCAGGCGCTTCCGGTAAAGCTCTATCTCGCTCCGGGTCTTGCTGGAGCAGAGGATGAGTGGTATGTCATTCGCCGCGAGTGTTTGCAGGGCGTGTTCCGCCGCCTCGAATGAGTAGTTTTCATCCAGCAGTGTGCCGTCCAGGTCACTGAAAACTATGATCGCATGTTTTTTCATGATGTCCACGTCCCCCGGTTGAAGTCGGATTACCGCAAAAATACCGGAATGTTGCCTGCTATGGTGGTTAATATACACTTCCCTCACCCGAGGTCAACGGGATTGCGGCTGTTTCTCTATGGGGTATACTGTATGCCGCGCCCCGCCGGGAGGGGGGCGAATTATCAGGAGGTATTGCATGTCCGATTTTTTTCAGGTGGGGGTGGTTTCGACCTTCCATCGACTCGGTCCGCAGAATCTTGACAGGATAGAGGAGGAGCTTTCCTGGTATTCCCACGAAAGGCCCATTGCTCTCATACTCCCCTGCCTCTACAGCGAGCTCCAGGGAGAAGCCCTTAAGGGGATCGTCCGCCAGCTCAGGGAAGTCAAATATATCAGGGAGATCGTGGTGGGACTGGCGCTGGCTTCCCCGGAGGAGTTTCAGCATGCGCGCCGCTATTTCTCGGAACTGCCCCAGCGTGTATCCATCATGTGGCAGGAGGGCCCCCGGCTCAGCGCTGTTTATCAGGCTATCGAGGACGCCGGTCTGCATGTGGGGCGCCAGGGCAAGGGCAAGGGCGTCTGGCTGGCCTACGGCTATGTGCTGGCCCGGCAGGATTTTCACACCATTGCCCTTCACGACTGCGACATCCTCACCTATAGTCGTGATCTGCTGGCCCGGCTCTGCTATCCCATAACCAACCCCAACCTGAACTATACCTTCTGCAAGGGATTTTACAGCCGCATTACCGACAGGATGCACGGGCGGGTGACGAGGCTCCTGTTTACCCCGCTGATCCGGGCGTTGCAGAAGATCGTGGGCTACCATCCGCTGCTGGTTTACCTGGACAGTTTCCGCTACGCGCTGGCGGGAGAATTTTCCATGGATGTGGACATGGCGCGAACCACCCGCATCCCGGCTGACTGGGGGCTGGAGGTTGGGATGCTGGCGGAGGTGTACCGCAATACCGCATTGTGCAGGATATGCCAGATCGACATCTCCGAGAATTACGACCACAAGCACCAGGTCTTGTCTCCCGAGGATGCCGAGAAAGGGCTTCACAAGATGTCGGTTGATATCTGCAAGTCCATTTTCAGAACCCTCGAATCGGAGGGCGTTGTCTTTTCACCCGGATTTTTCAGCACTCTTCTGGCAACCTATGCGCGAACCGCCAAGGAAATGCTGAAGCGCTATGAGGACGACGCGGCGGTCAATTCCCTGATCTTCGATCGCCATGCCGAGAGCCAGGCCGTTGAGACTTTTACCAAGGGGATCAGGGTCGCGGCCGACAGGATCACCGAAGACCCGCTGGGCCCGCCTCTCATTGCCAGCTGGGACCGGGTGACATCGGCCGTTCCGGGGATTCTGGACACCATAAGGCAGTCCGTCGAGGAAGACAGTCAGGGCTGACGCCTGCACTCTGGAAGTGTACAAGGCCGGCCGAGGGGGGGCGGTTTTTCCGGTATGGGTGACATCATTCTGAGAAAAGAGGTCGGGGAGTGGCTGGAGACGGTGGGCGCCGCCGATATCCTGGTGGGCATTCCCAGCTTCAACAACGCCCGGACCATCGGCCACGTGGTGAGGGCCGTGCAGGCCGGGCTCGCGAAATACTTTCCCGATTGCACGGCCGTGCTGGTGAACTCGGACGGCGGTTCCACGGACGGCACGCGCGAGGTGGTGGAGCAATCGGCCGTTGAGGATTTCCAGCAGATACTGATTCCGTCGCGGGTTCCGGCCTTTTTCAAGACCGCCACCCTTTACCAGGGTGTTCCGGGAAAAGGGAGCGCGTTCCGCACCATCTTCGAGGTGGCCCGGGCGCTGAAGGTGAAGGCGTGCGCCGTGGTGGATTCGGACCTGAGGAGCATTACCCCGGAGTGGGTGGAGCTCCTCCTGAAGCCGGTATGGTCGGGCGGTTTCGATTACGTGGCGCCCCTGTATCACCGCCACAAGTATGACGGTACCATCACCAACAGTATCGTCTATCCCCTGACGCGCGCCTTGTACGGGCGCAGCGTGCGCCAGCCCATCGGCGGTGATTTCGGTTTTTCCGGCCGGCTGGCGTCCCACTATCTGCAACAGGACGTGTGGGACAGCGACGTCGCCCGTTTCGGTATCGACATCTGGATGACCACCACCGCCCTGGCCGGGGATTTCCGCGTCTGCCAGTCCTTTCTCGGGGCCAAGATCCACGATGCCAAGGACCCTGGGGCGGATCTGTCGGCGATGCTGTACCAGGTTGTAAGCGCCACCTTCGACCTCATGGAGACGTGGCGAGACGTATGGGCCGTGGCGCGCCCCTCGGAACAGGTTCCCTCCTTCGGTTTCCGCTATGCGGTGGGCCTGGAGCCAATCGCGGTGAATGTGGAGAGGATGATGGAACGTTTCGTCCTCGGTGTCCAGGAGCTTTCGGGGATATGGGAGGGAGCGCTTCCTCCCGCCTCACTGGCGTTTCTCCGTGAGGCCTGCCGGGACAAGGGGGAGGGGTTCCATTTCCCAGACGAGGAGTGGGTTTCGATTATCTACCACTTTGCCCTTGCCCACCACTCAAGAATATTGCCGCGGGAGCATCTCCTGAAATCACTGACACCGCTCTATATAGGCAAGGTCGCTTCCTTCGTGCTGGAGACAAGAGACAGTACCGCCGAAGAGGTGGAAGACAGAATTGAGAAATTGTGCCTCGCATTCGAAAAAATGAAACCGCTCCTGCTGGAGAAATGGGTATAGCGGAGGGAGGCTGCCATGGAATTCCTTCACAGACTTTTCGTCGAACCATTTGACAGATTTGCCGATAACCTGCTGCTCTTTCTGCCCAGGTTTCTTACCGCGCTGGTGATTCTGCTGGCCGGCTTTGTCCTGGGGAAAGCGCTCAAGGCGCTCTTCGCGCGTATCTTCAGGGCCATCGGCATCGACCGCCTGTGCGGGCGGACCGGGTTGGACCAGGTCCTTTCACGAAGCGGCGTGAGGGACCCCCTGTCCCTGCTGATTGCCCGGATTATCGGGGGTACGACCATGGCCGTTTTCGCCGTAATCGCGGTGCAAACCGTGAGTGTCCCGGCGGTGGAAAGGCTCCTTGAGCGGTTCTTTCTTTATCTGCCCAACCTTTTCGTGGCGGTCATGATCCTGGTCGTGGGCTATCTGTTGAGCAATTTCCTGGCGCGGGCGGCCCTGATCGCCTCGGTGAACGCGGGGATCAGGCTGTCATCCCTGGTCTGCCGGTTTGTCCGGTATCTTGTCCTTGTGTTGAGCGTCACCATGGCCCTGGAGCACCTTGGCATCGGACGGGATACGGTCCTTATCGCCTTCACCATCCTCTCCAGCGGTGTGGTGCTGGCCTTCGCCATCGCCTTTGGCCTGGGGGGGCGGGACGCGGCCCGCTGCTATCTGGAGAAGAAGCTGAAGTGCGATGACAGAGACGACGGCATCGGCCACATGTAGCGGAAGTGGCATTGTGCTTCCGGGTGGATGGTTTCCGTTGCCGGAAAAAAAGAAAAGGCCGGGTTTCCCCGGCCTGGAAAGCGGAATAAGATATTCCGGAGTTTATTCGACGGTAATCTTCCTGACCTTCTGGACTTCCTCTTCGGTTTTCGGTATCCGCACTTCCAGCACCCCATCCTTGAAGGCGGCCTTTGCCTTGTCGGTCTGGGTTTCCGCCGGCAGGCGGAGGGTTCTGCTGAAGGAGCCGAATGAGCGTTCAAGTCTGTAGTAGTCTTTTTTCTCAACCTTCTCTTCGGTCTTCTTTTCGCCCCGGATGGTGATGACGTCGTCGGCGATGTTGACTTCGATGTCTTCCTTCTTCATTCCCGGAAGTTCGGCCTTGACGATAACGTCATTCCCGTCCTCGAAGATATCCACCGTTGGAAAGGTCACTCCGGCTTCGGGCAACTTGAAGCGCGGCATCCAGGAGGGCGCGAAGAACGGTCTGCGGAATGCCTCCTCGAACCATCTTTCCATCTCTTCAAAGGGCGAGAAAAACCCCTTGTCCGGTTTCAATATCTCCCGATGTTCCTTTTTCGCAAGCTCTTTGCTTTCCTTGTCTGCCATGGCGGGCGCCTCCTTTCCTGGTTTCCCTTTCTTGAGGGCTTTTCAGCCGGTTCTCATTCGAAATATATGGATCGTTTCAGCAATGTCAAGGTCTTGGCTGCACGTCGGGTCTCTTCTCGCAGGTGAAAGCGGCGGCTATCTTTTCCGGAACATTCCTTCCGGCAGTCTGTTTTCCAGCCCCTCTATAATGGAAACGATGTCTGAAGATGAGTAGGGAGTTTTTTCCGGGCATCCCCATACCACACCCGGCCAGAGGGGATCGGCGGAGCTCCTTCCCACCACGTGAATATGCAGCTGCCTGACGATGTTGCCGATGGCCGCCACGTTCAGTTTTTCGCTTCCGAACTGGTGCTTGACGAAACGGGAAAGAAGATTGATCTCTTCCAGAAGGGCAAGCTGTTCGTCCCGGGCCAGTTGGAAAAGCTCCACGGCGTCCCGGCGCGGCACGAGGATAAACCAGGGGAAAATCGAGTTGTCAAACAGGAGCAGCAGGCTGAGGGGCATTTCGCCCAGCGTGATGCAGTCGGCGGCCAGGCGTGGATCTAGGGAAAAGGGTTTCATGTTGCCTCCGTGGAACCGGCGATTAGCGGATAATGATGATCTGGATGTCCATGACGTTTGTCCCGGTGGGGCCGGTCACGAAGAGTCCTCCGTGACGGCTGAAAAACGTGTATGAGTCGTTTTCCGCCAGGGAACGGAGCGCTTCGGCCTTGGTTGCCGCGTTGATGGTGTTTCCGTCCACCATCGCGCCCGCGGCGTCCGTGGGGCCGTCGGTTCCGTCGGTTCCGGCGGAAAGAAGGGTGATTCCGGGGATGCCGGAGATCTCCAGGGCAAAGGAGAGGGCCAGTTCCTGGTTTCTCCCCCCCTTGCCTTGTCCCCTCACGGTGACGGTGGTCTCTCCTCCGGAAAGGATGCACAAGGGGCGTTCCCTTTGCCGCGCCGAGCTCTCCCGGGCAAGACCGGCAAGCATGCGGCCGGCGTCGGCCGCCTCGCCGACCAGGGGCGCGGCGAGTATTTCCGTGTCGAGGCCCAGCTTTTCCGCGGTCTTCCGCGCGGTCAGCAGGGCCGCCTGGTTGCCGCCGATGATCCTGTTGGTCACCCGTTCAAAAACCGGGTCTCCTTCTCCCGGGGTTTCGGGAATTTCTCCCCTGGCGCCCGCGGCCAGGTGGACCTCGACCTCCGCGGGGATGCCGGTGGCCGGGGCGAAGCGGCGCAAGACCTCCCGAGCGTCGCTGAAGGAGGTGGTGTCGGGTGCGGTGGGGCCGGAGGCGATGACATCCAGGTTGTCGCCGATGACATCTGAAAGGATCAGGGAAACGGTCCGGCCGGGGTGGATGAACCGGGCCAGACGGCCTCCCTTGACCCTGGAGAGGTGTTTCCTGACGGTGTTCAGTTCATGGATTCCGGCGCCGGCGCGGAGAAGAATCTCCGTGGTCTCGCGTTTCGCCGCCAGGGTGATTCCCGCGTCCGGAGCGACCAGCAGGGATGAACCGCCTCCCGATATGAGCGCTATTACCAGAGTGTATTCGTCCGAGTCCGAAACGAGCCGGAGGATTTCTCCTGTCCCGAGGACGCCGTTTTCATCGGGGGTGGGGTGTCCGGCCTCGAAAACGCGGCAGCGTCCGGGCAGGCGAGGGGAGGTATGACCGTATTTCGTGATGATGACACCATCATCCAGGAGCTCCCCCAGCTCTTCCTCAAGGGCCAGGGCCATGGGAACGGCGGCCTTGCCGAACCCGACGGATATGATCCTCCGGAAGCCGCCGGCGCGATGGAGGGAGAGGATGTCGCGGCAGTGGCGGCGCACCGAGTCCATGGGGTTTGCCGCCTGAACTGCCGCTGAGAATATGCGTTGTGCCGATTCCTTTGTTGTTTCCATGCACATGACTATACCCTGCGGGCGGACCATGGTCAAATTGACGGGGCTGATTATTGTTTCCTTGACCTGGATCATGCGCCGCCTTCCCTTGTGACGCTATACTGCAATCACTATAGAAAAGGGAGGGACGAACCATGACACCAGCACAAAACCAGGCCGTAAGACCGATACTGGATTATTTCGCATGCGAACCGAAAGAACCGCGCCGCCTTGAATTGGTTCCGGTTCCCGAAGAAGGGGTTCACCCGGCCCTGAGGGAATTCCCATCGCGTTTGTTTGTGGAGACTACCACGCGCTGCAATCTGCGCTGCGCCATGTGCGTAAAGCAGACCGGAGACTGCGGGGTCGTGGACGGCGATCTCTCCATGGAGACCTTCGAGGCTCTGGCGCCCGTGCTGCTCCATGCCGAGTCCCTCATCCTGAACGGCATAGGAGAGCCCCTTCTGCATCCGCGCCTGGAGGAGTTCATCCGCCGGGCGAAGAGTCTGATGCCGGAAGGAAGCAGCGTCGGTTTCCAGAGCAACGGACAGTTGCTGGATGAGGCGCGCGCCCTGTCCCTGGCGGAGTCCGGTCTTGACCGTATCTGCCTCTCCATGGATTCCGTATGCCCCGACACCTTCCGCGGGCTTCGGGAGGGAGGGGAGATGACCGCCATGGAAGGGGCGCTCAATGCCCTGCGAAAGGCAAAGGAACGGACCGCCAGCTCTACCCCGTCTTTGGGGATCGAGTTCGTGCTGATGAAGGATAACGCCCGCGAACTGCCGTCCGTCATCGCATGGGCCGCTGAACGGGGCGTTGATTTCGCCATTGTCACCCATCTCCTTCCCTATGACGCCGATCATGTGGAAAAAATCGCATACGACAGCAATACGGACGAGGCGATCGCCTTTTTCAGGCCATGGAAGGAACGCGCCGATGCCGAGGGGATCGACCTGCGCCACTATTTCAAGACCAAAATTTTGCACTATCTGCGCACGGCCGAGGAACAGCGCATCGTGGATTTCGTGGCCGAGATGCAGGCTGAGATCCGCGATCGGGGGTTATTCATCAACATGAGGAATCTGTTGGACCGGGATGAGAGCTGGACGAACGAGATGGAAAGCATATTCGCCGAGGCGCGAAGGATTGCAGGAGGGAAGGGGGTTGACCTGACTCTGCCGGAGGTGTTGCCCAAGGGTGAACGGCGCTGTGACTTCGTGGACCGGGGCGGCGTCTTTGTGTCATGGGACGGCGCGGTCCACAACTGCTACTTTCTGTGGCACAAGTTCAGTTGTCATTTCGCGGGCAGGAAGAAATACGTGAACGCCAGGGTCTTCGGCAGATTGTCCGAAAAGGGCATCCGGGAGATCTGGAACGACGAGGAGTTCCGTTCCTTCCGCAAAGAGGTTCTGCGGCATGACTACCCGTTCTGTTCCAACTGTAACCTGGTACCGTGCGAATACATATACAGCGAGGAGTTTGTCCACGACTGCTTTGTGAACAAGGTCCCCTGCGGCGACTGCTTCTGGTGTATGGGGCTGTTCAATTGCATGCAATAAAAAACAGGTAAGGGGTGAGGGGGCAGGGGTAAGGGAAAGGGGTCTGGGATGCGGCGCTGTTCCTCTTATCCCTCGCCCCCTTGACCCCTGGTTTTCCTAACCTTTTCAGCAGTCTCTCAGTCTCTACAACCCAGCGTCCTTGGCCAGTTCCCGCCATGCCGGCAGGCTGCGCTGGATCATGTTCTTGTCAACGCAGTAGGCGATTCTGAAGTGTCCGGGCGCGCCGAAACCCGTACCGGGCACCAGCAGGATGCGCCGCTGAAGCGCGAGTTTCACGAACTTGACGTCATCGGGAATGGGGGATTCCGGGAAGAGGTAGAAGGCGCCGTCGGGCTTAACCATCCTGAATCCCATT
The DNA here is from genome assembly GCA_964536305.1 of uncultured Geobacter sp. GTDB lineage: Bacteria > Desulfobacterota > Desulfuromonadia > Geobacterales > Geobacteraceae > RPRC01. The sequence continues at coordinate 89,639 of CAZHVY010000006.1, read as the reverse complement.
TCAGTGAGGCTTCCATACAGCAGATCGCGCTTTTCCCGATACAGGTTTATGTCCACCGAGGCGCGTTGCAGTCTGGCGACCAGGCGCTGCATCAGGGCGGGGGCATTCACGAAGCCCAGGACACGGTTGGCGAAGATGGCGCCCTGTATGAACATCTCCACGCTCTGCATGCGCGGATTGGCCGCCAGGTAACCGATCCTTTCGCCGGGAAGGGCGAGGTCCTTGCTGTGGGAGGTGACGACGACCGAGTTGTCCACGAGGGGGAAGATGTTGGACGCTTCCTTTCCGTCGTAGCATATGCGGGCATAGGGTTCGTCGGAGATGACGAGAATCTGGCGTGTGTGCTCCTTTTCCTTGCGTCTCAGCAGTTCTCCCAGTTTCTGGAGGCTTTCCGACGGGTATATAACACCGGTGGGATTATTGGGCGAGCAGATGATGATTGCCCTGGTCTTGTGGGTGATGGCGTTCTCGATGGCCGTCAGATTGAGCTGAAAGGTCTTCCGGTCCGTCCACACCTCCACGGGTACGCCGCCGTGGTTGTCTATGTAGAATTTGTACTCGACAAAATAGGGTGTGAGGATGAGCACTTCCTCACCCGGATTGAGGATGGTTTTCAGGGCTACGTTGAGGGCGCCGCCCGCGCCGCAGGTCATTATTACGTGTTTGCCCGTCACCTGGAGTCCGGATTTTTCCGCCAGGATCTGCGCTACGGCCCCGCGGGTTTCATCATATCCGGCGTTGCTCATGTAGCGGTGCATGCCAGGTATGGGATGCTCCGCCATTTCGCGGAACTCCTTCAGAAATTCCGGGGGAGGCTCCACGTCGGGGTTTCCCAGGGTGAAGTCAAAGACGTTTTCCTCTCCATGAATGGCACGCATCCGTTCGCCCTCTTCGAACATCTTGCGAATCCATGACGATTTATCGATGAAACCGGCAATCTTGTTGGCAATAGGCATGCTGGAGACTCCTTTCGGTGGCTGTTTTCCGCGGCAGGGAAGGGGGCGTGCGGGGTTGCTATTGTGTATCATTTAAACCGGCGATCAGGCAAGGGAAGTGTGGCGGGATCGCCTTTTCCCCATGGTTGCGCCGGTCATTTCCCGCCGGTATTTTCATTCTTTACAACCCGCTTTTTCCCATGCTAGTATTTCCCGTTTTCGGGATTTATCAACAGATTCGCGATGAAAGGAAGTACGGGAAGATGTCAGGTCACAATAAGTGGAGCACGATCAAGCATAAGAAGGGGGCGGCGGACGCCAAGCGCGGCAAGATCTTTACCAAGCTGATCAAGGAGATCACCGTGGCGGCCAAGATAGGCGGAGGAGATCCGGACGGCAATCCACGGCTTCGCACCGCCATCGATAAGGCAAAAGCGGAGAACATGCCCAAGGACAACATAGAGAGGGCTATCAAGAAGGGCACCGGCGGCCTGGAAGGGGTCACCTACGAGGAAACCACCTACGAGGGCTACGGCCCGGGCGGTGTGGCCGTGCTGGTGGAGGTCATGACCGACAATCGCAACCGCACGGTTTCCGATGTGCGCAGCATATTTTCCAAGTGCAACGGAAACATGGGCGAGGCGGGCTGCGTCTCGTGGATGTTTGATAAAAAGGGCCTGATCGTCTTTTCCGGAGACGCCGATTTTGACAAGCTGTTCGAGGCGGCCCTGGAAGCGGGCGCCGATGATGTCTCTGACGAGGACGGGCAGATTGAGGTCACAACGGACCCATCCGTCTTTTTCGATGTGCGCGAAGCCTTGGAAAAGGCGGGCTTCAAATACGATTCCGCCGAGGTCACCATGATCCCCCAGACCATGGTGAAGCTGGAAGGAAAGCAGGCCGAGAGCATGCTGCGCCTCATGGAGCGCATGGAGGACAACGACGATGTGCAGAACGTCTACGCCAACTTCGATATCTCGGAAGAAGAGATGGAAAAGATGATGTAGGACTCCTGGGGCGGGCGTTGAACCCGCCCTTTTAGCATTCAACCTGGATTCGGCAGTTGGAGGCATCCTTCGTTCGCTCCGATGGCCATCTTTCTGCTGCTCTAAGCTCATTCCGCTACAGCCGATAAACTCACCCTTCGGGTTCGGACAGTATCGGCTGTGGCCGCTCCATTTCGCTAAGAGCAGCAACGAAATATGCCGGAGTCGCTCTCTTCGGATACCTCCAACTGCCGGTTTTAGGTCCAAGGGATGTAAATGAGAATTCTCGGTATCGACCCCGGTTCGCGCATCACCGGTTACGGAATCATCGTCAAGGAAGGCAACCGCCTGATCCATGTGGACAACGGCGCCATCTTCACCGATTCCGCGAAGGACTTTCCCCTTCGCCTGCAAAGGATTTACACGGGACTTTCCCAGGTCATCGAGCGCTATGGCCCGGAGGAAGTGGCGCTGGAAAACATCTTTTTCGCCAAGAACGTCCAGAGCGCCCTGAAACTCGGCCAGGCCAGGGGCGCGGCAATCGTCGCGGCGGTAAACGCCGGGCTCCCGGTGTTCGAATACTCGGCCCTTCAGGTCAAGCAGGCGGTGGTCGGCCACGGCAAGGCGGCGAAGGTCCAGGTGCAGCAGATGCTCAAGGCGCTCCTAAACCTGCCGGAAGTGGCCCAGGAGGACGCGTCGGACGCCTTGGCCGTCGGTATATGTCATGCCCACTCGAGGGGGATGAACGCGAGAAGGGGGAGAGCGGTATGATAGCCCTTCTCACCGGTAAAATCGCATATAAATCACCCGAATATATCATCCTCGACGTGAGCGGAGTCGGCTACCGGGTCCAGATACCTTTTTCCACCTACTACGAGCTGCCGGACACCGGGGCCCAGATATCCCTTGCCATTTACACCCATGTGAAAGAAGATGCCATAAGCCTTTACGGCTTCAGAACCCCGGCGGAGAAAGGTTTCTTCCAGCTCCTCATCTCCGTTTCCGGAATCGGGCCGAAGATGGGGAAGGACATCCTGTCCAACGTCCAGGTGGACGAACTGGCCGCCGCCATCACCTGCGGCGACCTGGCGCGCCTTTCATCGGTGCCGGGCATCGGGAAGAAGACCGCTGAGAGGATGGTCCTGGAGCTGAGGGACAAGGTCCTCAAGCTCGATATCGCCCCTCCGGCCGCCGCCGGCGCGTCCACCGGCCCGGCGCCGGGTATTGAGGAGGACGTGGCTTCTGCCCTCGTCAATCTGGGATACAAGGAGGCGGTGGTGAAGAAAACCCTCTCAGAGATGAATATTTCGCCCGACGCATCCATGGAAGAGGCGCTGAAGCAGGCGCTGAAGGCGTTGATGAAGTGATGGAAGAAAAAAGTAAAAAGGAAAAAGTGAAAAGTAAAGAAGAAATCAGTCAAAATCCTTGAATACACAACAGTAAACTTTTCACTTTCCACTTTTCACCCGGTTTCCCCCAATGACCCGAATCATAGAGCCACAGACAACCGAAGATGATTCCCTTTTCGAGTCTTCCCTGCGCCCAAGGGCTCTGGCGGAGTATGTGGGGCAGGAAAAGGCCAAGGGAAACCTGCAACTCTTCATTGATGCGGCCAGGGGGAGGAGCGAATCCCTGGATCATGTGCTCCTCTATGGTCCTCCGGGGCTGGGCAAGACCACTCTGGCAAACATCATCGCCTCGGAGATGGGGGTGAACATCAAATCCACCTCGGGTCCGGTCATCGAGCGGCCGGGCGACCTGGCGGCCATCCTTACCAACCTTGAGCCCCATGACGTCCTGTTCATCGACGAGATCCATCGACTGTCCCATGTGGTGGAGGAGATCCTCTACCCGGCCATGGAGGATTTCCAGCTGGACATCATCATCGGCCAGGGGCCCAGCGCCCGCACCATCAAGCTGGACCTCCCCAGGTTCACCCTTGTGGGCGCCACCACGAGGGCCGGTCTCCTTTCCTCGCCGTTGCGGGACCGTTTCGGCGTCATCTCCCGTCTCGAATTCTATACGGAGGATGAGCTGTCCATCATCGTAACCCGTTCCGCGCGGATCCTCGGGATCAGCATCGAACCGGACGGCGCCCTGGAGATGGCGCGCCGCAGCCGGGGAACGCCCCGCGTGGCCAACAGGCTGCTGCGTCGGGTGCGCGATTTCGCCCAGGTAAGGGCCGACGGGATCATCACCCGGCAGGTGGCCCACGACGCCCTGATGCTGCTGGAGATCGACGAGATGGGCTTTGATCCCATGGACCGCCTCATCATGCTCACCATCATAGACAAATTCTCCGGCGGACCGGTGGGGCTGGACACCCTGGCGGCGGCCATATGCGAGGAGAGCGATACCATCGAGGACGTGTATGAACCCTATCTCATCCAGAACGGTTTCCTGAACCGTACCCCCCGTGGTAGGACCGCAACGAGATCCGCCTATCTCCATTTCGGACGCTCCTGCCCTGGATCACCGCAAGGGACTCTTTTCTAGTCATGCAGCTCGTGTTCGATTTTCCATCCATGCCCCGTTATTCATTCGATAATTTCGTGGTCTGCGGGGGCAACCGCGCGGCCTGGCATTTCGCCAGGCGCCTGGTTGAAGACAACGGGACGGAAAATCTCCTCTATCTTTACGGACCCGCCGGAAGCGGCAAGACCCATCTGCTTGCGGCGGCCGCGGAAATCCTTGCCACCGTTACCGGGAGGCCCGCTCCATGTATTTCCTTCAGGGCCATCGACGATATCTATCAGGGAGACTACGCCGCCGAAAGGTTGTCCCTGCTGGGTGAGCGTTTCCATGACGCGCCCGCCCTGCTCATGGATGATATCCATCTGATCCCCGACAATGAAAACCTCAGGGTCGAGGTCTGGCAGCTCTTCAACGATTTCTACGGGGAGGGAAAGAAGATCATGGTGACCGGCCTTTTCCCCCCCAAAGACCTCCCCAACCTGGACGGACACCTAATCTCCCGGCTGCTGTGGGGACTGGTGGCGCGGATGGACATCACCGACGACGATTCGCGAAGGATGATCCTGGCCAAGCTTGCCGAGGACCGGCAGGTTATCCTTCCCGAGGATGTGGCGGACTACCTCCTCACCATAGTGCGCCGGGATGTGCCTTCTCTCCGCGACGCGCTGGAGCGGATAAACCGTTTCGCCCTGTCGGAAGGGAGAAAGATCACCATGCGTCTCGCCAGAGAGGTTCTGGGGCGGACGTGAGGTCTGACCGGAGGCTGTTCCGTGCATTCCGTCAACCATTCAGACAAGCCCGTTACCGTGGGCCGTTTTGCCCCCTCTCCCACAGGGCCGCTGCATGTGGGATCTCTGGTGGCGGCCCTCGCCAGTTACGTGATGGCGAAGAGGGAAGGGGGCCTCTGGCTGCTCCGCATCGAGGACCTGGACGCCCCCCGCGTGGTTGCGGGAATGGCCGATGATATCCTGCGCACCCTTGAGATTCTGGGGCTCATGTGGGATGGAGAGGTTCTTTACCAGAGCCGCCGCACGGAACTCTATCAGCAGGCCCTGGGCGGGTTGCTGCGGGACGGTTTCGCCTATGCGTGCGGGTGTTCGCGGGCCGAGATAGCCCGCGCCGCCTCCGCTCCCCATCCCGGTGATGAAGGTCCGGGGTATCCGGGGACATGCAGGAATGGCCTGCCGGGAGGGAAACCCGCGAGGGCGCTGCGGGTCAGGACGGCGCCTGGAACCATCTCCTTCCGTGACGGTGTCATGGGCCTTTTCAGCCGCAATCTTGCCGATTCGGGAGGGGACTTCGTGGTGAAGCGGGCCGACGGTCCCTTTGCCTATCAATTGGCCGTGGTGGTGGATGATGCGGATTCCGGGGTGAACCAGATCGTCCGCGGCGCGGACCTCCTCACCTCTACGCCACGCCAGATCCATCTTCAGCATCTTCTCGGTTATGCCACCCCTTCCTACTATCACCTTCCCCTGGTCACCGGTCCCGGCGGGGCAAAGCTCAGCAAAAGGGACAATGCCGTTTCCCTTGCTTCAGGCTGCGATCTGGAGAAGGAAGGGCATCGGCTTCTCCTGGACGCGCTTCGCTTTCTCGGCCAGCAACCGCCGGCCCAACTCCTGGGCGCCGGTTGCGCGGACATCATTGGCTGGTCGGTTGTGTCCTTTGACCCGGAAGCCATACCTCGCCAAAACGGCCAATTCCCCGCTCCGGATATGGGGGGGTGACGCCCGCCGCGATACAACATCATTGCCTTTGCCCGAGGGAATGGTTTACTATGCTGCCATGAATATCCTGCTTCACATCTGCTGCGCGCCCTGCGCTATTTATCCGCTGGAGGTTCTGCGCGCATCGGGCGCCGAGGTTACCGGCTTCTTCTTCAACCACAATATCCATCCGTACCAGGAATACCTGCGCCGTCTGGAAACCCTGAAGGAGTATGCTTCACTGGTTGATCTTCCGGTCGTCTTCCGGGAAGAGTATCTGCTGGAGCTGTTTCTCGGCTCGGTCGCCGACCGCCCTGAAGTGCGCTGCCGCTACTGCTATTCGTCCCGAATAGAGGAAACGGCCAGGGCCGCGGCGGAACTGGGCTGCTCCTCCTTCACAACCACCCTCCTTTACAGCAGATACCAGGCCCATGACGCGATCCGCGAGGAGGGGGAGCGGGCCGGGAAACGGCATGGCGTGGTGTTTCATTACGAGGACTACCGGACCGGCTGGCGCAGGGGTATTGAGATATCAAAGAAGACAGGGCTTTACCGGCAGCAGTATTGCGGATGCATTTACAGCGAAAAGGAACGGTACGCGCCTGAGAATAATGCTTCCCGGGTCAAGTCGCCATGACCGGCATGGGCAGGATGCTCATTGTTACGGGCCTGGTTATTGCCGCCATCGGCGCCCTTCTGGCCCTTTCGGGAAAGATTCCGTGGCTGGGCAGGCTCCCGGGCGATATTATGGTCAGGAAAGAAAGGTTTACCTTCTACTTCCCCCTTGCCACATCTCTCCTGGTATCCGTAGTTCTCTCTCTCATACTCTGGCTGATTCGAAAATAGGAGGATTTCATGGCCGTAAACAGGATGAATACGGTATTTCTCGAGGTAATTGAATGGTTTGACGAGAGCGGCGCCGAGCTTGTTCACCGCGTCCCCGCCGAGGGGTCGGCGGAAATCAAGTTCGGCGCCCAACTGGTGGTGAGGGAAAGCCAGCGGGCGGTCTTTTTTCGTGATGGAAGGGCGGCAGATGTGTTCGGCCCGGGACGGCACACCCTGACCAGCAACAATCTTCCCATCCTGACCAAGATACTCTCCCTGCCGTGGAACTTTACCTCGCCGTTCCGATGCGAGGTCTGTTTCGTCAACATGAAGACCTTTACCGAGATGCGCTGGGGAACCAGGGAACCGGTGGCTTTCCGTGACGCGGAGTTCGGCATGGTCAGGTTGCGCGCCTTCGGAAACTATACCTTCCGGGTGGTGGAGCCGCTTCCGTTGATCAACACGCTGGCCGGCACCCAGGGGGTATACACGGTCCTTCAGATCGAGGAGTTTCTGCGTGATGTGACCGTTGCCAGACTGAACGATCTCCTTGGTGAGACCCTCAAGACACTGCTGGATCTCCCCCGACGGTACGATGAACTGGCCCTTGACGTCAAGGCCCGCCTGGCGGCGGACTTCAGCAAGTATGGACTGGAACTGGCCGATTTTTACATCAACTCCATAACTCCGCCGCCGGAGGTTCAGAAGGTTATCGATGAAAAGGGGTCCATGAACGCGCTGGGAGGCGATATGGACGGATATCTCCGTTTCAAGGCGGCCCAGAGCATGGAAAAGGCCGCCGCCTCCGGCGGTGACGGCGGCGCTGCCCAGGGGATGGGAATCGGCGTCGGCGCGGGCCTGGGCATGATGATCCCGGGGATGCTGATGGGAGATGGAATGAAGACCCGTGCGGGTGCAGGTGTCGCGGCTGCGGGGCTGGAATGTCCGTCATGCCATGCGTCGGCGCCGTCCGGTTCCTCTTTCTGCCCCTCTTGCGGCGCCAGGCTGGGGGCGGTCGGCCGCTGTCCCGGATGCAATGGCGCGACGCCTTCCGCCGCTGCTTTCTGTCCGTCGTGCGGCCTTCGCCTGGACTCAGTCCGAGAATGCCCGAAATGCGGAAAGGACGTGGCCGCCGGGGCGAAGTTCTGCGGTTCATGCGGCGCATCATTGGGAGAGTAGCGGATGAGGGTCTCCTGTCCCCAATGCGGAGCTTCCGTTGACGCCCTGACCGAGAGCCGTTTCTACCGTTGCCCCTTCTGTGCATCCTCTTTTGTTGTGCGGGGCGGCAAGGGCGTCACGGAATATACCTTCAGGCATGTCCGGGATGATCGCCAGGCCTGGAGCGCATTGGCCGCCTACCTGGAGAGGGGAATGTTTACCGAACCCGTGGAGCGGGTCGCGGTTGATTACCTTGCCTTTCCCTTCTGGATGCTGTCAAGGAATGGAGACCGCCGTACCCTGGTCCCGGCCCTGGAGCACCCGTTTGCCGAGATTGATTTTGTTGCCCTGCCGGCGGGCGACCTGGTATTCCTTTCCGATGACGATGACTATCCGAAGCCTTCCGTTTCAATGGAGGAGGCCGCTGAGCGTGTGCCTGAAGGTGATGTCAAGGGAACCTGGAGCCTGGTTTTCATACCCCTCTATTTTCTGACGTGCCGTGCGGCGGAACAGGATTATACCGCTATTGTCTCAGGCCCCGACGGGCGGGTTTTCGCCCTTGGATATCAGGCGCCCACCGGTTCCTCCCTGATGGTTCGGCACATGGCAATGATTGCCTTTTTCACTGTCGTCCTCATGGTTGAAGGGCTTCTTATCCGCGGCCATCTTGTGCGGGCAGGCGCATTTCTCCTTTCCTTCGCCGTTTTATTCGGAGTGTATCGCATCATGCTCAAGAGAGAGCTCCCCTCGTGACCGGGGCAATGACGGCGGCAATCAGTTGCCCCCAGTGCGGCAGTCCCTTCAGTTTCCGGGAAGGGGCGCGCAACGGCCTCTGCCCCAGTTGCGGAACATCCCTGGCTGTTTCCGGCGAGTCGGGCATAGCCCGTTTCTATCTCGAGGAGAGACTGGACCTCCCCCGCGCCCGCACCGCCGTCCGGAAGTTCCTGGCTACGTCGGGGGTTGACGGAAAACTCGTGGAAACACTCAAGTTTGAAAAGGGAGATCTGTGCTTTCTGCCGTATTGGTCTCTAAAGAGCCTGGCGGTAGGCTGGCAGTGGACGGAGCGGGAAACAGTGGTGAAAGAGGAAGTAACCGATGAAAACGGGACCACCAGGGTCGTCGAGCGCAGGGGGCCCCGTGAGCAGTTCTTCGAAACGGTGGCGTCTCCGCTTGACTTCAGTTCCCCTGCGTTTGATATCACCTCCTTTGGTCTCCTGGGGATTGCCCTGGCTGGCGCGGTGCTTCCCTTGCGGGGAATGGACCATGCCCTGCTGAAGAAGCGCGGGACGGTATACGATCCGGTCAAGGGGGTTGACCAGGTGCGCGGCGAGGCCCTGGCCGCTGCCAGGGACCGCTCCCGTCCCGCCGGGGTGCTGCGCATCCATGACTCTGTGCGGCTCTGCTCCGAGAAGCTTGCATTGACTTCCTATCCCGTATGGAAGTTTTCCTTTTCAGCCGGTGAGCGTGTCTATCCCGTGGTCGTTGATGCCATTAACGGCAGAATCCTCAAGGCCAGATTTCCCGGCGCCATGGAAATCCGTCTTTTCGTCCCGATGCTGGTCATCCTTCTGGTGGTCTTTTCGTGGACGTTGCATGGCGCTCTCGGAGCTGTTGCGATTCTTGCCTTCCTGATCTGGATGTATACGAGCCACGGCCTTTCACCTGCGTCTCTGGCCGCTTTCTTCTTCCGCCTAACCCGAAGAAGTGAGGATGTCCGCCATGGATAGAACCGGTGACATCAGGGTCATTCCTCTCCTTTGTCCTGATTGCGGCAGCCGCCTGCCGTCGAAGGAGGAAGACGTGATCTTTGTCTGCCTCTCATGCAATGGGTCCTGGGAGCTTGTGGGCGGATCGTTGGCGCCGCGTGAACTGCGTCATGCGGAGGGTAGCGGCGATGTGCTCCTCCCTTTCTGGATATTGCCGTTTCGGGTTGCCACGAGGGAGGGCGTCGTGGCTTCGCGCGGTGGCTTTCGCAATCTGACCGGTTCCTTGCCGTCAGGGGGCGGAGATGGGGAAGATTCTCCCCCGTTGTTATTCGTTCCCGCGTGCACCTTCCTTTCTCCACCTCAGCTCGTGCGAGCCGGACGACTGATCACCCTCAGGCAGCCGTCACTTTCCTTTATTGAAAGACGGGATGTTCGTGTCGAGCCCATAGTCTTTCGTGAGGATGACGCGCGAAACATGGGCGAGATAATCCTTCTCTCTACTGTTACCGAGGCGCGGAAAAAGTCCTTCAGCTTTCTGGGTTCCTTTTCCTTCCATCCCGGTAAGGCTGTCCTCTGTACCATTCCCTTTACGCGGCAAGGCGCCAAATTGCTCCATAAGGCAATGAACCTGGAGCTTTAAAGGTTTCCATTCTGCCTCCGGCCGGAATCGAAGCAATCCTTCTCAGGACAGACTGTGGCGTAATCACTACACCTGGTGTTGCGTTTTAACAACAGTGTTGCGGAATAAGCTCATGGCAATAATGGTTGTCATGCTGTAACATCTTGATTTAGCTGAGTCATGATGCTTTTAACTTTATTTATCGTAGTGGCCCGGATGTTGCTTAATCATCAAGAAGCTTGTCCAAAACTTTTATAAAGGAGCCTCTGATGGCCTTTCAAGCAACGGTTAAAAACAAGGTGGTGTTTTCCGGGATCGGACTCCACTCCGGCAAGGATGTATCCATGACACTGCGTCCCGCGGACGCAGGAACAGGGATTGTCTTCCACCGGATCGACATGAGTCCCTCGGTTTCCATCGAGGCGATAGCTAAGAATGTTGTAAATACAAGACTTTCCACTACGATTGGTGTGTCGGGGGCGATAGTATCCACAATTGAGCACCTCATGGCCGCTTTGAGCGGTTGCGGCATAGACAATGTCCATGTTGATATCGATGGGCCTGAAGTTCCGATAATGGATGGCAGCGCAGCTCCCTTTGTCGAAGGCTTGCGCAAGGCTGGAGTGCGGGTCCTCTCCCGACCCAGGAAGTATCTGGTGGTGAAAAAACCCATCAGCGTCGTGGACGGAGACAAGAAGATATCCATCATTCCTTCCCGGTATTTCCGCATTTCTTTTGATATGCGCTTCAACCATCCGGTGGTCAACAACCAGTTCCGGAGCATGAAGTTCAGCGATGAGGTATTTGCGCGGGACTATGCCCCGGCCCGGACCTTCGGTTTCCTTGTGGAGGTTGAGACCCTCAAGGCGAATGGTCTTGCACGGGGAGGCTCTCTGGATAACGCGGTAGTCATCGGTGATGATGGAATCCTGAACAAAGAAGGACTCCGTTACGATGATGAATTTGTCCGGCACAAGATCATGGACTCCGTGGGGGATCTCTCTCTTGCGGGATATTCGCTTGTCGGACATGTCAAGGCATACAAATCAGGACATGATCTGAATCACAAGCTTGTGACGGAGATCCTTGCCAGACCCGAATGCTGGAAACTGGTGGAAGCTGGTGACAGCCAAGATTTCCGCGCGGTCTTCCCTCTCTCCGCGACGGAGCTTGTCTGGTCCGAGGCATAACCCCACTTCCTTTCTTGTTTTCTGGATGAGGATACAAAAAAGCAGCCTTTAATGGCTGCTTTTTTGTTCCACCGGTGTGGTCTCATGTAACATGGCAGGGCTGACATCTGGCTGGCGGGCATTTCCTTCGTTTGTTTCTACGGAATCCATTATGTATTTTCGGCAAAAAAGGGGTTCCTGAATTACTATCAGGAACCCCTTTTTTGCCGAAAGTCAGGAGGAAGGTCGGCAGTTGTTTCAGCCACACACCTCTGATTAAAGGCCTCGACAGCCATTTGGTCTGTCGAGGCCTTTAACGCCTTGCTTTTGGTTTACATCGCGAAACTCTGGATTGACACTATTTGGTTTCAGACTTGTCTACATAGATGATGCAGTCGATCATCGCTTCAATGCGGCGATTCTTCTGTCTGCCCTCCGCAGTCTTGTTTGTCGCGATCGGTTTGGTGTAGCCGTAACCCTTGGTAGAAATGCGTTCCGCTTCGATGCCGAACTTTTCTATCAGGTAGTTTTTGACACTTGTGGCGCGACGCTCGGAGAGCTTGATGTTGTATTCATATTTTCCGCGGTTGTCCGTGTGTCCCTCGATTACTGTTGTGGTCTTGGGGTACTGCTTCATGAATTCGGCAACCTTGCCTATGACGTCATGATACTTGGGTTTTACATCATATTTGTCGAAATCGAACTCGACATTTAGGGTCATGCAGATTTTTTCGGGAATCGGTTCCGGTTTCGGCGCGGGAGGCGGCGGTTCAACCGGTTTCGGCGCCGGTGGCGGTGGTGGCGGCGGTTCAACAACCGGCGCAGGTTTTTTGGGAGGGCCGAAAAGGAAGCTTACGCCAACCGAATACTCCCAGTTGAACATGAGACCACCATTGTTTTTTTCATTGTAACCGGCCCAGGTACTGTTGTTGGTGTTGGGGTAAACTGCCGCAAGGCTTTCGTTTCCATTGAAAAGGAATATCTGGCGTGCGTCTGCCCTTAATGCAATAGAATCGGTGAGGAAGTATTTCAGACCCCCACCTACATTGGCTGTTCCTACAAAATTGTTATTGGTATATGTGGATGAGTAGATATTGGTTCCACCGCCGCCAATGGCGACATAGGGAACAAGCTTCTGTTGCGGTTGGAAGTTGTACAAAAGATCGAGTCGGTAGGAGATGGCGTTTCTGCTGCCGTACCCTTTGGTGGACTTTGTGGCGACGTAATTGAAAACGCCTTCCACGCCGATGTTGTCCGTGATGTCGTATCCAAGTCTCAAGCCGTATACCGGCTTGGTCTCAAAATGCTGAGTACCGTCAAAGGTGTACCCGCCAATGTAAGGCGAGACGGAGAAGGCCCCCGCCCTTTCTCCAGCCTGGAGAGGTGGAGAAGCGGTGAAGGTTGCGAGAAGAGCAAGCAGCAGTGGTACGAGAATTTTTCTCATTTTGTTACCTCCTTTTGTGTTCAATACCTTCTGGTAATGGCAGAGCATATGGCGCATACAACTAGAAGAACATACAGGCAGTGACCATTCTGGACAAAATCCACCAGCATATTTTAGTGGATGCAAGAATAACCAGATATTAATATGATGTCAAGCTTATGGAGCTTTCTTCTGCATAAAGATTCATTTTTTCTCAGAAATCCTGATTCGGCATACTATTTCGATGGTGTTTGATTCCTTAGCCTAAAGGTTTTTGTATATCCATTTACTCTCCAAAAGCAGAATTTGATTCCACCCAGTTTCCACTTTCGGCAAAGTGCTTCTTAAAGGTCTTGTTCATGCGGGATCCACCCGGTATTTGTCAGAAAACTGACAGCCAAATGTAGTTGACCGGTTAAGGGGCGCGGGTTATAGTATTCAACTTTCCAAGTCAAGCTTTTTGCCGGCGGTTATTATGTCTGTTGTGAACATGCGAAAATTACCTCCCCAGAGTGTCGAGGCCGAGATGTCCATCCTCGGGGGAATACTTCTGGAAAACGAGGCTATCAACCGGGTGCTTGATATCCTGGTTCCTGAGGATTTTTATCGTGAGTCCCACAGGAAGATCATGAAGGCCATGATAGAGCTCAATGAGCACAGGGAGCCTTGCGATCTGATAACATTGACTACGGTTCTCAAGAAAAGGGGAGAACTGGAGGAGGTTGGGGGAGGCGCATATCTTGCCACTCTTGTGGATTTTGTGCCCACCGCCGCGAACATTGCCTATTACGCCAGGATAGTAAAGGAAAAAGCCATTGCCCGGAACCTCATCAGCGCCGCGACCGAGATCGTAACCGATGGCTATGATGAGCAGTCAGAGATAGAGCAGTTGCTGGACAAGGCGCAGAAGACCATCTTCGAGATCTCTGAAAACAGGCTGAAGACGCCCTATTTTCAACTCAGCGCCATCCTGAAGGATACCATCAGGCACATAGGCGAGCTGTATGAGAAAAAGGATCATACAACGGGTGTTCCCACCGGTTTCATCGACCTGGATGAGAAAACGGCCGGGTTTCAGCGCAGTGATCTTATAATAATAGCGGGCCGGCCGTCCATGGGGAAAACCGCTTTCGCCCTTAATATCGCCCAGTATGCCTCTATGTATGCGGAGCCCCGCTGTCCGGTCGCGGTTTTTTCCCTTGAGATGAGCAAGGAACAACTGGTGACACGACTTCTCTGTTCGGAAGCGAGGGTGGACGCAAGCCGCTTGCGAACCGGTCACCTCCTTGAGGGAGAGTGGGAAAAGGTAATTCACGGAGCGGAAAAGCTGTTCGAGGCCCAGTTGTTCATCGACGACACCCCGGCCATCTCGGTGCTGGAAATGCGGGCGAAAGCTCGTCGCCTGAAGGCGGAGCACGGCATCGGCATGATTGTCGTGGACTATCTCCAGTTGATGAGGGGGGGGGGGGCGCCCGAATCGCGCCAGCAGGAGATCTCGGAGATTTCCCGTTCTCTGAAGGCCCTTGCAAAGGAGCTTTCCGTGCCGGTTGTGGCCCTTTCACAATTGAACCGGGGGCTCGAGAGCCGTACAGATAAAAGGCCCATGATGAGCGATCTGCGCGAGTCAGGCGCTATCGAACAGGACGCGGACGTTATTATGTTCGTGTACCGGGACGAGGTCTACAACAAGGACAACCCCGATGTCAGGGGAAAGGCCGAGATTATCATCGGCAAGCAGAGAAATGGTCCCATAGGTACCGTTAATCTGACTTTCCTCGGCGAGTTTACGAGATTTGAAAACTATGCCGTGCGTTCGGACTACTGAGTTGCTTGCCGAATACACGGAACCGGAAGAGAGGTATCCATGATTGACTCAACCGCCCGGATCAGTCCGTCCGCCGTAATTGAAGAACAGGTGAAAATCGGTCCGAACGTCATCATTGGCGATCACTCGCGGATCGGCAGTGGAACGGTCATAATGGCTAATGCCGTGATAGGCCCAAGAACTACCATCGGTCGGGAGAATGTCATCCATTACGGGGCCATCATCGGGCATGATGCCCAGGATTTCGGATACAAAGGCGAAGAGAGTTACCTGGAAATTGGAAACGGTAACATCTTCAGGGAATATGTGACTGTACACCGGGGCAACCGTGAAGGTACCAGGACGTTGATTGGTGACGGAAATTATTTCATGATCCAGTCCCACGTTGCCCACAATTGCGCCATCGGTAATGGTATTATTCTCGCAGGAGGGTCATTGCTTGCCGGACACGTCACGGTTGAGGACAAGGCAATCATTTCCGGAAATTGTGTTGTCCACCAGTTTTGCCGCATCGGAACCCTTTCCATGATGCGGGGCCTTTCCAGGACCTCACGGGATGTGCCTCCTTTCTGCATCATGGATGAAACCCATACCGTCCGTTCCGTCAACCTCGTTGGCCTGAGGCGAAACGGTTACGACACCCGCAGGGTTCGCGCCTTGAAAAATGCCTTCAAGCTTCTTTTCCGCGGCGGTCCCAACATGCGGGAGAACCTGGAAGCCGCGGAGGCTGAGCTTGAGCCGAGTGAAGATGTGCGATATCTTCTTGAGTTTATAAAAAAATCAAAAAGAGGTGTCTGCTTCGGCAGGGGCGCCGGGGTCCCGGACTTTGACTAGAAGAAAGGCGGACAATAAAGATGATTGAATTCAATCCATTGAGGGAACTCCCCTGTGTCGCCGGTTACGGAGAGGGAGATGTGTTTGTCCTGTTCGGAGAGCTTTTCGGGCGTGGTTATGCCAACGGTCTTGTTGAGCAGGCCCGTAACGCCGGCATGACGATACTGGGTGTTACAGTCGGCAGACGGGATGCCGACGGCGCCTTGCGGCCCTTGAACGGGGATGAACTCTCGGAATCAGAGGCCTTTCTCGGGGGCAAAATAGTCAATATCCCCCTGGAGGCCGGTTTTGATCTGGATCGGGATGAGTCGGGCCATTCTCCGGTGGATTATCTGAAGGGCGTGAAGTCGGACGCGTGGGAAGGGGTGGAGCTGGATTGGTCTGCCATTGAACAGGCTGTAAAGGCAGGCAGGGAAAGATTCGCGGCGAATCTTGAACTGGTCATGGAGAAACTGGACGCCCTTATTCCCGATGGTCGAAACGTAGTCTTCTCCCATACCATGGCCGGCGGGGTTCCCCGCGCCCGGATACTAATGCCGGTGATGAACCGAGTATTCAAGGGACAGGGGGAGCGTTTCACCCCATCAGAAGTGTTCTGGAAATCATCGCTCGGAGAATTGTGCCGGCTGAGTTTCGATGAGGTGACGGCAAATACCTTTCGTTGTCTGCTGTCGGCTTCCAGCCGCATACGGGAGAGAATCCGGGCAACCGGAGGACGGGTTTCCTATACCGCATACGGATATCATGGTTGCGAGGTCCTTATCAACGGAGTCTACACCTGGCAGTCATATACCCCCTACCTGCAGGGGTGGGCGAAAATGCGCCTGGAAGAGGCGGCCTCCGAGGCCTGGGCGGAAGGAATCAGCGTCACTGTCTTCAACTGTCCCGAGATCCAGACAAACTCGAGCGCCCTGTTTCTGGGTGTGGAGCTGTCCCTGTATCCTTTGCTGATGGCGCTGGAAAAGGAAGGT
Source organism: uncultured Geobacter sp. (assembly GCA_964536305.1). Lineage (GTDB taxonomy): Bacteria > Desulfobacterota > Desulfuromonadia > Geobacterales > Geobacteraceae > RPRC01. Next base: position 73,007 of record CAZHVY010000006.1, on the reverse strand, counting down.
GGAGGCCGACCGGCCGAGGATATCATGGACGCATGCCGGACGCTTCTCAAGGAAGGGGTGTCATTGGAAGATGTCCTGACCGCGGCGGATTCATACCTGTCCGACCCAGTTAATGGGGAGTTCAGGAATTTCGGGGAATGGCCCAGGCATAATTGCGCCCGACAGGCATCCCTGATGCTTGGTTTCGCCACCCGTATTCTGGATATGAACCGGGACCAGAAAGATATTGTGTGCGCCGAACTATCCCGCGCCGTATTCCGTTCCGTTGGTCGGCTGATATTCGATTACTCGTGGGCCCCCTCCGCTCCCGTGGTGTGGCTGAATCATGATATCGTCGCAAGGCGAATCCTTGTGGGAAAATAACCACAAAGAACAGGTTTGCCGCATTATGCCGAAACAGGTACTGCTAGTCGATGATGTGAGCATGTTTCTGGAGATCCAGAAGGGTTTCCTGAAGGGATCCATGATTTCCGTCCTCTGCGCGCGGGATGGCGGTGAGGCCCTGGCAGTCGTCAACCGTATGCGGCCGGACCTGGTAATCATGGATCTGTACATGCCCGGATTGAATGGCGCCGAATGCTGCGCCGCCATCAAGAGAAACCCGGAACTTTCAAACACGCCTGTAATCATGGCGACAGGGGCGGCAAAGAAAGAGGACCTGGATATCTGCCGCGCCGCGGGGTGCGACGCCTTGCTGACCAAGCCTTTTGACAGGTCGCTGTACCTGGATACGGTTCGACGGTACATCCCCGAACTGGACAGGAGGGAAAAGAGGACGCCGCTGGTCACCCGGGTCCGGTTCCAGGCCTATCGCGTCGTCATGAGCGGAATGACGCGTGATGTCAGCCGGGGCGGCCTGTCTGTGACAACGGACTATTCCCTGGATGTGGGGACGGAGGTGTCCGTCGCCTTTTCCCTGCCTGGCGAACCTGAAACAGTGATCCAGGCAAAGGGTGTAATTCGCTGGAAAAACGACTCTCCGGCCGGGAGAAATGATAACCCCTACGGATTCGGGATAGAATTCACCGCCTTTGGAGAAGGCTCCGCTGCCGCCCTGCGGCGCTATCTGGCAAGCCGGGAATAGCGCCGCGCCAGGATGGCGTCACCGCACCAGTCTGGAGAGTTTCCTGAACTCGTCGGTGCCGGCTTTGCGCAGCAACTGGAAAAGGACGGTTTCCGTTGATGTGATGACCGCCCCGGCGCCGGCTGCAATATTGAGGCCGGTGCGCCAGTTGCTTTTCCTCCGGCTTATGACGCCGTCGGAGACAACATGGACGTGAAGCCCTTCAGCCAGCAGGTCGAGCACCGTCTGCAGAACGCAGATGTGGGTTTCCATGCCGGTCACCACGATACTCTGAACGCCGGACTCCTCTATTGCGGTCATAATCGACTGCTCCCCGCAACAACTGAAACTCATCTTTTCCAGAGGCATTGAGCTTATTCTGGTTTTCAACTCGGGGAGAGTCCCTCCCAACCCCGCGGGATACTGTTCGGTGGCGAGAACGGGAACCTCAAGTTCATTGGCGGCTTCCAGCAGTATTGAGACATTGCGGATATTCTTCGCCACAATGTCACTGTCCATGGCATGGCACAGTTTCTCCTGGATATCGATAATCATCAGAAGCGTGGACCTGGTATCCAGGTTGAATCGTTCAAACCCTTTCATGGTATAAGCCTCCTTCCGAATATTTCTCCCGGCAACGGTACGTCAGTCTTTTCTGATTTCAATACCCAGATCCTGTATCTTTTTCCTCAGGGTGTTTCTGTTTATACCCAAGATCTCCGCTGCCTTTACCTGGTTTCCTCTGGTTTTCTCCAGGACGAAACGGATCAAAGGGCGTTCCACCTGCTCCAGCACCATGCCATACAGATCGCCCGCCTCCATCTTGTCCAGTTTGCCGAGGCTGGAGCGGAGTTTCATATCAACCAGCGCCTCGAGGGATTGTTCCTCACCGCGGACCGGACTTCCCTGGGCGCTGGTCAGCGCCGGGAAGTCATCGGCCGACAGGATCGGGTCTGGAGAGAGGATAACCGCGCGTTTGATGGTATTCTCCAGTTCTCGCACATTTCCCGGCCAGGAGTAACCGCACAGAAGCCGCATTGCCTCTTCCGAGCATTGTTTTGCCTGGACCTGCATCTCGGCGCAACTGCTCTTCAGGAAATAATCCACCAAGAGAGGGATGTCTTCTTTTCTCTCGCGAAGCGGGATCAGGTTTATGGGGACCACGTTCAGGCGGTAGTACAGGTCTTCGCGGAAGGCCTTCTCCTTTACCCTCTCCCCCAGATCCTGATTGGTCGCGGCCACGATTCTGGTGTCCACGGCAATGCTATGGCTTCCACCGGTTCTCGTTATCTCCTTTTCCTGAAGGACACGGAGTATCTTCGCCTGGAGATCCAGTGGCATATCGCCGATCTCGTCAAGAAAGATGGTTCCACCGTTCGCCTGCTCGAATTTTCCCAGCTTTCTTTCAACCGCACCGGTAAATGCGCCTTTTTCAAAACCGAAGAGCTCGCTTTCCAGCAGTTCTTTCGGGATGGCGGCGCAATTGATGGCGATAAACGGTTTGCCGATGCGCTTCGAGTTGAAATGAAGCGCGCGGGCGATGAGTTCCTTGCCGGTTCCCGATTCCCCCTGGATGAGGACGGTGATGTCGCTGGGCGCAATCCTGCCGATGGTCTTGTAGATCTCGCGCATGGCGGGAGAGTTGCCGATGATGGTCTTTTCCAGATGGTAGCGTTCTTTCAACTCTGCCTTCAGCAGGGATACCTGGGAGGTGATTTCACGCGCCTTGTCGATCTTTTCGATGATGGCATCGATGACATCCAGGTCAAAGGGCTTGGTTATATAATCGTAAGCCCCGCGTTTCATGGCTTCCACGGCGTTTTTCATGCTTGCTTCGGCGGTCATGATAACCACGAGCAGGTTACTTTTTACTTCAAGGGCGCGTTCCAGCAGATCCAGGCCGGAGAGGCCGGGCATCTTGATATCCAGGATGGCCAGATCGTAGGGGGTCATCCGGATCATTTCCAGCGCCTCTTCTCCGTCCCTGGCCAGGTCCACGTTGAATCCCTTTTTTTTCAGCGCCTTGGAAAGCACCCATCGCATGCTTTCTTCATCGTCGGCTACCAGTATTCTGTTGAGTGACATAAAGAGTTATCCTTTGTTCTTGAAATCGCGGGTGAAATCAGAAGGCGCAGGGCCGCGAAGCTGCCGGCGCTCATCGAATGAGGGGAAGGAGCACCGTAAATGTTGATCCTTTTCCCGGTTCCGAATCGACCTTTATCATGCCGCGATGCTCCGATACGATCTTGTGGCAGATGGCCAGGCCAAGACCGGTACCCTTCGGCTTTGTAGTGAAAAACGGGGTGAAGATATTTTCCATCTGTTCTTTGCCCATTCCCGGCCCGTTGTCTGACACGTCAATGGCGACCATGCGGGAAGCGCGTTCTCCCTTTTGCGTCATGCTGTATTCGGATACCACGCGGGTGGTGACTCTGATATGCCCGTTTTTTTCCACCGCCTCCACCGCGTTTTTGATCAGGTTCAGAAAGAGCTGGGACAGGAGTGATTCATCGGCAAGAACCGGGGGGATGCTGAGGTCGTAATTCTGCTGAAAGGTGACGCGATTATCTCCGAGGGCGCTTTTCTGCAGCATTACCAGATCTCCCAGCACCCGATGAAGATCTACCCGCTCCAGTTTAAGCCCGCGCGGCGCCGTAAGGCTCAGGAGCTCTTCAACTATTCTGTTTACCCGATCCACTTCCTTGAGCATGATGCAGATGTAGTCGCGGAGTTCACTGCCATCCGGGAGTTCCCTTCCCAGAAGCTGGGCCGCTCCCATGATCCCTCCCAGGGGGTTTTTTATCTCATGGGCCAATCCCGCGGCGAGGGCGCCGAGGGTGGAAAGGCGGTCCGCCTGTCTGACTGCTTCCTCAAGTTCCCTGATGTTGGTAAGGTCCCTCAGGACGAGGACGATGCCAATCCGTTCCCCATCCGCGAGAAGGAGCGGGGATGTGGTCACGTTTACCGGGGTAATGTTTCTTCCCTTTTTCAGGACGACGTTTTCGTGGTCCGAGACGCTCATGCCGGTTTCGGCTGTTTTGGCGACCATTTCCGTCAGGAATTCCTCGTTGCCGAAAAATTCGCTGAACGGGCATCCCTCCGCAAGCCGTCTCGATATGCCGGTGATCTCCTCGGCGGCGGGATTCAGGAAGGTGATGCAATGATTGCCGTCGAGAACGATGACTCCATCGCCCACGCTGTCCAGGACGTTTATGAAATAATCCCTCATGTGGTCTTCAGGCATGCTCATCATTGTCCATGGAGAAAAATTTCCCGATGATCTCCCGTAACGGACCCATCTCACTAATGGCATTGATGCCGGCCCGGAACCTGGCGGCGCCGGGAATCCCCTTCACATACCAGGAAATATGCTTTCTCATCTCACGAACCGCTGTATATTCCCCGTACATTTCATCAAGGAGTCGAAGGTGCTTCAGCACCACCGAGAGCCTCTCTTCCGAGGTTGGCGGTGTCGGTGAATCACCGTACAGAGCTTGCGACGATTCCCTGAAAATCCAGGGATTTCCAAGCGCTCCTCGTGCAATCATGACTCCGTCGCAGCCGGTATGGGAAAACATGTTCACAACATCGTCGCAGCTGAAAATATCGCCGCTGCCTATTATGGGAATGCTGGATGAATGTTTCAGCTCCTTCAGTCTGTCCCAGTCGGCATGCTCCGCGAACATCTGGCTGCGTGTGCGCGGATGGAGCGTTATGGCGTCGCACCCCTCTTCGGCCGCAATGCGCGCAATCTGTTGAAACGATGTTTCCGAGGCGCTCCAGCCGGTGCGGATCTTGATAGTGAGGGGCAGTCTGGTGGAGCTTCTTACCTCCCTCAGGATTTCCTTTACCTTTTCCGGATTTCGCGGAAGCGCGCTTCCGGCTCCGCTGGAGACAACCTTCTTGACCGGACATCCCATGTTGATATCGATAAGGTCGCAGAGCCCCTCGACCCTTTTGGCGGCCTCTCCAAGGGCTGACGGGTCTTCGCCGAAGAGCTGAATTCCAAGCGGCCGGTCTCTATCGTTACCGCGCAGCAGCGCAAGGGTGTTTTTCCCCTGGCGTATGAGGCCCTGGGCGCTGATCATCTCGGTAAAACACAGGGGCGCCCCCTGTTCCCTGGCCAGGGAGCGAAAGGGGAGGTCCGTTATCCCGGCCATTGGCGCCAGTATTAGGGGCGGAGAGATTACCAGTTTGCCTATGGTGAGACTTGAAACCATTTTTTGTCCTTGCATGGGTGTTTTGCTTAAAAATTGGGCATAATAGCATACCGGAGGGAAAAGGCAAGGGATTTCTCCGGATGCATTTTCCTTGCTCTTGAGTGTGGAAATGAGTGACAACGATGACTTGACGACGCTGAATTCCGCCTCTGGTTCTGTTTCCCTTCTATCGATATTATAGGGGTAATGCCTTCATGATTCAGGGGGGGGAGGCGCTTCGCGCGCCTTTTCGCATGGAACCGCCGGTTGCATTTGATCCGTTTTTCCACTATTATTCCCGCACACGTTTCATATGCGGATTGAGTTCTGGAGGGTTAGGATGGGTCTTCTCGATGGAAAAAAGGCGGTAGTTTTCGGTATAGCCAATGAAAAGAGCATTGCATGGGCCATAGCCCGGGCCTTCAGTGAAGAGGGCGCCGAGCTGGCTTTCACCTATGCCAATGACGCGGTTGCCAAGAGGGTCTTCCCCCTGGCTGAGAGTATCGGCGTCAATCAGGTTTATCCCTGTGACGTGACCAGCGACGACGATATCAGGAATGTGTTTTCCGGGATCGGAAAGGTCTGGGACGGCATCGACATCCTGATTCATTCCGTGGCCTTTGCCAACCGCGATGAATTGAAAGGCTCCTTTCTCAATACATCCCGGGCGGGATTCGCCCTTGCCATGGACATAAGCGCCTATTCACTTGTCGCCATGGTCAGGGAGGCCTATCCTTTGATGAAGGTCAGAGGGGGGAGTGTCATTGCCATGACATACTACGCATCGGAAAAGGTTTTTCCCAACTATAATGTGATGGGCGTGGCAAAGGCGGCGCTTGAGGCAAATGTCAGGTATCTTGCCGAAGCCGTGGGGCCGGACGGCATACGCGTGAACGCCATTTCAGCGGGGCCTCTGAAGACCCTTGCGGCCTCCGGCGTCGGCGGGTTTCATCAGATTGCCTCCCATGTGGAGGCCAAGACCCCCCTGCGCAGTAATATTGAACAGCTTGATGTGGCCAACGCGGCTCTGTTCCTGTGCAGCGACCTTTCACGAAGGGTCACCGGCGGCATCCATTTCGTGGACAGTGGCTATAACATAATCGGCATGTAGTTTTTCCGGAAGCGGACGGGTCTCGCAACCTCCCGTCCGGGCCGCCGGCTAAGAAAGGACGATACCATCCGACAGATTTACGGAAACCTGGCCGGATTGAAGCAGAGCCAACTGAAAGCGCTGGAGCGGCTTTATCGCCGGAGGATTCCCGCCGGGGAGGTGCTGACCCGGGAACTTGCCACGTGTATGGCGCAACTTTCGCTTGAGACGGGTCGTCAGGTCGGTGTGCTCATCAGCCGTATCGGTCTGGTGGAGTATGTGATAGTGGGAGATGAGAGAGGACTCCTCATCCCTGAGCTCACCGACTATCCCCTTGGCAAGAAGCGCCTGAGGGGGCTTCGCCTGTGCCATACCCATCTGAAGGGGGAACCCGTAACCGAAGACGACCTGACCGACCTTGCCCTTTTGCGTCTGGATCTTCTGGCTGCCCTCCTTCTTGTACCGGGCAAGACCTCTTTTGCCATTCAAATCGCCTGCCTGGAGCCTTCAACCCACGGGTTGCCCCCCTATCGCGTTGATCCGCCTGTTCCCTTTGATCGTTTTCACCTGGAAGCGGATGATTTCATCTTCTCCCTTGAGACCGCGCTGGAAAAATCCGTTCCTGAATCGCGGGAAGTCAGGGGCGCCGAGGAGCGGGCAATACTTGTATCCGTGTCGGGTAATCCGCGCTCAGAGGTCGAAGACTCCATGGATGAGCTGCGGGAGCTTGCCCGCACAGGCGGGGTCGAGGTCCTGGATGCCTTCATCCAGATCCGTCGCGACATAAGCCCCCGTTTTCTCATGGGGGAAGGGAAGATGCGGGAGGTTATCATCCGCGCCCTGCAACTGGGCGCCACCATGCTGATCTTCGACCAGGAGCTTACTCCCGCCCAGGTCCGTTCCATCTCCGAGATGACGGAACTGAAGGTCATTGACCGTGGTCAGTTGATTCTGGACATTTTTGCTCGCCGGGCGGTGAGTCTGGACGGGAAGGTGCAGGTGGAACTGGCGCAGCTGAAGTATATTCTTCCCAGGCTGGCCGGGCGCGGTGTGCAGATGTCGAGGCTTATGGGAGGCATCGGCGGCCGCGGTCCGGGAGAGACGAAGCTGGAGGTGGATCGCCGTCGCGTCAGGGAGCGTATTTCGAGGCTGGAGAGGGAACTGGAAGAGCTTTCCCGCGGCCGGTACGAGCGGCGCCGACGCCGGATCAAGGCCGGGATTCCCATTGTCTCCATAGTCGGCTATACCAATGCCGGAAAATCAACTCTCCTGAATACCCTGACGAAGAGCACGGTGTTCACGGAGGATCTGTTGTTCGCCACCCTTGACACCGCAACGCGAAGACTCCGTTTTCCCCGTGAAAGAGAGGTCATCGTAACCGATACCGTGGGCTTCATCCGCTCACTTCCTTCATCTCTCATGGGAGCATTCAAGGCCACCCTTGAGGAACTGCAGGATGCCGATCTCCTTATTCATCTGGTTGACTGGTCCAACCCGCGCTTCGAGGAGCAGATCCGCCGTGTTGAGGATATCCTTGAAGACCTGCGCCTGTCGGAAAAGCCCCGTCTGCTGGTCTTCAATAAAAAGGATCTCATGCCCGGGCTGAAAAAGAAGGACCCTATCGCCTTTCTCAAGGCCCGCCAGGCGGTTAAGTTATACGGCGCCGTAACCATATCCGCCCATGATTGCGCAAGCCTGTTGCCGCTCCTGGAAGAGATGGAGAGGCGGTTCTGGCCCGAAGAAACAGATTGAAAACCGCTGGCGCCTCTTTCATCTTGCCTCTTCCCCTTGATTCCCGGACTCTCTAACTCCCCGTTTTGCGTTGACAGTGCATGGTTTCTTTTTTATACTTTCGCCTTTGAAAAGGCTTCCCCCGTATCCGGATAGATTGAGTATGTGAGGAAGGATTAAATAATGAAATCTGTTATTTTTACAAGTCTGGCCCTGGCGCTGGGGGCAGCGGTGGTTCCTGCCGCTGCGTCATCATCCGCCGATGAAATGGCGACATTGAAACAAGTGGCTTCATTCAGCGGGGAGAAGGCGCCTTCTCGCGGGAAAGGCAGGCGGGGCCCTATGGCCTACGCAGCTCCGGTGGACGAAAGGAGCCTGTCCAGCGCCCTTGAGTTGCCCGTCGCTGACGCCTTTGCTTCCAGCGATGTTTCCGATGGTTTTGAAGAGCTGGAACTGAGGATTCCCGACTATGACCTGCCCGCATCGGACATCCCCCTTACCGTAAACAGCAAGGTTGAGTACTTCATCAATTATTTCCAGACCAGGGGAAGGGGCTGGTTCGCTAAATGGCTGTCACGCTCGGAAAGGTATCTCCCGATGATGCAGGAGGTTCTGAAAAAGGAGGGACTTCCGGAAGATCTCGTATATCTGGCCATGATTGAAAGCGGTTTTTCCACCCACGCGAAATCCCACGCAAGCGCGGTCGGACCCTGGCAGTTCATCGCCGGAACCGGAAAGAGGTATTCCCTCCGTATCGACCAATGGATAGATGAGCGCCGCGATCCCCTGAAGTCCACCATCGCCGCGGCCATGTATCTGAAGGAACTGTACAGTCTGTTCAATAAGGACTGGTATCTTGCTGCCGCTGGTTACAACGCGGGCGAGAACAAGATTCTGCGGGCCATCGACATGTACGAGAGCAGGGATTTCTGGCAGTTATCCCAGGGCGCGTACCTCAAGCGCGAGACCAAGGATTATGTGCCCAAGCTCCTGGCCGCGGCTATTATCGCCAAGGAACCGGCCAAGTATGGTTTCGCCGACGTGGCTTATCTTCCCCCCATAGAGTTCGACACCGTTTCCATCTCTTCGCGCACCGATCTGGAACTGGTGGCGGAGATCATAAAGGTCCCGCTTGAGGCAGTCCGCCAGCTCAACCCCGAATTGAAGAAATGGTGCACCCCTCCGGGCTATCCGGATTACGAGCTGAAAATACCCAAGGGGACGAAGGCCCTTTTCCTCAGCGAATACGCCAAGATTCCTGAAGATAAGCGCTTTGCCGAAAAGGCCGTGACAATCCGTTACCGGGCCTCTAGGGGAGACACCATTGATTCCATCGCGCAACGTTTCGGGGTAAGCCCCGATGATATCTCTTCCATCAATAACCTGAGAGGATCCCGGAGGCTCAAGGGGAAGGTTCTGCGGATTGTCGTAAAACCTGATTCCCGACGGACGGAGACGGCCGCGATAGCGGCCGGGGCAGACGGCGAAAAAAAGGTAGAACCGGTCAGGAAGATCGTGTCCGAGAATAAGTCCCAGCGCAAGGAGCTGAAGAGCAGGGAGGTGACGCGCTATTATACTGTCCGCAAGGGCGATACCCTGAAGTCGGTTGCGAAGCGATTCAATGTTTCTGCAAGAATAATCGCCGCCTGGAACAATATTACCGGAAAGAAGGGCCTGAAGCCCGGAAAGAGGATAATTGTCGCCAGGTTTGTGGAAAAGGGGGGTAAGATGACCCCTCTGGATAAGGACAACGGATAGACTTGCCGCCGGCTTCGCGGCAATTGAAAGGACAAAACCGGATGTATAATATTCTTATTGCAGTGGGCACGGCTGTTGTTGTGTTTGCCGTGCTTTTTTTCGCGGCGGGACTTGAATTGTGGATTGTCCTGCCCCTGGCGCTGATTGTACTGGCAGCTTCTTACCTGCTGCTGGTGCGTTTTGTCATGAAAAAGGTTACCGCTATCATGGAGTTGGCAGGGAAGGATCTGCAGGGGCAACGGATCGAAAAGGCGATCCGGACGTTGAAGGAGGCCTTCCGTTACGGGCCGTGGCAGTTTTCCGTCGCCGGGCAGATTAACTCCCAGATCGGGATGATATATTACATGAAGCGTGATTTTTCCAATGCCTTTCCCTACCTGGAAAAGGGATTCCCCAAGAATTGGGTTTCCATGGGAATGCTGGCGGTAAGCTACATGAAAAGGAACAAAAAGGAGGCCATGACGAGCACCTTTGAAAAGGCCGTTCAATGGAGCCCCAAGGAATCACTGCTGTGGAATCTCTACGCATTCTGCGCCTGCGAAGGGGGCGATACGGAAAAGGCAAGGCTGGTTCTTGAAAGGGCGCTGAAAAAGCTTCCAGGGGACGAGAGGACCGCCGCGAACCTGGAGGCGCTGCGCGAAGGAAAGAAGATGAAGATGAAGGGATACGGCGACATGTGGCTCCAGTTTCATCTGGAACGGCAGAGCGTCATACTGAAGCAACAGGCGGCTGCCATGGGAGGTATGGCGCGGAGAAAAGTAATCCGAAAATAGTTTCCATCCGGAGTTGCAGCAAGGACGCTGAATAGAAAAGTGCAATGGAAAGGGGCCGAATGGCCCCTTTTCCCATTTCTCCTCCGTTCTTTTCGAACACGGTACCGGCGTTCATGCTGGATTCCCCCGCTGAACTTTTCCCCCACTAACCAATCTCCGTTTTTCATTCCAATTTCAGAGAACTCCCCGGTTCTCCACCTGCTCAACTCTGCTGTCTTTGCGTAGAGTCATACCCGAAGTGTTTCTGGTCGGGAATCATGTCTGTAAACTTTTGAAATCACTGATGCCCGATATTATTACTCGGGCATGATGGAACGCATTTGGCAATGGATCAACTTTCCTTATGCCCACGAATTGTACAATTAATGATGGTAGGATACACTTGTCGCAACGGTTTATTCGGAAACGCGTTCGCTGCCGCGCGTCCGGTGCTGTCAGGAGGGTTTATTGTGGAGGAAATACGCATTCTGATAAACGATGAAAGGCCCGAGGAGGCGTATCTGCTGGAGCAAGCCATCGGAAAGGCAGGTTTCAGCTTTACGGCGAAGAGGGTCGAGTCGCGCGACGCTTTTTTGGCCGCGCTACGGGACTTTGCCCCGGACGTAATCATATCAGATTGTCATTCCAAGGACTTTGACGGGATGCATGCCCTGGAAATGGCCAACGAACATCTCCCTCATGTTCCCTTCATAATAGCAACCAGCGACCAGAACGAAAAGGCAGCGGTGCAATGCATGATGGCTGGAGCGGACGACTACGTGCTGAAAGAGCATCCTCTTCGCATAGGCCCCGCGATAGGTGTCGCTATGTCCAGGAAGAAGGCCTTGCGGGAAAGAATCGATACAGAGCATAACCTTGCCGCTTCCGAACGAAGATTCCGCGCCATATTTGAATGCGTCAACGACGCGATTCTGCTGTTGAATGATTTCCGTATTGTTGATTGCAATCCCATGGCCGAGCGCCTGTTCGGATATGGCCGCGAACATCTGCTGGGTCGTTGTCCCCTGGAGTTTTCACCGGAGTTCCAGAAAGACGGGATTTCTTCCCGGGAGATCCAGAAAGAGATAGAAAGAAAATCCATGGAGGAGTTTTTCCAGTCTTTCCAGTGGCGTTTTGTCAACTCCGACGGTATCCCTTTTGACGTGGAGGCGGGACTGACTCCGGCGCTCATCGACGGGATGCGGCTGGATGTGGCGGTGATGCGCGATATCACGGAGAAAAAGCTTACGGAGGTTGAACTCAGGGAAAGCGAAAAGAAATACAGACGTCTGTCACAGGAGTTCAATGCGTTGCTGGATGTCATACCGGATACTATCCTTCTTCAATCGCCTGACCAGCAGATCCTTTGGGCGAACAAGGCGGCCCTTGCCAACCTGGGAGGGTATGCCGACTCAGAGGTGGACCGCCATTGTTACAGGCTGGTACACGGGGTGAAGGGACCGGTTGAGGATTGTCCGGTGATCCAGTGCCTGCGCACCGGCGAACCGGCGAAGAGCATCCTCCCTGTGCGGGAAGGCGCCGTCTGGGAGGTCCGCGCTATTCCGGTGAGGGATGAAGGCGCCGAGATTGTCAGTGTCCTGGAGATAGGCCGGGATATAACCGAGATCAGGAAGCTGGAGCAGCAACTCATTCATGCGCAGAAAATGGAGGCCGTTGCGCAGCTTTCCAGCGGGATTGCCCATGATTTCAACAATATCGCTACCGCGCTCATCGGTTACGCCAACCTGCTTCTCATGCATTGCCCTGAAGAAAGCCAGATGAGACACTTCGCCGAACAGATTCTCGTAACCTCAGAGCGCGCCGCTGACCTGGTAAAGAAGATTCTGGCATTTGGAAGAAAAAAGGTTTTCAATCTGGAACAGGTTGATATTGCCAGGCTTGTCACAGGCCTGAGAGATTTCCTGGAAAGGGTTATCGGAGAGGAAATAAGGATTACTACCGAATTCCAGGACGAGGATCTCTATGTCACCGCGGATTGCGGCCAGATGGAACAGGCCCTGATGAACCTGGTTACCAATGCGAAAGACGCCATGCCGGACGGCGGACTTATCTCCATATCCACTTCCCGGAAAGTGCTTGACGGGAATTTTATTGAAAGCCACGGTTTTGGAGAGGAAGGGACCTATGCGTGCATAACCCTGTCCGATACGGGAACCGGCATGGAACAGTCAACCATGAAGAGAATATTCGAGCCGTTCTTCACCACAAAGGAGCCGGGAAAAGGGACTGGGCTCGGTTTGTCAATCGTATATGAAATTGTAAAGGGTCACCATGGGTTCATAACCGTGGACAGCGCACCGGGCGAGGGAACGACCTTCAGGATCTATCTGCCGCTCAGCAAGGAACGGCATCATAAGATGGAGATACACGAGAACATTCCACGGTTCGGGGGCGCGGAGACCATACTCCTGGCGGAGGATGACGAGATGGCGCGAAGATGTACCTCCAGTTTTCTCTCCGGTTTCGGCTACCGGATTATCGAGGCCGCTGACGGCGCCGAGGCCCTGAAGTTATTCGTGGAATACAAGGATGAGCTGGACCTTTTGATCCTGGATGTGGTCCTGCCGTTGAAAGGCGGCCGGGAGGTCGCGGAAACGGCGCGCGGACAACGGCCGGACATCCGGGTCCTGTTCAACAGCGGATACCCTCTGGATGTCCTTCAATACAAGGGGGTGCTTGACAAAGGGGTGAATTTCTTCTTAAAGCCCATGGATCCCCTTGGCCTGCTGAAAAAGGTGAGGGAAGTCCTGGATGGGTGACAGGTCTCGCAATCTTGAGCATGCCAACGCCGAACGGTCATTTCCGCTTATCGGAGGTCCTTTACCGAGTCATAGACGTCCCTGATCACCAGAGCTGAAACCTTGGCCATGACGCCGCTCATGGCGCGCGCCAGTCCTGCCGGGTCCGCCTCGGAAATCACTTCCGTAGAGCGGTACCTTTTCTGGAATACAAGACGTTCGGGCATCTGCGTCTGCGACAGGTCGAGCAGGTTGACGGAAAGGGTCAGGGCGGCGGAGCGGCCTTTACCCTCATCGACTTCCAGGAATTCCTCCAGACCGCCTTCCAGAACAAAGCGCGCGTCTTCGTAATCCCGTTGGGAAAAGACCGCCAGGAACAGCCTCGAGTTTCGCAGGTCCCGCAGCAGGTAGTCGCTTGTCATGTCGCCTGGATTGACCATCCAGCGGTTGCTGGCGTAGGTGTCCAGCTTGAAAGGCTCGGGCCGGTAGACCATGGCCATCGTATTGAAGGCCTTGGCGACGGAAAACCTTTCAACTTTGATGGTGTGTTCCAGCCGGGGCAATGCCTCGAACGAGGGGGAGGGGTATTCAAAGGTATAGAGGTTGACTACCGAAGAAGGCTTTCCCCTTCCGATGCAGCCTGTCAGCAGAGACAGGATCACTATCACCGCCATTGCCGCGGAGATAGCGGGAACGAGCCTGGCCGGCAGACTGCTGGAATCTCCTTGTGAAGTATGGTTCATTTTGTCACCTCTCAGTTGATGGTCATTGGCGGCGGACGGCTGGAGGAGCGCTGAAGATGAGGTCCGACGGAGTCGTGTTCAGCCTGTCCAGGAGACGCTGCAGCGAATCGGACGCCTGTTGCAGGTTTTCACTGGACACGCGCAGTTCCGTTGTTATGGCCCTGCTTCTCCGATCAATTCCTTCAACCACCTTGTTGGCCTTTTCTCCGGTTTCGGCCAGTTTCATGGACTGCACCTCGGTCTTAATGGTGGTGAGAAGGCTTTTCGCTTCCACCAGAGAGTTCCTTGTCTCCGCGAGTATCCCCTCTATTTTCCCCTCGGCGATTATTCCGTCAATCCTGCCCACCGCCCTGTCCATGCCAGCGGACATGGATTCCAGGTTTGACATGATGTTTTTCGTCTTTTTCCCGGAAAGCAGATTTTCCGTGGCCTTGCCGGCGGATTTGAACTGATTGGAAAGTCCTTCGAAATCGATCTTCTTGATGCTCTGCAGTACCTCGTCTACGCCGGTGAGTATCTGTCGGAGTTCCGATGGGCGGGAGGGGATGATGGGATATTCAGCGGCAAAGCTGATATGCGGAGAAAGATCGGGATCCTCGGGTTTTTTCCGGTCCAGTTCAATGAAGACGATACCTGTTATCCCGGCAGTTTTCAGCTGCGCCACGGTATTCTGCTGCAGGTCACCTTCCAGCTTGACCTTCATCACCACCTCCACCAGTTTATAGTCCGGGGCCACGCGGATCCTTTCCACCCTTCCCACGTCCACGCCCCGGTATTTCACGCTGGAGTCCATCTGTAGGCCTTGCACCGATTCGTCGAAAAAGGTGACATAGGTGGAGCCTTTCTGAAAGTACTTGGAAGCGCCGATCCAGACGATGAGCCCCACTCCGATGACGATGCCAATCAATACGAACAGTCCGATAAAGAATTTGGAGGTTTTGCCCGTCATGTCTGTGCTCCCCTGTTTTCCCCTCCAGCGGGAATCCGGTTGAAAAAGTTTGTGACCCGTACGTCGGTGGATGAAGCCTTCAGCTCATGGGGGGGACCTATGGCGATGATTCCTTTGGCGTCCCTGTCCAGCATGACGACCCGGTGGGCGATGGAGAAGATGGAATCCAGTTCATGGGTGACGACAACCATTGTGGTTCCAAGCCCGGTGTTGATCTGTTTCATGAGAATATCCAGCTCAGCGGACGTGACTGGATCGAGTCCGGCTGATGGTTCGTCGAAGAAGAGAACGGTGGGATCGAGAGCCATGGCCCGCGCCAGGCCGGCGCGTTTTTTCATCCCCCCCGAGAGTTCCGACGGGAGCAGGTTCTCGAACCCCGCGAGGCTGACCATGGCCAGTTTCATGCTCACGATACGGTCTATGACCTCCCTGGACAGTTCGGTATATTCCTCCAGGGGCAGCGAGACGTTTTCGGCAAGGGTCATGGAACCGAACAGGGCGCCGGACTGGAACAGGACGCCGATGTTCCGGCGTATTGCCTCTAGCTCCTTTTCATTGCCCGCCGCCACATCAATCCCGTTTATAAGGACCCGTCCGGCAGCCGGCTTGTAAAGACCGAACATATGCTTGAGCAGGGTCGATTTTCCACAGCCGCTCCCCCCGAGGATGACGAGTATCTCGCCTTTCTCAACGTGGAAACTGACATCCCGGAAAATGAGTTTTTCGCCGTAGCGCGCGGTCAGGTTTTCAACGACGATGATGGGGACGTCTTGCCGATCGTTCACTTAAACAGTCCTCCGGCTCTGTGGCCGCAATGGAGCAGGCATGTTGCTCAGCGGATATAGTAGAGAATAATAGCAAAAAGAGAGTCCGCGACGATAATCAGGAAAAGGCCCGCCACAACCGCCGAGGTCGTGAATTTCCCGACCGCCTCGGCGCCGCCCCGGACACAGAAACCCCGCTGGCATCCGATTCCCGCGATCAGGATGGCAAAGACGACCGCCTTTATCATGCTGGATACGACATCGAAGATGCTGATGCTCTTTATGGTCTGCTGTACATACGTATAAACAGTGAGGTCGAAACCCAGAACCCCCACCACCATTCCTCCCAGGATGCCGAAAAGGTCGGAATAGAGGGTCAGAAGAGGGACGACGAACATTGCCGCGAGGACCTTGGGCAGGGCGAGAAAACGTGTGGGGTTGAAGCCCATGGTAATCAGCGCGTCCACTTCCTCGTTGACCATCATCGTTCCAATCTCCGCCGCAAAGGCCGATCCGGAGCGTCCCGCGATGATGATCGCGGTCATGATTGGTCCCAGTTCCCTCACCATGCCGAAACCCACCAGAGAAGCGACATAGAGGTTGGCCCCGAATTGCTTCAGTTGCAGTGACGACATGAATGCGATAATCAGTCCGAGAAGAAAGCTCAGCAGCGCGACAATGGGAAGACCGTCCAGGCCGGCCCTTCTGACGTAGAAAAGGAAGTCGGACCAGCGAATGGAGGCGGGGTGGCGCAGAGCCTGAAAGAGGGTCAGCAGGAGATCGCCGAGAAAGGTCATCAGGTTTGCAAAATCCCTGATAACGGTCATGCTGGCCTCTCCGATCTGTTCCAGGAGGCTGGGATCCTCTTTCCTGGCGGACGTGGAATCCGTCCCCTTGAGGGAGCGGCCGACAAGGGTCAGGATGCCGCCGGCTTCCTTGCTTGCATTGCTGAAGACGAATGGAATGGAGCGTTTTTCCGCATATTGTTCCATCTCCTTCAGAAGGAGGACTCCCGCGCTGTCCAGGTATTCCACTCCCCCCAGATCAACGGTAAGCCGGGAGGGGTTTAATGTTTTCGTCAGGGATCGGAATTCCTCCGTTATGGAATTCATGGTCATCAGTGACAATCTGCCCGCTACATGCAGCACGATACCGCCATCGTCTTCCTGTCCGGCGGTTATGGAACATCGGGAAGTGTCTTCCGGTTTAATGGTCATGACCCTGCGTCCGGTTTGGGGGGGAAGGTGAAGGACATGAATTCGTTATCGGATACCCCTGCCTGGTGCAGCTGGTCGGCATCGATTCCAATGATCAGTATTCCGGCCAGCCTGTTCCGGTGGAGAAGGGGGGCGCACACGATCAGCAACTTGTCGCCTCCCTGAAGGTAAAGGCTCGATGTTACGGTCTTGTGTTTGTGCGCAACCAGCGAAACAGCTTGATAATTGCCGTAATTCCGCAATGGGGGCAGACCCCTTTGGGCCGTAGCGGCCACCATGGCGCCGTGATTGTCCAGCACGGTTATGGAGTAGTTATCGATAACGGGCTTTTTTTCACCCGGCGCATGCACTTTCTCCAGGGCGACGCCGACCTGCTCTTTGTCCCCTTTCGACATGGGTTGAGCAAGGGCCGCGGAATACGCGTCTATCATGGTCTGCAATTCGCTACGCAAGTCAATGGCCGCCTTGCCGAAGGCCGGCTTCTCTGGTTGGCAGGCGGACGAAAAAAGCATGATCACGACCATCAGGAGAAAAGGTCCGTGAAACGTTGCAAGCCGGACCTTCTTTGAAAACGGAATGTTCAATGTGCTGATTGGCATTGGCTGGATATATCTCCGGGAGTATCGATTCTTCCTCGCGGATTAAATTTTCTTATTCCATGAGGTGAAACAGGATTCCATGTGGATTTTCTGGAAGTTTCGTGATGCAGGAAGTGACAGGTTGGAAGTCTCGCCCTGCTTGTCGCCGAGAGTATAGCAGTCACCCCTTCTTTTACAAAGACAATTTCGCCCGTGTTGTCTCACTGCCGGTGCGCCTGATTTGACGATCCGGCCGCGAGGGACTACCTTGACCTCTTCGCGCCGGAATTGCTCTCCATTTCATCCCCGTAGATGAGGTTCTGGTGATCGAGAATGAGTTTCGGCCTGTCGATCAATAGTTCCGGCTGTTCGATAAGCAGCCGGGGGTCGGAAGGTTCCGTCAGGATTTCGCGCTCTTCCTCTCCTTTCAGGTATTTTTGGACGGCCAGATTGTGCTCCTCCAGGGTCTCGGAAAAATAATGGGTTCCGTCCATCTTGGCGACGAAGTAGAGATAGTTGGTCCTGGCCGGGTTCAGAACGGCCTCGATGGCGGCAATGCTGGGGTTTCCAATGGGACCCGGCGGGAGCCCCTTGATGCGGTATGTATTAAACGGGGTGTCGCGCAGTATGTCTCTTTTGGTAATCCTGCCCGCAAAGGCGCGAACGCCGTAAACGGAAGTGGGGTCGCTCTGCAGCGGCATCTTGATCCTGAGCCGGTTATGGAATACAGAGGAGATGACGGGCATTTCAGAAGACAATACGGCTTCCTTTTCAATCATCGAGGCAAGGATCAGGACCTGAAGCTGGCCAAGGCCGAGGGCGCGCGCCCTGTCGGCGAGGCGGCTTCCGTACCTGGAGCGGAATCGCGCCACCATCTCCCTGATAAGCGCGGTCTCATCGGATTGAGGTTTTATGGTGTAGGTGGAAGGGGAGAGAAATCCTTCGACGCTTTTTGCCGGTATATCCAGTTCCGCGAGGAGGGATGGATTGAAGCACTGGCGAAGAAAGGAATCCTTGTTGAATATCCTTCGGCCGTGGAGGAGTTCCGCAATCTGGTAGATGGAGTACCCTTCCGGCACGGTGAAACGCAATTCGTAGACTTCGCCCGTTTCAAGCATCCTGAGGATCTGTTTCGGGGTCATGGCATCGGTGAAACGGTATGTGCCGGCCTTGGCCTTTACATCGGCGTGTTCAATCCTGGCCAGCATGTTGAAGAGCGAACTGCTGGTAATGATGCCGGCCTTGGCCAGCTCCGAGGATATGGTTTTCATGGAGGAGCCGGAAGCGAAATCGACAACCTTTACGACCTTGCCGGTTCCCGGCGGGGACTGGATGTAGTTGCGGTACAAAAGGATGGGAAGCAGTAAAATCAGCAACGTTCCCGCCGCAACCAGGACCGCTGACTTTCGTTTTGCGAGAAGTCTCTTGGCCTTACGGACGCCGCGGAGGTAGTGACGCAGCAATTTCAACCGTAATTTTCGTGACATGGCGATGTATTTGTATGGGATATTTTTTCTCCTGTCAAGCCGGAAACCCGTTGCTTGACACAGGGGGGCTTTGTTGTTACAAAGTGTCCAGAGCAGTTGGCGGAAAATTTACCGGCTACGGAAAACAAGAGGTGAGAACGTGGATCTGAACAGCCTTGATGAAATCCTGGAGTTTGCGCTTGAAAGAGAGGACGCGGCATACCGCCTCTATCTGAACGCGGCTAAGAAGACGGCCAATCCTTCGGCAAGGAAGATATTCGAAGAGTTGGCGGAGCAGGAAGCCGGCCACAAGAGACTTATCCTGAAACTGGACAAGGAGAAGATAGCGGGCTATACATTCGTCAATGTCCCGGATCTGGGCATCAGCGAATACCTGGTGGACCTCCCCTATGACGAATCGATGACCTATCAGGAAATACTTGTCTTTGCCATGAAGAATGAAGAGAAGGCCTGCCGGTTCTACCAGGAAGCCGTCAAGATGACGGATGATCCCGAACTCAGGAAGTTGCTGGACATGCTTGCCAATGAGGAGAAGAAACACAAGTTTCGTCTTGAGTCGCTCTATGAGGAGAAGGTTCTGACGGAGATGTGACTAAATGGCAGCCGGATCTGGAAAAGGGCCTGAAAAGGCCCTTTTTTTATGCCCTGAATCTGTTTTCCGTGCCATTCAGCAGGCGCCTGATGTTCTCCCGGTGCTTGATGACAATGATGGCCGCGATGCAGAAGGACATTGCCACGATCATCGGCTTACGGTCGATAAGCGCCGTAAAGACCGGCATGGCCGCCGCTGCCGTTATGGATGCAAGGGAAACATACCTCCAAGGCACAAGCACGATGATAAAAACTCCCAGTGAGGCAAGAACCGATAGGGGCGAGGCGGCGAGAAAGACTCCCAGGGCGGTCGCAACCCCTTTCCCTCCCTTGAAGCGGAGAAAAAGGGGAAAGACATGACCGAGAAAGGCGGCAATCCCAGTGGCCGCAATCCAGTGGTCGGGTTGCTGGAGCGCCTTCGCGGCCAGGACCGGAAGCAAACCCTTCAGGCAGTCGCCGAGCAGCGTCAGGATGCCTATCTTGCGGCCCAGGGTCCGGTAGACGTTGGTCGCGCCGATGTTGCCGCTTCCCTTTGTCCGGATATCGACGCCACCGAAGGCCCGGGCCAGGAGAAGTCCGGTAGGTATTGAGCCGAGCAGGTATGCGCACAGGGTCAGCAGTAATTCCTGAAGGGGCATTTTTCACTCCATTGCCGTGTCATTGTGGAATCAAAACTCCGAGAGCCAACGGAAAAAGCCGGTAAAGGCGTAAACTGTGGCGAGAAAGGTTCGCCGGGGTAACTTCGTGTTATCTGGTGGAGAAACGCCTCTCTCCCCGTGCGGAAAAGATGGTCAGGGCAACGCAGAGAAAAATGACGTCGCGTCCGATGGCAGTCCACGCGCTGGTTTTGTCGCCGCCCTGGCGGAAGCATCCGCAATCGATATCCAGTCCCCGTATGATGGTTGATGCCAGAAGTATGATGAACATGGCATTCATGGCTGCAATCAGCCCTGATGTGGCTTTGATCCGGTAGCCCGTGATCAGGAGGAGACCGCAAAGCGCCTCAACCCATGGTATGGTTGCGGCCGCCAGATAGTTGAGGAAGTAGGGGAGGACTTTGTAGGCGGCCACGGATGAGGCAAAGGCTTTCGGGTCGCTTATTTTCAGAACGCCGGCATAAAGAAATACCAGTCCGAGGCCGATCCGGAGAGCTATCAGGATATACCGCCGGGTTTCCGGTTTCATGGCGCGGCTCCTTCAATGGGCAGGCCGGCGTCTTTCCATTCAGGGTATCCGCCTTCATAGATGAGTATCCGCCCATACCCGCCGGCCATCAGTTTTTCCCCCAGCATATTGCTGTCCCGGCAACCGTAGCCGCTGCAGTAAATCACCAGTTGCGAATTTAGGGGCGTCGTTGCCCGGAAGGTTTCTCTTCGTGATTCGAATTCGCCTACGGGCAAGGAAAGAGCTCCTTTGATGTGGCCCGCAGAGAATACGCTCCCTTCCCTTGCGTCTATAAAAAGGGCTTCCTTCCTTTCAAACAGTTCCCGCACCTGTGTAAGAGGGGCAGGGTTCATGCTTCCGCCGTCAGCAGCCGTGATGATTGGCGTGGCCTCGGTTCGGGAAAGGGTCCCGGTAGCGGCATCGCGCAGCAGGCGGAAGTTGAAAGCTATTCCCGCGGCCACGCCGATGAGGACAATAACGGCCATTTCGCAAAGCAGTTTTTTGTGATGTTTCTTCATGGTATTCAAATCTGTTACGTCCATGGGCGCCTGTGGGCAGGGCGGTTTTGCCGGCCGCTGAACCGGTCAGGGTTCATTGAGCACGCACTGTTTGTCATCCTTGTTGCAGTAGCGAACGACATTAACGGTTTGCATGGTGATCAGGCCTCCACCCATCATCTCATCAATCTTCGGCATGGCCTTGTCGAGTTTTTCCTTGCTGGCCACTACCTCCACGATGATGGGGAGGTCAGCGGAGAGGCGCAGGATCCTGTCGGTATGATATACGCTGTGGGCGCCGAATCCCGCGACCCCTCTGAGGACCGTCGCTCCGGCAAAGCCCTCCGCGATAAGAAAGTCAATGAGGGCTTCGTACAAGGGCTTGCGCCCGAATTTATCGTTTTCACCGATAAAAATTCGCATCAGCACCTTTTCTCCGAAAAATTTTGGCATTGGGACCTCCTCTACAGGTAACGGGCGGTTGTTATTCCCATCCAGGTAAACAGCAGACAGACAAGAACACTCAGGATCACATTGGCGGAAGCCGTTATGAAGTCCCCTTCCTCCAGCAGGCGGAAGGTTTCGTAACTGAAGGTGGAAAAGGTGGTCAGGCCTCCCAGGAAACCGACGGTGATGCCCATGCGCAATGTGGGGGGGATAAGGGCGCTGCGTATGCCGAACTCCATTAGGAGGCCGATGATGAAGGCGCCCAGGATATTGACGACAAATGTTCCGTAAGGGAAGCTTCGGCCCAGGGCCGCGTAGACCCACCCGGAAACAAGATAGCGGGTCAGGCAGCCGAAGGCGCCGCAGACCGCGACCGCCAGAGCGATTTCCATCTTTTCCTCCAAGAGGTGAACCGGCAGATTCGTTTGGAAAGCAGTTGACCGCCCGGTCGTTCAATGCCGGACGTCCCCTGCCCTATGAACGGCCACAACCTAGCGTGAAAATGAAATTATGTCAAGGAATGGGGCAATACGGGGATTTGGGTCAAGCCGGCGGAAACGGGTAGTGGCATATCTCCCCTCAATGGGGATGCCGGTCCTGACGGGCTATGTCCGCTCCGCTACTTCATTATGGCCGGATCAAACCACAGTGCCGTATCGGACAGAGGGGTGCCCTTGGGGAGGGCTGGATTCTTCAGCCTGATGATTCGGCGGTTTCCCAGGTTGGCCTTTGTAATGGCGGTTCGATTGTATTTCATGAAAACCGCGTCAAACGAACCGTCTTTCATCATTTTCCTGATACCGGTTTCGATGCGTTTTGCCAGTAATCCGTCGGATTTGTTGAAAAAGAAATAGTAGGGCCAGGGATAGTAGATAAGCAGATTCTTCTCAATGGCCAGATTCGGTATGGCTTTCCCGCGTCCGGCGTATTCGTGAAACACTTCATTGATGCCCCGAGGGAACAGTTTGACACGGTCGGCCGCGACCATTCTGAACAGGCACTCGTAGCCAGCCGCCTGCACCCTGATGCCGTTGGCCTTGTAAATGGCGATGTCGCCCCAGCCGATCCCCTGGCCGACGGATACTTTCCTGAGATCGGCCAATGTCCTTATCCTGTCCACATCAGCCTGCCTGTCTTTCGCGATCAGGGCTACCCGGTAGCCGAGGATCCCTTTTCGAAGAGGGATACGCACGGCGCGGTAATCTCTTTCCTTCTGTACCGAAGTCCCGCTCCAGGCCACATTGACCAGACCGTTCCGGTTGAGCAGCTCGGCAAGGTAGCGCGCCTCGTTCATGCGGGACCTGGTCGGCTGGAGCGTGTATGGCCCGTATTCCGCTACCGTCCTGTCCAGAGCGCCCTTCAGGATTTCGAGGACATCGTTATATCTCGCATCAGCGCCTGACTCGAAGGCGGGGTAGACGACCCTGGTCTGGGCGGCGGCCATGGTCGAAGACAGGATGATCAACAGCGCCGACAGGGCTAAAGAACGTTTCATCGGATGCTCCTCCAATGTCTTGTTTACAATCCGGGAGGCGTCCGTGTCAAGCCTTGGCCCAGGACCTTTCATTTCCTGGCAAGACCCGCCTCAGCTCTTCCATGGTATACGGTTTGACGATGGATCCGATGAAGCCGAAGTCGTGAAAGTTGGCGATGACGGGATCATTGGAGTATCCGCTTGAGGCGATCAGTCTGGCGCAAGGGTCGAACGCCAGGATATCTCTGGCGCTTTCACGGCCACCCTTGCCGCCGGGTATGGTAAGGTCCAGAATCACGAGGGAATATGGCCGCAGGTTCTCCTTGGCCGCGCGGTACTCTGTTTCCGCCTCTTCGCCGCTTGCGCATGTTGTTACTTCGTAGCCCAGGTGGCGCAGCATATCCGAGGCAAGTTCCCGGATCATCTCTTCATCGTCCATGAAGAGGATAGAGCCTTCTTCATGGGGCCGCGTGTTCAGGTTATCTTCCCTTGTAACAGGTTTTTGGGGCGCCTTTCCGGTTGACGGCAGGTAGATTGTAAATTGAGTCCCTTGGCCCAGGATGGAGCCGGCTTCTATGTGTCCTCCGTGGCGTTTGATTATGGAGTGGACGGAGGCGAGACCGAGACCGATTCCGTTCGGTTTCGTGGTGAAATAAGGGTCGAAGATTTTTTTCAGCACATCCTCCGGCATGCCGCATCCCTCGTCGGTAAATGACAGTTTGACGTATTCACCAGGGGGGAGCATGAAGGTGTTTTCCTTTTCAACTACCGCATTCATCCCGTGCACGGTGATTATTCCTCCCCCCGGCATGGACTGAACGGCATTTATGATGATATTGTTGAACACCTGGTTTATCTGGCCCTCATCCGCCTCAATGTTATAGAGGCAATCGGGGATTTCCAGGACTCCCTTGATGTTTGTTCCCCTCAATGACAGTGACAGTGATTCATTGAGTATTTCCGGTATTGAAACCGGTTTTTTCACTGGCGCGCCACCCTTGGCGAAGGTCAGCAGCTGGGTGGCCAGCTCTTTTGCCCGGACCGAGGCCTTTTCAGCGTTATCCAGCAGTCTGGCCGTTTTTTCAGGCCTGGACAGAACCATGCGCGCCATGGAGATGTTTCCCATGATTCCGGTCAGGATATTGTTGAAATCATGGGCGATCCCTCCCGCCAGCACACCCAGGGATTCGAGGCGCTGGGCGTTGAGAAGCCTGTTTCGCAGCGACTCCCGCTCCGTAATATCGGTAAAGATGTCCAGTCGCAGATTTCTGGCAAGCTGGGTATTTACAATGACATGCCGTTCCCTGCCGTCCTTGCGGGCGATTATGGACTC
The DNA here is from genome assembly GCA_964536305.1 of uncultured Geobacter sp. Lineage (GTDB taxonomy): Bacteria > Desulfobacterota > Desulfuromonadia > Geobacterales > Geobacteraceae > RPRC01. The sequence continues at coordinate 48,411 of CAZHVY010000006.1, read as the reverse complement.
CGTGGGTTGAAATGGAACGCCTTCCGAAATGGCCTTGTCCGCGGCCGACTTCCATTGGGATATGAACTCTTGACGTTTGGCCGGATCCGGGTAGGCGCGGAGAAACCATTCATCCATGGTGGGTATGTCACGGGTATCGTATCCGAACCATTCAACGAAGCAGTTGTTGACATATTTGATGGCGCCGCCGGCGTCGGACCATGTGACGCCTACAGGCATCACATCAATAAATGACTTGAGGGTCTTCTCGCTTTCGTGCAGCAATTGTTCCTCGGTCTTTCGCACATGGTCCCGCCTTGCCTCTGCGAGGCCGTGGGTCATTTTCAGGATGGACTGCCTGAGATTCAGCAATTCGCCGAAAAAATGTCCTTCAGGCACGGCGGCTGTTTCTTCCTTTCCCGAGCTGACATCCAGGGCATATGATTCAATAGCCTTCAAAGGTTTGATTACGGTTCCTCTGAGGAGAAGGAAGGGGATTATTATCAGAAAGGCATTGAGCGTTACAATTGCCGTGATGATAATCGCGGTGAAACCGTGCAACGACCTTTCCATGAAAACCGGGGTAATGAAAAGTTGTACCGTGCCCACATGGTTGTCGTGAATGGTGATTTTTTCCGAAAGGGATAACAGGCCGTTTTTCCGGATGCCGACCTTTGTTTGAACCGGATGCCATCGGTCATCCCGAGCGTAACCGGAGATGATTGCATTGCCGCCGGCCCCGGTGACGAAAACGCCGAAAACGTCACGGTCCCGCATGATGCTCTCCAGTATCTTGTCAATCTGCTCGTTGTCAAAGTTCCATAACGGCAGGGCGAGGCTGCTGGCCATCTGGGCGGTTGTGATCGCCAGCTGTGATTTCAGGACGCTGGTTGTCTGGCGCCGTTGCCAGCAATAACTCGCGATTCCGAAGGCGGACAGGACCAGAGTGCTGACCGCGACCAGTGTGAAAATAATGACTTTGGTAACTGTAAAATCGAGCTTTTTCATGTGGTCAGGTTTGTTGGCGTGAAGATTGTAAACGGGTATTCCCTTGCCGTGCCGATGGAGTCGGCTTTTCGTCCGGACTGGAGGCTCTTGTCCATCAAAACCACGCCCATCCCGTTTCTTATCGGAAGGAATATCTGTTTCTTGAGCATATTCCCTCGTTCCCGATGCAGACCAGGGCAGGACTCGTATCATAATCAAGGCGCGTGAGACGGGGGCGGGGTCCAGCGATTCGCCGGGAGGACTGAATACGGAATTGACTTTTGGGGCCTTTCTCTATTTCTACTTGGTCACATTATCCGGCACGCTCTTTGGCGTATGCATGGACGATTGAGAGTCGTCTTTGCCGATGCCGGGTTTGCATCTGGCGAAGCGCTTCGTCTCGGTAATATCTTTCCCAGAGAAGAAATGAGATAGAAGAACCTCCATGTCGGCGCAGCTTAGAAGCGGACAGGCTTTTTTGTTGGAGAGTCTGGTTTCCGGCATATAGTGCATGGCTAGCATAACCATCGTCACGTGGTGGTGAAATAAGCCTGGGTATGGCAAGCTTCCCGTCGCGTAAGATTGGCAGTGCCGGCGAGCTGTTTATCACGGCAGATAAGGACTTGTTTAATGCCAGGAAAATAGGCGGCAACCAGGTTGCGGCGATCTCCTGACGTTATGACGATTTCCAAACCTGTATAGTTCTACCAGGTTGAAAAAATTATTATTTTCTCACAATACCCCCCCCAAGCTTTCCCCATGGAGTAGGGTTTTACCTACCGCAAACCTTCATAAAGACACATCTTGTTAATTTCGCTCGCCTGACAATAATAAAAAACATCAGCACACCCCAAATATCAGTACATGTTTGGGACAGAAACAGATTCATGCAACAAAGCGGAAGCCACCGGAAAATTGTTCCCGATGCTTTCTGCGGTGGGTTGATGCAATGGATAAAGAGCAAAAGGATGTCCTTGGGAGATGGGAGGTTAGTGGTCGAGTTGGCAGGAATAGATAAGGTCATAACTGATAAATCTTTGGAGGAGCGACACATGAAAACATTCATGAACATGAAGATTGGCACACGTCTCGGTATCGGTTTCGGTCTGATTTTGGCGCTGTTGCTCCTCATGGGGGCGATTGGCATCGGCAGCATGAAAAAAATCAATCAGAATCTGGAGCAAATAGTGAAAGAGGATTATGGCAAGATTCAACTGGCGAACGACATTAATGCACATGTGGTTTCTCTGGGGGAAAAGTTCGGGCTGATGACGATGGCCGATCAATCCGGAAGAGGCGCAATAAAGCAGGATATCGACAAAATCAGGGCCGAATATAAAGAGTTGATGAACAAGCTGGAGCAATGGGAAACGTCCGATAATGGCAAGGAATTGATTGCCGCCGCCAAGCTCTCGCTGGAGAACGGCAAAAAAGCAAACAACAAAGTTGTGGAATTGAGTCTTGCGGGAAAGGCCGCCGAAGCCCGGACTCATTTCAACAGCGTGTTCTATCCGCTGCATTTGAAGGCCAAAAACGCCTTTAATGCCATCGTTGATTATCAGGAAAAGCTGATGGCAACCAGCCATGCGGAAGCAACCGCGGCGTTCAGGAGTTCATTGCTAATTACTATTGCTATCATCATCGCCGCGGTTCTGGCCGGCATTATTACCAGCTATTACATTACCAGGAGTATTACACGGCCCATTTCCGATGCTGTCAGGATTGCCAATGCCCTGGCCGACGGGGATCTGGCCGTAGACGCCCAGGCAAAGAGCAGTGATGAGATGGGGCAGTTGGTGGAGCGCCTGCGGAAGATGGTTCATAATCTGCGTGACATGATTGCCACGACGGTGGAAATTTCATCCGGCATAGCGGCGGCCTCCAACCAGCTTCACTCCACTTCTACCCAGATTGCAACCGGCGCGGAAGAAGTTTCGTACCAAGCCAACACCGTGGCCACCGCCAGCGAAGAGATGTCCGCGACGAGCATCGACATTGCCCGGAACTGTTCGATGGCGGCGGATGCTTCGCGCCAGACCGTTGACTCGGCCACCGCCAGCGCCCATGTGGTGAACGAAACCTTTAACGGCATGAATATCATCGCCGACCGTGTACGCCACACTTCCGTAACCATCGAAGCCCTGGGAGTTCGATCCGATCAGATCGGAGAAATCATCGGCGCCATCGAGGATATTGCGGACCAGACAAATCTGCTGGCACTTAACGCGGCTATTGAAGCAGCACGAGCCGGTGAGCAGGGAAGGGGCTTCGCGGTTGTCGCTGACGAGGTTCGGGCGCTGGCAGAACGTACCACCAAGGCAACGCAAGAGATCTGCGAAATGATCAAGGCTATCCAGAGGGACACTCATGAAGCCGTGAAGGCCATGGATGAGGGGGTTCGTGAAGTTGAAAAGGGCGCCGAATCTTCGCAGAAATCAGGCCGGGCGCTGGAGGAGATTCTGGAACGCATCAACGAAGTAACCATGCAGGTGAACCAGATTGCTACCGCCGCGGAGGAACAGACCGCAACCACCGGCGAGGTCACCAGCAACATCCAGCAGATCAACGAAGTCGTTCATATTACTGCCCAGGGGGCGGAAGAAACGGCCAAGGCGGCCGCCCAACTGGCCGGACAGGCGCAACAACTGCAGGCTCTCGTCGGCCGATTCCGGATATAACCAAAAGAACTGACGGGGGGCTGCAAAATGAAAAAGAATCAGGCTGAAAGACCGTTCTCGATACTCTATGTGGAAGACGAACATCTAACGCGCGGTATGGTCGCCATAGTATTATCCCGGCGTTATCCTGATGTCCACATCGACACTGCGGACAACGGCGCCGCAGGGCTCGACCGGTTCATGAAGTTTCATCATGACCTGATCATAACCGATAACAGGATGCCGCACATGAGCGGGTTACGGATGGTTTCGGAAATCCGGGCCATCAGCCCCCGAGCGCCCGTGATTTTTTTAACGGCCAGTATATCTGAAAACGGTTTACAGGATATTCCACCCAGAGATTGTACGTTTATATTGCTGAAACCGTTCCAGCTTCACGAATTGTTCTGTCTGATCGACAGATACACAAAACAGCTTTATTTTCCAAAAACCACATCAGGGACTGTTTCATGGCGCCATTAAGTAAGCTATTGGAGATGCCCAGATGAAATCGATATTTGTCAAAGAAGACTTATCGGTTCAGGATACCACCGTGCGCAAAGAGATCGAGGCAAGAGCTCTACGGGAAAGCGATGATAATTTTCGTCTGTTGACTGCAATCTCGCCCAACGCCATCTTTATCATCCAGGAAGAACGAATTGTGTACGTAAATTCCGTGGCAATCGGGTGTTACGGATATACGAGAGAAGAGATGATCGGCGCTGAATTCTGGAGGTTCGTGCACGATGATTATCAGGATATCGCCAGAAAAAGGGGGCACGAACGCCTGCAAGGGGCACCCCCTTCATGCGGCAATGAATACAAGATAGTTACTAGAGATGGAAGTTGCCGGTGGGTGTTGGCAACCAGCGTATCTATTGAATACCTGGGTGGTCCTGCCCTGATCGGTACTCTACTGGATATTACGGAAACAAAACGGGCTGAAGAGGCCCTGCGGGAAAGCGAGGCCAGACTGAGGCTGGCCATGGACCTGGCGCGTCTTGTACAATGGGAATATGACGCCATAACCGAAATGTTCTGTTTTGACGACCATTTCTATTCCCTGTACGGAACCAGCGCCGAACGGGAAGGCGGTTTCTTCATGTCAACGAAAACCTATCTCCGGAAGTTCGTTCATCCGGATGACATTCCTGACGTGAAAAAAGCCATACAACGCTCGCTGACGAATATCGCCGGAAGCCCTGTCTACCAGATCGAGCACCGGATAATACGCGCCGATGGAGAGGAAAGGCATATTTCCGTCCGTTGGGAAGCAATACGCGATCATAAGGGACGGCTCGTCAGAATACGCGGCGCCAACCAGGACATAACCGAGCGCAAGCATGCGGAACAGGAAAGGAAAACGCTCGAGAACCAACTCCATCAGTCGCAGAAAATGGAGGCAATCGGCCAACTGGCCGGCGGCGTCGCCCACGACTTCAACAATATCCTTACGGCAATAATGGGGTTTGCGGAAGTCATGACCATGCGGCTGGGCCGGAAAAATCCTCTTCAGCATCACGCAAGCCAGATTCTGGCCGCGTCGGAAAGAGCAGCGGATCTTGTCAACGGTCTTCTGGCCTTCAGCCGGAAACAGATTCTCAATAAAAGAGCCTGCAATGTGTCTGAAATTATTTACGGCATCAAAAAATTGCTGCAACGGCTGGTCCCGGAAGACATCGGTTTTGAGATAAAACCTATAGATCCGGACATGATTATCATGGCTGACAAGGGACAGATCGAACAGGTTCTCATGAATCTGGTGACCAACGCCCGTGACGCCATGCCAATCGGGGGTGTTCTGACGATTGAAGCGGAGCCGTATGCCATTGACGAGGGTTTTATACGAGAACATAGCGTCGGATCACCCGGAACGTATGCCAGGCTCACCATCAATGACACCGGCTACGGCATGAATAATGAAATCCGGAAACGAATTTTCGAGCCGTTCTTCACCACCAAGAAAGTCGGCAAGGGAACGGGTCTCGGGCTCTCCATAGTTTACGGAATCATCAAACAGCACAACGGATTCATTACGGTCGACAGTTCACCGGGAAATGGTTCATCATTCAACCTGTTTCTTCCGCTTGTGGAGGATGCGACATGTGAGCAGGGTGTTGAAAAACCGGACGCAGCAATACCACGTGGCGCCGAAACGATACTTCTAGTAGAAGACGACGAGATAATACGCGAATTGAACCGGTTTGTTCTCGAGGATGCCGGATATTCGGTCATCGAAGCCGTAGACGGCCGTGACGCCTTCGAAAAACTGCGAAGCAACTGCGCTTCAATAGATATACTTGTCACCGATGTGGTCATGCCGAATATGGACGGGAAGAAATTGTATGAAGAATACAGGAAAATACAACCGGACATGAAAGTACTGTTCATGAGCGGACATGCCGGCGATATACTAGACAGCAAAGGTATTGCAAGCGATTGTGAGAATTTCATGAAAAAACCGGTTATGCCCTCGGAATTACTGAGGAAGCTGAGGGAAATACTGAACAGATGTACAGTCTCATGATCTGGATAACGCCGGGTGTACATTTGGCGGCGATTCCGTATGATAAATAATAAACTTCTTCGAAAACGATAGTTTCGAATCATTTCCGTTGCCGGCGCCGGATGGTCGCGTTCCGGTGAGGTAGTCTGAAGGGGAGCATGATTGAATATTCTTTTGAACAACTGATCGATGTCGAACAATTCAGACAAATGCTGGAGGCCCATCACCTTCTTTCCGGCATGGCCTACGGTCTTTACGACAACAACGGCACCGCCATCGCTTCCGCCGGCCGGCAGGAAATCTGTTCGCGTTTTCACGGCCATAATCCGGCCTGTGCCGAACGCTGCCGCGAAAGCACAGCGCATATCAGCGCGATGCTGCGAAATACGGGGAATGATATTCTCGAATGCCGCTGCGCAAACGGGATGATCAACGCGGGCATGCCGGTCATCATCGAAGACCGGCATCTGGCAACCTTATTAACCGGTCAGTTCTTTTATGCTGACGATCCGCCGGATCAGACGTTTTTTCTCGACCAGGCCCGTAAATCCGGTTTTGATCCGGACGACTACCTTGAGGCTTTGGCGCGTGTCCCGGTTCTCAGCCGCGAATATTTTCACAACAATCTGAAATTCCTGCACTCCATGGTGCGGGTCATGGCGGAAGCGGGGTTGAAGAATATCCGGCTCGGCCTTGCGCTCGCCAGTGAAAGGGAACAAAACAGGCTGATCGAGGAATGGCACGCAATATTCGGCTTCGCTCTCGATCTGTTTAACGAAGCAGCGTTCGTGGTAGACGGAAACGGACGTTTTCAGTACGTCAACCGGGAGGCCTGCCACTCCCTGGGGTACAGCAGGGACGAACTGACACTCATGACCGTCCCCGATATCGACCCGGACTTCACAGGGGAAGCGGCATTCCAAAACGTCAAGCGCCTCCTCGAAGACGGCTCCCAGACATTCGAAACCCGTCACCGCGCCAGGGACGGGCGCATCTTTCCGGTGGAGATAACCACCACCCTGTTCGAGTACAATGGCGTCACATACAACCTGTCGCTGGCGCAGGACATCAGTGAGCGCAAACGGGTGGAGGAAAAGGCATCACGCACGAGAGAAAAATTTCTCGACACCCTGCTCAACACCATTCCCATTCCAATTTATTACAAGGACATGGAGGCCAGATATCTCGGGTGCAACAGGGCTTTCGAGAATTTCATCGGCGTGAAGAAAGAGCAGTTGATCGGCAAGACCGCAGATGACATCAACCCGCCCGAGCTGGCGGAGATCTGCCGGAGTCATGACACGGCGCTCTTTGAGAACGGTGGAGTTCAGCAGTATGAAGCACTGGTCGGAAATTCGAGGGGCGAGGCGCGCAACGTGGTATTCAACAAGGCGGTTTTCACTGATCATGACGGCACCCCGCGTGGATTGATAGGCGCAATTGTTGACATCACCGAACACAAAATGTCGGAGCAGAGGCTGCAGGAGGCGCTGGCGTTTTCCGAGGGAATTATCAACGCCATTCCCGATCCTTTGTTCGAAGTTGACCGTGACGGCAGATACCTCAATGCCTGGAGCCAGAAACCTGAGTTGCTGGCGGGTCCAAAAGAAAAGCTGCTGGGCAGGACAGTGTTCGACGTACTTTCTCCGGAAGGCGCCAAAATTGCGATGGCCGGCATTCGCGAGGCCGAAGAAAACGGCCTTTCATTCGGCAATATCCTGCGTATCGATCTCACCCAAGGTACGCGCTGGTTTGAACAATCGATTTCGCGGAAGCCGGGCGGGGTCGCTTCTGATTTCCGCTTGCTTGTATTGTCGCGCGACGTAACCGAACGTATTCGAATGGAGATGGAATTAAAGGGGAGCGAGGAGCGTTACCGCCGCAGCAGCAATCTGCTTGAATCCATTCTGGAAAGCGCTTCCAGCGTGAGCGTCTACGCCCTCGACCGGGAATACCGCTATCTTGCCTTCAACCGGAGGCACAGGCAGGGAATAAATTACCTGTGGGGAGGAGATATTACCGTTGGCATGAACCTGCTCGACGCCGTCGCCAACGATGAATACCGGGAGAAAATCCACAAGGTCTTCGATGAAGTGCTGACCGGCCGCAGCGTCTCCGTCGAAGCCCGGTTTGTGATTGAAAAGGACGGACGGAAGGTATCGGAATATTATGAAAACTATGGTTCTCCGATCTTCAATGACGAGGGGGATGTTGTCGGACTGACTTTTTTCGCCATCAACATCACTGACCGGAAACGGATGGAGAAAGCGCTTTATCAACGCGAACGGGAATTCCGCACCCTTGTGGAAAATTCCCCCGATATCATCGTACGCTACGGTCGCGATCTCCGCCGTCAGTACGTCAACCCCGCCTTTGCCGCCATGGTCGAGGGCGGAACCGCGGCGCTGCTCGGCAGAACTCCTTCGGAATATCCCGCCCATGCAGATGCCGCCGTTTTTGAGCGGAAACTGGAAGAAGTGTTCGCAAGCGGAAGAACCATCGAATATGAGGTGAATTGGAAGAACAGGAATGGCGGCGAGATCCTAAACCTGTTCATTCTGACTCCGGAATTCGGCGAAGATAAGGCAGTGGAAAGCGTTCTTGGCGTCGGCCGTGATATCACCGAATTGCGGCGTTCATCGAAAACAGTGCTGGAGAAACAACAGCGTCTGGCGGAGCTGGCCTTTGAACTGTCCATGGCCGAAGAACGGGAACGACAACGCATTGCCACAAATCTGCACGACATCATAGGACAAGACCTGGCGCTTGCCCGGATCAAGCTGGGCCTTCTCTCCAAAGAGCATCATGCGAATGAAACCCGTGAACTGCTCAAAAACGCCCATGACCTCGTGAACAGAGTTATCAAAGGCGTGCGTTCGCTGACCCGCCTGATACATCCTCCCATCCTTCAAAGCTCCGGCCTGGAAGCGGCCCTCCAGTGGCTGGCGCGGCAGATGGGCGAGGAGTACGGTCTTGCGGTGGAATTCCGGGATGATCACCATGAAAAGCCCATCAGCCGTGAAATGCAGACCCACCTGTATTTCGCCGTCAGGGAACTGCTCATCAATGTGGTCAAGCATGCCGGGACGAATATCGCATCGGTATCCCTGTTCCGCGAGAATGGGGCATATCACATCGTGGTGGAAGATTGGGGTGCGGGATATAATGCGAATAACGGCATTGAGAAAAAGGCCGAGTCCGATGGTTTCGGTCTTTTCAACATCCGCCGCAGAACAATGTATTTTGGCGGTACACTGGAAATTGTATCATTCCCGGGCAACGGCACGCGGGTGACGATCCAATTGCCGCTTGAAAGCGATGAGAACTGAATGTCCGATTCACATCGCACGACTTTTCGAATGCCCGGGATGTCTCAGGGGGGGATATGAAAATCAAAGTGTTATTGGTAGATGATCACAAAATTATTCGCGAAGGACTGTCCGCCATTCTGGAAATCGAGGATGACATCGACATCATCGCAAGTGCCGGAACCGGGGAAGAGGCAATTAATATGGCGCTGGAGTTCTCTCCCGATGTGGTGGTAATGGATCTGTCACTGCCGGATATGGGGGGCATGGAGGCCACCCGCAAAATTCTTGCCTCGCTTCCAGATATAAAAGTCCTCGTTCTCTCCATGCTGCTCGATCAGCACTGCGTATGTGACAGCCTGGAGTCCGGCGCCAGGGGATATCTGGTGAAAGACTGCGCAGCCGAGGAGCTGGTTACGGCCATTCGTACTCTACACGATAACAAACCGTATTTCTGCTCCGATGTTCAGGAAATATTGATCAGAAAAAACGGGCTCGGCAATTCCAGCGAGACACCGTCTATCTCATTGACAAACCGCCAACGGGAGGTTCTGGTGATGACCGCGCGAGGATTCAGCATCAAGAGAATCGCTTTCGAACTGAAAATCAGCAATAAAATGGTAGAGGTCCATCGTTCAAAGATAAAGAAGAAACTGGGATTCGGTTCCATTGCCCAGCTCACTGTCTACGCAGTCCGCACCGGATTGATTACCCTGTTGGGAAAATAACGCTACTTTGTCACATTGGCAAAGTAGCGCTACAGAGTATGAAAGAATCGGCGCGCGAAGGCGTTTTCCGTGAATATGAAACGGGAGGATGCCCCATGAGGGAAGAGGCGAAATACTGGATAGACAGGCTGGGGCTTGTACGTCATCCGGAAGGCGGATTCTACCGGGAAACCTATAGGTCGGAAGAAATGATAGCGGATGCGGCCCTTCCCGGGAGATACGGAGGGGGCGAAAGGGTGTTTTCAACCGCCATCTGTTTTCTCCTGGAAGGAGATGACTTCTCGGCGCTTCATCGGCTGCGTTCGGACGAGATATGGCATTTTTATGCCGGAGAGCCCCTGTACGTTCATGAACTGGAGGAAAATGGCGGGTATGTGCGTCACCAGCTGGGAGGCGCCGGTGAAGACGGCGGGATGTTTCAGCTGGTAATCAAGGCTGGGCGTTGGTTTGGCGCCTCGCTTCGAGATGGCGGCTCTTTCGCCCTGGTGGGATGCACTGTGGCGCCCGGCTTTGATTTCCGGGATTTCGAGATGGGAGATCGTTCGGAACTGTTGAGGCGGTTCCCGGAGCGAGAGACCCTCATCCGGCAGTTGACCAGGGTTTCGGGGTGAATGGATTGGATTATCTGGGATTTTCCTTGGATGTCCGTCCGTCAGGGAGACAGTCGCTCAGGGAGACCTCCATGGCGCCGGGGGGAGGGATGAGCCTGTTGAAGTAATGTATGGAAACGAAATCCCTGGAGGCCTTTGGCGGCAGCATGGAACTGGACTTGCTTACGAACACGAGGTGTCTGATTCCGTACGCCGCCGCTGTTTTCAGGTTTGTTTCGCTGTCCTCGCCCAGAAGGGTCCGTTGGGGGTGGTATGGGATGCGTTCCCGCAATTTCCCCCAGAACGCCTCGTCTTCCTTGGGAAGTCCGATGTCGTGGGCCGACACTATTCCGCTGAAGTACGGGCCGAGCCGTGTCTTTCGCATCTTCAGTTCCAGTGTCTTGCCGTGGGCGTTTGTCACCAGATAAACCGCCTTGCCGTTTTTGCGCGCGAAAAGGAGGAATTCCGGGACAAAGGGGTGCACGGAGATGAGGTGCTCGACATCCCGTTTCAGGAGGGGGATGTCGAGTCCGAGGCGTGAAGACCAGTAATCCAGGTCGGTCCAGTTGAGGGTTCTTTCCTGGGAGCGGAAGAGCCGGAACAGTTTTCTCCTGGCTGCTTCCAGGGTGATGTGGTTTTTCCCGGCGTAGATCCGGGGGACGTGTTCCATCCAGAAGTGGTCGTCGAAATGGCGGTCCAGCAGGGTCCCGTCCATGTCCAGCAACACCGTGTCTATGTCGGTCCAGTTCAGTATCATGATGTCCGGTGTTCGCGGATGTAACTGTCGGTCACGATGGATAAGCCGCCGGGCTACAGCGCGTGTCGTTCAATGAACGCCCTTACGGCGGCCAGGTCCGCATCCAGAATGTCGCAGCGGGAAGGGAGCGTTTCGATCCCGGACAGGGAGGCCGGCCTTGCGGGCCGGCGCCCCGTGGCGGTGACTACGGCCTCGTCGAATTTGGCGGGATGGGCGGTTGCCAGGCAGATTAGCGGCAACCCGGAATCAGCGTGATCCAGAGCCGCCTTAACCCCCACCGCGGTGTGCGGATCCAGGAGATATCCGGTCCTTTCGTGGAAATCAGCTATGGTTTCAAGGGTTTCAGCGCGATTCACCGATTGGGACAGGAAGTCGCCCCTGGCCGTATCCATCTCGGCTGGGGAAAACTCCATCCTTCCTGTTTCCGCGAAGCGGGCAAAGGCATTGCGGACCTTTTCCGGGTCTTCGCCGAAAAGATAGAAAAGATACCTTTCGAAATTGGATGCGACCTGAATATCCATGGAAGGGGACAGCGTGGGCGACACATCACCCAGCGAATAATCGCCGCTGTTTACGAATCTGGTGAGGATATTGTTCTCATTGGTGGCCAGAAGCAGGCGCTTGATGGGGAGTCCCATCCGTTTTGCCACGTAACCGGCGAAGATATCTCCGAAATTCCCCGTGGGGACGGAGAAGATTACCTGTTCCGTCAGGTTTTCGGCGACCCGGAAGTATGCATGAAAGTAATAGACTACCTGAGCCAGGACCCGTGCCCAGTTGATGGAATTCACCGCGCCCAGGGCATACTTTTCCTTGAATTCCAGGTCGTTGAAAAGCGCCTTGACCATGTTCTGGCAGTCGTCGAAGGTACCCTTTACCGCGATATTGCGCACGTTGTCATCCAGCACGGTGGTCATCTGGAGGGCCTGAACGGGCGAGGTCTTGCCGTGCGGGTGGAGAATGAAGATGGCGATGTTTTCCTTGCCCCTTACCCCGTAAATCGCCGCGCTTCCCGTGTCGCCCGAGGTGGCTCCGACGATGTTCATCTTTCGTCCCTGCTCTTTGAGCAGATATTCGAACAGGTTGCCCAGCAGTTGCAGAGCCACGTCCTTGAAGGCCAATGTAGGTCCATGGAAAAGTTCCAGGATGTGGACCCCTCCCTTGCGGGTTACGGGGGTGATTTCCTCTTGGTCAAAGGCGTCATAGGATCGGTCTATGAGACGCTTCAGGTCAGCGGGCGGTATATCGTCGCAGAAGAGACTGATGATGCGGAACGCCAGCTCGCGGTAAGGGAGGTCCTTCCATGATTCGAGAGTCCCTTTGTCCGCGACGGGCATCCTTTCCGGGAGGAGCAGACCTCCGTCGGTAGCCAGCCCCATCATGACGGCTTCTTTAAAGGATATGGGTTTGATGCCTCCCCTGGTGCTTATGTATTTCATTGTTTCGCGTTGTTCCTTTCCAGTGAGCTGAAGCCTTTTTTTCCTGCTTCATGGGTAATCAGGCTTGTAAAGTCTAACAGTAAACAGCCGAAATGGGAAGATTTTTGGCGCCACGCGGCTGTGTCCGTCTTGAAATGGACATTCTTTTCCACCCTTTCCGTGGGTAGGGAATTCTCCACGGCCATCCTTTACACGGGGAAGAGGGATAGGGTATGCTATCCAGCCGGATTCCATTTTCTGATGAGTTGGAAAACGGCATTGACGCTGTCCGAAGGGAACGAAGGATGACTTCGGCGCCTGAAATTTATGGATGAGAGGTTTTGATGGCAGCTCGTATCAGGATACTGTCCGAGAATCTTTCCAACAAGATCGCCGCCGGTGAGGTGGTCGAGCGGCCCGCTTCCGTGGTGAAAGAGATGGTGGAGAATTCCCTGGATGCGGGCGCTTCCGAGATAGTGGTGGAAATTGAGTCAGGCGGTAAGCGTCTCATAAAGGTGAGCGATAATGGCTGCGGCATGTCGCGGGAAGACGCGCTGCTGGCTCTTGAGAGGCATGCCACCAGCAAGATTGTCACCGATGACGACCTCCTCACCATTTCAACTCTGGGTTTCCGGGGAGAGGCCTTGCCTTCCATCGCGTCGGTTTCCCGTCTCACCCTGTCGTCGCGGGAAAAGGGAAGCGTCGAGGGAACGGAGATTTACGCCGAGGGAGGGGTGATCCGCCATGTCAAGGCGCGCGGAATGGCGGACGGGACGATTGTCGAGGTCAGAAACCTTTTCTTCAATACCCCCGCGAGGCTCAAGTTCATGAAGAGCTCCGAGACCGAGGCCGGGCATGTGGCTGACCATCTTACCCGTCTCGCCCTTTCCCGCCCGGATGTGCGCTTCGTATACCTCAATGACGGCAGGGTGGTGTTCCGGGCTCTGAAAAGCGACCTTCAGGAGAGGGTCTTGTCACTCCTTGGCCGGTCTATGGCTGCCCAGATCTCTTCCGTTGACCGCGAGGATGGCGAAATGCGTCTGCACGGTCTGGCGGCCCGTCCGGAATGCAGCCGCTCCGTTGCTTCGCATCTGTACACCTTCGTGAACGGCAGGTTCGTTCGGGACAGGGTGTTACAGCACGCGGTCTTGCAGGCATACCGGAGATTTCTGGAAAAGGGGCGCTATCCGGTCGCGGCCCTTTTCCTGTCGCTTCCGCCCGGCGATGTGGACGTTAATGTCCATCCCACCAAGCACGAGGTCCGTTTCCGGGAACAATCCCGTGTCCATGACTTTATTACATCAACCCTGGAAGGGATGCTCCATTCAACGCCGTGGAAACAAAGACCCGATCCGGAAACCGTTTTTCCAGGTGGGGCGGGTGAGTCCGTGGCTGAAAGAAGGGTCGCGGAGGTGCGGGACTCTCTGTCCGCATATCAGGCCCGGACATCGGTCGCAGCGCCTTCCGCCCAGAAGGAAATACCGTTCCACCGCGTTCCCGTTACTGAAAATGAGCCGGCGCAAATTGCCGCGCCGGCCCCGGACCTTACAAGAAGCGATGTGACGCAACCGACCCCGGTCGCCGGTTTTTTTTCCTCTCTCTCGTATATTGGCCAATATGCGGGAGCATACCTTGTCTGTTGCGACGGGGAGGACCTCGTGCTGGTGGATCAGCATGCGGCCCATGAACGGGTTGCCTTTGAACGCTTCCGCCGGGAGTTTTCCGTGGGTTCGGTGGAGTCGCAGGGCCTCCTCTTCCCGGAGGTAATTGAGTTTTCCCACTCCGAATCCGCCGTGGTGGACGAGCACCTTCCCCTGCTGAAAAAGCTCGGTTTCCATCTGGAGGATTTCGGTGGTACGGCCAGGGTTGCCCAATCCGTGCCGCGCATGCTCGCGAAGCGGGATTTCATAAGGGTGCTGCGCGATGTGGTGGAGGAGCTGTCCTTACTGGGAAGGAGCCGCTCTTTTCTGGATATCCAGGAAGAGATACTGATGCGGATGGCCTGCCACAGTGTAGTAAGGGGAGTACATCTTATGTCGGAGGCGGAGGCGGCCGCTCTTTTCCATGCCCTGGATTCCGTCGGTTTCGCCACCAACTGCCCCCACGGAAGGCCTGTGTTTCGCAGGATCAGCCGCGAAGAAGTGGAAAAAATGTTCAAAAGGGTCTGATGTGGAAAGCAAGAGCGAAAAGATAAAGATTCTGGTGATTCTGGGTCCGACCGCTTCGGGCAAGACCGGCCTCGCGCTCCGGCTGGCGGAAACCGTTGATGCCGAGATACTGAATGCCGATTCCATGCAGGTCTATCGCCGCATGGACATCGGCGCTGCAAAGCCCACACCCGCGCAGCGCGGCCGCGTGCGCCATCACCTCCTCGATGTGGTTGAGCCCGACGAGCCGTTTTCGGCGGCGGATTACCGCGCCGCGGCTGACAGTGCCATTGCTGATATCAATGCGCGCGGAAAGCGTGTCATTGTATGCGGAGGCACCGGACTTTATATAAGGGCCCTTACGAGGGGGCTGGTGAACGCTCCGGCCGGAGATGAAGGCATAAGGATGGAGCTTCGGGAGCTTGCCGACAGGGAGGGAAACAGCTTTCTCCATGGGCTTCTGGAAAAAGCGGACCCTGAGTCCGCGGCCCGTCTTCATCCCAACGACCGGATGCGGGTAATACGGGCGCTGGAGATCTGCCGCATTACGGGACGGCCGGTATCGCAACTGCGCGCCGGGCATGGTTTCGCGGAGGCGCCTTACGAATGTCTCAAGATCGGGCTCGCCGCCGACAGGTCCGCTCTTTATGAAGCCATAGAAAACCGCGTGGATGCCATGATTCGGGACGGTCTGGTGGAAGAGGTGAGGGAGTTGCTGGAAGAAGGATTTCCGCCATCTCTCAAACCGTTGCGTTCACTGGGCTACCGCCATATGGCCGCGTATCTTGCAGGGGAATATTCACTGGAAGAGGCGGTCGCGCTGATGAAGCGCGATACGCGCCGCTATGCCAAGCGCCAGTTGACATGGTTCAATCAGGATCCGGAAATTAAATGGATTGAATATCCCGAAAATGTTGCTATTATTGTGCGCAATGCACATGATTTTTTTGATTAAAGGAGAGGGGTATGGCAAAAGCACCGTTCAATATCCAGGATCAATATTTAAACCAGTCGAGAAAAGAGCGAGTCAAGGTGGCCGTTTATCTCATGTCAGGAGAGAAGATGGAGGGGTATATAAAATCATTTGACAATTTTTCCGTGCTTCTGGAGGTAAAGGGGGATATTCTCATCTACAAGCACGCCATTTCCCATATCACCTCCGTTGATGGAAGCTTCAGGCTGCACCAGTAGGAAACTGGACATAAAGGAGGAGCCACGGCGCGCGCCCCGCAAGTCATCCGGGGAGGCGCCGTTTGCTCCTCTTTTTTTGTGTTACCCAAGGAAAGAGAGCGTATGAAGAAAAAGGATTGGCTGTTTCCAGCGGTGACCGGCGGTATGCTGATTGCCGTCGGGGCGGTTTTGTACTTTTCCGGGGCTATCTTCCTCCCTGTATGTATCGCCCTTGTCCTGGCCTATCTCCTGAATCCCCTGGTGGGGTATCTGGAGCGGCGAGGGATGAATCGCGCCTTGTCCATAATCTCCGTTCTGCTTGCCATAGCTCTTCTGGCGTCCCTTGCCGTGTATCTTTTCACAACCTCCATCGTCCGTGAAGTGCAAAGCATTCAGATAAGCCTGCCGGACTATGCTGATCGTCTGTACAACTACATTCCCCTGGAGATCAAAACCTACCTGGGCATTGAAACACCCGGCAAGGCATACCAGCAACTGAACCACTTGCTGGAGCAGTTGAAGGGCATTTCCTTCGATGTGGCTCGTGAGACCTTCGACTTCTTCCGCAAGGCAGTCAGTTCAACCCTGGCCTTTGTTCTGTCCATACTTGGCTACCTGATCACCCCCTTGTATCTCTATTACTTCCTGAAAGATCTGCCGAGCATAAGGTCAGGCGTTGAGGAGCTGGTTCCTTGCCGCTACCGTTCCAGTCTTGCCGGCCGGGTGGCGGAGATTGACGAAATTCTGTCGGGTTTCGTGCGCGGCCAGCTTACCGTCTGCGCAATACTGGCCGTGCTGTACAGCACGGGCCTCCTGCTCATCGGCATCGACCTGGCCGTCGTCATCGGTACGATGTCGGGCATCCTTTTCATTATTCCCTATCTGGGGACGCTGTTCGGTATCGTATTTTCCATGACAATGGCGCTTCTCAAGTTTCACGATATCCTTCATCCTCTTCTGTGTCTCGGGTGGTTCGCGGCGGTTCAGGCCATAGAGGGAGGGATTGTCACCCCGAAGATTGTCGGCGACAAGGTGGGACTCCATCCGGTGGTGATAATCGTCGCCCTTCTCATTGGCGGCCAGCTTTTCGGTATCCTCGGCATGCTCCTGGCGGTTCCGGCAACCGCCGTGCTGAAGGTGTTCTTTTCCTCGTATCTTTCCTGGTATCGTTCCAGCATTTACTTCAAAGGCGCATGAAACAAGGCATTGTCATCGAATACCTGGAACCGGGCAGTATCGGCGTGGAAATGGATATTGAACCTGGAGATCGTCTCCTGGCCATCAACGGCCACAGGATCAGGGACATTATTGATTACGGTTTTTATTCAGATGATGACGAGCTCGTCCTGGAGATAGAAAAAACTGGAGGTGATATCTGGGAGCTGGAGATTGAGAGGGCGGAGGGGGAGTCTCTGGGGCTTCGTTTCGCGGCGCCTCGGCCGTCACGGTGTTCCAACGCCTGCCTTTTCTGCTTCGTTGACCAATTGCCCGGGGGGCTTCGCCGGTCCCTTTACGTCAAGGATGAAGACTATCGCCTTTCCTTCCTGTATGGCAACTTCGTGACCCTTTCTTCCCTGAGCCGCGAGGCGTTGAGCAGGATCCGCCGGCAGCGACTCTCTCCTCTCTATATCTCGGTTCATGCCACTGATTCCCGTCTGCGGGGAGAGCTCCTGGGACACAGGGAGCGCCGGCCGATCATGGAGCGGTTGCGAGAACTCGCCGATGCCGGAATCACCATGCATACACAGGTTGTTCTCTGTCCAGGCAGGAATGACGGAAGGTATCTTGAGGAAACGGTCCGGGATCTGGCCGGTCTGTACCCCCGGGTCGCTTCCCTTGCCGTGGTCCCGGTAGGGCTGACCAGATACCGCGCTTCCCTGGCGGAACTCCGTCCTGTTACCAGGGAGTACGCGGCTGAATTCATAGAACACTGGCAGCCCGTCGCGCGGGCGCTTGCGTCCCGTCTCGGCGCGCCGTTTCTCTTCTTGGGAGACGAGTTTTACCTTAAGGCGGGGTCTCCTTTTCCGGCAATTGAGGAATATGGCGACTTTCCGCAGTTGGAAAACGGTGTGGGAATGGTTCCTCTTTTCCTCGAAGACGCATCCCATGTACTTTCCATGGCCGAGTCGATGAAACCCGTGCGAGTCGCTGCTGTAACGGGCCTTTCCGCGTCGGGTGTCGTGACGGACTTTCTTGGGCGGCTGTCGCTGAAGACCGGCATCCGGTTCAGTACGGTGGCTGTAGAGAATTCCCTGTTCGGAGAGACTGTCACGGTTGCGGGCCTTGTTCCGGGAAAAGCCGTCGTGGAGGGGCTGCGCGGAAAAGGGGTCTTCGACCTGCTGCTTGTTCCGGATGTGATGCTGAAAGAGGACGAGGGAATATTCATCGATGACCTGACCGTCCGGGACCTGGCCGAGGAGTTGAAAACGGAGGTGGCCGTATTCAGCGCTTCACCATCTGGTCTGTATGATGTCTTGAAGGGACGGTTCGGGAGATAGCCGGATATTACCTGCGTCTCTTCCTCTCCAGCTCCAGGTCGAGTTTCTTGAATCTCTTAATATCCTCATGCAATTCCCTGTTTTCTTTTCCCAGGGAAGTGTTGGTGTTTTTCAGGCCGCGGATGGCTTTATCCATTTCCGAGATTTCCCGACTGGACATATCGTATGCATCCAGTATTCCTTTCAGCGCCGCTGCATGGGACCGCCACGGGCTCGAAGGGTAATTGATCAATATTGATTCCAGGCTTCTTGCCGCCTTTGCCGTGGCAATCTTTTTCTCTCCCGGCTCAAGACTGAGCAGGGCAAGCCGGAACAGCGCTTCATCAGTCACTCCGGCAATCATCCGTTCTTTGCTGATGCGGGTGAGGATCTCCCTGGCGGCTGCTTCCCTGTTGTCTTCCAGGAGCATGCGGGCAAGCGCCAGCTGCCGTCTCTGTTCCTGCTCGAAAGGGTCTTTCTTCGGGGTCGCGGGAGGTGTCGCGCAACCTGAAAGGGCCAGCAGTGCCAGGAAAACAAGAATTGCGATTTTTTTCATCGTGCCGTCCTTCTGCGGTCGATAAAGTAATTGCTTCCTTCCACTCCCTTCGTAAACTCCTTGATCTCAGCCGCTGTTTTCGCGATGATCGTCGCCGAGTCGTATTCTCCCTGCCGGCAGGTCACGACGGCGATGGATATGGTCATTATCGGGAAGATCCTCTGCACACCATATCGGTCAACCCCCTCGATGGCGCCGTTGGCCAGATCCTCCGGGGAGTAGAATTCCGGCACTCTTTCAGTGAAGTCTTTGATGACCGCCTTGCATACCTCATCAACGCAGTCGCAGGAAATGATCATGACGAAGTCGTCACCTCCTATATGGCCGACAAAGGCATTCTCGTCCGCGTGTCGTTGCACGGCTTCATGGATTGTCTCGCCGGTCATCTTAATGAGGTCGCTTCCGCGTATGTATCCGTACCTGTCGCTGTAAGCCTTGAAATTGTCCAGGTCTGCGTAACAGACGGCAAAGGTTTCTCCGGCATGGAGTTTTTTCGTGAGGACCCTTTCAATGGCGATATTGCCGGGAAGCCGTGTGAGGGGGCTGGCGTCCAGGCTCATCTGTTCCAGCGTTTTGAGCCGTGAGGCCATGTGGGTGAAATCCTGGGACAGATCGCCGATTTCATCACCGGGGGGGATTTGCGGGTCGAAGTCAAAGTTACCCCCTGCTATCAACTGGGTGGCGCGTTTCAATTTGCGGATCGAGGATGAGATGGTGATGATGAAGAGGAGGGTTACGCCCAGGGCAAGAAAAAAACCGGCGAAAGAGAGCGCTACGGTCCATTTTACCGTTTTTTCCCTTGCGTTATCGGCGTTTTTGAGCTTCTCATTAAGAATGTTCTGCCGCTGCGTGTAGAGGGCTTCAATGGCTGAGTCCACCTTTTCAGCGGCTTCCTTGAGGAGCGTGATGTCTTCTGTTTCACCCGCGAACAGGTCCTCCGCCCTGATGGAAAAGACCCGGTAGCTGTTGATCAGGTTGTCCAGAAGCGGGCCCTTGCCGGTAATTTTCAGTTCATCGATACTTCCGATGAATTCCTTGCGCCGAAGATAATAAAGCTCCTTGAATTCTTTGGATTTAAGTACCGAATATTTAGCCGCGTTTCTTTTCTGCGCCTCGATGGAATCGCGCAGTCCTTCCGCCGACCTCATGAATGCGAAGTCGTTCCTTGCTATGTCGCGGACGATTCCATTCAGAGAGTACAGTCCGAAAATGGAAAAGCAGGTCGCCGCCATGCTGAAAAAAACCACGGCCGCGTAACTGCCTATCAGTCGTTGCACGAGGGTGAATCTTCTGCCAGACGGTTTTTCGGGCATGAAAAGGCTTTCTTGAGGGTTCCGATTCTTTCTGGACCGACGGTTCAGTATCCGGTCCGCCTGGGCAGGCGGCAGTCGGATTTGCGCGATAGTATACATATCTTGGCGTGGGTTAGGAAGTTCCAAATTTATACGCGCCTTGTTTTTTCTTAATTTCAGTGGCGTCAGGGCGCGTCTCTTTGGGATGGAATTGTCCGGTCAAGAGAAGGAGCCTTTTCTCTTCGAGTCGGACTATATTTTTTTCCTCAGTGACGTCAGCTTCCATCGGTCCAGAAAAAGTTTGCTTTTTCACTGCGATTGCTATAAATTAGCGTGCTCCACACACTGGAAAGCCCCTCTCTCAGGTGACTCCTTTTGTCTGAAAAGAAAACAATCGAAGAAATCAGGCGTGCCATAGATGAACTGGACGAAGGTATTCTCGGCCTCCTTAATCAAAGAGCCTCGATGGTTATTGCCATCGGTGGTTTGAAGAAGGGGGAGCGCCGGGAGTTTTATGTCCCCAGCCGGGAGCGGGAGATCTATGAGCGGCTCATGGCTAAAAATCCCGGACCTTTTCCCAATGAGGCGTTGAAGAGCGTGTTTCGCGAGATAATTTCCGCCTCCCTCTCTCTGGAGGAGCCTATGAAGGTCGCGTTTTTCGGGCCCAAGGCTACCTTCACGCACATTGCAGCCATGCAGCAGTTCGGGCTGTCCGCGGAGCTGATACCCCGGAAATCGATCCCGGCTGTTTTCGAAGAGGTGGAAAAGGGGATGGCCCGGTATGGGGTCGTGCCTGTTGAAAATTCCACCGAAGGGATGGTTTCCCACACCCTCGACATGTTCATGGATAGCGACCTGAAGATAATCTCCGAAGTCCTGCTTGAAGTTCATCACTATCTTCTTTCCCGCACCGGTCGCATGGAAGACATAAAGAAGGTCTACTCCCATCCTCAGCCCATCGCACAGTGCCGCGAATGGCTGGCGGAGAACCTGCCGAACGTTCCGGTTGTGGATGTGGCCTCAACGGCTGTCGCGGCCCAGATTGTCGGTGAGGACTATACCGCGGCCGCCATTGCAAGCGAGCTCGCCTCTTCCGTCTACGGTCTCAAGGTAGTGAGAGAGCGGATAGAGGACCAGGTCAACAATTTCACCCGCTTTCTGGTAATTGCGAAAAATTACACGGAGAAGAGTGGCGACGACAAGACCTCCCTTCTTTTTTCCGTTAAGGACGAACCGGGGATCCTGCATAAAATGCTGGCGCCCTTTGCCAAGCGGGGTATCAATCTGAACAAGATTGAGTCGCGGCCGATGAAAAAGAAGGCGTGGGAGTACATATTTTTCCTTGATCTCAACGGCCATATTTCGGATGCGCCCGTGGAAGAAGCGATACGCGAGTTGCGCGAGTGCTGCCAGTTTGTGAAGATTCTCGGATCCTATCCGAATACAAGCAGGGAAAAGTCCCGGCAATGAGTTTCGCGGCAGGCCGGAGCGCCGGACATCATGCAGTTTTCTCGAAGTTCGCTTCGCGGCGAGGCGCACATGCCTCTTAGCCGGCGCATGACAATAATCGGCGTCGGCCTTATAGGGGGGTCTCTCGCGAGAATACTCCGTGAACGGGGCGAGGTTGGAGAAATAGTCGGTGTCGGTCGGCAGGCGCCCAACCTGCTCCGCGCTGTAGAACTGGGAGTGATCGACCGATATACCCATGATCCCGGGGAAGGGGTTCGTGGCTCCGACCTCGTGTTTCTGTCGACGCCCGTCTGTTCAATAGCCTCTCTTGTTTCCACCATATCACCATTTCTTGAGCCTGGTTGTGTCGTTACTGACGGCGGAAGCGTCAAGGAAGCCATTGTGACCGCATGCGAGCCGTTGATGCCGGCTGCCGCCTGTTTTGTCGGGGGGCATCCCATTGCCGGCACCGAGAATTCAGGTGTTGAGGCATCTTTCCCGACACTTTTCCAGGGTAAGCGCTGTATCGTGACCCCAACGTCCCGCACTCACCCTGAGGCCTTGGAGAGAGTGGTCCGGATGTGGGAAATCGCCGGTTCCGAGGTCGTATCCATGGATGCGGCGAAACACGACAGGATTGTCGCTGCCATATCCCATCTTCCCCATATGGTCGCATATTCGCTGGTGAATGCCGTTGGCGGCTATGACCGCTTCGATGAAAATATCCTTTCCTATTCGGCCGGCGGGTTTCGTGATTTTACCCGGATTGCGTCATCCGACCCCGCCATGTGGCGTGACATCGCGCTGATGAACAGGGAGGCGGTTGTGGAGATGATGGAATATTTTTCGCGCTTTTTCGAGTGCCTGCGTTTGCTCGTCCAGGATGGTGACGGCGTCGGGCTGGAGGATTTTTTCGCCCGCTCCAAAAAGAGCAGGGATTCTATTCTTTAGAAGGTTTCAGCTACACCGGAGTTATCAAAGTGAACAAATATACGGTTCAACCGGCCGCCGGTCTGCGGGGAGTCATCACCGTGCCGGGGGACAAATCCATCTCGCACCGCTCCATCATGTTCGGCGCCCTGGCAAAAGGCGCAACCGTTGTCCGCGGCTTCCTCCGGGGTGAGGACACAATTTCAACACTGCGCGCGTTTCGCGCCATGGGTGTAGACGCATGCGACGATGGAGATACCGTTCGCATCCGGGGAGCAGGGCTCCATGGCCTGAGGGAGCCGGAAGATATTCTGGATTGTGGAAATTCCGGAACATCCATGAGACTCCTTGCCGGCTTGCTTGCCGGTCAGGATTTCTTCACCGTTCTGACCGGTGACCGCTATCTGCGAAACCGACCCATGGGCCGGGTCATCAAACCTCTGGCCGAGATGGGCGCCACGCTCTTTGGCCGCGAGGGAGGGTCAAGGGCGCCTCTCGCCATACAGGGGCGCAAACTAAAGGGCATCCGGTTCGACTCTCCGGTTGCCAGCGCCCAGGTGAAATCAGCAATCCTGCTGGCGGGACTCTACGCCGATGGTGAAACATCAGTCACGGAACCTTTCCTTTCAAGGGATCATTCGGAAAGGATGCTCAGTTACTTCGGGGCGGATATAGAGTCCTTGCCCAATGGCGCGCGCATCAGAGGCGGAAAGGGCCTTGAGGGTCAGGAGGTCCTGGTTCCGGGAGACATCTCTTCCGCGGCTTTTTTCATTGTTGCGGCCCTTCTCGTTCCGGATTCGGAACTGCTTATCGAGGGCGTTGGCATGAATCCGACCAGGACGGGCGTAATCGACATCCTCCTGCAAATGGGAGCGTCCATAGAGCAGTTGAATCCGAGAGTGGTTTCGGGGGAGCCGATTGCCGATCTGCTGGTCCGCTCATCTTCCTTGCACGGGATTGATATCGGAGGTGAGCTGGTGCCGAGGGCCATTGACGAATTCCCCATAATCTTTGTAGCAGCCGCGCACGCGGAAGGAAAGACGGTCCTGCGTGACGCGCGTGAGTTGCGCGTAAAGGAAACGGATCGCATAGCGGCCATGGCGAGAAATCTGTCTGGCGCCGGCGCGGACGTGGTTGAGACCGAGGACGGGATGGAGATTGTCGGGGGCGGGCGGCTTTCCGGTGGCGCTTTTGACAGCTTCGGCGACCACCGCATTGCCATGTCCATGTTGATTGCCGGTCTTGTATCAAGTGGAACTACCACGGTAAACGATGTGGGGTGCGTCTCCACCTCCTTTCCCTCCTTCTTCCGTCTGCTGGAAAGGGTTCACGGTTGATGACAAGGGTTAAAGAAGGAGGCAGGGGGATTGTCGTGGCCATAGACGGGCCGTCAGGCGCCGGCAAGAGCACGGTGGCGCGGCTTCTGGCGGAGCGTCTCGGCTATCTTTACATTGACACCGGGGCCATGTTCCGGGCCGTTGCGCTGGCAGTCAAGCGCGCCATGGTCAAGCCTGATGACGACGAGGCTCTGGGCCGTATCTGCGCTTCTCTGGAGATATCCTTCGAAAGAGACGAGAAAGGCTACCGTGTTCTGTCAAATGGCGAGGATGTGTCGGAAGCCATACGCACTCCGGAGATTAGCCAGCTTACCTCCCGTATATCGGCGAAAAAGGCTGTCCGTGACATTCTGCTGCATGAGCAGCGGAGGATGGGCCGATCCGGGAATGTGGTCCTGGAGGGGCGTGATATCGGTTCAGTGATCTTTCCCGATGCGGAAGTGAAGTTCTTTCTGTCCGCATCCCCTGAAGAAAGGGGAAGGAGACGTTATCTGGAGTTGCTTGCTAAAGGTGAAGATGTCACCCTTGAAAAGACCGTGTCGGAAGTCGCGGCCCGCGATGCCAGGGACGAGCAACGGGAAGTCGCGCCCCTGCGCATGGCTGATGATGCGGTTCTTATAGATTCGACCGGAGTATCCATTGAGGACGTGCTTTCGCGAATGTCGACAATCGTCCACGATGTTGAGCTTGGCGGTCGCTCGTCAGAGAAATAAAGACACGGAGAAGACCTTTGAAGATCATCCTCGCTGAACAGGCCGGTTTCTGTTTCGGTGTGAAGCGCGCCACCCAGATGGCCTTTGAGGCCGCCGGGCGGGGAGGCAAGACATACACCCTTGGCCCGATTATCCATTCTCCACAGGTAGTGCAGCGTCTTGAGGAGATGGGCGTAAAGGTGTTGAAGAGCGTGTCGGAGCTTGAAAATGGCGCTATTATCATAAGATCCCACGGTGTCGCCTCCGAAGAACTGCAGGAAGCAATGCGCAAGAAACTGGAGATCGTGGATGCCACTTGCCCGTTTGTCAAAAAGGCCCAGGAACATGTAAAAAGCCTTTCACAGGCCGGATATGATGTGGTAGTGGTAGGGGACGCCGACCATCCCGAGGTGCAGGGGATTGTCTCGTACGCCAAGGGAAAGGTTTATGTGGTTGGTTCCGGAGAAGAGGCCTGCGGTCTCAGGATATCAGGAAAGATCTGCATCGTAGCGCAGACAACGCAATCTTTTGAGAACCTTAAGAGCGTTGTGCTCGAATGTCTGGTAAAGGGTAGTGAAATCAGGGTGTTCAATACAATCTGCGATGCGACTGCCGTTCGCCAGGAAGAAGCCAAAGAACTTGCCAAACGTGTGAACTGCATGATAGTAATTGGCGGTTACAACAGCGCGAATACGACGCGTCTGGCCCAGGTATGCGCTGAATTGCAGCCGAAAACATATCATATAGAGACGGCCCAGCAACTCAACTATGAATGGTTTGACGGTGTGGATACCGTAGGCGTGACTGCCGGGGCTTCTACACCCAAGTGGGTCATCGACGAGGTGCTGGAAAGAATCAAGTTTCTGGACAAAGACAAAACACATTGAGTTTTTCAAGGTGTGTGCTAGCATAGGGCGGGAAAAACATAGAAATTTAGGGGGTACTATTTTAATGAACGACGAAAAAGAGTTTACCAACATCACCAACGAGCCTGATACGCTCAATAGCGATACGGAGGACGACTCCTCTTTTGGGGGAAAAGAAACCTTCGAAGAGCTCTTTCAGGAGAGTCTGCGCCAGCCGAGGGTAGGTGAAATCGTTAAGGGTGTTGTTGTACAGATAGATCCTGATTATGTCCTTGTGAATATCGGCTACAAATCCGAGGGATGCATTCCCATTGCCGAGTTTCTGGATGAGAACGGTCAACTTACGGTCAAAGTAGGGGATGAAGTAAAGGTGTACTTCGAAAAGAAGGAGAATATCCGTGGATATATCGTTCTCTCCCGAAAGAAGGCCGAGAGAGAGGTCGTCTGGGATAAAATAGAAGAGGCCGTCGAGAGTGGCGGTCTTATGGACGGCAAGATAATCGCCAATGTAAAGGGAGGTCTTACCGTTGATATCGGGGTTTCCGCCTTTCTTCCCGCCTCCCAGGTGGACGTGCGGCCCATAGGCAATCTTGAGAAGCTGATTGGCCAGACCTTCCAGTTCAAGGTCGTGAAGGTCAACAAAAAACGCGGAAATGTAGTCCTTTCCCGCAGGGTGCTTCTTGAGGAAGAGCGTGAGAGGCTCAAGAAGGACACCCTGGCAACTCTGGCCGAGGGACAGATCGTCGAGGGTACCGTAAAGAACATTACCGATTACGGCGCATTTATTGATCTGGGAGGCATTGACGGTCTTCTTCATATCGTGGATATGTCGTGGCGGAAGCTTGGACATCCTTCCGAGGCCCTGAAGAACGGTGATACGGTAAAGGTGAAAGTGCTCAAGTACGACCGTGAGAAAGAGAAGATCTCTCTGGGCATCAAGCAGACCATTCCCGATCCGTGGATCAGCGTGGAGTCAAAATATCACACGGGTGACAGGATAAAGGGCAAAGTGGTGAGCCTTGCCGAATACGGCGCGTTCGTTTCCCTTGAAGAAGGCGTGGAAGGTCTTGTACATGTCTCTGAGATGTCATGGACAAAAAGGGTCCGTCACCCTTCGGATATCCTCAAAGTAGGGGACGAAGTGGAAGCAGAGGTGCTGGGTGTGGATGTGCAGAGCAGAAGGATCTCCCTGGGCCTCAAGCAGATACAGGTGAACCCCTGGACGGTCATAGGAGACAAGTATCCGGTAGGAACGAAGATTGAGGGCCAGATTAAGAATGTAACCGATTTTGGTGTCTTCATCGGCGTGGAGGATGGAATCGACGGCCTCGTGCATGTTTCCGACATGTCATGGACCAAACGCATCAAGCATCCTTCTGAGTTGTATTCCAAAGGGCAGATTGTCCAGGCCGTGGTTCTGAACATAGATCCTGAAAACGAGAGGCTTTCCCTTGGAATCAAGCAATTGGCTCTAGATCCCTGGTCTGACATACCCGACAGATACCGGCCCGGTACGAAAGTGTCCGGTAAGGTGACATCGGTTACCGATTTCGGCGTTTTCCTTGAAATAGAGGACGGCATTGAAGGTCTCATCCATGTGTCCGAGCTTTCCCAGGAAAAGGTGGCGTCCCCCAAGGACTTCGCCTCCGTCGGTGATACGGTTGATGCTCTTGTTCTGAGTATTGACCCGGTGGAGAAGAAGATAGCTCTTTCCGTAAAAGCCATTGCGGGACATGCCGAGAAACAGGCGTTCGCATCATATATGGATACCCAGGGAGAGGCGACTTCAAATCTCGGTGATCTGCTGAAGCAGGAAATGAACAAGAACAACGGCCGGGATTGATTATTAATGCTGGATGCCGGAATCCCATCAATTCTCATGAATGAATGGAGTGGACGGGATGCACAGGGTATTAAATTTCAAGCCTCCGGAGACGGGAACTAGAGGAAACAAGGAGTGGCAGGTATGACGAAAAGCGAGCTGGTCGAGAGGTTGCTTGAAGCCAACAGCCTTTTGACGAGAAAGGATTCCGAAATTATCATAGATATCGTTTTCGACAGCATCCGCAATGCTCTAAAAGGCGGTGAAAAGGTTGAGATACGAGGTTTTGGAAGTTTTACCATACGGCAGAGGGGTCCCCGCGAGGCAAGAAACCCGAAGAGCGGGGAAATGGTAGAGATCCCCGCAAAGAAGACGCCGTTCTTCAAGACAGGAAAAGAGTTGAGGGACAGGGTAAATAATTCTTTGAAATAGCGGAAAAACACAAACAGCCTTCGGATGGGCAACCTGTTGGAGGGAACCTCACCGCTGGCGAAAGGCAGGCCTGCCCGGGTGGCGGAATTGGTAGACGCAAGGGACTTAAAATCCCTCGGCACATGGTGCTGTACCGGTTCGACCCCGGTCCCGGGCACCAAAAAAAGGTCGGCTTATTAAGCCGACTTTTTTTTTGACGACACCTAAGGAACTGTAAACAAATAACATGGGCATCTTGCATCTCATCTTCAGGTCATCTTTGACCGAACCTCAATCACCAAATCCTCAACGTAGCCCTGCTACGTCTGCGGTTTGGTTCAATCAGTTCAGCCAAATCTGAACTGAATCTGAACGCAATATTGACCATGCTATTCATTTACAGTTCCTAACGTTCTTTTCGCCGGTCTCAGAATACCTGTTTGTTTGTCGATGGTTCGGGAGGAGCGTTTTTCATGAATGTTCACCGGAAAAAAGTATTTCTTGGACGTCAGCCTATATTGGATCGACGCAAAAAGATTTACGGATATGAATTGCTGTTTCGTGCGACTGACACTTTCTTCGCGGACATCAATGATGTCTCCTTTGCCGTGACCTCCGTGATCAGCAATGTGCTGACCACCTTCTCAATGAACGAGGTATTGGGAAAACACAAGGGCTTCATCAATGTCTCCGCTGAACTCTTGGAAAGCGAGGCTCTGGAAATACTTCCCGCCGAAAGGGTCGTAATAGAGTTGCTTGAAACCATCGAACCGTCATTGGCCGTTATCAGCAGATGCCGGGAACTGAAAGAGCTGGGATTTAAACTGGCTCTGGACGATAATCAATATCATGTTGATTTTGAACCTCTGTACGGGATAGTCGACGTTGTCAAGATTGACATCTTGCAGACACCTTCCGCCGTGATCCGCAAGATGGTTTCGCTCCTGAGAAACCGCGGCCTGATCCTCCTGGCGGAAAAGGTGGAGACATCAGAGCAGTATGAGGAGTGTTTCAACCTGGGCTTCCACCTCTTTCAGGGGTACTTTTTCGCGCGCCCTTCGGTTCTGAAAACAAGAGGTGTTGATCCGGTGAGCGCGGATCTGCTCAAGCTTCTGAAACTTGTGTGCGCCGATGCCGAGATAAAAGAGATTGAGGAGATCTTCAAGCATAACCCGAACCTGACCTATAACCTCCTTCGTCTTGTAAATTCCGTGGTAATCGGGTTGAGGGAAAGGATTCGAACGCTCAGACATGCCCTGGTTGTGCTCGGCATGATACAGCTTAAGCGATGGATACAGCTGTCACTCTTTGCCTCGGAGAAAGCGGGCGGGGAGGGCAATCCACTGCTGGAGACAGCCGCAACGCGGGGCAGGCTCATGGAGATTCTGGCGCGGAGCATCCCGGATGAGATTTCAGTTGCGGACAACGCCGGAAAAGCATTTATGACGGGGGTCCTTTCCCTGATTGACGTCCTGCTGGAATTGCCGATGGAGGAGGTGATCGGCCAGCTTAACCTGACAAGCGACATACGTCGGGCGCTTCTTCGGCGGGAGGGGTATCTGGGCGGCCTGCTCCGTCTGACGGAAAGTCTGGAGCGTCTGGATTTTCAGGATGTGGGGCGTTTGCTGGATGAGTTCGGATGCAGTATGGATCTCCTGATGAAAGCGCAGGTTGAGGCGTTTGAATGGGTGAATAACGTAAGCGATGCAATATGAGATGAGCGGCGTCCTTATCTCCAACCGTGAGTTATAGTGCTCGTGATGATAGCCACTCAAAAAATGTTTGATAGAATGGTCTGCATTATTGACATATATAGTTCCATCTTCCTGGAAAAAGGAAGGATTCGTGTTGTTTTGTAAGGTTTCTTTATGTTATTCTCGCAAAAAATCGGAGAAAGTGGAAAAATCCACATGAAAAGCAAACTACTCATTCTGGATGACGAAGAGGCGATACTCGAACTCCTGGCCGCTGTCTTCGAAGATGAAGATATTGAGGTGTTTTTGGAGAGCGACAGTGACGCAGCCATCAGGCGGGTTGAGGAAGAGCGTCCCAATGTAGCCATACTCGATATCTGCGTTCCAAAAAAATCGGGTCTTGAGGTGTTGAGGGAGATAAAAAAGATAGATCCCGGTTTGTCCGTTATTATGACTACTGGTTACAGGACCACCCAGAACGCTATCGAGGCCATGAAGCATGGCGCTTATGAGTATCTGACCAAGCCTTTTGATATTGAAAAACTCAAAGAGGTGTTTCTCAAGGCGCTGGAGTGCAACCTGCTGAACCGTAAGGTTCGATACGCTGAGATTTCCGATAAGATTGGCGAAGAAGAGCTGGAAGAAGACATAATGATTGGATCAAGCCCACAGATGATCCAGCTCTGGAAAATGGTTGGAAAGATAGCGGATTCCGATGCGAGTGTTTTGATTCAGGGGCCCAGCGGAACCGGAAAAGAACTTCTGGCACGGGCGATTTACAATAACTCCAAGAGGGCCAACAATACCTTTCTCGCTGTAAACTGCGCTGCCCTTCCGGAAAGCCTCCTGGAAAGCGAGCTGTTCGGTCACGAGAAGGGCTCTTTCACGGATGCCCACAGCCGCAGGATCGGCAAGTTCGAACAATGCAACGGAGGAACCATATTTCTCGACGAAATTGGCGAGATGAGCCTCTCGAGTCAGGGAAAACTGCTGCGGGTTCTTGAAAACCAGGAGTTTGAGCGGGTAGGCGGCAACGAGACCATCAGGGTCAATGTCCGGGTAATTGCCGCCACGAACTTCAGTCTGGTACAGGCGGTCAAGGAAAAAAAGTTCAGGCTCGATCTGTTCTATCGTCTGCGAGTCGTCTCGTTCTTTCTGCCGCCTCTGCGTGAGCGGCTGGAAGACCTTCCGCTGCTAGCGGATCTTTTCGTCAGAAAATACTCCCGTGAATATGATAAGAGGATCAAAGGTCTGTCCCCTGAAGCGCTGGAACTTTTGCGGAAATATCCCTGGGACGGAAATATTCGCGAACTTAAGAACATAATAAATTCAGCTACTTTGTTCTGCAAAGGGGATGTCCTCATGCCCGAGGACTTTGAGTCTCTCTTGCAGGTAAAATCGTCATTCAGAAAGACGGATATTGATCTTCGTCAGGGCGATGATGAATATTTCTCGGCCTTCTGCAGTCTTTTGGAGCCTGTATTCGGTGATATCTGCAAGAAGGAGAATGGCTGTGTCTACGAGAAGATTTCCAACGGCCTGGAGAAAGCGCTGATTCATATGGCTCTGACCAGAAACAACCATAACCAGGTGGTAACCGCAAAGCTCCTCGGTATCAGCCGCAACACCCTGCGGGACAGGCTGGAACGCTATAAATTTTCCGCATAGCAGAGGGATGTCGTTTCTGATATCCATGCCACAAGTCCCGGTGCTGCTGTTTTCAGGCACTAATCTCTTATCAGCTTCCTCCCGCGGATTCATTCCCGGCGCCCTCCCTGTTCAGATTTTCACCAATTCCAGTTTTTCTATACTAAGTAGCTAATATAATTGTTGAAATTTGACTTCAATGTCGTCTGTTGGTCAAATTTCGCACAATTTCGTGAGAAAATGACGATTCCTTCCGGATTCTCCGAAGGCTGTATGCTGCTGATATCTCTATGGAATATGAATACGTCCGAAAACAGCTTTGTTGGTACTGAAGTTGCTAGAATAGCTGGACATAGTTGCGTTTCTTGTCCTTTGTGTTAAGTTTCGCTCTAGGGAGTTTTCGGGAGGGTTGGCCATGGAAGAAAAAAAAATACTGATAACCGATGATGACAGACAAACCAGGGAACTGGTTTCTAATTTTCTGGAATACAAAGGTTATCGAGTCTTCCAGGCTTGCGACGCCATTGAGGCTCTGGAGAAAATAGAGACTGAAGACATCGATCTGGTAGTGACTGATGTTATGATGCCGAAAGTCAACGGTCTGGAGTTTATCAAAAGAGTAAAGGCCATACGTCCGGAGATAATCGCCATCGTTTACAGCGCCTTCGGCAACAGCGTTATGACCTCTAATCTTCTCAAGGCCGGCGCGTTTTTCTATCTTGAGAAACCGTTTGACCTGGAAGAGCTTGATTCTCTCATTCAGCGTGGTTTTGAGCACTTCAACCTGCAAAGCCGATCCTACCACAAGACCCCTGCCGTTAAAAACAGGGCCATGATAAAGATGATCGGCGAGAGCCCGAAGATGCTTGCTCTCTTCGAGTTGATCGAGAAGGTGGCTGATTCGGACGCCACCGTGCTTATTCAGGGTGAGTCAGGCACGGGCAAGGAACTTGTCGCTCAATCAATTCATGAATTGAGCAATCGAAAGAACAGGAATTTCGTTCCGGTCAATTGCGGCGCGATCCCTGATGAGCTTCTTGAGAGCGAATTGTTCGGCCATGTCAAGGGTTCGTTTACCGGTGCTGTCTCCAACAGGGTGGGACGGTTCGAGATGGCTGACAAGGGCACTCTGTTCCTGGATGAGATAGGCGACATGAAAACCTGTCTCCAGGTAAAGCTTCTGCGTGTTCTGCAGAATCGTGAACTGGAACCTGTCGGCGCGACGCGGCCAAGAAAGATTGACACGCGGATCATCGCTGCTACCAATCAGGATCTCGAAAAGCTGGTTGAAGACAGGATTTTCCGGGAAGACCTGTTTTACCGGCTTTCCGTTATACCAATTGTGATTCCGCCCCTTCGCGAGCGCAAGGAAGATATCCCGCTGCTGGTGGAAAGCTTTATCCGAAAATTCAACAGGGACAGCAGAAGAAATGTGAAGGGATTCGACAGGGAGGCAATGGAAGCCTTGTGCGCCTTCGAATGGCCCGGCAATATCCGTGAACTGGAAAACCTCGTGGAAAGGATGGTTATCCTGAAGGGGAGCGGGACGGTAACGTTTAACGACCTTCCGGAGAAGTACCGGGGAAAACTCCAGAAACCGCAACCAGTCGAGATATCGCTGCCGGTCGATGGAATCTGTCTGAGCAGCGCGGTGGAAGAGTTTGAAAACCGTCTTATCCTCCAGGCTTTGGAAAAAACCGGCGGGAACAAGAAGGAAGCGGCATCATTATTGAATCTGAAGCGTACAACATTTATCGAGAAGCTTAAAAAAAAGAAGATGTTCGTGCCGGAGCTCGCGCTGGCCAGTTGACGGCCGGATGATGCAAAATGACCATACGTTACGTTGATTCATTGTCTCGGAAACCCTCCGAGAGCGTCCATGCGGAATCATCGCGGGGCACTTCCCTGAAACGGGGAGAGCGCTTTTCCGAGCTTCTTGACTCGGCTAACGGGAAACTCCAGGGAGCTTCTCTCTCTGCCGAAGATGTGGCCGCCAGGGCGGAGCTTCTTCGCCTGCGCATGATGCGCGACGCGCTGATCCTGCAGCAAGACATGAATCATGCGGAACCTCTTGTGACGGCCACAACTCTGAGTTATCTTGCCTCCGTCTATGCTGCCTCAGCCAAGGCCACTCCCTCTGCCCAGGAACCTCCCGCTGAAGTGGATACGCAAACCGCTGTAGAAAATAGCGTTGCCTCGCCGCAGGCGCCCCGCGGATTGATCCTTGAGGGCGCAAGTGGAAACGGATTTGACCAGATAATTCAAAAGGCGGCGCTTCGTTATGACATGGATCCCGGGTTGATCAGGGCCGTTATCAAGGCGGAAAGCAATTTCAATCCCAACGCTGTGTCTCCCGTCGGCGCCAGAGGACTGATGCAACTGATGCCGGGCACGGCTCGTGACCTTGGTGTTACAGATTCTTTTGACCCGGAGCAGAATATAATGGCCGGCAGCCGTTACCTGCGGAGGATGCTCGACAGGTATGATGGCGACCTTGATAAGGCGCTTGCCGCATACAACTGGGGTCCGGGAAATGTGGACAAGAAGAACAGGAACTTCCCCAGGGAAACCCGTTCCTATCTGGCAAAGGTCAAGGATTTTTATACGTCTTATAGCGGTTGATGTCTTTTCCCCTCCTTTTTCTCTGATCACCTTCTCTTTTATCCTTCCAGTTTGATGCCACTTGTCCGGTATCCGGCAATTGAAGCCATCCTTCGTTCACTCCGATTGCCGTCCTTCTGATGCTCTAAGCTTATTTTGCTACAGCCGATAAACCCTTCTGGTTCGGACAGTATCGGCTGTGGCCGCTCCATTTCGCAAAGAGCAGCAACGAAATACGACAAAATCTTTCTCTACGGATACCTCCAACTGCTGTTTTTGGGATAAATGCTTCAAGTTCCCTTCTTGCACCAGGAATCATTTGGCAGATTTCTTGCTAAATGATTCAAAGAAATCCATTCAGGGGAGCGAGAAGGCAATGGGAAACGGTCTTTTGACAGTGAACGGTGACACCCAGGGTGCGTTTTATTCCACAATATCGGCAGCTTGTGTCGCGGATTCGCTCATAGATTCCTTGTCGAGCGGTGTCATTTTTACAGATGTCGCGGGAATTTTGACATACATGAACCGTGCGGCCGAAACGTTTCTGAAGGTGTTCAAGGAGACCGTTCTCGGCAAGCGGGTAGACATGCTCCCCCTGCGAACCCCGCTGTATAAGGTCCTGAGCGAGGATTACCGGGACTTGCCCGTCGAGATGAATATCTTCGGCCGCGTAATTGAGGTAAGGTCTTCCACTGTCGTCTCCCCTGAGAACGAACTGCTTGGAAATATCGTGGAACTGCTGGACGTCAGCCGGGAACGGAGGGAAAAACGCAACAGGGAAGAGTTCGTGGCCAAGATGACCCATGATCTGAAATCGCCGCTGATGGTAATGCAGGGATACATCCAGGCTATCCGGCTCGGCATGCTGGGTGAAATAGAACCGAAATTGGCCGGCACCCTTGCCGATATGGAGAGAAGCGGAAAGAATCTCCACGCCATGATTGAGGACCTGCTGGATGTTTATCGCCTGGAAATGGGGCTTGTTCAGGTCAGGAGAAAGAGGTGCGACATACGCCGGTTTCTGGAGGAATGCTGCCGGGACAGGCAGTTGGAGGCGGACGAACAGGGCCTGACCCTGGTTCTGAAGATGTCCCGATCCTTTCCCGAGGCCGAGTTTGACGAAAAACAACTGTCCCGTGTTTTTGCAAACATCATCGGCAATGCGGTGAAATTCACTCCACGTCATGGTAGAATAACGGTCACGGCCGCCGTGCGACGAGAAAATCTGCATGTGTCCGTGCGAGATACCGGTATAGGCATCGGGGCTGATGACATCCCCCAGATCTTCAATAAATACTACCGCTCCGAAAAAGCCGCCGGGTTCAAGGGCTCGGGTCTCGGTCTCGCTCTGAGCAGGGAGATCGTAGAGGCCCACGGCGGAACGATTGCCGTGAAGAGCCTCGAAGGGAAGGGAAGCACTTTTACGGTTATTATTCCTATACACGAGAGGGATTAGAACTACCGGTTACTCAGAACTCCGTGAAGAAATCGTTAAAGTTATGAAGGGAAGAAACGATAAGAAGAAAGAAGCTTGATACGGCGTCCGGCCACTGGTCACCGTGTCTTAAAGGCCGGTTGACAGAGTCATCCGGTAATTTCAGGTTATCCGCCGTACAATGACGGCACTGATTGGATCCAAATAAATGAATTGAGAGGAGAGTTAATAATGGCGAATGTGTTGATTGTCGATGATTCTTCGACTATGAGAAAGATTATTTCCCGCTCTTTAAGACAGGCAGGCCTGCCCGTGGACGACATTTACGAGGCGGGTGACGGCATTGAAGGCCTCAGCGCCCTTGGCGACAAGAAGGTGGATCTGATCCTTTCAGACATAAATATGCCGAATATGGACGGCCTGGAATTCATAAAGCAGGTTCGCGCCAACGGCAATAATGTGCCGATAGTCATGATCACCACGGAAGGCGGAGAGGACATCATCAAGGAGGCCCTTTCCAACGGCGCCAGCGCCAGCATCAAGAAGCCCTTTACCCCTGATCAGCTCAATGAAAAACTGGGAGGTCTCCTATGACACTGGACGTAGCGGTTGGAGAGGCCACCCATCTCAAGGAAGAGGATATGGCGCGTCATGTTATCGACGCGACAAAAGAAGTCTTTTCCACAATGGTGATGATGGACCTCGAAGAGAGCTATCCCCTCGAAGATTCCGTTACCCACTTCCATTGCAGCATCAGCGGAATGGTCGGCCTCGCCGGTTCCTATACCGGGATTCTCGCCGTCCATTGTCCACAGAGTTTCGCCATGAAGATCACCTCCAACATGCTGGGAATGGATGTGGAAGAGATGGGAGAGGATGTGAACGATGCCCTTGGAGAGATAGCCAACATGCTGGGGGGGTATGTGAAGATGGTCCTGTCCAAGGGCGGGATGGACATAAACCTTTCGATTCCAACAATAATATCGGGCGAGGAATACTCCATTAACTCCATGGCCGAGAGTGACTGCGTGGTCGTTCCTTTTATCTTCGAAGATCAGAAGTTTCTCGTAAGCCTCAAGCTCCACAAGGAATAGTAATATAAACCACGGAAACGGTTTGCCACATGTCTGAATATGTAAAATTGCGCAAGATGATCCAGTCCGCCCTGAGGCAATCCGCGGAAGAGAGCAGTCTTCTGCTGGGCAAGGAGCTGACGGTTGACGATACGGAAGTCCAGGAGTCGGAAAAGGCGAAATACCTTGACGAGCTGGAGGATTCCGCGTTTATCGTCCCCGTTGAATCCCGGGATGATTATCCTGGCCGTTTTTTCATGGTTTTTTCTCTGCGTGACGCGATTCTGATGAGCGGGATACTTCTCGGCATCCCGCCGGCGCGCATATCTGAAAAGCGAAAGCTCCTTATCCTTGAGGCTGACGATATAGATGCGTTTTCCGAGATAGCGAACCAGATCATCGGTTCATTCAATCCGGTGTTTCAGCCTTGTCTTCCCAACAAGTTTCACCTCAAGCAGCTCCCGCCTACAAAGTACGTCCCCCAGATGGACGAGATTACGGAAGAACTTCCTTTGCCTGACGGGGAGTTTCTGGTTTACAAGGCCCAGATAAAACTGGGGGGTGAAGAGCTGAACCGCTTCGACATCCTGGTTCCATTTACCCTCGCGGATCTGTTTGATCCCCAGGAGAATGCTCCAGCTCACCAGGTTGACGCGGGAGACGGAGAAGGGACCGCCCATGACCAGGCCGAATCATTGCGGAGGCTTTTCCCCTCCGATGACGAGACCCCGGCCCCGGTTGAACAACAGGCGGCGAAGCGTGTGGTTCTTGTCCTTGAAGACGACGCGGGTGACAGGGAAAGGGTTAAAAAATGGCTCGCTTCCCGAGGTTTTACGGCAATTACCGCCAACCTGGCGGAAGATCTGAACAAGTATTTCCAGCAGAACGGTGTCGAGGCGGTCGTTCTTGGAACGACAAAGGCTGAACAATGGGAGTTGTCCCTGTGCTCGCGCTTGAGGGATATATCCCGGAATCCGGGGCTTCCCATAATCATGTCCGCCCCCCAATGGACTCGCACCGGTGTTCTCAAGGCGGTCCAGAGCGGCGCCAGGGACATTCTGGTGAAGCCCTACGAGGAAAGCGAACTTCTCGGAAAGCTGGCCAAGTTTCTGGACGCCGCATAGTTCCGATCCGTCATGATTTCCGAGATCAATCTTTCCGTACCCTCGGGGACGTCGGATAATGGCCGGGGGAACCATCCCCCGGTGGACTTGTGTCAAAAATGCGTCCCTCCATGCAAGGACTTCTTTGACTGTTTCCAGATTTGATCCCACCTGCCTTCCATAACACTTTGAAAAAACGCCTTTAGATTTGACTTTGTTGTGGCACGGAAATTGCCTTTAATCTTGTCAGCCGGTTTCGCGGTTGAGCGAGGGGAGGGAACAGGGAGTGCCTGGAAAGTCTTGCGGAGGGAACAGGAACAGGAGGCGTTTCACGCTGAGGTTATTTCCCTCTCTCTTCTTCATGGCTCTGTTGGTAATACTGTCCGCCGAAACCATTACGGCGGCTGAACAGCCAAATCGCCTTCATCGCATGGAGGTAAGTTCCCGGGCGCGTTACACTCGATTGCTCCTTGTCTTCGATCGCGCTCCACAGTATTCCTTTGCATATCTGCCGGGACGCCGGGTGCAGTTGACCTTCCTTGAAACGGGTGGGGCGGCGCTCAGGAAATATAACGCCTTTTCCGACTCCAGGGTCTCCGATGTATCTCTCCTTGACAGGGGCAACCGGCTCCGGCTCCGTTTTTCCCTGAAAGAGACCGCTCCGGGGATCCGTGTTCTGGACTCCATTCTGCCCAATGTAGTAACGGTTGATGTGGGAGAATCTCTCCAGCTCAACGGCGCCGCTTCCATGCCGGCCGGCAGGGAACGCATCTGGAGTGGCGTCGGCAAGGTAATCCAGGAATTCGACCCTCCCCTTACTTCTGGGCTTCCTTTTTTTCCCACTCCGGGCTCCCTTCTGAAAAAAATGCTGTCGCCGGCTGATGTAAAACTCTATTTCCGAGGGGAAGATGCTATTTACCGCGAGCGGGGAGTAGACGCGGAAGAGGTCTTTTCTTCCCTCGTGAATCAGGGTGGCGCCGTGCGTGGTATGGCCGCCTTCCGTCTCGGTGAAGCGCAGTACCTTCTGCAGAAGTATGAATCCGCCCTGCAATGGTTTCGCGAGGGAGAGCGACTGCAACCGGAATACATGTTCCAGAGTCCTTCCATTGTCTTTTCCTATGCCGATACCCTGGCCCGGCGAGGGGAGATCGCCGCCGGGCGGAAGATGCTGGAGAGGCTTGCCGTCGGAATGGCGGATACCAAGTACGGTCCGTTGCTCCTTGTCCGCATGGCGGATGTGATGCTGAGGGGCGGCAGGGGAATGGACGCAATAGCTATATATCGCACCGTGATGGAAAACTTTCCGGCCACTCGCGGTGGTGTCATGGCCTCCCTTCGGCTGGCGGATCGGAGATTCTTCCAGGTTTCGGCGGACACATACCAGGGACTTTCCGCTGAATACCGAAAAATATCTTCCAACTCGGGCGATCCGTCCATCAAGGAGGAAGCCTTGTTCAAAGGGGCGCTTCTTGACACACTTTATGCCCCTGAGTCGGATGCGGTTGTTTCCGTGGCTGATTACGAGAAAAAATACCCCTCCGGTATTTTCGCCAATGTGGCGAGAACCCTGCGGGAAGATCTGCTTCCCCTGCTCTACCGTAAACTGAACGCCGCCAACGATTGCCGTGGAATCACGCGGCTTGTCCTGGACAACAAGGAATATCTCTCCCGCTGTACTTCGGAACCCGGCTTCCTCCGTCGTACCGATGACTGTTTCAGAAGCGAGGGGATAATCAGTGAGGGACTTGAACTCTTCAGCATGCTGGTGGAAACGGAATGGGCCGCGGGACAAGCGCCTTTTCTCTATTACCGTATCTTTGACGTATCGCTTGAACTTGGTGATCTCGCCCGGGCCGAGGCAGCCGGCAAGGTCTTTATCTTACGCTTTCCCCAGGACCCCAACAGCGGAAACGTTCGCGAACGTCTTGCCGCAATCCAGTTCCGGAACAGGGACTTCCGCGCTGTATTAACCACTCTCTCACCCCTGATGGCCGGCAAGGGGGGCATGTCTTATCCGGACAGCTATTATTACTTTGGAAAGGCATGCGCGAGCCTTGACGATCCGGTTGGCGCGGAGAAGGCCATGCTGAGATACCTTGCCGTCATCGGGGAGGGCAAGGCTTCCGTAATGGCATCGGATGCTCGAGTGGTTGCGGCTTCATCAAGACAATCCCGCGGCGATTTGCGCGGCGCCATGGAGCTTTGCCGCAGCGGTTACGAGGCTGCTTCTCCTGAGCAGAAGGAAATGTTTCTCTACAAGATGGGCGACCTGGCGAGGCGCTCGGGCAGGCATGACGAGGCCCGCTCCTATTGGCAGCTGCTGTTGAGGGATGGCAAGGATCCCGTTTGGAAAAGGCTGGCTTCGCAGGCCCTTTCTGACATGGAGTGGGCGGACAAATGGCGCCCCCATGCCACGTCAAAATAACGTCACCAGTCAAAATAACCCCCTGCATCCTTCGTGTCCGTGGATAATATCCTTCATTAATGACTTGGAAATAGCGCCCGAAACATGGTATGAGTTTTGCTTTTATAAGCATACCGGAGAACGGAAAGGAGTAGTCCATGCCTGTCGACAAGATATTCGGGAAGACGATAAATCTGCTGGCGAAAAACCTGGATCTGAGGGCGAAACGGCATGAGTACATCGCCGGAAATATCGCCAATGTGGAGACACCCAACTATACTCCCAGGTCGCTTTCCTTCGAGAAAGAACTCCAGGGAACCATAAAGAAGAATGAGCAGGGGGGGGACGCCTCATCCGCGACTACCCATCCCCGCCATATCCCGCTGAAAGGCGTAGCGGGAAAGATTGAAGAGGTCCGGGGAACCATGGAGGAGAAGGCTTCCGCAAGCATCAGCGGGGACGGAAACGGTGTGGATGTGGAGTATGAAATGGGAAAGATGGCGGAGAACCAGATTCTCTTTAATGCCTCGGTTCAGATACTGGCTAAAAAATTCGAAGGCCTGAAATACGCTGTCAAGGGAGGTAACTGATGGATTTCTTTTCATCTCTGGATATCAGCGCATCGGCTCTCGCCGCGGAAAGAACAAGGATGAACGTGATCTCCGGCAACCTGGCCAATGCTAATACAACAAGAACGGCTGAAGGCGGGCCATACAAAAGGAAGGACGCGGTTTTCACGGCCCAGAGTGTCTCGCCTTCTTTCGGTTCGACCCTGAGCCGTATCAGCGCATCGGCGCCTCGCGGGGTTCAGGTAACGCAGATCATCGAAGACAATTCTCCTCCCAAGCTCCGATATGACCCGAATCACCCTGATGCGGACGAAAAGGGGAACGTGGCGATGCCGAATGTGAATGTGATGGAAGAGATGACCGACATGATTGTCGCGACCCGCGCCTATGAGGCCAACATCACAGCGGCCCAGGCTGCCAAATCAATGGCCATGAAGGCCCTGGAGCTGGGAAGGTAGGGATATGTACCTTATGGAATTCATGGCTGAAAGCAGGAGGATCGGATGATTATCAAGGGAATCGAAGGCAGCCCGGGGATATCGGGTATCTCCGCGCCATTTTCGGCCGAGGGAGGAATCGGGACGAGAAGCGCCCCGGCATCGGAAGGGTTTTCCCAATTGTTCGGGGATATGGTCGGTAAGGTAAATGACATGCAGGCAAAGGCCGACAAGGCGATAGAGATGCTGGCAACCGGCGAATCGAAGAACCTTCACGAGGTTATGATCGCCATGGAAAAATCCAGTATTTCGTTTCAGTTTCTGACCCAGGTGCGCAACAAGGCCATCGAGGCTTACCATGAAATCATGAAAATGCAGGTGTAGGATGTATGATATTCCGGCCCCCTGGCCGGAATCATCCCTTTTGAGGGAGCTCCTTCCACCTCATTCTCTGGAGTCGCAATGCCCGAAGCCCTGAAAAAAATTATTGAACCGTTCCTTGCCCTGAGCACCGCCAAGCGTTGGATAGTCGGCGGAGTGGTCGGAATATCAGTCATTCTGTTCGCCTCTCTTATACTGGTCGCGAACAAGACCGATTACCGTCCCCTGTTCGCCAATCTGACGGGCGAGGATGCCGGTGAAATAGTGAAGAAGCTCAAAGAGCAGAAGATACCATATCGTATCGAGGGAGATGGGAAGGCAATTCTCGTTCCCTCGGACAAGGTGTATGATCTGCGCCTTTCCCTTGCTTCGGAAGGGCTTCCCCAGGGTGGGGGGGTCGGTTTCGAGATCTTCGACAGGAAGAATTTCGGCATGACCGAGTTTGTGCAGAAGTTGAATTACCAGCGTGCCCTCCAGGGCGAGCTGTCACGGACGATTTCCCAGATAGCGGGGGTCGAGCAGGCGCGTGTTCATCTGGCCATCCCGGAGAAGACCCTGTTCAAGGAGGAAGAGAAGCCTCCCACGGCCTCGGTCGTATTGAAGATGAAGTCAGCCCGGCCGCTGCGCGAGAGTGAGGTGCAGGGCATTGTCCATCTTGTCTCCTCCTCCATCGAAGGCATGGATCCCGAGAAGGTTACCGTTCTGGACAGCCGGGGCAAGATCCTGAGCAAAACCGGGAGTAGCGACCCGATGGGGAAGGCCTCTTCGACCATGCTGGAGATGCAGCGTTCCTATGAAAAGAGCGTTGAGGAACGTCTTCAGGGGATGCTCGACAAGGCGCTGGGCGCCGGGAAGTCCGTGGCGAAGGTCAATGCCGTCTTTGATTTCAAGCAGGTGGAGAAATACGAGGAGCGTTATGACCCCGAAGCAACCGCAGTGCGGAGCGAGCAACGAACAGAAGAAAAAAACGGTGTAATTACAGCTGCTTCAGGTGTCCCGGGCGTGCAGAGCAATACCGGCAGGGCGGCTGCTCCCGCGCCTGGCGCGCCTTCTCCCCAGAACCAGGGCTCAAAGAGCGATGAGACCATGAACTACGAGGTCAGCAGGTCGACCGCGCGCATCATCGAACCGGTGGGAACCCTGTCAAAGATCTCGGTGGCGATCCTTGTGGATGGAAAGACCGAAGGCACGCCCGGCGCGGAAGGCGCAGAGAAGCAGAAATATCTTCCGAGAAGCCCTGAAGAGCTTCAGAAGATAGAATCCCTCGTAAAGAGCGCGGTTGGTTTCAACCAGGAACGGGGAGATCAGGTTACCGTAGCGAATATACCGTTTCAGGACGCCTCCCGCTCGGAGTCTGGAGAGTCCTCCGGATGGTGGCATGCCCCCATCTTCCTGGCGATTCTTAAAAACGCGCTGATTGGTTTCGGATTCCTGGCGATACTCTTCCTCGTTGTCCGTCCTCTCAT
Source organism: uncultured Geobacter sp. (assembly GCA_964536305.1). GTDB lineage: Bacteria > Desulfobacterota > Desulfuromonadia > Geobacterales > Geobacteraceae > RPRC01. The sequence goes on along the minus strand of CAZHVY010000006.1, from coordinate 5,522 downwards.
TGCGGCCTTGCGCGGCTCGAGGCCACAGCAGGGCGAGGGCTTCGTCCCGATCCAGGAGAGCGAGGAGCAACTGGCGAATCAGCAAAAACTGTCCCTGGCAATGCATACCCAGACTCAGATGGATCTGATAGAAAAGGTCAAGCAGGATCCATATCAGGCGGCGCAGGTTATCCAGAACTGGCTGCAACAACGGGACTAGAAAAGATGTATTTCCATGATTCATATTTGGGCGGCCGGAAACCCTTGACCGCCGGTGGAGTCGATAATGAACGGAACCGATAAAGCCGCGATACTGCTCCTTTATCTGGGGCCGGAGGCGACAAGCAAGATCTTCGAGCATATGGAAGATATGGAGATAAAGAGGATCAGCCAGAGCATGGCCCGCCTTGGTCATGTGCCGAGAAATACCATCCAGGAAGTGGTAAACGAGTACATGGACATCACCGACCCGGAGACCGGCATCTTTTCCCAGGGCGAAGAGTTTGTGAGGAAGATCCTTGAAAAGGCCCTCGGCCCGGCCAAGGCGGAGATTCTTCTCAAGGAACTGAGCGTGGCCAATTACGGCGATATGACGGACATGCTCTCCAACATGGATTCAAAGACCATCGCCAACTTCCTTTCCCAGGAACATCCACAGACCATAGCGGTGATCCTGGCGAAATTGAAGGCAAAGCACACCAGCGAGATAATCGGCTACCTGCCGCAGGAGCTTCAGGCCGAGGTGGTCATGCGCATTGCCGACGTTGATCAGGTATCCCCGGAGATCATCGCCGACATCGAGGATGTGATGCGCAGGGAGCTCTCCGCTGCCGGCGCGGTACAGAGATTCAAGGTGGGCGGCGTGGAAAAGGTGGTCGACATGTTCAATCATTTCGACCGAAGCCGGGAGAAGCAGATACTGGACAAGCTGGATGTGATGAAGCCGCCCCTGGCCGAGGTTATCCGCAAGCATCTGTTTACCTTCGAGGATTTCATCCACCTGGACGATCGGGGTATTCAGGCCATTATGCGGGAGGTCAGCAACGATACCCTGACCCTTGCCCTGAAGGCCGCAACCGACGAGCTGAAAGAAAAGATATTCCGCAATATCTCGAGCCGGGCGGGAGAGATGATAAAAGAAGACCTGGAGGTCATGGGACCGGTCCGCCTTTCCGACGTGGAGAGAGCCCAGTCAGAGATTATCAAGATTGTAAGGAGGCTGGAGGAGGAGGGTCAGCTCGTGATCGCCGGTCGTGGAGGCGACGATGTCCTCGTCTAACATCATCAAGCCCAGGCAGACGGAAGGCGTTGTCGTCGAGCCATACCGTTTCGCGTCGGCGGACGCCGTTGGTGTTCCAGCCACATCAGGCCGCGCATCAGGTTTTGTCCCGCTTCTTGAAACCATAACCGGGGATATCCCTATGGGATCCCCGGCGGACGCTGTTCCGGAAGACGGGCTTTACATGGACTTCGATGATGAACATTCTCCACCGCCCGCCCCCCCCGAGCCCCCCGGCATTTCCGAAGAAGAAATGCTGTTGAGGGTTCAGGAGGGTTATGACAAGGGTTTCGCGGAAGGAAAACGGCAGGCCGAGAGGGGGCTGTCCAGCGTGTTTCGCGCCCTGCGCGACGCCGTGGACGCCCTGACGGGATTGCGGGAAAGGATCCTTCTCGATGCCGAGGATGACCTGCTTCTGCTGTCGGTAATGATAGCCCGCAAGGTTATTAATCAGGAAATAACCACGGACCGTCTGATTCTCGCCAGGATTATCGCCGCCGCCGTGAACAGCGCCTCCGAGAAAGAGGAGATAGTCATCCGTCTCAACCCGGAGGACCATCGTCTGGTTTCTGCCCACAAAAGCCTGTATCTGAGCGGATTCAACGACGACAGGCTGCTGGATATCAAATCCGACGATTCGGTTGCTCCCGGAGGCTGCGTAGTGGATACCGCCATGGGTGAGATTGACGCGCGAATTGATGCGCAGCTTGATGAAATATTCAAGAAACTTACCGAAGAGAAGAAAACCTTTACGGCGATGTCCCGGGCGCTGGTGACGGAAAGGGAACAACATGCCTACGAGGAAAATTGACCTGAGCCGCTATTTCCCGGCTGTTGAGGAAAGCAGGCCCATCCGCTTCCACGGCAAGGTCACCCAGGTCGTGGGACTGGTAATCGAAGGGTATTGCCCGGGCGCGGCGGTGGGCGCCCTCTGCGAGATCTATCCCCGCGGCGGAGACCCGATCCCGGCGGAGGTGGTGGGGTTCCGCGACAACAAGACCCTTCTCATGCCCCTGGGAGAGCTTCGCGGCGTTGGTCTGGGGAGCCTTATCGCCGTCAAGAGGGACACGGCTTCGCTCTGTGTCGGTCCTATGCTCCTGGGACGGGTCATCGACGGTCTCGGCGAACCCATCGATGATCGCGGTCCGATTTACCTGCCGGATGAGAATCCCATCTACGCCCACCCGGTCAACCCCATGAAGCGCGCGCCCATCCGCAGGCCTCTGGATCTGGGGATTCGCGCCATTAACGGCCTCCTTACATGCGGAGAGGGGCAGCGTGTCGGGATTATGGCTGGGTCGGGTGTCGGAAAGTCGACATTGCTGGGCATGATAGCCCGTTACACCGAGGCGGACGTGAACGTTATCGCGCTCATAGGCGAACGGGGACGCGAACTGAGGGAGTTCATCGAAAAAGACCTGCGCGAGGAAGGTTTGAGAAAGTCGGTCGTGGTTGTGGCGACCTCGGACCAGCCCCCCCTGGTAAGGATGAGGGGCGCCTACATAGCGACGACCATTGCCGAGTACTTCCAGTCCCAGGGGAAAAGGGTGCTTCTGATGATGGACTCGGCCACCCGCTTTGCAATGGCCATGCGCGAGGTCGGCCTTGCCATCGGGGAACCTCCCACCACGAAAGGGTATACCCCTTCAGTGTTCGCCGCCTTGCCCAAGCTTCTGGAAAGAACGGGAAATTTCCAGAACGGCAGCATCACGGGACTCTATACGGTCCTTGTGGAGGGGGACGATTTCAACGAACCGGTGTGCGACTCCATGAGGAGCATCCTGGATGGCCACATAGTCCTTTCCCGCGGTCTGGCGGCAAAGAACATCTACCCGCCCATAGATATCATGGCAAGCGCCAGCAGGGTAATGAACGACGTGACCAACGAAGAGCACCGTCAGTTGGCGGGCAGATACAAGGAGATGCTGGCCACATATTTGCAAGCGGAGGATCTTATCAATATCGGCGCTTATCGGCAGGGGAGCAATCCCAAGATTGATATGGCCGTAAGCAGGATAGACAGGATATTCGGCTATGTTCGTCAGAATATCCAGGAAAATGTCGGCTTCGAACAGTCTCTGGAGGTTCTGAGGGATGTCTGTCGCGACTGAAACCTGAAATTCCGGTTTTGCGCGCATCCCTGAGGGAGGAACCATGCGGCGGAATGTATTCAATCTCGAAAGGGTTCTCCATTTTCGAAGGGAAACGGAGAAGCTTCGCAAGCTGGAACTGGCAATCGCCAAGAGGGAGCACGAACAGGCCGAAGATCGCCTCCGCCGCGAGGAAGAGGCCATGGAGAATCTGAACCTGGAGTTCATGAACAAACAGATCGAGGGAATTTGCGCCTACGAGCTTCAACTCTATGCCGATTTTTTCCGGAAAAAGAAGGTTGATATTGTCATACAGCGGGAAGAAGTGACGGTATTGGACCAGAAAGTCCTGGAAAGGAAAGAGCACCTTATCGAAGCGGCTACTGAAAAGAAGATCATGGAAAAACTGAAACAGAAAAGGGTTGAGGCCCATGAAAAAGAGATGGCGGCTAAGGAGCAATCCTTCCTTGACGAGATTGCTCTGCAGAGAAAGGGAAACATGCCATGATCCGCATGGGCCGGCGTATCGGCATAGCTCTTTTCGCGCTCTTTCTGACACTGATCTGTCCGGGCTCGGATTCCCTGCGCAACCGTACCCATGCCCAGAACCTGTCTCCTTCTGATCGCGGCCGTGCCGCGCAGGCGCCGGCCGGGGCGGATCAAAAGGCCAGACCGAGGCCCGCTGCCCCCGCGCTCGACGGAAATGCGCTCATGGAGAAAGAAACGGCGCTCAATCAGAAGGAACAGGAGATGAAAAAGCTGGAACAGTCCCTTGATTCCAGGATAAAGGAACTGGAAAACACCAGAAAGGGGCTGGAGGCATCCCTGGCGCGAAAGAAGGCGGAGGATTCCGAACGATACAAGAAGATGCTGAAGATATACAAGTCGCTTCGGCCTGAGGCCGCGGCGGCTCTCATCGACAAGCTGGATGAGGACATTGCCATTGAGATGCTCAACCAGATGGACCAGAAGACGGCCACCAAGCTCATTCCTTACCTGAATCAGGACAGGGTGCTCAAGTGGACCCGCCGGTCGCTCAAGGAAAACTGAACCGGCGTTCCCTGCCGGTTCAGTATGTGGATTCCGGCGCTATCAGCGCCGGATATAAATCTGAAAGGAAAGGAGGTGAAAACAAGAATATGGAAGCATCAATGATATTGAGGAATCCCGGAATGGCTGTTTCCGGGAAAAACAGCGCCCTGATCGACGGACAGGCGGTTGAATCATCCTCCTTTCCTGTGTTTGAGCAGCTCTTCGATCAGGCAAAGGCAAGCGCCGCACCGGTCGAGTTAAAGGCGGCTGTTGATCAAACGACGCAATCACCAGTGGTTCCGGATGTTTCGCTCAGTGGGGACTTTAAGGGAACGCAGTTTGCCCCGGTAACGACCGGGTTGCCTCTCATGGAGGCGGTTGTCGTGGAAAACCTGGCTGGAAAGACGGTGGAGACGCCGGCTGATGGAGAAATCGCCATCTCTCCCGGTAGCGTAGAAGAACTGACGCGGCTGCAAACGGCGCTATTGAGGAAAAGCGGAACAGTCCTGGAAGGAAGAGAACCGGAGGCGGAAAAGATCCCTGAAAAAATCCAGAAAAACCGCTCTGAAAGTCCGGAAGGCGAGATGAAGGTTGTTTTCGCCGGACCGGCTGCTCTTAACGTTCAGGGCTTGAACGTGGATGATCATGTTGATGGAGAGGAGAACCGGCAGGAAGTGACCTCTGTTGAAGGCAGGGTGAAAGTTCTTGCTCCTAAAGGGGAATCCATTGCCATTGCGTCGGATTTCTCTTACGACGTTGCGTCGTCTGAGTCACTTGACAGGCCCGCCATACCGGCCCGGCCCGGCGGACAGGCGGAGGGAGTTGCAGAAACAGTGGCAAGGCCAGTGGCCGCGGCAGCGGCATCGCCGTCACCGGCCAGGGCAACACAACCGGAGACCGAACCGGAAAGGCCTGCCGGTCCCGCGCCGGTGTCCGGGGAAACGGCCCGGATGAGTTCAAAAGCAGAGCCCGCCATACCGGCCCGGCCCGGCGGACAGGCGGAGGGAGTTGCAGAAACAGTGGCAAGGCCAGTGGCCGCGGCAGCGGCATCGCCGTCACCGGCCAGGGCAACACAACCGGAGACCGGACCGGAAAGGCCTGCTGGTCCCGCGCCGGTGTCCGGGGAAACAGCCCGGATGAGT
>CAZHVY010000005.1:0-109523 GCA_964536305.1 uncultured Geobacter sp. | reverse complement strand
GGTCGACGGTTCGATCCCGTTCATCTCCACCAATAAAAACAAGGGGTTAGGTCAAGAGACCTGACCCCTTTCTTTTTATCCGTGATGCTTTCCGTGATACTTTTTCCGTACTACCCCGCCGTTTTCACACCACCCAGCTACACCCCCCGAGGATAATTATTAATAGGAGGATATTATTCGGCACAGCCACCGATAACGCATTTCAGGGGGCACAAGTGGACTGGATCAAGGTCATGTGCAACATCCTCGACCACCGCAAAATCAAGATGATCCGCAAGGGTCCGGAGGGGAATACCCTCGTCCTGCTCTGGTTGATGATGCTTATCGAGGCGGGCAAGTGCGACCACGGGGGCTACCTCATGGTCTCCGACAGCCTCCCGTAAACGGCTGAAACCCTGAGCATGGTGACTGATATTCCGCTGCCCACCGTCCAGCTTGGTCTGGCAACCTTTGCCGGCCTGGAAATGATCGACCAGCGGGACGGGGTGATCTGTCTCAAAAACTGGAGCAAGTACCAGAGCGAAGACAAGCTGGAAGCGCGCCGGGAAAAGGATCGGGAGCGTCAGCAGCGGCACCGGCAGAGGGAACGGGAAAAGATCCTGTTGCTGCAAGCGCCTGAGAATCCGTCACGTGACGGTCATTCTCCGGTGTCACTTGACGTCACGACGGAGAACAGAACAGACAAGAACAGAGGAGAAAAGACAACAGACAAGGTTCGACTGCTGTTGTCCTGAACGCCGCTATTGGAAATAAGCAAGGCGTATTCCGTGCGGCAATAACAAAGGACCTGTCCGGCGTGAACCACCACCAGGGTCTCGGTTCAAATCGGACAACGGACAGACGGCAGGTTCCGGACCAGGTCCGGAAACCACCCGGTCCCCATAGAGGAGACCCGAAAGGAAGAAGCAGGGCGGAGCTGCTGCCGCCCGGTCCTGACGGACCGCACAAAGAGCATGTCATCTCAACACGCAGGCCGCATAGGCCAGAGGCAACCATGCAGCATCGGTGGCCGCACTCGCTCCACTCGCAGGTGGAGGCGGTATTTCATTCCATCCGTTCAATCCGGGGACGCAAGGCGGACAATCCACTCTGCCTCCGCTCCTTCGGCTCCTGGAAGGTCTACCGCTACGAGGTCCACCGCTTCGCTGACTTCATGGGGAGCAGACAGAGGGAAAACATCCTTGACACCGCATCGGTTCGTACCGACATGGCCGACTATCCCGGAGCAATGCTCGACCGCTTCGCGGAAAGGAAACGGTCACGTCAGACCATGGAGACCGTCTTGTCGGCGCTGGGGAAGTTCGAGTACGCACTGAATCACTACCTTGTGGAGCACGGTATCGAGACGCCTTCCCTGAACACGGAATCGCTCCGTCTCGAATTTTACGCCCGGAGCCGTGCGCTGCTCGGGAAGTCAAGCCGGACGTTCTCCAACCGGGCCTATCCCGACCCGGTCCGGCTCATCGCGGCAATCCATGACGGGACCTTCCAGCTCCAGGCGTCACTTCAATACGAAGGAGGTCTTCGGGCAGAGGGGGTGGGAGCGCCGAGCAACCGCAGGCTCAGGAATCCCCTGACCGCCGCAGGCCTTCGAGGCATCGGCATTGACCCGGTAACCGGCAGACCGGCCGGTATCGTGGCCGCGGTGGAAAAGGGGGGCAAAGAGACGGAGCACTTCGTCTCCGTGGAGACCTACCAACGGCTGGAGAGCTATCTCCAGAACCACGGCACGCTGGAGAGCGATTACCGCATATACGTGGAGGCAATCAACCTGGCGGCGCGGAATACCGGCCAGTATGCGCCGGGACGGGGGAGCCACGGCCTCAAGCACAACTTCGCCCAGGAACGCTACCTGGAGTGCATCGGCCACGGCATGAGCCATGAACAGGCCCTGCAGCAGACCTCCCTGGAGACATCCCATTTCCGGCTGCGGGAGACCCTGACCTATACCAGAGGATAACAATGGAAAACCTGCTCACCCAGATAACCTGGCTGTCTGACCGGGAGCGGAAAAAGGTCCTTGCCTGGATGGCGTCGCTTCCTGAAGAAACGGTCATCGGAATATTCCAGGACGGGGTAAAGAAATCGTTCCAGTTGAAGGAGGCCAACCCCGACCTCCCCGGAAGGGTCGTAAAGTATTGCGCCATCATCCTGGCTGCCCGCGTGTCCGGGTGGGACACGCTGAAAGGGAAAGGCTACCGGGTCGCCGGGCAGGAACAGTACGACGACTTCTCGCACCTTCGCAAGTCCAGGGCGGCGGAACTTGTCTGTCACGGACGGACACCGATACTCCGGAGGAAGATATTGGCCCACTGGGGAGAAATAAGGGAGCTGAAGGCCGATGGAATGGGCTTCCGGCCCATTGCGGATTTTCTGGCCAGAACCCGCAAGGTCAAGACCTCGGCGTCGTACCTGGTCAGGCTGTGGAAGGAGGTGGAGTCGGGTGATTGATTTCAACTTCAAGGGAATCAGCATCTCTGCAGTAGTCCAGATGGAACAGAGCAGCTACAAGGATGCCGGAGGGCACAACCGGTCCCGTTTCGACAAGGATGTCACGGTGTCCGTCCAGTTCTGGGACTTCTTTCTCCAGCACGGCAACCTCTCAGAGCTTGCCTTCGTGAAGGCTACGCTGAACTATTTCATGCAGGCCTACTGGAAGCGTTCCAGCAAGCAGGGCGCAAAGATAGAGCTGGTGAAGGTCCTCCACCGCAAGGATTACCGGGGCAATCAGGAGTCGCTCTGTTTCGTTGCCAGACAGAAGAACATGCACAATTACCTGCACATTGCTCATGTGAAAAAGGCCGAAACGGTCAACGAGGTGTACTTGGACGGTCAGGAGGTAATCATGCTGGATATCGCCATGGGAAAGGCAATCAACCTGCTGACGCCGAGAATTGCCGAATCCGGGGCGGACATATTCGGCGGCTAGGGAGGAGCTTTATGGTGATTGAGAAATTGGAGCATCTACTGGAGGTCCGGATAATTGAGGCCTTTACCGAGCATGTTCGCTTAGGTAAACGGTTATCATTTCTGAAGGTCGTATTGGCCGCTTTATCCATTCAAGAAACTTTGCTTGGGAGAGCCGTCGCTGTTCCTTCTCAATGTCAATTTTCATAATGAATATCTCCGGTTTCAAAGGGATTCCGGCTCTTATTGCAGGTGAGGGCTGTATCTCATTCCTTCGATAGCTCTTTGATAAGCCATTCCAGCCGATTTCTCGCCGAACTTATCATTTCTGCAAAAGAAACTAGCTTTGTACAGCCGTTGTCAGGTGCAACAGGAAGCCCTTCCTTTCTTCGGCCACCAAGAACCAGTATGTCGATGCTCTTGGAAAACACCGGCAGTAGATCGTCTCGATACTTTTCTGCCTGATTTTTATCATCTCTGGTGAGGGTATGCGATGGACGCTTGAACTCAATCAGTAGCATCTTCTCCATTGAAAGATCTGCAAGTAGGAGGTCCGGGCGCTTTTGGGCGCGCTCTCCCGTGAACTTTTTGTTCAACCGCTCCTCAATTGTCCTGGCAAGGGTCTTGTTGGAAGTGAGGACAGTATACTCTTCACCCAATACCCACAAGTTATGTTCCAAGGCTTTATGGACAGTCATCTCATGGGTATTCTTGATGCGAATAAGTTCATCGAGATGGTCAAGGAATCGTATTCTATTCGCTGCCTGCTGCGCCATCATCGAAATTTCCACCAAGCCAAAATTCCCCAACGCATCGGCGAAAGTTTCTACATCCCGGTGCCGTGCCTGATCTATCTTGTGAAGTATCTGCCAGTATTCATCTCGCTCCAATGCATCAAGCACAACATTGGCTACCGTTGCCCTGCGATCCTCGCTCTCGCCATAGAATTTGTGCATGACTCTTTCAAGAGCCTTTTTCGCATACTCCCGTCGATATTCCGGTAATGCGGCGAGACGTTGCTGGAACTGTTTTTCCAGTCGCGCTTTGGCAAGGTTCATTTCAGAGCTGTAAACCTTCTTTAGGCCTTGCCGCAAGTGCGGCTGCACCCATTCTTCTACTACCTGATATGCCTTGCTGTTTTCGATGATAGCTCCCCAGTCGGCGGTCACGTCATCCGCCAAGCAGTCGGCTTCAATTTTTCCATAGACCTTTTGTAAGAGCTTGCGGGGGATATCTTCTGAGTTGTCTAGTCCGAAATAACCGGGCTTGCCGACCGTCTTCCCGCCAACTCTCACCACGATTCCCGTGTTCTTCAGTTTCTTCGTATCGTCGGCAACGATGAAGCGTAGTTTTACGGTCCCAACGCCTGGCAAAGAAATCTCTTCGGCAAAGCTTTTTCCTGGTATATCTTCGATATCCAGCAAATCTCCGTTGACATAGACCTTGAAGTCCATCTCTCTGCCATACTCGATCATCAATAGCTAACGCAAAATTTCTGGTTTCGGAAACGAAAGGTGCTGATTCAGGTGTGAAAGGGTGATTGTCGTGCCATGGTTAGACAAATTACAAGAAGTGGATGCAACCAGCAGGTCTATCTTTTCGAGGTCTTTCTTTGCCGCCAAAATGTCTTGTTTGGGGATGGTAATACTCGTAGCTACTCCCCTTGCTCTTGTTTCGAGGTGCATGACGTCTGCAGCCATAAGACCAGCGAACTTGCCAATGCCCTTACGCCCCTTGACCAGCCGTTTTTTCATTGCCGATCGGTCGCCCTTTCTACTCCGCCTGTCACTCGCCACTGCAAGATATTCTTTACGCACTTCCTGTTCTGTCATGCCGGTCCCATCGTCCCGGATCACAATGGGAACTGTGGTCATCGGGTCAGGCAGCGTTATCCAGGCGGTTTCGGCATCTGCATCCCATGCGTTATCAATCAACTCTTTCAGTGCCTGTTCCGTTGAACGGTATGCTTCTCCCAGCAGTGTTGCCAGTCGTGGATCTACTCGGAAATGCGCTGCTTTCGCCACAGTAATTCCTCCTGGAAGAAATTATACTCTGTCAGTTAAGCGAAGCCCCCCTGAAAGGCCTTATCCAAAATCGACGGCAACATGGCGTCCAGTTCAGCGGTGGTATCGGATTGGAGGCACTTGAAGGCATGAACCTTGGCTTGGAGGTCATCAAGGGAGGCGACGATGCGACGTTGTTTGGCAAGTGAAGGCACACTTCGTGTCAAGCAGCTTTGAAACATCAAGCCGGCGAGTATCATGCGTTGATTTCTCGACTAAATCCAATATCCGCCGGTTGTAAGCCCAAAGCATACTGCACAAGTATTCGGGGAGCAGGTCATCTCCGGGAATAAGAGCTTTCATGTCCTTGTTGATTGCAGCAGGCACCCTGAGAATGGCCGAGGGGAATGTGTGCGCTAGGATCATTCCTCGAACGACGACAAGGACAGCTCCCGACTCGATTTGTTTGGCGGCGCTATTTCCAATAGCGTCATCTGATATGTGGTCGATTGCGTCAAACAGTTCCCGCAACTTCATGTCTTTTGGAGAAATCCAAGGAATATGTCCCTGCCAGTAGAATGGATTCGCTTTTGAGGGTGTCCCCCCGCCTCTAATGGTGACTAATTCGCTGAGTGGTCGAAGAGCCATATTTTCAACAAGCTTGTCGAACACTCTTGAGGCACTCGCCTGCCACAACGCGTCCGCCTCTTCCACCGCCTTTCGCCTGAGCCTTTGCGCCTCCACGACTTTCGCCGCTAGTTCATCAGTCAGCGCCACAATTTGCTGTTGCTCTCCTAGCGGTGGAAGAGGGACAGTGTAACCAAGGACATCTCTTGGCCGAATTGCCGCGTAATTGGTTGACCCTTGCGCCGTCACCTGATCCCGGAAAGCAGGAGTTCGAACATAATAGTCCAGAAAACGTCGAGCCAGGCGAGATTCATCTATTTCGAAGAGAAAATAATGACAGCTGACGATGGTGCCGTTTAACTCTTCGGGAACAATGCCGAAACCACCCACCTTGGCGTCTATCTCCGCTACCAGAAATTCCCCCGCCTTGCACACTTGCTGCTTCTTGGTCTTTATTTCTGCGCCAACAACCGAATCCCGCAAAACTATGCCCTGCGCATGAAGCTGCACACGGCACCTCTTGTAGATATCCAAGTCGTAATCTGTATGAATTCCTTGCGATGGGTCAACACCTCCCCTAACGCCACCAGCGGCCATGCCTTACTCATCCTCACCCCCAGCCAATTCAGACTCCAACTCTTCGATGGTGGGAAGGCTCCCCTTCAACTCCTCGGGAATCGCCTCCACCAGACAGTATTCGGAAACACCGACAGGCTTGCCGATGTCCCGCAGAGCGTATTCGGCAATAAGACGGTTCTTGTCCTTGCAAAGGATAAGGCCGATGGAGGGAGCGTCACTTTCATGGCGCAGCATGTCATCGACGGCGGAGAGGTAGAAGTTGAGCTTACCGGCATACTCAGGCCGGAAGGGACCCGTCTTCAGCTCGACAACCACATAACAGCGCAGTTTAAGGTGATAGAAGAGAAGATCGAGGTAGAAATCCTCGCCCCCCACCTCCAGGTGGAACTGTTTTCCCACGAAGGAGAAGCCAGACCCGAGCTCCAGCAGGAAATTGGTGATTTGCTTTACCAACTCCCGCTCAAGGTCTCGTTCATGGGCCTCTTCCCCGATGGAGAGGAAGTCGAAAACGTAAGGGTCCTTGAGCATTTCATGGGCCAGGTCGGACTAGACAGGCGGCAGGGTTACCTGAAAATTGGTAACGGCCTTCCCCTGCCGATGGTAGAGGCGGCTCCCGTTCACGCGACGCAGTCGCGTGAACTTGCGGATCAACCACTCGCGCTCCTGCGGTGCGGCAACCTTGTCGAGGAGGGTACAGTTGTGAAACCAGGGAATTTGTGCAGCAGCCTGCTGCACAAATTGTTCGTCCGGCCATGCCTCGGCAAACTTACGCATATACTTCAGGTTTCGGGGAGAAAACCCTTTCATCTCCGGGAACTCACGGCGCAGGTCTTGCGCCAGGCGTTCAATGACCTTGGCGCCCCAGCCCTCCCGCTGCTGCCGATCTAGAATATCCCTTCCGATCTCCCAGTAGAGCAGGACCAGCTCCCGGTTGACTGCAAGAGCGGCCCGCGTTTGGACACTGTGGATACGTGCCTTGAGGTCTCGGAGAAAGCTTTCGTAGGTTGTCGTTTGGACCTCGCTCATTTACTCCTCTCCCGCTATCGATGCCCCGCATGCCGGACATTTAAAGCACTTACCGTCACTTTCCTTGAAACGCAGGCCGCTATCTTCCTGCTGCGGACTGTCCTTGAAATAAGTTATCAGCATTCCCTCAACAGTCACATCTTCCAGCAGTCCGCACGCAGGGCATGCCAAAAGCTCACGGTCATCAGTGAACATGCCGAGCGCCCGTGCCTGCTCTTTGGCTTCCCGCAACCGGCCGGCTGCCATAAGCAACTTGTCGATGCTGTTTTTCCCACAACCGACCTCTTGTCACTCTCCATCGGTTACCATGCGGAGAGATAGGGGAGCGGCTTGGCCTCTCCGCCGAAGATGCTGCTTTGCTGAAGGGTCTTGCGGTCCTCAACGGTCCGGCACTGCCTCTCCAGGTGGGAATAAGACTCCACCAGAAAGCCTCCGGTACCGCAGGCAGGATCGAGGATGGTCTCTCCCAGCTTCGGATCGAGTACTTCCACCATGAAGCGGACCACCGGCCGGGGAGTGTAGAACTCACCAGCGTCACCGGCCGCGTCGCGCATCTCCTTGAGCATTGATTCGTAAAGGTGACTCAGGGTGTGGATTTCGTCCGAAGAGGTGAAGTGGATGCCGTTCACCTTGTTGATCATGTCCCGCAGGAGATAGCCGTTGATCATCCGGTTGATGGTCCCCTTGAAGACCGTGTCGACCACGTCGCGCCGGTCACCGCCGTTGGCCCCCTGGAGACCGCGCAGATAGGCAAAAAGCCCAGAACCCCTCGTTCCGTCGGGGCGGACCGCCTCGTCGTTGTTGACAAAGGCGATCAGCTCGTCCCCGGTGATGCCGTCCTCCCGGGCGGCCCAGTCACGCCAACGGTAGGGGAGGGCTATGGCCGGGCGGAATTTCTCACCGGAGAGGATTGCTTCCTCCTCCCGGATCCGCTCCATGTCGTCGAGGAATTTGAGGAACATGATCCAGGTGAGCATGGGGAGCCGGTCGATGTCGCCGGAGAGCCCCTTGTCCTTGCGCATGATGTCTCGGGATGACTTTACGATAGAGCCCAGCTGCTGGGCGGTCGTGAGGGGTTGGGCGGTCTTTCGGGGGCGTACCATGGGTTTCCTTTATTCGATTATTCTGCGTAGAGCAGAGTCTGCAATTCGTTGACAGCTTCCCGAAGTTTTTCCGCTCCGCCGAAGTAGTTGGCTATTTCTATGACATTTCCCCGCTCAGAAATGGGCGGTACCTTCAGGATGTCAGGCACTACAAACTGGGCCGTTCTCAATCTTCCAGCGGGCATCACCGAAGGGAGCGAAGATCTTGTCCTTGGGGTCGTCCACCATAGTAGGGCGACAGGAGTTGCTTGGATGCCTCAGGGGTTATGGACTGGCCCGCCTGGAATCGTTGCCAGAGTTCTGCGGGCGTGGGGAAGGAGTCGATCAGCCGCTCATGACCGGTAAGGTAATCGAATTCAATAATCTCCCGGCCGTTGGTGGCATAGGCGAACTTGAGCCCCAGGATCTCGGCGTATTCCTTGGCCTGCTGCAGTCCGTCACCAGCTGTTTTGTAGTCGGGCTTGGCTTCGACCACCGCGAGCAGGAAGTCGCGGGTGTAGCGAAGAAGATAGTCGGCCCTCTTCTGCGGCCGGCGACGTACCTTGTTCCCGGCCAGCACGATCCGACCGTCGGTGAAGGTCACCTGTTCATTGAACCGGTGGGGTTCAGTGTCCCAACCGGCGTCAACCAGTTTCGGCAGAACGTATTTCCTGCAGGTATCGGCTTCGTTGCTCATGGTCTCCGGTTCCATGGGAGCTTGGGCGCCATTCGGTTGTGGAATCGCACTTCAGCCTTTTTCAGGTGGGACAAACTCTGACACGGAGTCGCACGACAGCTTATGAAAACCGTCAAAACATAACAGATTTCTTTAGGGTTTCGCCAGTTGTTTGGCATCTCCAAGGCACGCGCCAGCCCTCCGACGGCCGAAAGCGATGTTCTGCGTGCCAGTCGCCACCAAGTCGAAAGACTTGGCCTGGCCAGAGTTAAAGCCAGAGGCGCGGTCGAGTCACCGGAGACTCGGTATCTTGTTGAAAAGCGCAAAGTGCGGCAGATACCGAAATTAACATTCCATTTGCACGATATCTTTTTTGTGCTAACGTGCGCAAAAATGGGAACATTTCAGGCAACTTCGGACAGCCGCACCCGGCAGGCTGAGTTCTTCCACTCAAGCGGTTGTTTTGCATGCCCTATTGCACGGACCTGGTAAGGGTTACACACCATCCCGGCCGGCAAAGCAGTTGCGCTCCTGTTTAAGGAAGATGACGTAGTCGATCATTTCTCCCTTTACCTGAGCTTGCGAGTGCAAGCCAGCCCTGGAGAGATGATGGAGGATGTCCTGTCGTGAGAATTGTCAAATGACCGCAAGAAAGCAGATTTTTGTGAGCTCCGTGCAGAAGGAGCTGGCCGATGATCGCCGGGCGCTGAAGGAGTACGTTCACGGCGACCCGCTGCTGCGCCGCTTTTTCGAGGTGTTTCTCTTCGAGGACCTGCCCGCCTCGGACCGGCGCGCGGATGCGGTCTACCTGCATGAGGTGGAGCGGAGCGCCATTTACGTCGGCCTCTTCGGTAACGACTACGGCTACCAGGACGCCGAGGGAGTGTCGCCTACTGAACGGGAATTCGACCACGCCTCATCCCTTGGCGTGGAGCGCCTCATCTTTGTCAAGGGGAATGACGATTCCGCTCGTCATCCAAAAATGCTTGCGCTTATCCGCAAGGCGGGAGATCAACTCATCCGCCGCCGGTTCAATACCCTTCCGGAACTGACCGCCAGCCTCTATGCAGCTTTGGTTCAACATCTGGAAATCAACGAATTGATCCGCAACGGCCCCTTTGACGCAGCTCCATGTCAAAACGCTTCCTTCGCAGACCTGGATGAGGAGAAGATCCGGGCATTCCTGCGAAGTGCCCGCGGGGCGAGGGGATTTGCCCTCGCGGAAGATACGCCTCCCTTCGCGGTTCTGGAGCACCTGAACCTGCTCAATAATGGTCGCCCCTCCCACGCCGCAGTTCTGCTTTTTGGCCGGCAGCCGCAACGCTTTCTGCTTTCCTCCGAAGTGAAATGTATGCGCTTCCACTCAACCCAGGTTCACAAGCCGATTCCCTCATATCATATCTACAAGGGTACGGTGTTTGATCTGGTTGACCAGGCAGTGGATTTTGTCATGTCCAAGATCGATCTTTGGGTAGGGACCCGCAAAGAAGGACCGACTGCGCCGGTGGAATACGAAATCCCCCGGGAGGTTGTAGCCGAAGCTATCGTCAATGCCGTCGCGCATCGTGACTACACCAGCACCGGGAGTGTGCAGGTAATGCTGTTCTCGGATCGGCTCGAAATATGGAGCCCCGGTGAACTGCGCCCTCCCATGACCCTGGCCAGACTGACCAAGCCACATCCTTCTTTTCCTGTTAATCCGCTCATCGCTGAACCGCTCTATCTCAGCAAATACATAGAAAAGGCCGGATCGGGCACCCTGGACATGCTGAAATTGTGCCTGGCAGCTGGTCTGCATCCACCTGAATTCCGCATGGATGTGGGCTGCTTCGTTGTATCGATCCATCGAAAGAGACTGACTGGGAGCGGAGAAGCCATACCGGCGCAGGCCCAAGTCGAGGCCCAAGTCGAGGCCCAAGTCGAGGCCCAAGAAATACTGACGGAACTTGAATTGAAGATGTTGTTGTCCTGCCGTGCAGGAAGCATGTCCAGCCAAGAACTTCTGAGCATTGCCGGGTATGCAAGCAGGACAGGAAATTTCAAGAGGAGCCTGGAAAAACTGCTGCAAACGGATTTCCTGGAAATGACCATCCCAGACAAACCCAAAAGCAGCAAGCAGAGATATCGACTGACGGCGAAAGGGAAGGCAGTTTTGGAGAAAAAATCGCCGAAATCTTAGGTCTATGGATTGGAGCGCTGTTCGGCGGGAGAAAATTCAACGAAGCGGGCGCTTTGATTTAGCGAAAGCTCTCGAGTAACTCGATTCCTTTGCCGCCGGGACAGATTTTGATCTTGGTCCCAACCTCCTCGGCCATGATCTGCCCGTTCTTGAGTCCTTGGCCATCAACGTCAGTCGGTAATCTTCTTCCCTGACAGCCCGTCAAGCACCTCCATCAGCCGTCGCTTGGCCTTGTGCTCCTTCCGCAGTTCCAGGAGCAGGTTCTGCCAGTCCGGAAGTCGCCTGGTGGCCTGGTAGACCTTGTACATGCGCCGCAGATAACCGGCCGCCTCTTCGTAGGCCCTCGGCTTGACCTGGGCAATCAACCCGTCCACGATGAAGCGCCAGATATCGAGGGCGGTCTGGGGATGGGTTTCCGCCACGGCGACGGCAACGGCTTTGTCCGTCTCCCAACCCCAGCGCTTGGTCTTGCGCAGTTCCTGGTAGAGAGCAACCACGTCGTCAAAACGCTTTTCCAGGATGGCGATGTCGATAAGCGTGCCCAGATCGGGGAATCGTTGACCGTGCCGCTCCTTTGTATTCCGTGGCCGCAACACCTCCGGCGCCGGCAGGGGCCAGGCCGCGGCCTTCTTCCCTCCGTCATCTGCATCGGGACGCATGCCGGTCTCAAGATACCTGAGTACTCTTTCCCTGACCGTCGGCCAGACCTTGGCCTTCTCCGCGGCCTTTTTCAGCTCGGTGTATGTCTTCGGGGACGCGCTCTCAAAGAAATCCTGGGCACGGTAGGCCGCGACCAGGTCATGCTTCTTCTCTTTTTCGGCCATTACACGCAGCCGTCCCTGCAGGTCGGCCGCAATGCCGGGCGCATTGGCAATGGTGCGCTCAAAGCCCCGGACGAGCCATTGGCGCGCCTTTTCCTTTTCTCCGGTAGCCAGCAGGGCGTCCGCCAGTTCGCCATAACTCATGCAGGCATCTGCTTCCTTTTCCAGCAAGGGGATGATCATCTCCGGCCGGCCGCTCCGGAAATAGGCGTCCAGCAGCATGCTCATGAGCCCACTCCGCCTATAAGTGCGGTTGAAGCTGGCTGAGGCCGGCTTGGACTCGGATTTCAACCGGGCCTCAAGAGAATCCGCCACAAGTCGCCAATGCTCCTTGGAGTATGCCTTGCCCTCCAGGAGTGTGCTGCCTGATTCCAGCAGGGAATACTCATCCGCGAGCATATGGTCGATCACCCAGAGCAGCTGCTCCGGCGGCGTCAGGGAAGATTGCGTCACGGCCCTGAGCACCACCTCCATGCACTCAGCAATGGCCGTGGCGGTTTCACCCTCATCGTGGGACTGCTCCACCTGTTCCTGTGCCCCGGTCCAGAGTTCCTCGCCCAGTTTGAGCACCGCATCAGCATAACCCTTGTCGAGGAGCGCCTGTAACTGCTCCCGCACATGGGAATAATCGGGCAGGTTCCCCTCGCCTTTCCAGGGGTTGTACCAGGCAGACTCGGCGGTGAGGTTCCTGATCTCCCGACGCAACGAGCTTACAACCTTCTCGACCCGCCCTGTCGCAAGCTGTTCCTTTTCCAGTATCCCGCGCTCGATCTCCGGATAGCGGGCCGTCAGATCGACGATCAAGGCCACTAGATCCTCCTTGTCCATACCCTCGAGTACCTTCCGCACCTTGGTAGTCCCCTTTTTCTTTACTGAAGCGTGTTTTTCAGTGAAATTGGGCTCCTCATCCTCGTCCGGGCACTCACCATCGTCTTCATACTCATCTTCATCATCGTCTTCGTAGTCGTCATCGGAATCATCGAACAGGGCCAGGAACAGGTCGTCTTTGTCGTTGAGCAGGGGGATCTCCTTCTTCAGCTTCACCTGCTCCGCCGCCGCGAGAACAACCGCCACCGCATGCTTGCACGGCCCCCAGTCATATGGGCAGGTGCAAAAATATTCGATGTCGCCATCCGAATCGAGGCGGACCGAAGTGGCGTACTCTTCGCTCCCCGACACCCATGCCGCCAAGGTACCGTCCTCCATGCGAGAAAGCCCGTCCACATTCCTGATGTAGGACTTGCCGCGGCTGAAGATCTTCGAGCCCGCCCATTCCCGCAGGTCATCGTAGGTCAGCTTCCGGAGCAAGACGCTGATTTTTTCCATTCTCCGCCTCCATGGTGGGGATTGTTAACCACATAGCAGGTTGCAAACGTTTTTCCAAGGGGTAAGAGCGAAGCTGGTGCTCGTATTCATGGCGGATGCAAATCCGCCGTAGTCCCCGGACATCCCATGGACGGCATGCCCACGGGGTAAACACCTGTCACTTCCCTCGACCGCTGAACAGTCGAAAGGTGAACCCGGTTGCAGTTTCCAGTCGAAACCTTTCTGCCAATAAAATACATTGGCAGAAAAATTGATTCGAGTGATACATGAACAGCATCACGGAATATCTAACATCAAGCTGCCTGCCTGATACAACTGTCAAATCTCATCTGGTCACGAAAGAGCCTCCATGTAGGGGCGCATGACGTTCGCCACCCGACAGATTTTTGCAAATCGCCACAGGTCGTCCATGGTGCAGCGGCGCTCACGCCTACATTCGCGCAGGGCCTCAAGAGCCACATCAAGCCCGATCTTATTGCGGTATTTGAAGCAGTCGGCAACGGTCTTGGCCGGACAATAGACACTCACGTCCACACCTTCGATCCGATGGCGCTCGATTCCCTCAGTGAGTGCCTCACCGGAAAAACGGACGAGATGGAGCGGCACCCCTTCTGTCTTTGGTAGCCGAGCCTTGCGGTCAATGGCCATCCAGATCTCAAAGGGCGCCTGGGTGGTGAGATTGTGGAACTGGAGCGCGGAGAGGAGACAGACCACCCCTTTCGGCACCCGCTTGCAAGCGTACATCAGGCTGTGGTGCTGGGTTAGTTCGGCATCCAGAAGGGTGTAGGTGCCGCGGGACCGGCGTTCCAGGACTCCCTTGTCGCAAAGACGGCGCAGATACTCCCTGGGGATGCCGTATGCATCAAGATCTCGGGGGCGGATCATGCCTCCTTCCCTGACAATGCTGATTATTTGTTCTATCGGTGAAGTTTTCATGGCTGCCGTATTTCTGCCGTGCCTCGGCCATGGAAGTCTGCGGATAGGTGCCGAGATTCATTAAGCGGAGCTTGTCCAGGAACCGGTATTTGTAGAAAAAGACCCTGCTGCCGCCGGCACGTACCCGGACACCGAAACCGTGGCCTTCAATAATGTCCCTGTCCCGGTTTCCCTCGGGTTTCAGATTCCTGAGAAAGGTATCGGTAAACTTCTGTTTCACAGCCCCCACCCCGTGATGCCTTCCGTGATGCATTTTTCATGCAGTCCCGCCGGAGCTGGCGAACAATACTCTTTGACGTCCGCGCCATGCTCCTATATCATTTCTACTTTTCAGAAATATACCTTTTTATGGGACCACGACATTACGATGAACCTGCAACCAAGAGATTTTACCTGCTCACGACGCACCGTCACCGGTAATGCCGCCGGTGACGAGCCTCCCCCGGAACCGGCGACCAGGCATGGGGTGTTTCCATGACACTGTTCACCTGGCTCGTCATCATCTTCCTCATCGCAGTCAACGCCCTGTATGTCGCGGCTGAGTTCGCGGCGGTCAGCGTGCGTCGCAGCCGAATCCATCAACTGGCCGAGCAGGGAAATCAATTTGCCCGCCGCCTCCTGCCCACACTTGAAAATGCCACAGAGCTGGACCGGTACGTAGCTGTCTGCCAGATCGGCATAACTCTGTCCAGCCTGGTGCTGGGCGCCTATGGCCAGGCCACCCTGGCGCTGGAGCTTGCGCCGCTGTTCGAGCGCTGGGGCGGCATGCGGACGGTCGCGGCCCAATCCACCTCGGCCATGGTAGTCCTGATCGGACTAACCGTGTTCCAGGTGATCATGGGGGAACTGGTACCGAAATCGGTGGCCCTGCAATTCCCCGTCCGAACGGCGCTCATGACCGTGGCGCCGATGCGGTGGTCCAGGACCGCCTTTTCCTGGTTCATCACCATCCTTAACGGCAGCGGTATCGCTGTCCTGAAACTGCTCCGCGTCCCCTACGGCAGCCATCGCCATATCCATTCCCCCGATGAGATCGACCTGCTGCTGGTGCAGAGCCGGGACGGCGGCCTCCTGGAACCGGATGAACAGCAACGTCTGCACGAAGCCCTTCAGTTGGGCGGCCGTTACGCCCGCCAGCTCATGGTCCCCCGGCGTTACGTGACAACAATCGCGATTGAGACACCCATAGCGGAGGCGCTCAACCAGGTCGCCAACGGACTCCATACGCGGTTGCCCGTCTATCGCGGCTCAACGGACAATATCGTGGGCATCCTCCACGCCAAGGACCTGGTGCTCCATTATCTGGAGCATGGCGCCATAACCTCTCTCCAACAGGTGGCCCGGCCGGCGCTTTACGTTCCCGAGAACGTGACCGCCTATCGACTCCTCGCCCTGTTGCGTGAAGGCCGCAGCCATCTTGCGATTGTGATCGATGAATACGGGGGATTCCAGGGGCTGGTTACATTGGAGGATGTGCTGACCGAGGTTTTCGGGGAGGTCTCCGACGAATTCAAGGGGGAACAGCCCCAGCCGGAGCGGCTTTCGGACGGTCGCGCGCGGCTGCCGGGCCTCATGTCCCTCAATGACGTGGAAGACTGGCTCGGAGTCCGCTGGAAGGGGGAGTCCGACACGGTCGGCGGTCATGTCACCGAGGCCCTGGGTCATATCCCGGCAGCGGGCGAGCAGGTCACCATAGACGGGGTCATGGTACAGGTGGAGCGGATGGCCCATAACGCGGTGATCTCGGTCATTGCCACTCCGGCCCCGCCTTCCGGGGAGGAGGGTTCACTTGGATAGCCTCCTTCCTGTTCTTATCATCCTGTTTCTCATTCTCATCAACGGACTGTTCGTAGCCGCGGAGTTCGCCATGGTGGGTGTCTCCCGCGCCAGGATGGAGCGTCTGGCGGCCCAGGGGCGCCGCACGGCCCGGCTGGCGCTCCGGATACTCCGCGATCCGCGCCGCCAGGACCGCTACATCGCCACCGCGCAGCTCGGCATCACCGGCGCCAGTCTCGGGCTTGGCATGTACGGGGAGCACGCCTTGGCGGAATGGCTGGCGAAGGGGCTGGAATCGCTGGGCGCATCCCGCTGGATAGCGGCCCACGGGGCCGCCAGCGCCCTTTCCATAACCATCCTGACCTATTTCCACATCGTGCTGGGAGAGATGGTTCCCAAGTCCCTGGCGCTTCTTTCGGCCGAACGCACGGCCCTCTGGATTACACCCCCCATCCATTGGCTTCAGTTCCTGCTCTACCCCCTGGTGATCACGCTGAACGCGATGGGTAACCTCATTCTGCGCCTCATGGGAATCCGGAGAGAGCTCTCGGCGACCCATTTCCACACCCCGCAAGAGCTGGAATACCTGGTGCGGGAAAGCGAGCAGGGGGGGATGCTGCGCGCCGAGACCGGCCAGGTGCTGCGCGGGCTCTTCGATTTCGGCGAATTGACCGCCGGGGAGATCATGTCGCCGCGCGTCAGGGTGCTCGGTCTTCCCCTGGATGCCTCTCCGGACCGGATTTCCGCCGTGGTCCGCGCTTCCCGTCACACCCGCTATCCTGTGTTCCGTGGGGATCTGGACAATATTATCGGGGTGATTCATATCAAGGATATCCTGCGGTTGACGCTGGCCGGCAAGACCCTGGAAGAAAACGCCATCCGCCGGGTCCCTTACCTCCCGGAAACGGCCGAACTGGACCTGGTACTTGCAACCATGCGACGGGACCACGTGCAGATGGTGGTGGTGATGGATGAGCACGGCGGGACCGCCGGCATCATCACCCTGGAGGACATGTTCGAGGAGGTGGTGGGAGATATCGAAGAGGGGCCCTCGCAGTTGCCCGATATCAGCCGCGACGCAGCGGGGCGATTGCGGGTGGCAGGCACGGTGCGCCTGGAAGAGGTGGGGGAAGCGCTCGGCGCAACCCTGGAACACGAAGAGGTGGACACGGTCAGCGGCCTGGTCCTGATGCTTCTCGAGCGCCCCCCGGCCGTGGGCGACGTGGTCAGCTACGATCACGTGCGATTCCAAGTCGTGGTGGTTGAAGGTCATGGGGTCGGGGCATGCCTGGTCACACCTGAACCGACGACGGGCAATGATGAGCCATGAGGCCCGCGGCCTCTTGTTCGCCGGACTCCTGGTGCCTGGTAACGTTTAAAACCAACCCCCCTCGGTCCCCCCTTTTGCAGCCGTCACTCTCGCCTCGAGACTCGCAGAGGCCTATGGCGGCCCTGGCGCGCCTATGGGACAGTCAACTTATGGAACTCCTTGTGGACGGATGCGGAGTGTTAGGAGGAAGACGTGTTATATTCGGCACATTATTCGTCGCCTTTGGGCTCGATTATGCTTGTCGGCGATGGCGCCGACCTTGTTGGTCTGTGGCTGGAGGGGCAGAAATATTTTGCCGGGACGGTGGCCGGAGAGATAACGGAAAAACCAGATCTGCCGCTGTTTGCCGCCATTGTGCAGTGGCTGAACTTGTATTTCGCAGGCAAGAAACCGGCGATTTCCGGTTTGCCCCTGGCGCCCCGAGGCGGAATGTTCCGCACGGCTGTATGGGATATCCTGCGCGGGATTCCTTACGGCGAGGTCATAACCTACGGCGAGATTGCCAAGGAGATGGCCGCGCGAATGAACAAAGCCAAAATGTCGGCCCAGGCTGTCGGCGGGGCGGTCTCCCATAATCCCATCTCCATCATCATCCCCTGTCACCGTGTCGTAGGGGCCAATGGGAACCTGACAGGTTATGCCGGCGGCATCAGCAAGAAAATCAGACTGCTTGAACATGAAGGTGTGGATATGTCCCGTCTGTTCGTACCCGCCAGGGGCGCCGCCCTGTAATCCCGGATTCCGCCAACCGCCGTTTCCGGATAAAAGAACAAAGCAACAGAGGCTTCTGCATGAAAATCCTCCACACATCAGACTGGCACATCGGCCGCGCGCTCTATGGACGCAAACGCTATGAGGAGTTCGAGCTCTTCCTGGACTGGCTCCTGGGCTGCATCAGGGATCAGGGAATAGAGGCGCTGCTCATCGCCGGCGATGTCTTCGACAACGGCACGCCCGGCAATCGCGCGCTGGAGCTCTACTACCGCTTCCTCTGCCGCTGCGCCGGCGCGGGCTGCGGACACGTTGTAGTGACGGCGGGCAACCATGATTCCCCCTCGCTTCTCAACGCCCCCCGCGAGGCGCTTCGATATCTGAACGTTCACGTGGTCGGCTGCATGGCCGAGAGCGCGGAGGATGAACTGGTGACACTGCATGAAGCCCATGGCGAGCCGGGGCTGATAGTCTGCGCGGTCCCCTATCTGCGCGACCGGGATATCCGACGGGCCGAGGCCGGTGAAACCTTCGACGACAAGGAGCGCAAGCTGGTGGAAGGCATCCGGGACCATTACCGGATAATGGGAGACGCCGCCGCGGCCAGACGGGACGTCCTGGGAAGGAATATCCCCATCGCTGCCATGGGTCACCTTTTCGCGGCCGGTGGTCAGGTCGTGGACGGTGACGGAGTCAGGGAGCTGTATGTGGGCAACCTCGGCCAGGTGGGTGGCGATGTGTTTCCCGATTGCTTCGACTACCTTGCCCTCGGCCATCTGCACACGGCCCAGAAGGTTGCCGGTTCGGACCGTCGCCGCTATTCCGGGTCACCCATTCCCATGAGCTTTGGCGAGGCCGGCGGGCGCAAGGTCGTGCTTGCCGTGGACCTGGATGAAACAGGCGTCTCAGTGGAGGAGATAGCTGTGCCCTGCTTTCAGAAGCTGGACACGGTGCGAGGCGACTGGGACCGGATAGTCGAGGGGATCACGGCGATGAAAAAGGAAGACGCTTCTGTCTGGCTGGAGGTTGTTTACGAAGGTGAAGAGGTCATGGGAGACCTGCGGGAGAGACTGGGTGAGTTGATCGAAGGCGCCCCCCTGGAGATTCTACGGACCAGGAACATGCGCCTTGTCGAACGGGCTTTGAGCAGCATGGATACGGGGGAGACCCTGGATGACCTGGACGAAAATGAAGTATTTGCGCGCTGCCTTGAGGCCCATGGGACGCCGCTGGAACAGCAGGGCGAATTGATCTCGGCCTTTCGTGAAGCGGTGGCGGCCCTTCATGAGGATGACGCGCGGGGGGAACCATGAGGATTCTGCGGCTTCGTTTCAGGAACCTGAATTCCCTGGCGGGCGATTGGGACCTCGACTTCACCCATCCGGAATTCGTCTCCAGCGGCATCTTCGCCATTACCGGACCGACCGGCGCGGGGAAGACCACGATCCTCGACGGTATCTGCCTTGCCCTCTACGGTCAGACCCCGCGGCTTGCCAGGATCAACCAGAACGGCAACGAGATCATGTCCCGGCAGACGGGCGACTGTTTTTCCGAGGTGGAATTCGAAACGGCGCAAGGCCGGTATCTCTGCCACTGGAGCCAGCACCGCGCCCGCAAGCGGGCTGACGGCAAATTGCAGCCGCCCCGCCATGAGATAGCCGAAGCTGAAAGCGGAAATATCATCGAGTCGAAACTGACGGCCGTTGTGACCAGGGTCGAGGAAGTCACCGGCATGGACTTCGAGCGCTTTACCCGCTCAATGCTGCTGGCGCAGGGAGGGTTTGCCGTATTCCTCCAGGCGACCCCCGATAAGCGCGCTCCCATCCTGGAACAGATTACCGGCACGGGAATCTACAGCCGTATTTCCATGAAGGTCCACGAGCGAACCACCGAAGAGCGGAAAAGGCTCGAAACCATGCGTGACGAACTTGGCAAGATGCAGATGCTCTCCCCGGAGGAAGAGGCGGGACTGCGCGACCAGCTGGCGGAAAAGGAGGGACAGGAGAAAGAGCTGACCGTTACGGCGCGCGCTGTTTCTGAGCAGAAGGCCTGGGCGGAGCGGATTGCGGCCCTTGAAGATGAACTTTCCCTGATCGAGAAGGCCTGGCAATCTTTCGCGGAAAAAAAGGAGGCGGCTGCCCCGCAATTCCAGCTGCTGGCAAAGGGAAACAGGGCGCTCTCCCTGGATGGCGACTATGTGAATGTTTATGGGGTCCGGAAACAGCGGGAGGCGGAACAGTCCGAGTTGACGACTGCGCGCCAACGCCTTCCCGATGCTCTGGAAGCGCTCCGGATGGCCGCCGGAGCGCTGGAAAAAGCAGAGGCGGAACTGCAAAACCGCCGGACGGAGCAGGAGCGGGGGGCGGAGCTGATCCGCGGGGCCAGGGAGCTGGATGTCAAGCTCGGCGAGGTCTTGTCCCAGATCAAGGGACTCGAGCTGGAGATCGGGAAGATCAGGAAGCAGGGCGATGAGCGCCGGGCAGCGATAGGACAATGTGATAAGGAGATACATGCTGCCGGCACTGCGCTCAGGAACGTCGAGGCCTTTCTGGAGCAACATCGGGCGGACGCCGGACTGGCGGAGACCCTGGCCGGCATAGAACACCAGGTGAAAGCGCTCAGGGCCCTCGGGGAACAGGGCGCTGAGCGGCGCAGGCAGGTGGCGCGGCAAATTGAGGTCTGCAAGGGCGCCGGGGAGGTGCAGCGGCAGGCGGAGACCGCCTGGCGGGAAGCGGTGCTGGCGGCCTCAAGCAATGAGGAGCGTCTCGCGTCGGCGCGCGCCCAAGGCGAAGCCCTGTTGCAGGGACAGGATCTCCGGGCGTGGCGCGCCCAGGCTGAAGCCCTGGCGAGCTGGGAGAACCGGTTGCAGACTCTTTACGAAACGGTTGTGAGGATGGAAGAAACCGCCGGAAAGATTGATTTGCTCAACCAGGGCCGGATAGCGGCTGAAAACAGACGGGATGACCTTTCCCGCCTGGTGGAGACCTTGACCGGGGAATCCGTTCTCCGTGAAGATATGGTCCGTCAGTTACAGGATAAAGTCGTGCTGCTGAACCGTGTGCGCGACCTGGAAGCCGAGCGGTCGCACCTTGTGGACGGCGCGCCCTGTCCACTGTGCGGCGCCATGGAACATCCCTATGCAGCGGGCAACATTCCCCGTCCTGATGAGGCGCAAAGGGAGCTGGAGCTGGCCCGCCGGGCGTCAAAGGAAACGGGAGAGCGGGCCTCCGGCGTCAAGGCGGAACTGGCCGGCGTCACGAAAGAACTGGAGCAGGCGCAACGGGACCTGAAGGAGTCTCATGGACAACTGGAGCGCGACAAGTCCTTCTGCTCCGCTGCTATCGGCGAGTTGGAATTGCGCGAGGACAGCCTGTGGCGGCCATCCGGGATCCGGGCGTACCTTGCATCGTGCGGGGAGTCGCTGGCTGAGCGCCGAAGCGTTATCGGCGCGGTGGAGCGGAAGGAAGAGGAAGCGCGGCAGGCTAGAGAGGCATGGGACAAGAGCAGGGAAGAGGTGGCCGGACTGGACAAGGACCGCCAGGCCGCTGCCCTCAGGTTTGAAAGTGCCGTAAAGGAACGCAGCCGTCTCGAGCGGGAGGATGCGGCGCTGCGGGAGGATATCGACCGGGCCCTGGCTGAGATGGAACGCGCCGTGGAACCGTATGGATGCGGGGAGATTTCCCTGCAAAACGCGGAAGAGACCCTGTCCTTACTGACCGGGAGGCGCAATGCCTTTGGCGAGAGGCAGCGGGAAAAGGAGCGCCTTGAAAGAAAGATTTCCAGTCTTGAGAGCGAACTGAAGAAGCAGCGGGCTCTGATGGCTGAGCTGGATGGGAACCTCACCGAAAGGGAGGAGCTTCTGCGGGGCAGGTACGCGCACAGTACCGAAATGGCCGCCCGGCGGCGGGAGCTTTTCGGTGTTCTCGATCCGGACAGCGAGGAAAAGCGCCTGAATCATGGGTTGAAGGAGGCCGGAGAACGACGTGACAAGGCGTGGCGGGACCACAATCGCCTCCAGGCGGAGCTTGCCGGGCTGGAAGAGGATATCCGGAAAAAATCCGCGTCCATAGCCGTGCGCACGGAGAGGCTTGCTGAACTGGAACCGGTTTTGCGGCAGAGGATAACGGAAGCCGGTTTCGCGGACGAAGAGGATTTCCTGCGGGCCCGCCTGCCAAAGGAACGCCTTGACGAGCTGTTGGGTATGGTTGACCAGCTGCAACGGGAGGAAACGGAAATCCGGACCCGTCGTCAGGATCGGACCGATGCTTTAAGGAACGAGCGGGAGAAAGCATGGACAGATAAGACCCTTGAACAGCTGGCAGAGGAGAGCGCGTACCTTTCATCGCGGTTGAGTGAGCTGCAGAAGGAGCTGGGAGCGATTAACCAGAGGCTTCAGCAGCAGATCTCCCAGCGGCGGCTCCAGCAGGATCGGGTATGCGCCGTTGAGCTGCAAAAAAAGGAATGCTCGCGGTGGGAGAACCTGCATGATCTGATCGGTTCCGCCGACGGCAAGAAATTCCGCAACTTCGCCCAGGGGCTCACCTTTGAGCTGATGGTCGCCCACGCCAACCGCCAGCTTCAGAAAATGAGCGACCGGTATATTCTGGTCCGCGATAATGATGAACCTCTTGAGCTCAACGTTATTGACAACTACCAGGCCGGGGATACCCGCTCCACGAAGAATCTCTCCGGCGGAGAAAGTTTCATTGTCAGCCTGGCCCTGGCCCTGGGCCTCTCTCACATGGCGAGCCGCAAAGTGCGGGTGGATTCACTTTTTCTCGACGAAGGATTCGGCACCCTTGACGAAGACGCCCTTGAGACCGCCCTGGAAACGCTCTCGGGCCTTCAGCGGGAGGGAAAGCTGATCGGCGTCATTTCGCATGTGCCGGCTCTCAAGGAGCGCATCGGCGTCCGGATCCAGGTCGAGGCAGGCGCCGCCGGGCGCAGCGTCCTCAGCGGCCCGGGCTGCCGGCGGGTCGCGTCAGTTCCAGGTAGAACGCAATGATGGATTATGGGCGGCCGGTCAATGCCTCGTCACTTTCCATCCAGATTGCCCCTGAAGGGCACACACGGGCGCAAAGGGAGCATCCCGAACACCTGGACCTGTCGAAACGGATCTCCCCGACATGTTCTATGGCCTGAAACCCTCCGTCGCGGCACGACACCAGGCATGCCCGGCAGTGGGTGCATCTCGCGGGATCCACCCGGGGCATGACGCGGAATTCCTGGTCAAGGGCGGAGAAGGCCGTAACCCTGTCGCGGCAGAGGCCGATGAAGTCATCCGGCCGCGAGAAACCATGCCACGACATGAACTCCTGCAGTTCTTCCTTCATCCGGCCGATTACGTCGAAGCCGCGCAGCATGACTTCGGTACAGACCTGCGCCACAGGCGCCCCCAGGAGCATGAATTCAGCGGCGTCAAAGCCGCTGGATATCCCGCCGCAGGCCATGACCGGCAAACCAGGCGCCCTGAGCAGTTCACTTACCGCCCGGAGGGCGATGGGTTTTATCCCCGGCCCGGAATAGCCGCCGCAGGAGGTGAGCCCGCCGATATCGGGCAGGGGCCGAAGCCTCTTCAGGTCGATGGCCATCAGCGACGGAATGGTGTTGATGGCGCAGATGCCGTCGGCCCCGGCGCCCGCGACCGATTCCCCGATGGACTGGATATCGGTGACCGCCGCCGTCAGCTTGGGGACTATGGGCAGCCGGATGTGGGCCGCATCTTTCAGCCATGAAGTGATGAGGGCGGAATACCCGGCGTTCTGCCCGATGGCGGCGCCCTTTCCCTTTTCCGGACAGCCGTGGGGACAGGAGAAATTCAGCTCCAGGAGATCCGCCCCGGCGTCCTGACAGCCCCTGGCGAGGAACAGCCAGTCGTCAGGGTCGCGGGCGTCGCCCATGATGCTGCCGATAACCGCCTTGTCCGGGAATTCGGCCTTGAGGCGGGCTATGGTGGAGAACCACTCATGGGGCGGCAATTCGCTGAGCAGCTCAAGGTTTTCAAAGCCGATGATCGTTCCTCCCGCGCGGGAAACCGCGAAACGGTTGTGGAGGTTTTTCACCGGTTCACGAATGAGTGTCTTTATCACGGCGCCGCTCCATCCGGCGCGAAAAGCCCTGCGAATCATTTCACCGTTTGCCGTGGGGGGCGCCGATGCAAGGATGAACGGGCTGTCAAGGGCAACACCCAGATAGTTGGACTGAAGATCCATCGCACCCTCCTTTACGGTTTGATCCTGATGTAATACAGCATGCCCAGATACCGTTCTCCGCTGAATACGGGTCTGAACGTGAAAACACCCGTCCTTCCTTCGAAGAGGCGCGCCTCCATGGCCGCCGGCTTCCTTTCCTTGACAATTCGGAGAGTATCGGGGTCGCTGTCTGCCAGGTCCTTGTGGTAGTCGTAGCCGGTAAGGCTGTTTTCAGGGGGATAGCCGAAGCGGTTCACGCCGTTTTCATCGACCCATTGAACGGAATAGATGGCCGGGACGCTGTCGTAGAATCCCTTCAGCATGTCCATGGCCATCTTTTTTTCATCCAGCGACAAGGCGGCGATGAGCGAGGTGTTTGCCGCAAGTGATTCCAGGGCCTGCTCCGGCGCTTCCGCCGTTCCGGCGCGCGGGATACGTTTCCCTGAAGCGTCGTGTTCCGCCCTAATGCCCATGAGACGCCACTGGGCGCCGTAGAGTGAGACCGTCTGCCAGAAAACGGTTTTTTTGACGGCCTTTTTCGCGGAGGGGTATTTGCTCCAGTAGGAACCGCTTCCCTGGGGGAGGGACGAGATGTTCCGGGCAAGTCGCTGAAAGCGGCTGTCCCGGGAAAAAGGCCTGGATGAAAAGAGATTAAGGCCGGTGTGGTGCGGATCGGCGTCATAGAGGATTCTCCCTTCCTTTTCCATGGCCCATATATCCAGGGGCGCGCCCTGCGCAAGAGGATGAATGATGTCGCCCAGCAGTCTGGCCGGTGAAAAGAGCACGCTCACCGAACCGATGAAGCGGCCGCCGGGGTTGACAACCGGATACTCGGCGTCCGCGGCCTCGAAACCTTCAACAGCCCTGAACACGGAGCTGAGGACCGGTTTGCCGGAAGCCCTCACCCGCCTGATCTGTTCCTGGCCGCTGATGTCCGCCCCCTCGAAACGGCGGAACGGGGCAGGTTCGACGGTGACCATCCTTCCCCTGCCGTCGATGGCGGAACAGTCAACCGCATAGGGTAACGCGCCGCATAGTTCCCGAAGCGCAGAGCGAGCCGCCTCACCCTCCAGCCCCGATGCCCCGAGGGTCGCGGCTGCGCGTTTCAGCGCCGCGTCAAGGCGTCCGAATTCCTCTTCAACCTTGCCGGCCGCCAGGTTCAGGGAAAGCGGCGTCTCGCCGGAACAGAAAGCGGTCGAAACTCCTGAAATAAACAGCCCAATCAAAAGCGTCGTAATAATTCTCATCACCATTCCAATCGGGGTCAGGCTCGCCTTTTTGCTATTTACCCCATGCGTCTTTGTCCGGCAAGGCGCCCGGAGTGTCGGAAAACCTTGCGGATTCAGAATATGTGTAAAAAAAAGTGACATTCCGCAATTGCCGGATAATGGCGATAAGCGCCATGTTTGCGGAGAATCTAACACGCGCCAAACATTTGATCAAATATTTTGAGTAGTGATTCCGGATACATAGCCAGTCGTGGTCGCAATTGTTTACATCCTGAACACAAACTGTTTTTCTGGAGATTAATTTGTTTAGTGATAACTATATGTTACGCGAATTTATCTTGGCACGGATATGGCAATTTTTAATTAAGAGAGGATTTGCGAAATATCCGAGGAGGGCTTGAGGAAGGACCCTTGTTGAGACTCTGATATTTGCCTTTGCATGGAGAACTGCAGCTATGAATTATGCTCGAAAGGGAAATGGAATCAGGCGGGAACAGGCCAAAAGAGTTCTCGGGAAAACCGCCGGCGAGCTTGACCGGATAATGGGAGAGCCATCCGTCTCTTACAGCTATCGGGATAATGAGGTTTTCCTTTATGATTCCAAGCCGGTAAAAACCGTTTCCCTGCGCAATGGGGTGGTGGTGAAATGTGACGATTATGCCGATTCCAGGAGATACATCCGTGTCCAGCCAATTGGGAGCATACCGGTTCTTGCCATGGGAAAAGATAAAGACAGGGGAACGCTGAAGGATATCTCCATTAGCGGCGTTGCCGTGTCCCATGATGGTATACCCTTTGCGGCCGGAGACCGGGTATTGCTCGCTTTCGCGCTGCCAATCGAAGGAATTGACCGCTTTATCGAGATTCCTTGCCGGGTCCATAACACCAGAAACGGCGCCGAAGGAGCCACAACGGTTTTCAACTTCGATTATTCCGGTGGTTATCACAAAAAGAGACTGGTCGCGCGTTATGTTTCGTTGCGAAAGGCACAGGTGGAAATGGGGCTGGATGATTCCTTTTTCCTGTGATCATGCAGGGCAGCCTTATCATGGCTGTCCAAGATACCTGGCGAATCGAGCATTTTCATACATGCCGCTTATGGGGTCCGGTTTGTTCCTTCCGCCGATACAGCGACAGGCGGGGAACGGCTGTTGTAAGCAACTCGCCTTTTTCGGTCCATCGAGGACAATGCTCTTACAGTCTGGATCGTCAGGGTCGGACACCAGTGAGAGGTTTATCGGAAGATCACGTAGCAGTAAGGTTTTGGCCGGAAAGAAAAAGCGGCTTTCCCGAGAAGGGAAAGCCGCTTTGTTGTTACTGCACAGCAAGAAACCAACGAGCCGTCGAGACACCCCTTTCGGGATAATTCTCCGGTCTGTGCGGGGCTGTCAGACGATCATGTTCTCCATGGCCCAGACGCCGCAGGGACAGATGCCGGCGCAGATGCCGCAGCCGATACAGTACTTGTCGTCCGAGGTGTATTCTACTGTGCCGTCTTCCTTCTCCGTGCGGACGATGGCGCCCTCCGGACAGGTTTCCAGGCACATGGAGCAGTCGCGGCAGGTGCCGCAGGAGATGCAGCGGTGCACCTCGTTTTTCGCGTCCGTGACCCGGAAGCGGCTGCGATTCTGGGGGATGAACAGTTCGCGGCTCAGCTTCTCCTGGGGTATCATCTCCGGCTTCTTCCTGGGGACCAGTTCCCAGCCGCTGAGGTAAGCGTCGATGTATTCCGCCACCTCCCGGCCGCCGGCGATGGCGTTGGTGAGGAGCCCCGGCTTGATGGTGTCGCCGATGGCGAACACCTTCTCATTCCGGATCGACTGCCAGCACTCCGTGACGTCCATCATGCCGCGATCCGTAAGCCATTCGCGCGGCACGTAGGAGAGATCGGGCCTTTCGCCGATGGAAATGATAACCGTGTCGGCCTCTAACAGGCGGCCGTCCTTTGTGCGCAGCCCTTCGGCATCTATTCTCTCGGTGAACACCGGCCACTGGATATCCCCACCAAGGGCCTTGAAGTGATCGATCTCCTTCTGGTAGGCCGCGGGGCGCTGCACGTCGATGGCGGTCACCTTCTCGGCGCCCATGGCATAGGCACCCAGCGCCACATCCATGCCCGCGTTGCCCGCGCCGATGACGACCACCTTTTTCCCCACCTTCGGGTTTTCACCGTTGTTGATGGCCTTGAGGAAATCCAATCCCTTGACCAGACGCTCGTGGCCGGGGAAAGGAATCACCACCGGATTGTGGGCGCCGCTTGCGATGACAAGAACATCGTAGTCCGACTGCATGGCGTCGAAGGAGGCCTTGTCAATCTTCTGGGAAACGCGGATATCCGCGCCCATTTCCTTGATGCGGTTGACCTCGCTGTCCAGTATCTCACGGGGCAGTCGCTCCATGGGGATGGCCTGACGCAGCTTGCCGCCCACTTCCCTGTCGCCTTCGAACAGCGTGACGCTGTGGCCTAGGAGGCTCAGTTGCCATGCCGCGGACAGGCCGCCGGGACCGCCGCCGATGATGGCGACCTTTTTCCCGGTGGCCGCTTTCTTTGCCGGAGGCGCCGCATCCTGGGAAAGGCGTCCCAGTTCCTGCATGGCCACCGGAAGGTCGATGAACTGGCGGCTGCAGGCATCCTTGCACAGGTTGGGGCAGACCTGGCCGCAGACGCTGGCCGGGAAAGGGGAGAAGTTTAGCACCAGCTCCAGCGCTTCTTTTATCTTGCCCTGGCGGAGCAGGTTGATGCGATCCTGGGTCGGTATGCCCGTCGGGCAGGCGGTCTGGCAGGGCGCGCCGAACAGCTTGTTCTGCCAGTGGGGGACCTTGAGGCGGTCTTCTCCGGTATTGACGAAGTTGACCACCCGATCGTAATCGTCGGCGACCACATCGCCGAAGATGCCTCCTTCAACCCATTTCCGGGTGCGGAATTCCTTCATGGAAATCCGGTCCAGACGCTGGCGCTCTTCCCAGGTCATGGCCACGATCTTCTTCCACTGGGAGAGATCGGTCAGCTGGGAAAGCAGATGCGGGCGATCGATCTTTTCCAGGAACACCGGCATGTTGGAGAGGAGGAATTCCTGATCCGCTTCATCGAGATCCAGGAGCCATACCTGCTTTGACAGCCCCTTTACCGGGCCTCGCACATAGATGGTACCGCCGACCATGCCGATGCAGGCACGGTCGCCCAGAACCGATTCGAACTGGTCCGAGTCATATCCGCAGACAACGGCGATGCCGCCTCCCATGAACTCGAAGGAGAAGGATCCGGTATTCTTCAGGATCCAGAGTTCCGGCGGCTCATAGGACGGGTCGTGTTTCATGAGGGAGCCGGTGCGGGTGCCCGCCCGGCCGCCCACGTAGATCTTGCCGCTTGCGGAGCAGTGGCCGGTGGTGTCTCCGCCGTCACCTTTCAGGGTGAGGGTGGCGCCGGCGTTGAGCCAGCCCACGTCGGCCGGGGCAGGGCCGTCCACCAGTATCTCCGTGCCTTCCAGGCCGAAGGAGCCGACCCTCTGTCCGGGGTTCTTGACGGTAAACTTGAGCGGTTTTCCGTCTTTGGTCCAGAGCGGGCCGCCGATGTCGTGGTGGCCGGAGGCGAGAATCTCGAATTCCGTCTCCCCCTGATCCAGGGCCGCATATATCTTCTGCAGCAGCTGCTGCGTCGAGATCCGCTTATTCTGTTCATCAAAACCTGAGATAAAAGCTGGCATGTATCTATATCCTCCCTAGCAGACGTATTGGACCTGCAGGCGGTCCGCCACGGCTTTGTCGGTGGAGATGAGGCAGTCGGAACGGCCGACCGGCAGTGACGAGTTGCCGATGGGGGCCATGAGCTTGCGCAGCTCCTTGTCCACGCCCAGAAAGTAATTGACGATGTTTTCCGCGACCTTGTCCGGGTTGAGCCTTTTCACCAGGAGCGGCTCCTGGGTGGTTATCCCCGCCGGGCAGAGGCCGGTGTTGCAGGCGTTGCAGCGGCTGTGCTCGTTGCCGAGGCAGCCTGCCAGCTGCAGTATCAGTTTGCCGGTAAAGACGCCGTTGGCCCCGAGGCAGAACATCTTGAAGGCGTCCGCCGCCAGGTTGCCGGTCTTGCCCAGACCGCCGGCCGCCCACAGGGGAATCTGGCCCTGGCGTCCCTGGGCGCAGGCTGCCTGGTAGCAGTCGCGCAGCTTGCTGACCACCGGATGGCCGGTATGGTCCAGGGATATGTCGTGGGCCGCGCCGGTGCCGCCGTCGATGCCGTCGAGGAAGAATCCGCCGACAATGTTGTACGGGTCGCGCACCAGGTTGTTGAACACCGAGACCGAGGTGGCGCTGGCAGCCACCTTGATGGCCACCGGCACGCGGAACTTGAAGGCCGCGTTGAAGGAGAGGAACATCTTCTGCACGCTCTCCTCGATGGAGTACAGGCCCTGGTGGTTGGGGGGCGACAGCAGGTCCGACTTGGGCACCCCGCGGATTTGCTGTATGTGGGATGCAACCTTTGCCGCCATGAGCAGGCCACCGTCGCCGGGCTTGGCGCCCTGGCCTATCTTGATGAGAACGCCGGCCGGGTCTTCCACCATGTGGGGCATGGCCTTGATGATGCGGTTCCAGCCGAAGTGGCCGGAGGCGATCTGCAGGATGACGTACTTCAGGTACTTGCTCTTCAAGAGGCGCACCGGCATCCCGCCCTCGCCCGAGCACTGGCGCACCGGCAGGCCGCATTCCTCGTTCAGGTAGGCCACGGCCATGGAGACCGCCTCCCACATCCTCCAGGACAGGGCGCCGATGGACATGTCGCCGATAATGATCGGGTAGATCCAGTTCAACGGCGGAGTCTGGCCGGTTTTGGTCAGCTTGCCGTCCGGGCCGAGGGTGAACGGCAGGTTCTGCGCCGGGAGCACGCGGCCCAGGGGCGCCAGACAGTCAAAGGTGTGGCGCTCGGCATCCAGGCTCGGGTCGGTCATCTGGGAGATGCGGCCCACGCGCAGGGTGTCGAGGGTACGGGCCTGGACCTCCAGGTTGTTGCGGCCGCCGCGCTTGGGACCGCTGGCTGTGGTCGCCTGGTACACCACGTTGAAGCGCGAATCCGGGTTGCGCTCCGAACGGATGGCGCTGTTGGGACAGACCCGCTCGCATACGCCGCAGCCGCGGCAGAAGTGCTTCAGGATGTTCACCTGGGTGATGACCGGTGTCGCGCTGAAGGAGATCTTCGGCTCCGGGGTCTCGGTGTCCGAAAAGGATTTGCGGCGGCGTTCGACCTTGGCCTTGATGGCGCCGAAGCTGCATGCCGCCACACAGGATCCGCACAGGGTGCAGCGCTTGGTATCGTAGATGACCTTCCAGGGAAGATCGTTGCAGGCCAGATCGTTTATTTTTACTGTTTCCATCGCTGGACCTCCAGATTGTTGTCAACCACGACAATTTCCCTTTCATTGGGATAGATGTCAGTTTCCCAGTCCCGTTCAGGCAGGATTTCATTGATGCCGCATACCTCCGAGGAGAAGACCACGGTATCCTTGGTGCGCCCCACTACAATGGGTCTGAGCTTTTTGGCGTCGCACACGACCCACATGGTGAAGTCAGGCAGGGTACCGATAATGGTGTTGGGGCCGTTGATCTCCAGGTGCGCCAGGGACTGGCGGATGGCGAGCAGCTCTTCTTTGTCTTCACGCTTTACAACCTCCTCGAAGGGGAGCGGCGTGATGATGTGCTTGTAGTATTGGAGCGGCCACCCGAGCTGGCGGTGCATGTAGTGCATGGTGTAGAGGAAGCACTGGGAATCGGATTCGAAACCGATGTAGCCGGGATGCAGGGTGGACTGGAACTCCTTGTTCTTCTGGTAGAAGGTGTTCTCGCCGTTGGTCAGGGTCACGTAGCCTTGGAGGAAGAAGGGATGGGCCGCATACCTGACGATGGCGTAGTTGGTGTTCTGGCGGCACTGGGCGGTGATGGTCCTGGCTGTGAAGGACTCGTCGGGTTCCCAGAGCCCGAAGAAGGCGCCGATGTCCCGGGGGTCGCCGATCTCCTTCAGCGTTATGACATCCGGCCAGAAGGAGTAGACGAAGCCGGTCTCCCCCCTTTCCATGGCGAAACGGATCCGCAGGCGGGTTTCGGTAAGCAGTTCTTCCTTTTCCCTCTTCGTAGCGTTTTCCATCTCCTTTGGGTAATCAAAGGTGCGGAATACATAGTTGGGCATGGCCTTTATGTCCAGCCCGGGAAGGCTGCTCGTCTCCGGGATCCACTCGAAGACACAGCGGAAACCGCTGACATCGAGGATCTCCTCGGCGATGGCCAGGCCTTCGTCGGTGCAGGCCAGGGAAATGGTGGGTTTTTCCTTGTAGCCGGCGAAGATTCCCCCCAGATCCTGCATGACCATGGCAAAGCCGGAATTGTCATGTCCTTTCTGCTGGGAGTTCATCAGGTGAAGTGCCTTGCTGGGGTGCACATAGTTGAGACTTTTAATGGCGCCGATACGACACATGAACGGTTTCCTCCAAAAGGGGCTGCGAAAGTCGCCTGTGCCGGCAACGGGCAGCGGTTGTGTGATTCGGTCTTTTGTCGCTGTTGCGGACAACCCTTGTTTTCGGCCCGGTCTGATGGATTTATCATCCGGTGAAACGGCTATATAGCAAGGAGCGGGCCAATATGAACGATATGTGAAAAATATGGAAAAAAGAGAAATATTTCGAGTAATATCAAAGGGATAAAAGAAGAGTTCTGATTGCTGGCTGGGAGTGTTGGGAAAGGAAAATCAACGGAATCTGCTCAAATGAGTATATGTGGCAGTTGATGTGGAGTGTTTGAGTTACACAATTATCTAGCGAAGGATATGGACCTGGCTTTCCCACCTGCATTCATGTCTGGCCGAAAGTCGCTGAATCTGGTAGGGTGGGGCAAGGTTTTTGCCGGTGGATCCGGAGCGTTTTTTGATTAGACTTGAAAGGTGTATAAGCCATGCTGACCCGATTTCCGATTATCCTCATCTGTCTTTCCCTTTTGTTTCTTGACGGGACCGCGCGCGCGGAGTCATCTGCGCCATCCCCATGCGAGGAGTGGAACTCTCTGCAACAGGCGGTCAGGGACGGAACCATGGGGCGGCAAGATGCCAGCGGGGAAATAATCCGCCTGGACGCAAGGCTGCGGGAAGCCTATACCGGCAAGTCCGTCCGTTCTCCGTTTCATTTTCCCGTGAAGGGTTATGGGCCGGACAGTATCGGCGGGGAACGGGGCAGCGGCTTCAGGCCGGCCGGTTACAACTTCTACGACGGCAATCGGCACGGAGGCCATCCGGCCCATGACCTGTTCATCCGGGACAACTCCGGCGACGGCCTGGATGACGTCACGGGCGGGCCCGTGGAGGTGGTTTCCATGAGCGATGGCGTAGTGATCGGGGTGAACCCTTCGTGGGAATACCCCAGCGCCATAAGAGGTGGCATCTATGTCTGGGTCTATGATCCGGCGGATGGTCTCTATTACTATTACGCCCATCTGTCCCGGCTGTTCGTGGCGCCCGGTGACCGCGTGAAAGCCGGCGACACCATTGCCCTTCTGGGCAGGACCGGCAAGAACGCATGGCCCAGACGTTCTCCCACCCATCTGCATTTCATGTGCCTCGCCTTTGACAAAGGAAGGATGACCCCCCGCGATACCTATCGTCCTCTGCTGGAGGCTGAAACCCGCTAGAAAAAAACCTGACGGAAGAGAAGTTTTTCCGCACCGAAGGTAGGCCTGAAGATTGACCTGGTCATTCAACCTAAAATAGCGATTAAAGTTTGTCCCTGCCGTGTCGATAAGATATTAAATATACGAACAAACGGCCCGTATGCGGCGATTCCGCGCATGGATTTTTCCGGATGGATATCATCTTCCCAAGGATAGCGCGATGACTCCGGATTCGCTTTTGCCTGGGCCGTGCAAAGGGGCACTGATGGTTCGGAAAGACTGTCCGGTAATGATGCATGGGATAATCGAGGCCGCTGTTGTTTTATGCTGCATTCTGCTGTGTTCTGCTGCCTCATTTGCGTCTGACGGCGAAAAAGACAAACCCCTCTTATTCGAAACAAAAATCACATCTGAAGCCCCCCAGGACGCTCGACTCGCCAACCTGACCTTGAGAGACTGCCTTGATATCGCCTTGGCCAACAACCATTCGCGCGCGGTCTCCCGTCTAGGCATTCAGATAGCCGAAGCACAGCATCGTCAAGCCACATCCGCCTGGTGGCCTCAGGTGGGTCTGAAGGCCGCTTACAGCGTTATGGATGAAGATCCGAACTTCATCTTTCCCGCCAAGACAATGAGTATGCCGGCTTCAACGATTGTTGCGACCACTCCCCTCGGACCCATTCCAATACAGGTTCCGGCCAGTTCGTACGAGATTCCGGAACAGAATGTAAAGCTGATGGATAGGAAGAACTTCCACGCGACCCTGAATGCCATACTTCCCCTTTATACCGGGGGCCGAATCGACGCCGTTGCGCGACAGTCCGAACAGGGTATCCGCGCGGCAAGGGAAGAAGCGCGACGCACGGACCTGCAGCTGAATTATGATGTTACTCGTTATTATTTCGGAGCGGTTCTCGCCGAAGAGCTTCTGCGAATCGGCAGGGAAGCCCTTTCCCGCATGGAACTAACCCTTGAGCTTACCGGTAATCTCTATACAAAAGGATCGGGAAAGGTAAAAAAAACAGACTATCTGCGTAACAAGACGGTTGTGGAAGGGCTTCGTTCCGCGGTTGCGGCGCTGGAGGGCAATGAACAGCTTGCAAAGGCTGCGCTTACCAATACCATGGGGATTGCCTGGAACACGCCCATCAAGCTTGCCCTTGGGGGGCTGCCTTTTGCCCCGGTTCAGGCAGGCCTGCCTGAACTCGTGGCCGGCGTCTACCACTTCAATCCGGACTGGGCCAGGCTTGAGGCCGGATTGAAAGCAGCGGAGGCAAAAATAGACGAAGCGCGAAGTGGACATCTGCCATCCATTGGCCTGTTCGGCACCCTTTCACGCATTGAAAACTCCTATGACAAGGGAATAGTTACGCCTCAAAACAGAAATTCCTGGATGGTGGGGATTGGTATTGAACTCCCTCTCTTCAACGGGATGAGGACAGTGGGAGAGGTCAGGGAGGCAAAGGCCCGTTTTGAGAGCCTTAAAGAGAAGCAGATTCTGCTCAAGGAAGGTCTTGCCCTCCAGGTAAAACATATTTTCATAAAGATGATGAGCTCCCAGGCGCAAAAAGCTTCCTCCGAGTCAGCGGCAATATCCTCCCAGGAAAACCGTGAGTTGAATGAGCGCGCCTACATGGAGGAGCTGGTGGAAACCAAGGATGTCATCGAGGCCCAGTTGGTGGAATCCCTGATGAAGGCCCAGTATCAGAAGGCCTTGTATGACCACATCGAGGCTCGCGCCAATCTGGAATTCGTGGTCGGCAAAGAGATAACGGATCTCATGAAGTCCATACAGTAACTTTAATCCTCTGCAACCAGCGTCTTTGCCGTTGTTCAGGCAGCCAGATAAAGTTGGCCGCTGTCTTGGCCGGCAGGACGGCTACCGGATATCATTCCGTGTGGCGATGAAGCATATCTGAATGAATGCAAGTTGAATCCGTAATGTCTTTAATAAATGACAAAAACATAATCAATTGTTCCCATCTGACGAGTCTAGCTTCGATTTTCAGGGTTAGTAGTCTGTTGTTGATGGTTTTTTCCCACACGGCTCTGATGCTGATATGCGCCATGTTTATATTCCACTCTGCCGCGTTCGCCTCGAAGGTCGGCTTTGGACACGGAAAATTCAATGTGGGATTGACTGTGGGGGCGTTTCCGAATGTAGACCAGCGTGAGGCTCAGGCGGCCATGCAACTCTGGACAAACCAACTTGCCCTCGGAATGGGTATCAAGGCGGAGCCCAGGACGAAGCTTTACTCAAACAACAATGAACTGCTGCATGATGTTAATAATGGGGAATTGTCCGTGGTCAGCATACCGGCTCTGGACTATATGCAAATCCGAAAAAGCGCCAGGATGTCGCCTGTTTTGGTGTCCGCAGGCAATGACGGATACAGAATCCGTTATCTTCTTGTCACCCGCAATGACAGAGGCATCAGAAAAATTCTCGACCTTCGTGGCAGATCGTTATTGCTGGCCAACAGGAAGCTGCAATCGGCCAGCCAATTGTGGCTTTCGGTGCTTATGCTCAGGGAGGAAATTGTTGACCCCGCGAGATTTTTCAGCGATATCAAAGAAACAATATCGCCGTCAAAGGCCCTCATGAACGTGTTTTTCGGCAAAACCGACGCTCTGATAATCAGCCGTAGCGCGCTGGAAACCGGAATTTCGCTCAATCCCCAGATCGGTGAAAAGCTGGTTATACTGGCGGAGTCGTGTAATCTTCTCGGCTCGGTAACCTGCATAACCCACAATGTGAGTAATGAACTCAGGCGTTCCATTGTCGAAGCCGCCTTGCATCTGCATGAAACCAGCATTGGCAGGCAGATGTTCACCCTGTTTCAGATGGAAAGGGCCATTCCTTTTAAACCTTCATACCTTGAGGGGGTGGAATCATTGCTTCGCGAACGGGATATGCTGGCTGCAAGGCTGAAAAAGAGGAAATGAAAGAGAGATCCATACAGACAAGGGAAAAAAGCCAGCCTGTGTATTCAGTGCAATTTTTCCTGATGGCAATGTTTATTGCGATCGCCCTGCTGTTGTCCGGCCCGCACGCTTTAGCGGGCCAGGACGAGCATTTGCCCAAGGTGTTACACGTGGCCTTCTCTACACGGATTTTCCCGGACGTTGACCACAGTGACGCCAGGATAGCAATGGAGCTTTGGGCCAAGGAGCTGTCACGGAAAGCGGGCATTCCCCATGCGCGCGTTACCCTGTTCACGAACCCGGATGCTATCGAGGGAATGGTTCGCAGGGGTGATGTCCACCTTGTAATCCTGCCGCCCGCGGACTACCTTGCCTGGCGGCGGCTTCCTCTGGCGCCTGCATACGTGGCCGCCAACAAAAGTGGCAAAGAGATGGAATATCTCCTGGTTGTGCGGCGGGACAGCGGACTGTCCGGTGTGCGGGACCTCAGAGGCAAGACACTG
Organism: uncultured Geobacter sp.; assembly: GCA_964536305.1. GTDB lineage: Bacteria > Desulfobacterota > Desulfuromonadia > Geobacterales > Geobacteraceae > RPRC01. Next base: position 73,058 of record CAZHVY010000005.1, on the reverse strand, counting down.
GCCCTGTCTTCGGCAGCAAAAGATCCCATTGGTTTTCTTTGGATTACAGTCCTGACCCTTCGGGAAGGTGTCGGGGATGCCGGCTGTTTTATCGGGAAGTTCTCGGAAGTGCACAAATCCTCTAAGGCGGTACTGGGGGTTTTTTTCCGCCAGTATCAGGCGGCGATTGTCAGCCGGGGTTCCCTGGAAACCTGCATTGCCGTTAATCCCCAGTTGGGAAAAGAACTGACGGTGATAGCTTCGTCAAAGAGTATGATAGGCGAAATATCGTGCATTCCCTCCACGGTCGGTAAGAGACTGCGTGAGTCGATGGATAATGCCGCGGTTACTCTGCACGAAACTCCGGCCGGACGCCAGATAGCGACACTGTTCCGTATAAACCGGGTGATTCCTTTCAATCCTTCTTACCTGGAGGGTCTGGAGGATCTGTTACGGGAACGGGACAGGCTTGCTAAAATACGCGTTAAGAAGCCTTGTAAAGAGGATCGTGGGAAAATGCAATAACCGCGGTTTCCGGATCTCCGGTATATAACCGGACGGAACGAGTAGCCGGCCGTTTCCGGAAGCGCTGTTTCCTTCTGGAATGATGTTTCTCCGGATGCCAATTTGAAGGTAAGGCTGTCTAACAGGAGATAGCATGGCGGCGAACGCGCATTCACAAGCCCCATTTTACAGGAAGCTGACCGGAATCTTCAGGCCTCACCGGATAGTTACACGCGTTGTCCTGTTTTCTGCCGTCCTGATAATCATTTCTCTCGGGCTCTTCGCCCTGGCCACCATTCCGTTCCAACGCACCGCGATTCTCGATGCCATGAAATCCGAGGCAAAAAGTACCGTTACCTCCATTGACCAGGTTACGGCAAGCGCCATCATTACCGAGGATTTCGCAACGGTCATCGAGCACTGCCTGAGGGTCGTCCAGGAAAGTCCTTCCATCGTCTATGTGGTGGTTACCCGCAATGACGGTTTTTCCCTGGTCATCAACAAGAAAGGCTGGGAGCAGAGAAACCTTGAAGGTTTCTGGAACCACGCCGGTGGAAGGGTCGCCAGCAGCACTTTCCTTGAATCCGGCATATCCAGGGAAGAGGTATTTCATTACTCCCATCCATTCCAGTATTCCGGAATCGACTGGGGGTGGATTCACATCGCTCTTTCGTTGAAAAAATTCCGCGCGGATATCTCGAATATGTACCTCCGGACTGCTTTGCTTGCCCTGCTCTGTATTTCCATAGGCGTAAGTGTGGCATTGCTTTTCGCGCGGAAGCTGACAAAACCCATATCAACCCTTGTTACAACCACCGAGCTGGTGGCCCAGGGTAATCTGCGGGCAAGAGCCGATATAAGAACCGGAGATGAACTGGAGAATCTGGGAAAATCATTCAATGTCATGACCGAAACACTGCGCAGGACCCAGACGGAGATCATCGCCGCCCGCGAATATACCGAAAATATCATCAGATCCATGAACGATACTCTCATCGTGGTAAGGGAAGACGGCATCATTGAACGGGTAAACGCAGCCGCCCTCAAGCTACTGGGATACCGGGAGGAAGAATTGACAGGTTCTCCCATTGGCGCGGTTCTCGTTTCCGATGCCACATCGGGCGACCCGCGGGCCGAGGAATCCGGTATCAAAGGAATAATCTCTCAAGGGTTCATAAACAACATGGAAACTGCTTACAGGGCCGTCGACGGCACGTTGATCCCCGTAATCTTTTCGGCTTCGGTAATGTACGGGGCCAGTAGCGTTGTGCAGGGAATAGTCTGTGTCGCCCATGACATCCGGGAGAGGAAGCGTTCGGAAGAGGAACTCAGAGACGCCAAGGAAGCGGCGGAGGCGGCCAGCAAGGCGAAATCCCAGTTTCTGGCTAATATGAGCCATGAAATCCGCACTCCCATGAACGGCGTTCTGGGCATGCTGGATCTCCTCATGGACTCTAAGCTGGAAGAGAAACAACAGCGTTTCGCCAGGATGGCGCACGCTTCCGCGGAGAAACTTCTCTCCGTAATCAATGATATCCTGGATTTTTCCAAGATTGAGGCCGGCAGGCTGGAATTGCAGTCGCGCGGATTTCTCCTCAGGGAGATGGTCCGGGAGGTTATGGATCTGTTTTCCCTTAAAGCCGGTAAAAAGGGAATAGCCCTGCGTTTTCAGATAACCCCGGAAGTTCCGGACACTGTCGCCGGGGATGATTCCAGATTGCGCCAGGTATTGATTAACCTCTTGGGTAACGCGGTCAAGTTTACCGACCATGGGGAAGTCTGTCTGAATGTGTTCCTGGAGGGAAAATCCGGAGAAGACGTAACATTGCGATTTGAAGTACGGGATACGGGCAAGGGGATTGCCCGGAAAGAACAGAACACGATCTTCAGCGCCTTTTACCAGGCGGACACATCCATGACCCGTCGTCACGAAGGAACGGGTCTTGGCCTGGCCATATCAAAGCAGCTGGTGGAGATGATGGGCGGCAGGATAGGAGTCGACAGCCAGGCGGGAAAAGGCTCGCTCTTCTGGTTCACGACCGTCCTTGAGTTGCGCATCGGCAGTGACGGTGAGGCAAAAGCTGCCTTCGGGTCTTCGAGTGAATCACATTCCGGCCTTCCTCCGGATTTGCGAGTGCTTCTTGCCGAGGACAATCCGGTTAACCAGGAAATGTGCAGGTTCATGCTGGAGGGACTCGGGTGCCGGGTCGACGTTGTCTCAAACGGCGCACTGGCAGCGGATGCGCTCCGGAATCATGCCTATGACCTGGTATTCATGGATTGTCAGATGCCTGAGGTTGACGGTTACGAGGCGACGGCGGAAATACGGCGTCATGAGTCGACGGTCGGGCGAGGACAGCGCAGAACTCCCATTATCGCCTTGACCGCTCACGCCATGCAAGGAGACCGGGAGGTCTGCATCTCGGCCGGCATGGATGATTATCTGGCAAAGCCATTCAACATGAATGAGCTGGCGGACATGCTCTATCGATGGAAAGGGGAAGCCGTCACACGGGCACAACCGGCTGTTGAAGAGTCCTGATAAGTTTCATCCGGTCCGACAGGCCTTCCACCCGGCTTTGCCGGCGGCACATGACACAACATTGACAAACCTCTCTTCCTGTGGCACAGAATAGCGGAAGGCGTTATGGTTATGAGACGCCGCACGCACTCTGATTTTCAACAAGGAGGTATAACAATGCCAAGTGTTAAAGGGACGAAGACCGAACAGAACCTGCTGAAGTCGTTTTCCGGCGAAAGTCAGGCCCGCAACCGCTACACTTATTTTTCTTCCGTAGCGCGCAAAGAAGGATTCGTGCAGATTGCTGATATCTTTGATGAAACCGCGAACCAGGAAAAGGAACACGCGAAGCGTTTCTTCAAGTTCCTGGAAGGGGGAGATCTGGAGATTACCGCCTGTTTCCCGGCCGGAAAAATAGGAACCACGGCCGAGAACCTTCTCGCGGCCGCTAACGGAGAGCTGGAAGAGCATTCAGCGCTCTATCCGGAGTTCGCTGAAGTCGCGGCCAGGGAAGGGTTCGCGGACATCGCGGCGGTGTGGAACGCCATCTCCGTGGCGGAGAAACAGCATGAAAAACGCTACCGTGATCTGCTGGCGAATATAGAAAACGGCCGGGTCTTCAAGCGTGACACCAAGGTGGTATGGCGCTGCCGCAACTGCGGATACCTGCACGAAGGCGCCGGCGCTCCGGAGCTGTGTCCGGCATGCGCCCATCCCCAGGCCCATTTCGAGCTTCTGGGTGAAAACTGGTAATCATCAGGAAGACCGTATCTCTCACCTCACCGCAAGCGGGGCGTTTCCGGATAAACGGGCGACGCCCCGTTTTTTTTCATGTCAGCGGCGGGATATTCTCCACAAAGCGGAATATTTTCCATTTCCGTGTTTTTACATCCCACGCGCCCCGGTTGACGGCAATGGCGGGGCGCGGGAAAGGCGGGCCGGAACATGACGGACCAGGACTCCAGGTTTCCTTATATAAGATGCCTCACCAGAGAAGATGAGAGCAGGATCCGCCACATCCCGTTTCTGAACATCGATACCCTCTTGATCCCTTCTCCATTCATCAAGGACAAGACCATCGACATAGACTACGAGCACAGTTATGTATGGGATGAAGAAGGTGAACTGCTGGGCTATTTCCTTGTCTATTCAGACCCGGAGAGGACGCGCTTTCATCTCTACAAGCAGGTAACAAGCCCGTTCGGAAGAGGGAAGGGGATAGGCTCCGCCTTCATGGAAAAGCTGGCTCGCTCCGTTGCCCAGGACGCCTTCATATATCTGTTTGTCTGGGAAAAGCTGGTCAGCTCCATAGACTTTTTCCTGAGCAAGGGATTCTCCTTTCAGGAGGCCATTGTTTACCGGAAGATGAAGTTTTATCTCATGTCGGCGCCCGCCTCGTTGATCCTGGACAGGATCAGGCAGGCGGGGGTAAAGGATGTTTCCATCGCCGAGGAGCTGAGCAAGGTTCGCCATGACGCGAAAAAGGCGCTGAAGATCATCCTCGATCTGGTATCCATACTGTCCGTCGACAACTTCAACAAGCTCATCGAGGACATCAACCGGGAAACCACCGCCCTGCTGAATACCCTCAACATGTATGAGGACAAGATAGCGGCAAGCCATGAGGTGCATATCAAGGAACTGATCATGGAGCGCGTCGTCCCCTTTATCGAGGTCTCCGACGTCCCCTGCGAGATCCGCCTCGTCATCAACTCCCATATCCCCCCGGTCATAGGCCACTACATGAATTTCAGCCGCGCCCTGATAAACCTGGTGTCCAATTCCCTGGACGCCATCCGCGAGGCCGGCAGGCGGGGGTGCATCGAGATATCCCTGGCGGAACGGGATGACACCGTGACTCTCCAGATTCGCGATAACGGAACCGGCATCGGCAGGGAAAGGCTCATATCGGGCCCGGATCTCCTGCCCCTGTTCGTGGGGAAAACGACCAAGAGCGGCAAGACCGGCGAGGGGATCGGAACCCGGCAGATCTTTTCCACCTTCGGCCTCGGCAATATCTCCATTGAAAGCGTCCTGGGCGAGTTTACCAAATGGACCATCTCCCTGAAAAAAAGCACCCAGAAAGACGCCGTCCAATTGACGGAGATGAAATCGCGTTATGTGGAATTCATCAAGGCGACGGAAGCCATCGCCATCTCGGAAAAGAGCTCGCGGACCATCGTCGCTGCGTTCATCTGGCAGTTGCGGCAGATGGAGATCTTCAGCTACGAGCTTGTCTACCAGTTCAGCAGGTACAATAATGTCCGCGACATCTTCCGTACCATCCTCCTCTACCGCAATGGCGGCAGGGACTTTCCCTTCCTGAAGGCAGAACTGAAAAAATTCCGGATAGACAATGAAGTCTACAGATCCTGGCTGCTGGGAATCACCCGGAGGATCAAGCGCAATGAATCCTATATCCAGCGGAAAGTGGCTTTTGATGAATACAGGGGGATACTCTTCAAAAGCTACGGCCAGGCCCTGGACTGCACCATCATCTTCACCATGGACCCGGAAACGGGCCGCTTTCATGCCACGGACAGAAAGCTGGCAGAGCACATGGATTTTGTCTCATACCTGGGGAAGAACAGGGATCAACTGCTGCGCGGGGAGTTCACGGGTGATGTGCGAAACGTGGATACACCCATCTATCTGGGGGTCTGGTCGGTGTCCAGCCCGGAGGATCTGCGCGGGAAACTGAAGCTGATCCGTTCCGGCGCCGCGCAATTGCTGCAGATGGGCCTCAAGAGAGAAAAGCGTCTCTGCTTTTACGCTACCACCTTCAACCTTTGCGGAATGGAGATCGATACTCTTGCCACCGTAACACTGGGAGGCATGGCGGATATGCTTGATGATGAATTTGATCGGCTTATGGCGCCCGCGGACAATGAAATGCAAGGCATGGTCTTTGCCGACTGAATCAAGGCGCACCGGCGTCTCTCCGGAAAAAACTTCCGGGGGACGCCGGCATGTCCTGTCTCATCTCAAAAACGGCAGCTTAATGGGTGAAGACGGCAAAGAGGGTATTTTTTCCATGGGAGACGGAACGGACGAGGGTATGTTGCCCGCCGGTGAAGACGCAGAAGAAGGAATGATTCGGCCAGAGGCGCCCTCGCTCTTCCATTTCCGGTAGCAGGCCAGGCCCTCCTCGGTGGAGCACTCCTCCACCAGGGTGCAGCCGCAATCCTCGGGAGTGGGACCGCACTTCTTGTTGTGGAAGTCGTTGACCGTTTCCTGTCCTTTGGGGCATACGAAGGCCGGAGGCCAGTCCTTGGCGGCCCCTCCGCTTCCCACGCACGGACCGATGGAGCTGCCTGCCCCGAATACCAGGTCCTTTCTGTGCCAGCAGGCCGAAGCCTGGCGCTGCTCCTTGCAGTCGGCCGGTTCGGTATTGCCGGCAAGGCCGAATCTCGGTTTTCCATAGGCTGAACAATCCAGCATCCTGGTTCCTGTGCCGATGCGCACTTCGCATTCCCTGGAGGAACCTTTCCGACAGCATACGCTTGCCCGTTCGAAAAGCCGGCAGCCGCATTTCTGAAGTTCCACCACGTCGTAATCCCAGCAGGTACCAACCGGAACCAGATAGCGCTTGCCGTCCAGTTCGTTCGTGCTGCGCTGTCCCCCGCGGCTTTTCACGTCCAGCACCCGTCCTTTGACCCTGTGCTGATCTTCCCAGAGACGTATTACCTGGGCCTTTGACGGCTCGGCCCTGACGGTCGCGGGCGCGACCATAACAAGGGTCAGACACAGTAATAACGATAGCATACTACCATGAAACATGATTACATTGGCCTTCATGCAACTCCCTCCTTTGGTTGGAATTGTTCCGGATCGGAACATGTTGACGCTGGGGGGGTGGTGAAAGATCCGCCCCAGGCGGGATACATAATGACAGCAAAAAGTATACCCTGTAATTACGAACGGGAAAGCGCCGGCGGCGTGAAAAGCCCGCCTTTGCCTTTGCGCGCCCCTTGCAATGTTGACTGGGCGCCGGGGGGGTGGTACATTGGTTCCGGCATTTTCATTAATACTGAAAAGGCGGTCTCACCCAAAGGCCGCAAAGGAAGTGAAGGAAAATCAGTACCTTGTCAAACCAGTAATCTGTAGCTCTTATGCTTTCTAGTCTGACCCCTCCAGACTTTGTATGATCCAGGGGGGAATCTGCAAGATACCAGGATCTTTCCGCAATCCGGCTATCTGGGACCCGTTAGGGAAAAGGGGGCGAGAAATGGAAGATAACAATAATGGGAAAGAACGACTCCGTTTTGACGAATCTCCCTGCTCTTCTGTATCTGATCCGGGGGAACGCCGCGTGCTGCTGGCGGAGGACAATCCCTTCAATCGGGAACTGGCCGTCGAGATGCTTAATATGCTGGGTTTTTCCGTGGATTCAGCGGTAGACGGCCATGCCGCGATGACGGCCTTTGAAACGGGAGTATACGACCTGATACTGATGGACTGCGATATGCCGGTGCTGGATGGTTACGAGGCGGCCCGCCGCATCCGCGCGGCTGAAATTGCGTCCGGTCGGGGAAAGACTCCCATAGTGGCGCTTACCGGCGACTCCACCGCTGAATGCCGCGAAATGTGTCTTGCCGCCGGGATGGACGACTTTCTCGGCAAGCCGTTTACCCTCAATGCCATGCGGGAGATGGCCTGTAAGTGGTTCGGGGGTGATTGAGCGGATATTCTTTGAGATTCCGGTCTTACGGGTTACTCAGCCGGAATGGGGGTGGGCCGCGCGTAGGAAACGGCCCGGTTTCTGCCGGTCCTTTTTGCTTCATACAGCGCTTCGTCGGCCATCTTCAGAAGGGTGGTCGAAGACACAAGTCCGGGGACCATCTGGGCGACTCCAAGGCTTATGGTGACGGTTACTTCCGTTTCCTGGTACAGGCTCTTCATATCTGCAACCGCCGCGCGGAAGCGTTCCGCGAGCCGCATGGCCGACGCGAGATCGGTTTCCGGCAGGAGGCAGCAGAATTCCTCGCCGCCATAGCGCGCGAGAAAATCGGTCTTCCGGATCAATGACAAAACCTTTCCGGAAATGTTTTTCAGGATGAAATCACCGCACAGGTGGCCATGGTTATCATTGACTTTCTTGAAAAAGTCGATGTCAAACATTACTACGCTGAATACCCGCGAGTAGCGGGTGTGCCTCTCATATTCTTCCTCCAGGCGCTTCTCCAGGAACCGCCGGTTATAGACCCCGGTGAGTCCGTCCCGCATGTTCATCTCCAGCAGACGATGCTCGTACGCCGCAAGCTCGGTCACATCCTGTACCGTCAGGTAAAGGCCGGTGATGGAGTTGTCTTCGTTGCGCAGGGGCCCCATGGCGCAACTCTGCTGCATGTATTCCATGCCGGACTCAAAGGAGCTGTCCGGCCTGAACGGGAAAAGGAAGCGATGAAGCTTCTGGGAAAAAAAGGCGAAATTACCGAAGGTCAGGACATATTTGCAGCTGCGCTGGAATTTAGGGGTGTTCAGGTCGGGGAAAAAGTCAAACAGCGGTAACCCGGCTATCTTTTCCGCCGGTATGCCGCTGTGGGATTCCATCCAGCGATTCCAGTATTTTACCCGAAGTTCTACATCCAGGATGACGAGTCCGAGGTTTATGGAGTCCAGTATCTGGGAGAGTTCATTCATACCGTTCAAGGAATTCTGCGAGGGACTTCTTAATCCATGCCACTGACTCATGGGTCGTCACCAGAAAGAGGAAGCCGTTGACATTTCGCTCATCGAAACGGAAAAGGGTCTTCATGACGATGGCGGTATACTCGGGATTGAAGAGCTTGTTCGGGAGTATGTCGTGGGGTTTGTTTTCAACCACAACCTTGGGGGGGGAATAGGTAACCACGTCCCCGAGGAGTTCGGTTATCTTGCCGACGCAGGCGCCTATGAGGATGTTGCCGATCTCCATGAGGGTTTCCTTCTCCAGGACCTCGATGGATCCTGATTCGAAGCTTGTCTCATGGTCGGGGTCCAGCATGGTTATCAGCCCTTTGCCGGCGCCCGCCGGAAAGACGAGAAACGCGCTTCCCTTGAATTTCCCCCAGAAATTCTGTTCCACGATACTGATGTCGGAAAAATCCCGGACCTCGTAAAGCAGGTATTCCGGAAGCTCCTCTGCTTGCAGCACCTTTACATAGGGAACGCTCAGCACCACGAAGATATTTATCACCTCGGCGAGCTCGGCGGCCGCTTTGCCGAAGGCGATGTTCATTATCTCCTGGAGGATGTCTTTTTCTTCTTCGCTGATGAGGGGGTAGTCAGATTCCATGGCTCTCTTTCAGGAATTCATAGGCTTTCCGCAGGGCATCCTTTACGTTTTCCTTGGTCGGCGGCTTCTTGAGCACCAGGAACGCTCCCAGCGCTGTTACCTTCTCAATGGACTTTACCTGAATGTCCGCGGTGGAAACGATGATAACGCCTTGTGAGTCGTGTTTTTTCATCTCTTCCAGGGCCTGGACTCCGTCCATGACCGGCATGGTGAGATCCAGGAAGGTGACGTCAGGCGATACTTCGCGGAATTTTTCGAGCCCCGCCAGACCGTCTCCCGCCTCGTGCAGTTCGTATTCTTCGTCCTTCGGAAAGCAGCTTTTAAGCATCTTTCTGGAAATGGGCGAGTCGTCTACTATCAGAATCTTCCTGGCCATGTCGACTGTCCTCGATAGTTGGATTTTGCTGCCTGGTCTGAAGCGGCCTACTCCTCCCGCATGGTCGACAAATTAACAAAAATACTAATAAAGAGTCAATGGAAATAATGGAAAGTTAATGTATTGCGCGCGTTGAGGGTGATGGCTCACGCAGCTTGAAAAAGCGTTGCAAGGGAATAATAAGGGCCGGTCTCCCGGCGGATTCCGGCCTTTGTTTCCGTTGGGTGGCTAGAGTTATGCCCTGAAAACGGCAGTTGGATCTGTCCGAAGAGAAGGAAAGATTACTTCAACTGCCGAATCCGGTTAATCAGCTCCTTATCTGCGGACGAATATCTCCCGCGCCATGCTGGTGTCGATGGCGAATTCCGAATAACCGACGCTGAAGATATAGGAAGGGAAGGTCTGTATCAGGCGGATGCAGTTGCCGGGCAGCACGCCCATGGCCATCAGCTTCTGCATCTTCTTGTTGTCTTCGGTCTGGATATAGGCGATCTCGCCTTTTTCGTTGGGCTTGAGTTCCGTCAGGGGAACCACCCCCAGATTGCCGCTGCGCTGGGCTTCGATACAGCATTCTCCAGGAGGGATCGGCTTGCCGTGGGGACATGTGGAAGGATGGTTGAGCAGGCTGCATATCTTGGTGTCAACGCCATCGTTCAGCAGGTGCTCCAGCTGGCAGGCCTTTTCCCGCGCGGCCTCTCCGCGGATATTGAATACGTCCATCATGAGCCTTTCCGCGAGCCGGAACCGGCGAACCACCTTCAGTCCTTCCTCTTTGCCTTCGGGGCGCAGGCTTACCTGTCCATCATTCACCTCTATGAGCGCCCGGTCGGACAATTCCTGGACAACGGGGTCATTGGGGGAGATGGGAATGCTGTCCATTTCCATGAAGAGGTTGCCGTCTTCTTCCAGCTTTATCCAGAGCTTTTCCAGGATTTCTTCCGCTTTTTCCGATAGTTTTTCGTTCATATCATCTCCCGGATATTTTGAATAGTTTCTTTATCTTTCGCGCCAGGGCCGTTTCCGGCGGGTTTTCGTAGTTGCATCGGGGGCATTTAAGCTTGTTGCATCCTCTGTTCAGAGGGCAGTTCCGGCAGCCGGGATTTGCTTCCCGTTCATCGAACTCGTATCCGCAGAAGCCGCATTTCATTGAAGGATGCCGGTGATGAGCAGGAATTCGTTAAGCAGGTAGCCGCTTCCGAAGGCCACCGCGCTGACGAATATGGCGATGGCTGCGGCGACTTTTGTCCCCCGCTCTTTCATCATGATGAGGAACTGGGCGATGCAGGGGACGAAGAGAGTAAGGGTTACGGCCGCGACGGTCAGCTGCCGGGCATTCAGGAGCCCGGATGTCTGCAGGTCATAAAGGCCGGCCGCTCCGTAGTCGCGCCGGAAAAAGCCGAAAATGAAAGCAACGGCGGTTTCTCCCGGCAGGCCTATTGCCGCCATTACCGGCTTCATCCATGACACGATTGCCTGCAGGGCATTGGTGATCTTGCCGAGCCAGAGAAGAAAGGATGCCAGGACAAAGAGGGGAATGATCTCCACCAGGTACCATTGTACCCGTGAATAGGTCTTGGTGAGCACGTTGGAAAACTGGGGGAGGCGCATGGGTGGAAGCTCCATGTAGAACATGGGCGATTCGCCGGGCACTACGCGGGAGGCCAGCAGTCCCACCAGCAGGAAGACAAGGACCATGAAGATGCTCCACACGGCAAGGGCGCCGGGAAAGGTGGCAAGAAGCGCCAGTATGACACCCAGTTGGGCCGAGCAGGGGATCGCCAGCGCCAGGAGGATTGTGGCGATGATCCGTTCACGCACAGTCTCCAGGGTTCTGGTTACCATGGTGGCCATGGTGTCGCAGCCGAATCCGAGCACCATGGGGATGACGGCCCGGCCCGTGAGGCCGATCTTCTTGAACAGACGGTCTACCAGCAGCGCCAGGCGCGGGAAGTAGCCGCTGTCTTCCAGTATGGAAAAAAAGAGGAAAAAAGTCGTGACGATTGGCAGGATTATTCCTACGGCATAACGGAGGCCGAGGGTGACTATCCCGTACTCTCCCACGAACAGTTCCCGGAGTGTTTCCCACGGGATAAGGGTGTTGAACAGGGAGACCATCCATGGGCTTATGTATCCCTCGAAAACGACGCCTTCCAGAAAATCAACCAGGGTTCCGGCGCCGAATCCTCCCACGAATTTGTAGAGTCCGAAATAGAGCGCCGCCAGCAGCAAAGGAACTCCGGTAAGCGGACGAACGGTCCAGGAGGAAAGCCGCTCTCCCAGGCCCCGGCTAGTCTTTTCAGAGGCATGAAAGACGCCTTCCAGTATCCATCTGACCACGGCCTTGCGTTCCAGCGAGAGTTCCAGGTGGAAGGAGGATCTCATGGCGAAGATCTTCTCCCTGACCTTTTCATCAATGGCCGGGAAACCGGATTTCTCCGTTTCGCGCACAATTCCCTCCACCTCGTCGTCTTTCTGGAGAAGGAGGAGCGCAATGGCCTTTTTCGAGATGGAGTAGCTGCCGGACATGAGCGCCATGATCTCCATGAGATCGGCCTCCAGTCTTTTCCCGTAGCCGAAAAAGACCCGTCGCGAAGCTTCATGGCCGGCGATGATTTTTTTCAGTTCGGGCAGGCCCCGTTTCTTGGCGGCGGCGGCGGCGATCACCGGAATGCCGAGCTTTTTCTCAAGGGCGGTGATGTCGATGGCAATGCCCATCCGTTCAGCTTCATCCATGATGTTGACCACCAGGACCACCGGCAGGCCCGCTTCAATGAGCTGGATGGTCATGGCGAGCATCCGCTCCAGGTTCCTCGCATCCAGTACGTGGACCACAAGGTCAGGCGATTCATGGAGGAGTATCTCACGGGCGACCCGCTCTTCCTCGGTGATGGGGAGGATGGAATACATGCCGGGGGTATCTATTATCTGGCAGCTTACGTCGTCGATGACTACGCTTCCCCTGGCCACTTCCACAGAGGTTCCGGGGTAATTGGACACGGTCACATAGGCGCCTGTCAAGGCATTGAAAAGGACGCTTTTGCCGACGTTTGGATTGCCTACGAGGGCCACCTTCTTTTTACAGCATGGGCAGTTTCCGTCCGGAGTGGGTTTGCAGGAAGGTTTCTTCAGGAATTTCAGCATCAATCTTCTCGCTTGTTTCTTGTTGATATTGTTAATGGGGCTGATTTGATGGTCCGGTCCACAAGGGCTTGAACGACGCGGCCTCAGGTCACTTTCTTCTGCCGGCATTTATGGCAGATGCCGTACATTTCCAGTTTGTGGTTTTCCACGTGAAAGCCGTATTGGGCCGCAACCGCGTTCTGGAGGCGTTCAATGGATTCGTTCTCGAACTCCTGTATTGCGCCGCAACGGGTGCAGACCATGTGGTCGTGATGTTCACCCGCCACAACGGGTTCGTACCTGCTCTGTCCGTCTCCAAAGTGAATCTCCCGGGCAAGACCGCATTCGGCGAACAGCTTCAGGGTGCGGTAAACCGTGGCGTAGCCGATGGTGGGGTTTTTCGATCTCACCTTCAGGTACAGCTCTTCGGTGCTCAAGTGGCGGTCCGAGGTCAGAAACATATCAAGAACTACATCTCTCTGCCGGGTGGACTTGAGCCCTTTTGTCGCTATGAAATCATGAAATTGCTTCTTCTGGGCACGTTTCACGGTCAAACCTCAGTTGAAAATGATTATCATCATATAGGGGGCTCAATCGGAAGTCAAGGCGTTACTCGCATGGTATATTTCTTTGTCTTAAACGTTTCCGCCGCTATTCCCATGACGGCCTTCCCCATGGTAAACCATCCCTGAATTGACTCGCCTTCCCAGTTGGGGTAATCTCCCTAGGTACCTGTCCTTATGTCAATCCGCCTGATGGGCGGAGTCGTGGAGCGGCAACGGAAACAATATGAAAATATCCAATAAAGAGAACATCTATTTCCCTCGTGAGATTCAGGTGACCGGAGAGATGTGGCGGCGCCTGGATCTTGATTCAGCGCCGTCCGGAGGGGCGCCTGCCAGATTTTACCGGATTGTGGCGGAGCGCATGAACCGCCTCTCCGGCCGGGAAGCAGTGGCGATACCTTATTCCATGCCCCTTCTGTTCGCCCGGATGAGCCGTGTTTTCCGCTATCTTCTGAACCGGTACCTGGACGAACAGCATCCCGCTCTGGAAGACCTTGTCCTTTCCAACGGGGGCCTTGCCCTTGCTTCCGGTCCCCTCGGCTCGGCCATACGGCATTTCGTGGAGTTATATCCGCCGGCCGATCTCCTGGCGGGGCGAGTGGCTAATGCCCGGGAGTTCCTGGCCGGGGACGGCCGGCGCCGGGCAAGACGCCGCACGGCCGCCCGCGAAATGCTTCTTTTACTCCTCAATGGAGAAAATCGCGCATTGTTCCCTCTTCGCCGCCTCTTCGACGATAAAGAGCTGTCCTCCGTCTCTCCCTACCGTCAGGTGACCAGGGCGCTTGACGCCGAGCTGAAAAATGCGCCCCCCTGCGACCCTTTTGACCTGCCGATTCTGGAACTGCTGAGGGCGCCCATGCGCGCCTGTCCCGATTCACTTTCCGGACAACTGGAGTTCATCAGAAAGAACTGGACGGCTATCCTCCCTCCGGAGATGCTGGAGGAGATTCTTTCGGTTCTGGACATGGTGCAAGAGGAGATGCGCCCGCGGTTTGACGGGCCTGGTCCTCCCGTTGTCATGGAGTTCAGGAAGGACGCCGGGGATGGGGACGCGGCATATGGCGCCGACTACCCGGAACCGGAGAAATTCTCTCCGGATACGGAGTGGATGCCTAATGTGGTGCTTATGGCCAAGATGGTCTATGTCTGGCTGGACCAGCTTTCCAGAAAATACGGGCGCGCCCTGTCGCGTCTCGATGAAATCCCGGACGCGGAACTGGACAGGCTGGCGGCCTGGGGATTTAGCGGCCTGTGGCTGATAGGCCTGTGGGAGAGGTCTCCCGCATCGGCGAAGATCAAGCATTACAGTGGCAATGCCGAGGCCATCTCCTCCGCCTATTCCCTTTATGATTATTGCATCGCCGCCGATCTGGGAGGGGAAGAGGCCCTGGAAAACCTGCGGCTCCGGGCCGCCCGAAGGGGGATACGCCTGGCCAGCGACATGGTGCCAAACCATACGGGTATCGATTCCCGCTGGACCAGGGAGCATCCGGACTGGTTCATCCAGCTGGACTACCCCCCCTTTCCCGCCTACAACTTCACCGGGCCGGATCTGTCTTCCTCGCCTGACATAAGCCTCCGCATCGAGGACGGCTACTGGTCGAAGACCGATGCGGCGGTGGTCTTTCAGCATGTGGACAACCGCGACGGCAGGACCCGGTATATCTATCATGGCAACGACGGCACCAGTACCCCCTGGAACGACACGGCCCAGTTGAACTACCTTGTCCCGGAGGTCCGGGAAGCGGTGATCCGCACCATTATCCATGTGGCGCGCAATTTTCCCATCATCCGTTTTGACGCTGCCATGACCCTGGCCAAGAAACACTACCAGCGTCTCTGGTTCCCCCAGAAAGGACTGGGGGGAGGCATACCTTCGCGGGCGGAACACGCCCTGTCCCGCAAGCGTTTCGACGAGCTTTTCCCGGTGGAATTCTGGCGCGAGGTAGTGGACCGGGTGGCGGCGGAAGCGCCGGACACCCTTTTGCTGGCCGAGGCCTTCTGGCTGATGGAGGGGTATTTCGTCCGCACCCTGGGCATGCACCGGGTCTACAACAGCGCCTTCATGAACATGCTGAAGATGGAGGAAAACGCCAAGTACCGGCAGACCATCAAGAACGTGCTCGAATTCACCCCGGAGATCCTTCAGAGGTTTGTCAACTTCATGAATAATCCGGACGAACGGACGGCCATCGACCAGTTCGGCAGGGAAGGAAAGTATTTCGGCGCCACCGTGCTGCTGGTGACCATGCCCGGCCTTCCCATGTTCGGCCATGGCCAGATTGAGGGGTTTACGGAAAAATACGGAATGGAGTACCGCAGGGCCTTCCGGGCCGAAGAACCCGACGCCCATCTGGTGGAGATGCATGAACGGAAGATTTTTCCTCTCATGAAAAGGCGGCGCATATTCAGCGGCGCTGCAAATTTCGTTCTCTACGATTTTTTCGCGGGGGACCGGGTGGACGAAAACGTTTTCGCCTATTCCAATTCCCATGGAGACGAGCGCGCGCTCATCGTCTACCACAACCGCTTCGCCTCCACGTCCGGCTGGATTCGCACTTCCTGCGCCCGTACGGTGAAGAGCGAATCCGGAGAAACACGACAGGTGAGGACGACTCTGGGAGAGGCCCTGGCGGCCCGCCCTGATGGCAGGTATTACTATCGTTTCAGGGACTCGGCCACCGGCCTTGAATATCTCCGCCACGGCCGCGATCTCTTGGAGCGGGGACTGTATGTGGAACTGGAGGCCTACGATTATCATGCCTTTCTCGATTTTCGCGAGATCAGGGATGATGATTACGGAACTTGGGGCAAGGTGTGCGCCGCTCTTGCCGGCAGGCCCGTGGAGAGTCTGGAAGAGGAGTTCCGCCAGGTTCGCCACGCAGCGGGCATAGCCGCTCTGGCGCGTCTTGCCTCGGATCTGCCTCAAATCCTGCCGGTCCTCTTTGATCCGTCTTCCGGGGCCGTGGCCCGGGCTGAAGCAGTCGATACACTGCGGAAGCGTCTCCTTGACTTTTTCGGGGCCGTCAGGAAGGAAATGGGCCTTGCCGGAGATGAGCGAAGAGTTTCCGGACTGCTGGTTTCGAATCTGGAGGTCCTGGTCAGGACGGCCGGTCTGCAAAGCCGGCGCGCGGGAGCGCAGCCCGCTCTTGAAATGCTTCGTTCCGGGCTCCAACCCGAAAGGGGTTTCAACCTGCTGGTCCTGTCGCTCTATCTCATTCTGCGCAACAGCGCCTGCCTGTCCGGTGAAACTGCCCCGGCGGAGCAGTCGATGGGGATTTTTTCGGAAATGGGTTTCGGCAGGGCGTTGGCCGCCTCCTTTCATACGGCCAGCCAGACCGATGACTCCTTCCGGCCGCCCTGGGACGGTGAAGCGAGCGTGTCGCTCCTGAAGGCGCTGCTGACGCTGGGGGGCTTTTTCCTGAACAGGGCTGTTGAACCGGACCGGCTCCTTGATTCACCGGATGCGCGCCGGTTTATCCTCCTTCACGAGAGCGGCGGCAGGCAATGGTTCAATAAAGAGCGTTTCGAGGCGCTCTCGGAGATGTTGTTCCTGGTTACAGTGATCACCGATGCCTGGGGAAAGGGCGCCGCGGTGACAATCGCGGAAGTAATGAGGTATGGCCGCGCGGCGCGGCGGCTCATGGACAACGCCGCCCGGGCCGGCTATCGGTCTGACGTCTTCCGGCAACTCTCAACCGGAGAGTGAAGCCTCTTTCAACCTGTCCTGGAGACAATATTTGTCTGGTGTGTTTTTCGTCTCTGTGCTACATAATTTTGCGGGCAAAATTTTCTTGCCCGGCCATAAATTCCTTGTTTCCGGATGGAGACAACATACATTCCGGCATCACTTTTTTGCATAAAGGAGATGGGACATGAAGGTTAAGGTTAAACTTTTCGCTACGTTCCGGGACGGCCGTTTCAATGAAGAGGTAAGGGACTATTCTCCGGGAGCGACCGTAAAGTTTGTTCTGGAGGAGCTGAACATCCCCATGGATGAAATCGGAGCGACTCTTATCAATCATCGCCATGTGGAGGAGGATCAGGCACTCCAGGACGGAGACAACCTGTCTATCTTCCCCCTCGTCGGAGGAGGCTAGAAATGCAGGATGTGCGCTCGTTTCTCCTGAAGCAGGCGGAAGGAGACATTCTGCCCTGGAGGCATCATGTCTTCGCCTCAACCCATTTCGGCCTTTCCATGGGACAGGTGGAGCGGATCGCGCTGGAATCGGGGCTCCTTCCCTCCCGTTATCAGCGTAACCGGAATACCATCTCCATTACCCAGCAGTTGCGTATCTTTAGGGGGACGGTGGCTGTTGTCGGGTGCGGCGGCCTCGGCGGCTATGTCATCGAACTGCTGGCGAGGCTTGGCGTAGGAAGGCTGATCGCCGTTGATCCGGATGTATTCGAGGAACACAACCTGAATCGTCAGCTTTACTCCACCCCCGCGATGCTCGGCAGACCAAAGGTGGAGGCCGCGCATCTCCGGGTAAAGGAGATAAACCCCGCCGTCACGCTGATCCCCGTCAAGTGCGCCTTCAGCAAAACAAACGGTTTCGATATCCTGGAGGGCGCCGATGTTGTCGTGGACGCCCTGGACAGCATATCTGTAAGGCTCGAACTGGCGGACGTCTGCAACGAAATGAACGCGCCGCTGGTCCACGGCGCCATTGGCGGCTGGTTCGGCCAGGTGGCCACCCAGTTTCCGGGAGAGGACACCCTCAGAAGGATCTATCACCGGCAGTCTGGCGCCAAGGGGGTGGAAAAGTCGTTGGGTAATCCGTCGTTCACTCCGGCTGTTATCGCCAGCCTGGAGGCCGCGGAGGTGTGCAAGATCCTGACCGGGCAGGGGCAGACCCTGAGCAGGCGCAAGCTTCACATCAATCTCCTGGAAATGGAAAGCATTGAACTGCCTTACTGATTCGACCCTGGACCCCTGCCGGAGCGGTTGCCGCAGATACCCGCGGCAGGGGCCCTGAGGTTGAATGTATCTTCCTCCGTTAACGATGTCAGCGGCCGCATGGCCGGATGCCGGATATACAGGAAACCGTCTGCAAGCAGCGGTTCATCACACATATCCGGAATCACCGGTTACGAAAACGCGGTTCCGCATCAGCTCTCCCCCGCCTATTTGATAGCGGTCTGCAAGACCTCGGCAATCTGGTTGCAGTACCTTTCAGTCTCTTCGATGCTCGGCCCTTCAACCATGACACGGCACAGATTCTGTGTGCCCGAATAGCGCACCAGGACGCGGCCGCTTTCACCCAGTTCCTTTTCCACCTCCCTGATTATCGCAACCGCTTCGGGAACCGATGATATCTCCGGCTTGCTTTTCACCGGTACGTTCAGCAGCTTCTGGGGGAAAACATCCATTGCCTTGGCAAGCTCGGACAGGGGCTTGCCCGTCCTTGCCATGACCGCCATCAACTGCATGGCCGTCAGGATGCCGTCGCCGGTTGTGTGATGGTCGAGAAAGATCATGTGGCCGGAATCCTCGCCGCCGATATTGCTTCCCAGGCGCTGCATGTCTTCCAGGACATAGCGGTCGCCCACTTTGGCCGCGTGGTGCTTCATGCCGTATTTCCTGCAGGCAATGGTAAGACCCAGGTTGCTCATAACGGTGCTGACCAGCAGATCGTTTTTGAGTTTTCCCTCTTCTTTCAACGCCTTGGCGCAGATGATGAGGATCTGGTCGCCGGTTATCTCGTTGCCCTTTTCATCCACGGCGATGAGGCGGTCCGCATCGCCGTCAAAGGCGAGTCCTATGGCGGCGCCTGTCTCCAGAACACGTCTCCTGAGGTCGCCGGTATGCTGCGAGCCGCAATTGTCATTGATATTGAGGCCGTTGGGCTTGTTGTGAATTACGTCCACATCCGCGCCCAGCTCAGTGAACGCCTCGGGCGCGACCTTGTAGGCCGCGCCGTTGGAGGCGTCGATGACAATCTTCATATCCTCCATGGACAGCTCTCTGGGGAAGGTGTTTTTCAGGAAAACGATATACCTGCCATGCACATCGTTGAGCCGGTAGGCGCGCCCCATTTCCGCGGCGGGCGGCACCATGTCGGGAAGTTTTCCTTCCAGCACCAGCTTTTCGATCTCCTCTTCCTGTTCATCCGACAATTTGAAGCCGCTCCCGGAAAAGACCTTGATGCCGTTGTCCTGAAACGGATTATGGGAAGCGGATACTACGATGCCCGCGTCGGCGCGCATGCTCTGGGTGATGAAGGCAATGCCGGGGGTAGGCAGTACTCCCACCAGGTAGGGGATCCCTCCCATGGAAGTAATGCCCGCCTCCAGGGAGCTTTCCAGCATATAGCCTGATATCCGGGTGTCTTTGCCAATGATTACTCTGGGCTTGTGATGGTTGTGCTGAAGCAGATATGTGATTGCCTGTCCCACGGAAAAGGCAATGGAAGCATTCATCGGATAGCGGTTTGCCTCGCCCCGTATCCCGTCAGTGCCGAACAATTGACCCATGTACTGTCTCCTTGCTGATTGGTTCCGATTCGTTTCGTGAAATGCGGAACCGGAATTAAAATATTACTTTATTACTCATCACTTATAACTTTTCACTTTTTCTTTTCACTGCTTCAAAAAGATTCAACGAAGGCATGAGCCTTCGCGCCTCTTGGCAATGAGCGGCGATGAGCGACTCAAGCCATTGCGATCCCATGCCAGAGATCCCGGCGGGCAGTCCTTTGATGAAGTCCGTATATTTCTGCTCGCTTTCCTGCGCCAGGGCCGCGACGGTGGCTGGAACATCTTCGGGCGTCCGGCCGTCAGGCCGGGGGTTAGAAAACATCTCCCGGATCGGATCCATGGCGGTGTACAACTCCTTCTTGCCTGCTTCGGATTGTTTGTTTTCCGGATACTTTTCCACGGAGGCGGCGGCCTTTTCCGCCATGGCCTGGAGACGCCCGAGGCGTTCCTTTTTCGCCAGGGAAAGTTTGTCCATTGCTCCTTCGTATACAAGGCCGCCGAATTCCTGCCTGGCGAAAAAAGGCTGTCTGACATGTCTGTACCACTGTTCCAGCGCCGCCAGATTAGCCAGGTAGAGGATGTTGGCGCCGACCACCCGGGAGATGGAGGGATAGCTGTTGGGCCTCTTGTCGAAAAGCTCTCCCGGGATGGCCTTTCCGAAGACCAGTTTGTTTTCCTCGACCACGTCCCTGCGCAATATCGTGCCGGCCGCGACGGTATTGCCGTAGCCCACGCGCAGGGGCCCCACCATTCCCCCCTGTCCACCAAGGAAAATGGGCGGCTGGTTCAGCATGACGCCCTTCGGGACATCGCCGATGAGAGACGCCGTAGTTTTGTCTCCGTCAGGGGTGAAATTGAAATGGATATATGAGCTGCCGACCTCGCTGTGGTCTTTCCGGCTCGTACCGCCGGCCATCAGACAATCGCAGAAATTTATCAGACTTCCCAGGGTTACAAAAGGGAAAAGAATGGTCTGCTTCAACCCCACGCAATGGGCGCCACTCGCTTCTTCCTCCAGAATGCACCCCTCGCGCACGTGCGCGCCCAGCCCCATGCCGGATTTTTCCAGAAAAACAGCCTTGTTGAAATAACCGCCCTTCAGTTCCACGTCAGGGCCGAGCTGGCAGTCATCAATGGTAACCGGTCCTTCAGCGCCAATCCTGGACCGTGCCGAGATCACCGTGTCGGCTCCGTAAATCCGGCAGCCCGGGAAGATAATAACCCCGTTGCCGGAAATGCGTTCCGTGTCTACCTCGTCGCCGATGTCAAGGGTCAGTGGATTGGGGATGTCCACTCCCTTTTCTATTAACCGGACAATCTTGTCGTACGATCTTATTCTGAGTTCCACTGGCTCCTCCTTGGCTTGAATCCGAAAAAAGCATGTCTAGAGCGCCTCATGCAATTGTCAAAGAAGTCCCCCTCCCCTGATGGAGAGGTTCAGGGAGAAGGGAGTGTTTCCTGGCGCTTTTGCACGAGGTAAGGGTAGAACAGGTAATAATCCCCCGGGAAATTGGTCCATGGAAGATAATGCCCCGGCCGTGGGTGGGAAAACCTATATCATGATCATATTGGCCATGTGAAGGATTATCATGTCCGCCGCGAATCTGAAAAGGGTGGTATAAGTGAATAACGATTCATGGGTTCTTTTCGCCCTGAACGTTGGCGGGGAGTACATGTGATAGGGAATCATTGCGTATTTCGCGCTCTTTCACGTCGCGGCAAGCTGCAAAACCCACTGTGCCTTGTCCGTAAGGGGAGGTTGGTAGGTCTCGAATCTCAGAAGCAGCCGTTCCGGGTCTTCGTCCAGAAGAATCATTTCACGGTGTTCCCGTTCGACGAATCTTTCAGTTACCGTATGATTCAGAAAATCCATTAAAGTGCTGAAATAATTATTTATATTCAGTAGTCCGCACGGTTTGCGGTGGATGCCGAGCTGGGCCCAGGTCAGTATCTCAAAAAATTCCTCGATGGTGCCCAGTCCACCGGGGAGGGCGATGAACCCGTCAGCCAGTTCCGCCATCATCGCTTTCCGTTCATGCATGGAATCCACCACCCGCAAATCGGAGAGGCCGGTGAATGCAACCTCCCTTTCCATCAAGGCCCTGGGAATGACGCCGACAACCTCGCCCCCTCTTTCCAATACCGACCGGGCTATCTCGCCCATGAGGCCTACCCGCGCGCCTCCGTATATCAGCCCGATATTTTTCCGCGCAAGGGCCCCGGCCAGTTGCTTTGCCGCGTCCAGATACTCAGGCCCGGCGCCTGGACTTGAGCCGCAGAATACACATATACGTTTCATGCTGTTTCTCCTGTTCTGATATTAACCATCGTCCGATAAACCGGCCCAAGGACTGGCTGGGCATTCAAGGCGCCACCAGCAGATCCGGCGCGGCGCTTGACGCTCCCCCGAGCCGAACGGCCTGGTATACCCACCATGCGCGGATACTTGACATGCCGTCCTCGAGGCAGATTTCTCTCAGCAGTTTGTCGGCGTACTGCCGCTGATCCTGGGGAATGACTTTTTCTCTCATGAGTTGGTAAAGCACATCGTGCACCAGGGATCCCCTCATGAAGTCCGGGGTGTCAATGGTTGGCCCGCTAGGTCCATCCCACGCATACCCTTTCTTTACCGTAAGCAAACCATCGGCCTCGAGCAGGATGACCGGAGGTATTTCAACGGTCCGGGCAATACGCAGGTCCGTCTGATGTTTATAGTCGGCAAATAATGTGTATTTGTAGTGACGACGTTTCTTGTAGAGGATCACTGGTTACTCCTTGGGGGGCGTCCAAATGCGTCCGGCGCTTGGCCCTTCATGGTCCAGAATAATCCCTGACCCCTGGCTCCAGATCAGCCACACCTGCTCGTTCAGTTCATATGGCATGGCCATGCCGTCTATGAACAGGTAGTTCAGCACCCGCACATCCAGGCCGCGGTCATCCGTCAGGCGGATGCAATACCGGGTGACATCCCCGAGAAAGAGGCTTTTCTCGATGACTCCCTGTATCCCGTTTTCGTGATCCTTGGGTTCGAGCAGGCTCACCCGCATCTGTTCCGGTCGAATCCCGTAGAGAACGCTCCGGCCCGGTTCGAAGGGATAGAATCCGCGTCGTCGCACCATGTTTCCACCGGGCAGTTCAATCTCGCACATCTCCGGTTCCGATGTGGTGACGCGCCCTTCGATGAAGTTGATGTCACCCACGAAATCGGCCGTGAACCGCGTCGATGGATTGTAGTAGACATCGCTTGAAAAACCGAACTGATCGACACGCCCCCTGTTCACCACGGCTATGCGGTCGGCCACCTCGAAGGCCTCTTCCTGGTCGTGGGTTACCATCAGTGTGGTGACGCCAATCTCCTTGACGATTTCTTTCACCGACTGGCGGAGCTGAATCCGGGTCTTGGCGTCCAGGGCGCCGAAGGGCTCGTCCAGAAGGAGGACCTTCGGGTCGTAGGCGAGAGAGCGGGCCAGGGCCACCCGCTGCAGCTGGCCTCCGGAGAGTTGGCCCCCATAGCGCTCGCCCATGCCGGACAGCCCCACCAGTTCCAGCAGGCGCTCCCGGCGCTCCCGGCGTTGGGAAACCGGCGCTTTCCTGATCTTCAGCCCGAATTCGATGTTCTCGGCAACGGTCATGTACGGAAAGATCGAATAGTTCTGGAAGACAAATCCGAAACCGCGCTGCTGGGGAGGGAGGCGAGTGATATCCGCGCCGTTGAGCAGAATCCTTCCCTGGTCCGGCGTACAAAGCCCCGCCACCATGCGCAGAATAGTGCTTTTACCGCTGCCGCTGGAGCCGAGAAGGACCACGAGTTCCCCGTCGTGAACCTCCAGGGAGACACGATCCACAACCAGGTGTTCGCCGTACTGTTTGCTGATGTTCTCAATGGAAATGGTCATGGAGCACTCCGTTGGATACAAGTGAAACCAGATTCGGCAGTTGGAGGCATCCTTCGTTCTCTCCGATTGCCGGTTTTAGGGTGAACAGTTGTTGCCGGAAGCGCGCGGTTGCCCGAGGTTCATCGACGGGCGCCCCTGAGGCGGCTCTTTCCGGCGCAATAGAGAATGAGCGAAAACAGGACGAAAGAGAGGATCGCCAGGATTGCCGCAACCGAGTTTGCCGCTTCGATATTGCCCCCTTCGAACTGGGAGAAAATATAGAGGGGCGCCGTCTGGGTTCGCAACCGCAGGTTTCCGGACACCATGACCGTGGCCCCGAACTCTCCCAGGGAGTGGGCGAAGGTGAGGAGCGCGCCGGTGATCAGCCCTCCGCGCAAGGCCGGAAACACGATATGGACGAAGGTCTGCCAGCGGGTGGCGCCCATGGTGTAGGCAGCTTCTTCGTAGGTGGTCTGCAGGTCGTCCAGCACCGGCCTGACCGAGCCCACCATGTAGGGGAGCGTCACGAAGATGTGCGCCAGCAGGACGCCGAAGACGGTGAACATGGGCTGAATCCCCAGGGGCTCCAGCATCTTCCCGAACAGCCCGATGGGTCCCCACAGCAGGAGAAGGGACGTGCCCACAACCACGTTGGGAAGGGCCACGGGGAGATTAAGGATGATCCCCAGTTGTTCCCTCCCCGGAAAACGGGTCCTGCTCAGGACATACGCCGCATAGGTCCCGAGTACCGCATTGAACGCTGCCGTACAAAAGGCGATGATCAGGCTGAAGCGGATGGCGAACAGGGCGTCCCTCGTTGTCAGTGCCGCCATGAATTTTCCGAGGCCGCCATGCAGGGCATGGATGAAGACCGAAGCCAGCGGCAGCAACAGAAGAGGGAGCATGACCAGGGCCAGGAATCCCGCCGGGAGGAGCGGGGAGATCTTTCTTCGGTACGCCGCAATGGAATTCATGGATGGATCTCCTTGAGAACGCCGTTTTTCCAGGTTGCATCGATTATGGTCCTTTTTGCCGTCTGCCAGCCGCCGAAGTCGCTGATGAAGAAAGGATCCCGGATGGTTCCGAAGCGCTGGTTGGCCGGGTTCAGTCTCGTATCGACACTCCGGAATCCGCTCTCGACGAACAGGCGCTGGGCTTCCTCGCTCCAGAGGAAGTCGGCGAATGCCAGGACCAGTTCCCGCTGTTCTTGGGAAATGTGGCGGTCGATGACGACCAGGGTGTGTTCGCTCAGGATCGTAGCGCGGGGGTAGGTGATTTCATGGGTGGAGACGCCGCGGGGGCTGTTCCCTATGGCGTCCTGTTCATAGGTGATCAGGGCGTCGCCGAAACCGTTGTCGAACTGGGTCCTGGCTGCCCTGGCGCTGCCTGCCTGGGCGACCACGTTGCGCCAGATACCGAGCAGCATGGCCTTGCCGTCTTCGGGCGTAGCGCCCGGCTTTCTCACCGCGGCCCCGTATTCGGCGACAATGGCCCAGTTTGCCGCGCCCGAGGTAAGGGGATCCGGGTGGATGATCCGCACTCCCGGCCGCGCCAGGTCGGAATAATCGTGAATCCCCACGGGGTTGCCTTTCCGTGTCACGATGACAAAGGGAGTGCGGTTGATGACGCCCCCGTGGGGGAGATTCTTCCACGATTCCGTTGCGATGACCCCCGCCTGACGGAGACGTTGCGCGTCCAGTTCCGTGGACAGGATGGCAAGTTCGGCCGGGACGCCCATAATCAGCTGGTTCGTCACCGTGCCCGAACCGGCGAAGGAGCTGATCAGTTCCACATCCTGGCCTGTCTCGGCCTTCCATTTCTTTCGGAACGCCGGGAAAACTCTCTTGGTGATTGTTGGTTCGAGAATAGCGAAACCGTAGAGGATGATGGTGCGCGGACGCTCGTTCCTTCCCGCGGGCAGCCAGGGCCAGATCGTCCAGAGAACCGCGGCCAGCCCCAGGCAGGCCGCCGCGACCCTTGCCGGCAGTCGGAGCTTTCTTCGTAATATGGGAGAAATCGCCATGATCCGGTTCTCACGAGGGGTGACGAATTAGGGTGTCAATGTGTGCCCCCCTCTTATCACTGATAGCTTCACGGCGTGTCAAGGAGAAAAAGTCATGGATTTCGTCGAGGCAGGTAACGGGAGAGAGGTTAATCGAAAGATGAAATACAATAACAGGAAAGAGGACACTTCCGGGTGGCGCCGGTTCAGGGGGTCGCAGCGCCATGGGGAAGCGCCCCTTTCAGCCGATCTTTTCATCTTATCTGATATTCCCCTGCAAATATTGCTGACGAAGGTTTTCCGGGAACTTCTCGATTGCGTATCTCAGCATCGTGCGTGGCATGGATCGATAGTGTTTCTTCAGAAAAAACTCCTCTTTGTCTCTGTCCCTCTTGCCGACCTCTCGCAACATCCAGCCAACAGCCTTGTGAATCAAGTCTTCGGAATCGGAGACGAGTATCTCAGCGATCCTGATGGTTTGGTCAAATTCATTATTTTTGATGAAATGGAAAGTGGACATGATGGCAATGCGTCGTTCCCATATGGATTCCGAGTGGGCCAGGGCATGTAATGGCTCGCGAGATCTGTTTTTCAGGTAGGCGCCGACAATGTGCTCGGCAGATGCATCTACAAGATCCCAGTTGTTGATGTACCGTGTATGGTCCAGATATGTTCCGTAAATCTCCGCCTGTTCATCCTGGCCGCCCTCCTGGTATTTCCGCTTAAGGATAATAAGGGCCAGAAGTCGTTCTTCATGAACACTCGAGCGAAGCAAGGCCAGGGTGTCAGCCAGAGGCAGATTCCGATATTTTTGAGCAATGCGGCGGGTCGCCGGAACCCGAACGCCGATGAACCTGTCGCCTTCGCCGTATTCCCCGGGGCCGGTCTTGAAGAAACGTCGTAAAACCATGGCGTCCGAGTTATTGGCTTGTTCACGTAATGCGGTCTGGATGGTTTTCAGCATGAACGGTCATTTCTTTCTTTTGGCTAACACAAGGCCGACCGGCGGGTGATAGGGCCGGCCAGCCGCGAGTGGGGAAAGCCGGTCTGAAATTATTCTTGCAACGCCATCATATGTGACCGATATTGGTACCCATAATCAAGTCTCATAAGAGGTGATTTTATGGAACGTCTGTTCGCCCGCGCCTCGGTCAGTATCAGTGACCTTAAGAAGAACCCCTCCCGAATCATTAATCAGTCCGAAGGCGAACCCGTGGCAATTCTCAATCATAACAAGCCCAGCGCATACATTATACCTGCCGCTGCCTTCGAGGCGCTCATGGAAAGGCTGGAGGATTATGAGCTTTCCCGTGTTGTGCAGGAGCGGGAACACGAGCCGTGCGTCAAGGTTTCCCTCGATGAGCTTTAACTTCGAATTCAAAGTTTCCGCCTTGAAGGAGTGGAATAAACTCGATGGCGGAATCCGTGAGCAATTCAAGAGGAAACTTAAACGCCGAACGACTTGACGTTGGATGCTGGAATCATGAGAGAATTCACCTCCCCATCTCCCAAGCGCACCTTCTCCACCGCCTTCATGACCGCATCCACGATCTTCACGTAGCCGGTGCAGCGGCACAGGTTGCCCGAAAGTCCCTCCCTGATCCCTTCCCGCGTAAGGTCCCGGCCACCGCGGATCATCGCCAGGGCGGCCATTTCCATGCCGGGGGTGCAGAAGCCGCACTGGACCGCTCCTTCTTCGGCAAAGGCCCGGCGGATCTCGATCCCCTCGCGGCTCAACTCCAGCCCCTCGACGGTGGTGACACTGGTTCCTTCCAGTTGCGCCGCCACCATCAGGCAGGAGAGGCGGGTCGCGCCGTCCACCAGGATTGTGCAGGCGCCGCATTCGCCGGTGCCGCATCCCTCCTTGGTCCCGGTCAGACCCAGGTCCTCCCGCAGCAGGTCCACCACCCGCCGGTCGTCCGGGACGTCAATGTCCATCATGTTTCCGTTGAGTTCGAAGGTAAGTTTCACGATATTCCTTTCAGGCAAAAACACAGGCTGGCCGCTAGCCACCGGCCTCTATCGCCTCCAGCGCCCGCGAAGGGGTGAGGGGGGCATGACAAAGGCGGATGCCGCAGGCGTCGGCGACCGCGTTGGCCACCGCCGGCAGCGGTCCGTTCATGGCAACCTCGCCGATCCCCTTCATGCCGAAGGGCCCGGTGGCTTCGTTGCCGTGATACGGTATGGAGACGATGTCCGGCGTGTCCATGGCGCCGGGGATCAGGTAGGTTGAGAGGTCCCCGCTCAGCGCTTTTCCTTCGCGGGTGATCAGATCTTCGGTCAGGCCATAGCCCAGGCCCTGGCCGACCCCGCCATGTACCTGCTGCTCGAACATGGCGGGGTTCACGACCCTGCCGCCGTCGGTGGCGGCCAGGTAATCCATGACCCGGATGACGCCGGTGGCCAGGTCCACCTGGACACGGGCAAGGTGGGCGCCGTAGGCGAAGATGACGTGGGGAAAGCCGATAAAGAATCCCTTCGCGGTATCCGGGACATCCTCGCAGACCGGGGCGACGTACTGGTTGATGCACACCCGGTCCTCCCGGGGCATGAAGGACGCCAGCCGCTCCAGGGGCGCCTCCCGGCCGCTGGGGAGATGGATCACCTTTCCGGGAACGAGGCGCAGGTCCTTGTCGCTGTCAACGAAGAGGAGAAGCCCGGCGCGGTTGATGACGCGGGCCTTCAGATCCTCGCAGGCCCGGATGAGGGCGTTGCCGTAAGTGAAGGTGGTGCGCCCCGCGGCCGAGGAGCCGGACGGATAGGCGGTGGTTGTGTCCGGCTGGAGGAGGTTCATGGCCGAGGCCTCCTGGCAGAGGATGTGTCCCGCCATCTGCAGGAAGGCGCAGGAGTTACCCTGGCCCATATCAGAGACGGCGTTGTGCACCGTGAACCTTCCATCCGGTCCCAGCTCTACCTTGGCAATGGCAGAGTCGCGCACCCCGCCGCCGTACCCGGCCGCGTTGAATAGCGCGGCCAGCCCCGCGCCCCGCCTGGTTCCGGGAGGAGCGCCGCGTTTCCATTCCTCCCGCTCCTGCCAGAACGGGTGGTCTCGCAGGAGTTCCAGGCATCCGGCCACGCCGGTGGAGGTTACGAGCCGGACCCCGGCGCAGTTGCTGTCGCCATCCGTCAGAGCATTTTGCAGGCGCAGTCCCATGGGGTCCATGCCCAGCTCTTTTGCCAGCATGTCCATCATGGATTCAAAGGCGAAGGTCACCTGGCACACGCCGAAGGCGCGCATGGCCCCTGCCACCGGGTTGTTGGTGTGGACGCACTTTCCGCGAATAAGGGTGTGGGGGATGCGGTAGGGTCCCCCTGCATGCTCCATGCCCAGCTCCATCACCTCGCCCCCCAGGTGGGCGTAGGCGCCGGTGTCATAGATCAGTTCGCACTCCAGGGCATGGAGCGTCCCGTCCCGTTTCGCCCCCAGTCGGTAGCGCATCCGGCAGGCGTGTCTCCGGTAGCCGGCGGCCAGGTTCTCCTCCCGTTCCCACTGCATCTTCACCGGCCTGCCGTCAGCGTGGAGAGCGGCAAGGGCCAGGAGGCACTGCACCGTGGCGCCGTCCTTGCCGCCGAATCCGCCCCCCAGGCACGGGCTCGCGATGCGGATCCTGTCGAACGGAATGCCCAGGGCATGCCCGATCTCCAGGCGATCGCGGAAGGGGGACTGGGTGGAGACTGTCATGGAGATGGCGCCGTCTTCCTCCAATTGCGCGGTTCCATTTTCCGTTTCAAGGAAAAGATGGGCCTGCACAGGGGTGGAAAATTCCCCCTCCGCAATCGCGTCGCACTCCGCGAACGCGGCCGGGGCGTTTCCCTTGCGGATCTCGGCGGCCATCAGCAGGTTGTTTTCCCTGTCGGCATGGATGAGGGGCGCGCCGTCTGCCATGGCCTCCCGGGGATCGAAGACCGCGGGGAGCGGCTCGATAACGGCTTTGACCAGGGGGACCGCCACCTTGAGGGCCTCGCGCGTCTCCGCCAGGATCAGGGCCACGGCATCCCCGGTATAGCGCACCACGTCATCGGCCAGCACCGGCGTGTCCTTGTGGATGATGCCGTGGCGGTTGGGTCCGGGCACATCCCCGGCGGTCAGTATCTTGAGCACGCCGGACACGGCCAGGGCGGCCGATACGTCCAGCGACGCCAGCCTGCCGTGGGCCGCGCCGGCCCGCGCTACCCCCGCCCATAAAAGGTTGTCAGGGTAGATATCCGCGGCGAAACGCTCCCGGCCGGAGGCCTTCGAGTATGCGTCGCAGCGAACTTCCGGTTTTCCGATTTCCAGACGCCCCCCGTCTCTTGTCATGCGGACCTGCCTCCTTCGCGGATCGATCTGATCTCTTCACTCAACGCCTCGGCGAACGCCTCCATAACCGCCATCTCTTTCAGGGTGACGCGGATCCATCCCGGATAGCGGAAGCCGGTCATGGAGCGGACCATCATGCCACGCTTCATCAGCCGCCGGTACATGAGCATGTCGTTTATGGGAACCTTGATCATCAGGTAGTTGCCTTCGCGGCCCACCGTCTCCAGTCCGAGGGCGTCGCAGGTTGTCATCAGGAAGGCTCGCCCGTCTCTTACCAGGGCGCGGGTGGCCGCGATGTGGTCCGCGTCGTCGGCCAGGGCCGCCAGGGCGGCCCGCTGCGCCAGTATGTTCACCGAGTAGGCGATGCTGGTCCGCCGGACCATTTCCACCACCCCGGCCGTACCCGTCAGGTAGCCGGCGCGCAGCCCGGCCAGGGCGTACATCTTGGAGAATGTGCGGAAGGAGATGAGATTGGGGAAGCTATCCATCAGGGCAACGGCGTCGGGATACGCCTCGTCCTCCACGAACTCCCTGTAGGCCTCGTCCACCACCACGATCCGCTCCTCTCCCGCCTTCTCCAGGAAATCGGTCAGGAGCCCTTCGTCCCACCAGCCGCCGGTGGGGTTGTTGGGGTTGCAGAGAAAGATGATCTTGGTGCGGCCATCGATGCAGTCCAGCATTCCCTGCGGGTCGAAGGAGTAATGGCGCAGGGGAACCAGCCTGGCCTGGATCCCGGAGAACTCGGCAACCCATTCATACACGGCAAAGGTCCTGTCCGCGGTGATGATGTTGTCTCCGGGCTCGCAAAAGGCCTTGATTACCGAGGAGATTACCTCGCAGGAGCCGTTTCCCACCAGGATCCTCTCCGGAGAGACTCCCATCCTCCGCCCGAGGGCTTCCCGCAGGTCGAAGGAGTCGCCGCTGGGGTAAACGGCCGCCGCCTCGGGAGGGAACTCAGCGATGGCGCGGGCTGCGGCAGGGGGCGGTCCCAGGGGGTTTTCGTTGTTGTTGAGCCGATGGAGGAATGGCGCGCCGTACTCGCGCATCAGCAGATGATCCGGCTTGCTGGGGACATAGGCGTCAAAGCAACGCACATATTCGGGAACGATGGCGTCCAGGTTCATGGCCGGACGTTCCCCCGGGAATGGTCATAGATAACCAGGTCTCCCTGTCCGGCGTCGGGAATGAGCAGCCGCGGAGCGAATCCGCATTGCGCCAGGGCGTCGGCGAAGGCCGTGTCTTCGCTGCGTCCGGTGTTGATCTCCACGAGAAAATTGGCTATTCCTTCGCTCTCCAGCAGGTCCAGATGGCCCTCGAGATTGGCGGCCATGTCCCTCCCGGCGCACAGCGGGCGGATGATCGCCAGGGAACGGGAATAGTCCAGTTCCACCGCCAGCACCGAAGCATCCCGCGCCAGGCCGCGGTCGCCGGCGCTTTCCCGCACCTGCCGTGGCAGGCAGAGCCTCTCGTACTGTTGGTGGAGAAAGGCCGCGAGGACGGGGGAGCAATAGACTATCCCGCCGCTCTCCTCCCTCAGTTGGCGGAAATAGTAGACGGAGAGGGAGGCCTGGCCGTCCACGCCCGCCATTTGCAGCTCGCCCAGGAAATCAAAGAAACGCTCGTATCCCGCCAGCGGACCCTGCCGGCGCAGCAGCCCCCGGGCGCGGCTGCGGGAGACGCGGCCGACCGCCTCGTCCAGGAGCATGGTCAGGGTATGGTCGTCCGGGTCGTCAAGGAAGAGGTATGGTCCGTACATCTCGATGCACGTTTCCGTCAGATGCGCCCAGAGCACGCCCCCTGTAATCCAGTCGCCTGCCACGGCCAGGAGCGCGTGCAGCCGCCCGGCGGCCAGCATGTCAGCGGCCATGGAGGGGCGGGCGAGGAAGCGGGGGATGAACGGAGCGCCGGAGGCTTTCACCATGGCCGCGAAGTGCCGCACATCGTCGCGGGAAGGCTCGGAAAGCCTTGGGCCTGGGCCGCCGGAGGGGGGCAGGGGGACGTTGCTGGCCGGTTCATAGTCCCTGTCCATGGTCAGGCGGATCACCACCCGGTCGTTGTCGCCGAAGTCCAGGCGAAGGCTGGAGACTGAACGGGCCGCAATCATCGGGCCCAGCATCTCCAGGGAGTCCTCGCTGTCATGGCTGACGCGCCAGGTCAGGTTGAAGGCGCGCATGTCCGGATTGGCCGCATGGAAGGAAAGGGAGAGGGCGAGACGGTATCCCTCGTCCCCAAGGGCAATCTCCAGCGATGATCCCTGTGCGGCCCTTGACATATAGAATGAGAACAGCTCTTCCACCGCCAGGGTCAACGAGCCGCTCTCCCGGTCGCCGAGGCCGAAGCCCCTGGCCCCCTTGTCCGCGAACTCCATGGCAAGGGGGAGGAAAGGGGCGGTGAAGGGGATGCGAAGCAGGGCGTCTTTCCTGCCTGGTATATGCTGTGTCATTTGGCTGCCTTTTTCGTGTCGCGGGTTAGGAACTGTAAACAAATAACATGGACATCTTGCATCTCATCTTCAGGTCATCTTTGACCGGACCTCAATCACCAAATCCTCAACGTAGCCCTGCTACGTCTGCGGTTTGGTTCAATCAGTTCAGCCAAATCTGAACTGAATCTGAACGCAATATTGACCATGCTATTCATTTAAGTTCCTTAGTGTTTTTTCAGGTCGCTCATCCGGAATGATATGGGGAGGGCGATGCTGTCGTCCAGGGTTTTTTCCGTTGTGAGCGGCGTCCATATGGTTATGGTGATGATGTCGGGAGGTTTCAGCGAAAAGGCCCCCTTGGCGATGGGGGGCAGATAATCTTTGAAATCATGGATTTTGCCGTCTTCGCCATCAAAGAAAAAGCCCGGATATTGCCATGCCATGTGGCCGCCGGAGCTCAGGGTGGTAAAGATGAAGAACCGGGAATCGGGGGTCCATGCGCCATGTTGAAAGGTCAGGCCGTGTTCGCCGCTTCTGGATGTATAATCCCGCTTTGCCACGCCCTCCCTTTTCACGCTTCCCATCTCAAGGATGAATTCCGGGGGAAGTTCCGCGGATTTCGTAACGGATCTGATGATGGCGGAGAACGCGCCGTCCGGTGATTTCATCATTGTCGACTCGTTTGCCTGGATTATTGAGGCGCAACAAAGCGTATACATGGTGAAAGCAAATATCCTGAACAGTCTGTGGAGATTTCCTTTTTTCATGGACGATCTCTCTTCCTTCTCCGGGACAGTCCCTACAGCGCTCTTTGTTCCCAGTCCTTCCGTATCATTTTCACCAGGTCGCGTCCGCGGGCTGAATGGATCTTCATGGCGTCGAAGTCGGGGTCAACGAAGTGTTTTTGCATCAGCAGGCCGTCGTCCCCGAACCAGATGGGGAGGAGGCCTCCCAGGGTGCAGCCGTGTTTGCGCAGCAGTTCGACGGCGCTTCCTGACCATGGCTTGCCCAGGTCGATGAAAAACTGGCACAGGGCGTAGCCCTCCTCCCGCAGTTCCCTTTCCAGCGCGTTCAGACGGCCGGCCAGATCTTTTCCCGGCGCCGTTATCGAGCATCTGGCGACGCCGGCATGGCCGAAACGCTTCACCTCCATCTCCGCGCCGGTATCGGGGAGGCCGGCATGGGGGGCGAGGAGTTCCCGGTCCAGGTTCAGGCCTTCCAGGATCCATTTCACCTCATTGACATATGGAACGGGGAGGTAAAGGGGCCTGCGGCCATCGCGGTCCACCCGGAAAAAGACCAGGCAGCCGACCCTTCCTGCCGCGCTTTGTTCCGTTTCGTATGCCTCCGCGGGCATCAGGGCGGGTTCCACCGCCGTTTCAAGCGCCCTTGCATGTCTGGAGAGCTTCTGGGTGGTGACATGGTTGCAGACCGCCTCGCCGAAAAAGCCGTCGATGCCTTCCCGTCCCGCCAGTCTCAGCAGCAATTCATTGGCCCTGAAGAATGCCAGGGTGGAACGGTACCCGGGCAGGGTAAGTCCTACTCCGTACTCATAGAGGCCGGGGTTGGGCGCGGCGCCGCGGTAGAGGGCGACATGGGAAACCACGTCGCCGGAGGCGGCGCGGCTGACCACGCTGTGAATGTTTCCCCTGTGGTTTTCCTCTGCCAGTCTTTCCGGTATGTAATAGGTGTCGATGGGATATCCATCGCCATAAACCGTATAGAAAAGCCGGGCCACGCCCGCACCGTCCGAAGGCTCGAAATAACCGGCGGAGTATTCCTGCCCATCCGGGATGGCGTGTCGTTGGCCGGCCAGGAGCTTAATGGCTTCCTCTCTGTTCATGGATACTCTCTCCGTTTATGTGGTTCTCGCTGCAGGTTCCGTCATGTCCCGGCGCATGCTCCAGTGATTTCACCTTTTCCCATGGCCAAAATACCCTAAATGCGACGGTCCCGCAAATTCAAAATCCATCAGCGCGCTGAAATACTTCAAGTTGCGGGGAAGCTTTTTCCGGAAAGCTGTGCTACCCTGTCGCCAGCGTTCCCGTCCGGCCATTGTCCATGCCGGCGACAGGGAATAACTTCGTGGAATGGAGAGTGAAATGAGGTATATGCTTGGTCTCGATGAAGGAAGAAACGAACCCATCAAGGACCTGGACAACGCCAGGAGGGTCGTCCTCGTGGACGAGGAAACGGTGGGGGCTCAAGACATTACTTTTGCCTATTGCAGGTTTGAGGCGAAGACATCCACCCACAAGAGGCACGTCCATCCGGACGCTGAGGAGGTGATCCATATCCTTTCGGGAAGGGGGATCAGCGGCCTCGATGAAACTGAGGTGGAGATGGCCAAAGGCGACACCATGTTCGTGCCGCGCGGCGCGGAGCACTGGTTCTATAATCCCTTCGACGAGCCGGTTGAGATGGTGTTTGTGTACACGAGGCCCTCTCTGAAGTCGGCGGGCTACCGGATTGTGGAATAGAGATACCATGCGAGAGATACTGAAGCCCTGTTGTCTGGAGGAGTGTTTTTTCTTTCTGGACCGGCATCCTGACGCCCTGCCCATGGCGGGAGGAACCGACCTGCTGGTGAAGCTGCGCAAGGAAACGGGCCTGGATCACCGGCCGCTGATCCTGCTTTCCGGCGTGGAGGAGCTGCATGGGGTGCGGGATACGGGAAGTGAAATCTCCATCGGCGCCGCCACGCCTCTGTCCAGGCTGATCTCCGACCCCTTGCCGGCGCTGCATGCCCCTGTCCTTGTACATGCGGTCAGGACCATCGGCGGCCCTGCCGTGAGGAACATGGCCACCATCGGCGGCAATATCCGTACCGCGTCACCCGCCGGAGACTCGCTCCCGCCCCTGTACATCCTGGGCGCGGAGGTGGAGCTGGCTTCCCGGGCGGGAATGCGCCGCCTCCCCATCGAAGAATTCGTCTCTGGTCCGGGGCGCACGCAGCTGGGAAACCATGAGATTATCACCCGCGTCCTGATCCCTCACGCCGGTCCCTTTCCCTGCCGGTCATTCGAAAAGGTGGGCCTGCGCAGGTCCCTGGCGGTCGCCGTGGTCAGTTTCGCGGCAATGGCGAGGCTTTCCCCTGACGGCACGGTGGCGGAGGCCCGCTTTGCCTGGGGGAGCGTGGCGCCCACGGTGGCGCGTCTCCCGCAACTGGAGGCTGGTCTGGCCGGCCGGCGGCTCGATGCCGATGCCATCCGCTTCGCGGCTGATTCAGTTCGAGGTTTTGTAGCGCCTATTGACGATATAAGGGCCACCGCCGGATACCGGCGCTCCGTGGCTTCAAACCTGCTGGTCCGTTTTCTGGAAGGCATCCATGGCTGAACGTTCCGGGCTCTTTTCCATCGGCTTCCTGGTCATCAATATCCAGTTCGCGCTGGTAACGGCCATCGCGGCGCTGTTTTTCGCCTTTTCCGGGTATCTGGCGAGCCTGGGGATCGGCCCCGGCGCGGCCGGTTTCATCATCAGCGCCGACGCCCTGGCTGCCCTGTTGATCCAGCCGGTCATCGCCCCGCTGGTGCATCCCGGCGTCGCCCGGCGCTGGCTGCTGGGCGGTTCCCTGGTGTTTTCCGCGGCGCTTTTCATGCTGGCGCAGGCTGACTCGGCGCCTTTGCTGATAGCCGCCCGGCTCTTGCAGGGCGCCGGTTTCATCTGCGTCGTTTCCGCGCTCGTGACGATGGTGGTCCAATGCATCCCGCCGGAGATGAGCGGGCGGGCATTCGGCTGGATTTCCCTTATCCGTCTGATACCCTATGCCGTCATACCGCTGTTCTTTGATCTCATGAAGCTTGCGCCGTCTTCCTTCGGCGGGGCGCTCAAGCTGGCCGGCTTTGCCGCTCTCATGCCGATTCTGGCCCTGGCGCTCCCGCGTGCTCGTCACTCGCAACCGGGCGCCTCCGTTGCTCCGGGTCTGTCCGGGATGCTGGAGAGTCTCCGCTCCCCGGCGGCGCTGCTGGTGCTCCTTTCCTCGCTGTTCTTTTTCTGCGGCTATGCGGCCGTCTTCTTCTATCTGAAGCAGTTCGGCGCCGGCAGGGGGATAACCGGCGCAAGCCTCTTCTTTACCATCGCCACGGTTGCGATGATTGTGATCAGAATCTCCGGAGGGTGGCTTTTTGATCGCTACGACAAGGTCATGATGTGCGTTGCCGGGCTTTTCGCGGCGGCTCTCTGCTATGCTCTCCTGCCGGCATGCTCTTCGAGCGGGATGTTTTTTGCCCTGGCCGGTATTGCCGGAGTTGGCTGGGGGGTGTCGATGCCGTTGCAGGCCGCGGTCATGTTTGATATCTCGGACCCTCGGGCGCGCGCCATGAACCAGAATCTCCTGATGGTGATGATGCAGGCCGGTTTCTTTCTCGGGCCTCTGCTGGGCGGCTGGATGATCTCTGCTTCCGGGTATAAGGCCCTTTTTGCATGCCTGGCGGCCCTGACGCTGACGTCCATGATCATGATGGCGGCCGTGAAAAGAGTGGTGAAATAATGGCGAGGTGTTCAGTCTGACAACCACTCGTTGCCGGGCTGTTTTCCCGCCTGTCTGTCCCGGCGCGGAGGTCTTGCCTCCATCTTCCATCTGCTTCTTCAATGCCTTTCCGGCCGAGAGAAGCGTCCCTGAAAAGGGGGGAAACAGCGGCGTGTCGTTTCGCTTGTCCCGTTTGACCCGGTTCATCCCCTGGGCGTCGGGTTGAAAAAACTGTTACCGTCAGGGCGCAAACAGTGCTATTTTGTGCGCAATCCGCCACTGAAGCGCGGATTTTTACCGTATGTGGCGGCGCCGGCCCGCACTGACGGTATGTGAGAAAGGAGTCCCGGACTTTTTTATGAGAACGTCAAAAAAACGGATCGAGGTTTCAGGAAGCCTGTCTTTCAAAAAGACCGATATGGATTTCCTGAGGAGCGACCGCATAGCGCTGCTGGAAAAGATAGATGAATGCGGTTCCATCAACAAGGCCGCCAAACTTGTGGGCATGAGCTACAAGACGGCCTGGGATTCCATCAATTCCATGAGCAATCTTTCCGAGAAGCCCCTTTTCGTGCGTACGGCCGGCGGCAAGTCGGGAGGAGGGACTACCCTTACGGAGGAGGGAAAGGAGCTGGTCAGAAAATACCGCCTCATCCAGAAGGAGCACGAAAAGTTCCTCACCAGCCTGGAAGACAAGATGCTCGATGTGGATGTGAACAATCTGTACCGTTTTCTCGAGAAGGTTTCATCCAAAGTGAGCGCCAGAAACGCTTTCATAGGCAAAGTGGTGAATATCGTCAAGGGAGAGGTGAAGTCGGAGGTGACCATGGCCATCCAGGGTGGAGGCCGTATCATCGCCATCATCACCAACGAAAGCGTGGAAAGCCTCGACCTCCATGAGGGAATATTCGCCTATGCGATCATCAAGGCGAATTCCGTCATCATAGGTTCCGGCGACTGCGACCTGAGGGTCAGTCTCAGCAATAAGCTGCAGGGAAAGATTATCAGCCTGGAATGCCACGTCATCACCACCGATGTCATAGTCGAACTGCCCGGAGGAAATACCATAAGCGCAATCATCCCCAATGAATGCGCCCGGTCTCTTGACCTGCAGAAAGGCGAAGTGGTGTATGCCATGTTCAATGCCGCCAGTGTCATCCTGGGCACCGACTGACCGTTGTTCAGTCCATGATGAATGGCCGGTTTTTCCCGGCCTTCCGGCAGGCAGCTTCAGACAAAGTTCATGGAAGAGAGGTATCATCAGATGAAGAGAAAAACCGTAACCCTGGTGGCGGGCGCATTGATCGCGGCCGCTTCCCTGGCCGTCGCCGCGTCAGCCCTGACACTTCCCAAGGGCTATCAGAAGTGGCGTAAGAGCAGGCAGCACATAGTGAGTGACAGGAAATCCCTCTTTTACGGCATTCACTATACCTATGTGGACGCCAGGGCCATGAAGGCATTCGAGAAGGGGGGGCCGTATCCCGAGGGGAGCACGTTTGTCGTTGAGCAGTTTACCATCAGTGACAAGGGCGGAAAACCGGTCCCTGGGAAGAAGTCCATGATTGTTATGATGAAGAAGGACAAACGCTTTAAGGATACGGGGGGATGGCAGTTCTCCGGATTCACGGCGGCCGGCAGGCCGAGCGGGCTGGACCCGGTGAAAAACTGTTTTGAGTGTCACCTCAAGGAGGCGGCTGACCGCGATTACGTTATCTCCAAGTATTCGGAATTCAAATAGAAAATGTCAGCGGTCCGGGTCGGGGCGGGGTTTTTCCATAGAGGGAAATCCTGCCTTGACACGTTCCGGGCATTTGATGTAACGTAGTGCGTCCCGCCACCGGAAGGGACTGACTATCACCGGAAAGTTCCTTTTTCATTATGCGAGTAACCGCCATCATCCCTGCCAGATATGCATCGACCCGCTTCGCCGGAAAAGCCCTTGCCGACATCATGGGAAAACCGATGGTGCAGCATGTCTATGAAAGGACCGCCAGGGCGAAACTTGTTTCCGGTGTTATAGTGGCTACCGACGACCCGCGCATCGAAACCGCTGTCAGGTCGTTCGGCGGACAGGTGCAGATGACGTCGCCATCCCACGAGACCGGCACGGATCGCCTTGCCGAGGTGGCGGAAAGGATTGACGCCGAGATTATCGTCAATGTCCAGGGGGATGAGCCACTCATCGAACCCTCGATGATCGACGAGGCCATTCGCCCCTTGCTGGATGACGATTCCATCATGATGGGCACGCTGAAGTGCCGGATAAGGAATCTGCACGATTTTCTCAGCCCCAATGTGGTAAAGGTCGTGACCGGCCTGGATGGATTCGCGCTCTATTTTTCCCGCTCTCCTCTACCCTTCTTCCGGGACAAGTGGGACTGTCTGAAGGATGAAGCCTTTGCCTCCGGAAGGCTCCTCTGCTTCAAGCATGTGGGTCTCTATGTCTACAGAAGGGATTTCCTCGTCAAATACGCACGCATGGCCCAGACTCACCTTGAACGTTCGGAAAAGCTGGAGCAGCTCCGGGCGCTGGAAAACGGCTACCGCATCAAGGTGGTCGAGACGGAGTATGAGTCTGTCGGCGTGGACTCGCCGCCGGACCTTGAAAAGGTTCTAGAAAAGCTGAGAAAGTCCCAGTAAGCTGGGACTTTCTTCATTGAGGGATGTTTTTATGAAGACCAAGTTTATATTTGTTACGGGCGGAGTTGTTTCCTCTATCGGAAAAGGGCTTGCGGCGGCGTCCCTGGGCGCGCTTCTGGAGGCCCGGGGCCTGCGGGTCACGATGCAGAAACTGGATCCATACATCAACGTCGATCCCGGCACCATGTCTCCTTTTCAGCACGGAGAGGTTTTTGTCACCGACGACGGCGCCGAGACGGACCTGGACCTGGGGCACTATGAAAGATATACCAACGCCAAACTCTCCAAGAGGAGCAACTTCACAACCGGCCAGGTGTATTTTTCCGTTATCGAAAAGGAACGGCGTGGCGACTATCTGGGCGGTACCGTCCAGGTGATTCCCCATATCACGGACGAGATAAAGTCCAAGATCCTGGAGAACGCCAAGGGGATGGATGTGGCCATCGTGGAGATCGGGGGTACCGTGGGCGACATCGAGTCGCTGCCGTTTCTGGAGGCCATCCGCCAGTTCAAATTCGACCGCG
Organism: uncultured Geobacter sp.; assembly: GCA_964536305.1. Classification (GTDB taxonomy): domain Bacteria; phylum Desulfobacterota; class Desulfuromonadia; order Geobacterales; family Geobacteraceae; genus RPRC01. The sequence continues at coordinate 33,001 of CAZHVY010000005.1, read as the reverse complement.
GACCCGGCAATGTCCTGTACCTGCATGTAACCCTGATTCCCCATATCAGGACCGCGGGGGAGATGAAAACCAAGCCGACTCAGCACTCGGTGAAAGAGCTGCGGGAGATCGGCATCCAGCCGGACATCCTGGTGTGCCGCAGTGAAAAGGACCTTCCCACGGAAATGAAGGCGAAGATCGCCCTGTTCTGCAACGTCCGTGAGAAGGACGTAATCCCCTGCGTGGATTCCGAGCACATCTACGAGGTGCCCCTTGCCCTGCACAAGGAGGGCCTGGACGAGCAGATCACGGACAAGCTCAACATGTGGGCCAAATCCCCTGATCTCAATCACTGGCAGGAGGTCGTGAACACCCTCAAGAATCCCGGCGGAGGTATGGCGCGGATCGCCATCGTTGGGAAATATGTGAATCTGACGGAATCCTACAAATCCCTTTCCGAGGCCCTGACCCATGGCGGTATAGCCAATGACTGCCGGGTGCATATCCGTTATCTCGATTCCGAGAAGATTGAGCAGGAGGGTATCGGTTCTCACCTTGATGACGTGGACGGCATTCTGGTCCCGGGAGGATTCGGCGAGCGCGGCACGGAAGGGAAGATCCAGGCCATTGAATTCGCGAGGAAGAACAGGATACCCTTCTTCGGCATCTGTCTCGGGATGCAGATGGCCGTGGTGGAATATGCCAGGAACGTGTGTGGGCTGTCCGATTCCTGCTCCAGCGAGTTCAAGCCGGACTGCGAACATCCGGTGATCCATCTGATGGAGACCCAGCAGCGGGTTGAACGGAAGGGCGGCACGATGCGTCTCGGCGCTTATCCCTGTTCCCTGGTGAAGGGGACCCTGGCGCGCAAGATTTACGGCACATCCCAGATAAGCGAAAGGCACCGCCACCGCTACGAACTGAACAACCGTTATCGCGACCTTCTCACGGAGAAAGGTCTCGTGCTGTCGGGTATCTATGAGGAAGGCGGATTGGTGGAGATGATCGAGATTGCCGATCATCCCTGGTTCGTGGGATGCCAGTTTCATCCCGAATTCAAGTCGAAGCCTCTTAATCCGCACCCGCTCTTCAAATCCTTTATTGCGGCGGCCCTTGCGGGCAGAGGCTGATATCCCTGGAAGAATGGATGCAAACCGGAAAGAGAGCGGGGGAGGCCGGGTGGTTAAAGAGATACTCGTCGGAAACGTAAGGCTTGGCGGTAACCGCCCGCTGGTTCTGATTGCCGGTCCATGCGTCATCGAGAATGAGGCGCTGACCCTGCGTTGCGCCGAAAGGCTCATGACCCTTTGCAACGGACTGGCCATGCCTCTGGTTTTCAAGGCTTCATACGACAAGGCCAACCGTACTTCAGCCACCTCATTTCGCGGGCCCGGATTGCGGCAGGGATTGAGCATACTGGCCAGGGTAAAGGACTCTCTCGGACTTCCCATACTGACCGATGTCCATTCCGTGGAGGAAGTGGCGCCGGTGGCGGAGGTGGCGGATGTCCTCCAGATTCCCGCGTTCCTCTGCCGGCAGACCGACCTCATCGAGGCCGTAGCCCGGACCGGGAGGGTGATGAATGTCAAGAAAGGGCAGTTCCTGGCGCCATGGGACATGGAAAATGTCATTGGAAAGGCCCTTTCCGCTGGTAATTCACACCTCATACTCACCGAGCGCGGAGCAAGTTTCGGCTACAACAATCTCGTCTCCGACATGAGAAGCCTCCCCATCATGCGACGATTGGGCTATCCGGTCGTCTACGACGCGACCCACAGCGTACAGTTGCCCGGAGGTCTGGGCGGTTCTTCCGGGGGGCAGAGGGAGTTTGTGGAATACCTTTCCCGGGCAGCGGTCGCGACGGGAATAGACGGGATTTTTCTCGAAGTCCATGAAGAGCCTGAGAAGGCCCTTTGCGACGGGCCCAACTCCATCAGGCTTGACGATCTTCCCCCCCTTCTGAAAAAGCTCAAGGCCATCGATTCCATCGTAAAGTGAGCTACATGCCGGTTCTTATGGGAACGGTTTGAGAAATCGTGTCTTAACGTTCCTTAAATGGTATCCGACGTCCTGATAACGAGGTTTGTCATTGATTCTGAAAGAAGCTAAACGGGTGATCCGGGTTGAGGCGGAGGCGTTGCTGAACCTGGCGGAGTCCCTGGATGCCGAGTTCGTGCGCGGGGTGGAGATGATCCTTTCCTCTTCCGGCCGCGTGGTTGTGACCGGAATGGGCAAATCAGGAATAATCTGCCAGAAGATCGCCTCGACCCTTGCGTCCACCGGTACGCCGGCCTTTTTTCTTCATCCGGCGGAAGGGATACACGGTGACCTCGGCATGATCATGAGGGGCGATGTGGTCATCGCCATCTCCTACAGCGGGGAGACCGAAGAAGTGCTTCGAATCCTCCCTGCCATCAAGCGCATCGGAGCATCCCTGATTGCCATGTCGGGAAATCGCAACTCGACGCTGGCCAGAACCGCGGACGTATTTCTGGAGGTCGCCGTCAAGGAAGAGGCCTGCCCTCTGGGGCTGGCGCCTACCGCCTCAACGACCGCCACTCTGGCCGTGGGAGATGCCCTGGCCGTGGCGCTGCTGGTGGAGCGCGGCTTCAAGGCTGAAGATTTTGCCCTTTTCCATCCCGGCGGCGCGCTGGGCAAGAAACTCCTTTTGCGGGTCGAGGATCTCATGCATACAGGCGATGCGGTTCCCCTGGTCTTTCCGGAAACGCTGATGCGCGAGGCCCTGTTTGTTATTACCTCACACGGACTGGGTATAGCGGGGGTCGTTGACTCGCGCGGCGCACTGGCGGGGGTCATAACCGACGGTGACTTGCGCAGGGCTCTGGAAAAGGGGCTTGATATCCTTAATACCACAGCCGACGAATTGATGACCCGCAACCCGAAGCGCATCGTTTCATCCGAACTGGCGGCAAAGGCCATGCAGCGGATGGAAGAGCATTCCATTACATCATTATTTGTCTTCGCCGGCGATGATACGGAAAAGCCGGTGGGAATCATTCACCTCCACGATCTTCTTAAGGCGGGCCTTGCATGACAAAAGAGCTTATCTTGCCGATTCGGCTTTTCCTTCTGGATGTTGACGGCGTATTGACAGACGGCCGTATCGTCTATGACGCCAACGGCGTAGAGAGCAAGTTTTTTAATGTGAAGGATGGATTCGGCATCAAGATGCTTCAACGGGCCGGGATCAGCGTGGGGATCATCTCCGGTCGAGGTTCCATGGTGGTTGCCAATCGGGCGGCGGAGCTCGGTATTACCCATCTCTACCAGAATGCGCTGGACAAACTCGGCCCGTACCGGGAAATACTGAAAAAAACCGGATTTAAAGATCATCAGGTCGCCTATATGGGTGATGATATTGTCGATCTTCCCCTCATAAAGAGGGTTGGTTTCACCGCCGCGCCAGCGGATGCCGTCTCAGAAGTTCGTTCCAGTGTACACTTCGTGACGAACAACTGGGGGGGGTGGGGCGCCGTCCGTGAGGTCTGCGACCTTCTGCTGAAAGAACAGGGTCTCTGGGAGGATGTCACGGCCGGCTACTTCCAGTCACGAAACAGCCATGATATCAATGGGTTGTAAATCGCGACCCGGTTACTTCAATCTTTATGCCAAAAATTCTTTCTTGTGCCAGAATCTGCTTTACACCCCATGCCCATGATGTTATAATTTTGCCCAATTTATGCATAACATAAATAAATTCAGGCGGATATTGGGTTTTGTGGTTTTGGCCGCCGCGGTCTATCTGCTGGTTGTGATAACGCTGAAGTTCCACCGGGTCAAGACGCCGGAAAATATCCTGTCGGAGCTTCCGGGGAATATCGATGTCTCTCTGCGGCGAATACATCATACCAACACAAAAGATGGCGTCCTTCAGTGGGAACTCGTTGCCAATAAAGTAGACTATTATAATGACACCGGTATTGCCAGGTTCACCGGCGCCGAAATGGCCTTGAACAGCGGTGACAGGAGCGGTAAGTACACCCTGAAGTCGGACATCGCCGATTACCATAAGAAAACGGGAGATGTGAAGCTGAAGGGAAATGTCTCGGCTACCGGTGAAACGGGGATAAAGTTTACTACCGGTCATCTGGACTATATTGCGGACCGTTCTCTTATCGCCACCAATGACCGGGTGCGTATCGAGGACGGAAAGCTTCTGGTGCGGGGTGTGGGGATGGAGCTCCGCGTGGATGAAAAGAAGGTCAGAATATTGCGAGACGTGAACGCCGTCATCCGGACCCGAAAGAACTGACATGAAGAGAATTTTTCTCCTTATCTGCATGCTGCTCGCGTCTGCGGCGCCCACTTTTGCGGCGGCCGGCGCGGCGGAAAATAATGACGGACAGCCCATTACCATCAGGTCCAACGAACTTCAGGCCGACACGAAGAGCAGGACCGCCACCTTTATCGGAAAGGTGGTCGCGAAGCAGGGCGAAATCACCATTCTTGCCGACAGGCTCGTGGTCCGGTACGCTGAAAAGGGTGGCGACCTTGAAAAGGTCGAGGCCTCTGGTAACGTCAGGATAGTGCAAAAGAACCGTATCGGGACCGCCAGGTACGGTGTCTATCAGACGAGGGAGGGCAAGATCACCCTTTCCGGTTCTCCAAAGGTTGTCCAGGGGAAGGATATGATAACCGGCAGAGAGATTACCTATTTCGTTAATGAGGAGCGCAGTGTGGTGACGGGCGGTCCCGAAGATCGCGTTGAAGCGGTAATCTATCCGAAGGGCAAGGAAAGGAATGACCTCCAAAAGCCGTAAGCGAGTCCTGTATACCTGGGGGCTGAAGAAGAGTTTCGGAGACAGGGTTGTTGTCAACGGTGTCGACCTGGAGATTGCTTCCGGAGAGGTGGTCGGGTTGCTGGGACCCAATGGCGCCGGCAAAACAACCACATTTTACATGGTTGTGGGACTCAGTCGTCCCGATAGCGGACAGGTCCTCATAGGTGAAGAAGATATCACCAGCTTTCCCATGTATCTGCGGGCACGCAAGGGCATAAGCTATCTGCCCCAGGAACCCTCCATATTCCGCCGGATGACGGTAAGGGAAAATCTCGCGGCAGTGCTGGAAACAAGGGGGCTGGCTGGCGAAGAGCTGAACCTCCTGGCGGATCGGTTGCTGGCTGACCTGAAGATAACCCATATTGCTCATGTCAGAGGATACGCCCTTTCCGGAGGCGAAAGGCGGCGGGCGGAGATAGCCAGGGCATTGGCCACGGAGCCTGATTTTATTCTTCTCGATGAGCCTTTTGCCGGGATAGACCCTCTGGCGGTTCTGGACATTCAGAATATAATCGGCGACTTGAAGGCCAGGGGCATCGGCATTCTTATTTCGGATCATAATGTGCGAGAAACGCTAGGAGTCTGCGACAGAGCCTACATCCTGAACGAAGGCGTAGTCCTTGAGCACGGCGACCCGCTGGAAATAGCCGAGAGCAGGACGGCCCGGGAGATCTACCTGGGAGACAACTTCAGCCTTTAGCGACAATCGCCAGAAATTTCAAGAATCGGAAGGTATCGGTTATCCATGGCAATTGAGATGCGACAACAGATGAAGCTTTCGCAGCAACTGGTGATGACTCCCCAGTTGCAGCAGGCCATAAAGCTTCTGCAGCTTTCCCGCATCGAGTTGCAGGATCTGGTAAGGCAGGAGTTGGAGGAGAATCCGATTCTGGACGAAAGCCCCGAGCTGGAAGAGGTCAAGGAACCGGATACCCTTGAGGTTACCGAGAAAGAGGAACAGCCCAGGGAAAAAAACGATGACTTCGCGGAGGTCAAGGCCGGAGAGGAGACTCTGAAGGAGATAGACTGGGCGACCTATCTTGACGGTTATAACTACAGTTCCGGCGAGCAGTACTTTGACGATGAAGATGACCGTCCTTCCTATGAAAATCTGTTGACCAAGAAAGCCACTCTTTTCGATCATCTGATGTGGCAGTTGAATCTTACCCGCCTTACCGAGGAGGAACAGGCTGTAGGCGCCGAGATAATCGGAAATATAGATGAAGACGGGTATTTCCGTGCTACTCTCGCTGAGGTTGCCGGCGCATGCTGCGTTGACGAGGCTTTTGCGGAATCGGTGCTCCTGAAGGTCCAGGAATTCGATCCCATGGGTGTCGCGTCCCGGAATCTCAGGGAGTGCCTGCTGATCCAGGTAAGGCAGCTTGGAATGACTGGAGGAGTGGTAGAGTCACTTCTTTCGGATCACTTGAACGATCTGGAAGCCCGCAAATACAAGCAGATTGCAAAGGCCATCGGTATCGAGATCCAGGAGGTACTGACGGCCGCGAAGATAATCGCGGGACTTGATCCCAAGCCCGGAAGGCAATTCAGCCAGGAAGACGTACACTATATCTCCGCTGATATATTCGTCTATAAGGTCGGTGACGAGTTCGTCGTCCTCCTCAACGATGAAGGGATGCCGAATATCCGGGTAAATCCGCTTTATATCGCCGAGGGACGGAACGGCGCCGCCGGTGACCAGAAAGCGGAGGAGTACATAACCGACAAGATGCGTTCCGCCCTGTGGCTGATCAAGAGTATCCATCAGCGCCAGCGCACCATCTACAAGGTGGCGAAAAGCATCGTAAAATTCCAGCGGGCATTCCTGGAACGGGGCATAGCCTACCTGAAACCCCTGGTCCTGCGGGATATCGCCGAGGATATCGGGATGCATGAGTCTACAATCAGCCGGGTCACCACCAACAAGTATATGCAGACGCCCCAGGGTCTTCTGGAGCTGAAGTATTTCTTCAACAGCGGTATTTCGACCTCGGAGGGAGACTCAATCGCCTCGGAGAGCGTCAAGGACAAGATCAGGGAGATACTGGAAACTGAAGATCCGCGCAAGCCGTTGAGCGACCAGCGTATTGCCGAGATTCTTTCCGATCATAACATCAATATTGCCAGGAGAACGGTTACCAAATATCGGGAGATGCTGAAGATCGGCTCTTCGTCCGAAAGGAAGAGGTTTTTCTAGATTTCTGGACAGCCCGGATCCAAAGGAATTCAACATCCGGGAGGAAAAACAATAAAGGAGATTATTAATTTATGCAGATTACGACCACCTTCAGACATATGGAGTCAAGCGAAGCCCTGAAGAGCTACGCCGAGGAGAAACTCGGCCGTGTACAGAAGTACATTGATGAACCCATCGTGGCCCAGGTATTCCTTACCGTTGAAAAGATCAGGCATATCGCCGAAATTACCCTCAACGCCAAGGGGATCACCATCAAGGCTTCCGAGGAAACCAACGACATGTATGCCGCGCTGGATGCCGTGATCGACAAGATCGAAAGACAGATGCGCCGCTACAAGGAGCGTCTCAAGGCGCACAAGCCCGCCAGCGAGAATGAGGAACGGAAGGTCAAAAAGACCATACTAGAGGCGGAGAGTATCGAGCAGCAGCAGGAACCCGTCATTATCAGGTCCAAGACTTTTTCCATCAAACCCATGTCGGTGGAAGAGGCGGTGATGCAGATGGACCTTCTCCACAAGGATTTTCTTGTCTACAGAGATTCCGCGACCGAGGGGATCAATGTAATCTATCGCCGGAAAGACGGGAATTACGGTCTCATCGAGCCGCAGAAAGCCTGATTCCGACGGATCGGGATTGTCCCGTCCATCGAGCGCTTTTTCGAGGAACTGATGAGAATCGGAGAATACTTTGACCCCCTCGGCATTGTTGATGACCTGAAATCATCGACAAGGGAAGGCGTCCTTCGGGAACTGATCGCCAAACTGCTTGAACTGCGTCAGGATCTTGATGAGGAAGAAACCCTTCGGCTTCTCCTGGAACGGGAGAGGCTCGGCAGTACCGGCTTCGGGGAAGGCGTCGCACTTCCTCACGCCAAGACGCCGCTCGTCGGGAAACCCATTCTCGTCTTTGGTCGCAGCAAGACCGGCATTGCCTACGACGCCCTTGACGGCAAGCCGGTCTATCTTTTTTTTCTGCTCATTTCAGATCCGAACTCCATTGATGTCTACCTGACTCTTCTCGCGCGCGTCTCCAGGCTGCTAAAGGACCGGACGTTCCGCGGCAGCCTGATGAACGCGGAAGATTCAGTTGCCATATACGCCCGCATAGAGGAACAGGACCGCCTTCCGTGAAAAAAAACACCCTTTCCATCGAAGACCTTCTCAAGGATACGGAATACGGTCTTGATCTTGTCCTGCTTGCGGGTGATGGAGGGTTGTCCAACACCGTCACAACATCACGAATCCAGAAACCCGGCCTTGCGCTCACTGGTTATACCGAGCACCTGCACGCGGATCGTATCCAGATACTCGGCAATACCGAGATTTCCTACCTTCGGCTCTTGACTCCGGAAACGGCGGCGGACCATATCAAAACTCTGTGCTCTTTTCCCGTAACCTGTTTTGTGGTAACCATGAATCTCGAACCTCCGGACTATCTAACCCAGGCCGCTGATAAGCACGCAATTCCGCTTCTGGGGACACCTCACCTTTCTTCAACCTTCATATCCCTCGTTACCAACTATCTTGAAGAAAGGCTCTTGCCTGTCACCCATCTTCACGGTGTTCTGGTGGATGTCCTCGGTGTCGGTGTGCTGCTTCTCGGCAAGAGCGGAATAGGCAAAAGTGAGTGCGCCCTTGATCTGGTGATCCGGGGGCATCGATTAGTGGCGGATGATGTCGTTCAGATTCAGAAAAAGATGCCGTCGGCCCTTGCCGGAAGCGCGGCTGAGTCCCTTCAGTACCGAATGGAGGTCAGGGGACTCGGCATTATCAATATCAAGGACCTTTTCGGCATCTCCGCGATTCGCGAAAAAAAGATAATCAATCTTGTCATCGAATTGGTGGAATGGGAGAGTGAGCAGGAGTATGATCGCCTGGGACTTGATGAACAGGTATACAAAATACTCGGAGTTGATCTGAGTTACCTGAGGATTCCCGTGCGCTACGGAAGAAACCTTACGTCAATCATTGAGGTGGCTGCCAGAAATTATCTCCTGAAAGGAATGGGATATAACTCAACCCGCGAGTTTCACGAAAATCTTATGGCGCGCATGGAAGTCCGGCCGCTTGTAAAAGAGGTGGAATAGAATGCGTATTGTTATTATCACGGGCCTGTCCGGTTCCGGGAAATCGACCGGGGTAAGGGTACTGGAAGACGAGGGTTTTTTGTGTATCGACAACCTTCCTGTCAGCCTTGTCCCCACATTCGTTGAACTGGTGGAGAAATCCAAGGATCGGACGAGGGAGGTCGCTCTTGTGATGGATATCCGGGATCTTGAGTCCCTCAGGGGATACCATGAGGTCCTGAAGCAGATCCGTGAAGCGGGACACACTGTTGAGATTATTTTCCTTGACGCCTCGGACGAGGTCCTTATCAGGCGTTTCTCAGAGACGCGCAGGCGTCATCCGGCATCGGAGAGCGGGTCGGTTCCCGAAGGTATCCGTTACGAACGGCAGGAGCTTGCGGGTCTTCGCCGTATCGCGAGCATTATCATAGACACCTCGGAATTCAATATCCATCAGCTCAAGGATTCGGTGATTTCCTTTGTCAAGGGGAAGGGGGTATCCAGATGCATGACGGTGCATCTCCAGTCGTTCGGCTTCCGTTACGGGATTCCGCTGGAGTCGGATCTGGTCATGGATGTAAGGTTTCTGCCCAATCCTTATTTTGTAAGCGGGTTGAGGCCTTTTACCGGGCTGGACCCTCTCGTGAGGGAGTTTGTTCTGGAAAAGGAAGAGACTCGTATTTATCTACTGAAAATCAAAGATATGCTGGAGTTTCTGCTTCCTGGTTACCGGAGGGAAGGGAAGTCTTATCTGACGGTTTCCACCGGCTGCACTGGGGGCAAGCACCGCTCAGTCGCCATTACCGAGGAACTGAAGGACTTTTTTTCCACAAAGAACGTAATATTGAAGGTGACACACCGGGATATGGGGAAGGGATAGAATATGGTAGGTTTGCTTATTGTTGCCCATGCCGGCCTTGCCCGCGAGTTGCTCGCGGCGGCGGAAATGATTGTCGGCCCCATCGAAAAATCCGAGGCGGTAGGGATTGCTTCCGATGACACAGTGGAGCGGATACGGGAGTGTGTCCAGCGAGCAATTGACAAGGTAGCCGGCGCCGGGGTGATCATCATGACAGACATGTTCGGTGGAACACCCTCCAACATGAGCATTTCCTTTCTGAAAGAAGACGAGGTTGAGGTGCTGACGGGGGTGAATCTGCCGATGGTCATCAAATTCGCCTCCGAAAGGGAGCGTTTCTGTTTTGCCGAACTGGCGTCCGTACTGAAAAAGAGCGGACAGGAGAGTATCTCCGTAGCGGGTGAGTATCTCAAGTAACAAGAGATTCCGGGGATTTTGATGGCTGGTGCAGGGAACTGATCCAGCGACGAAGTTTCCGGACGGGAATAAGAGGCATATGCTTGTTGATGAATTCATTATACCGAACAAGCTGGGTCTTCATGCCAGGGCTTCGGCCCTGCTGGTGAAGACGGCCAGCCGGTTTTCTTCGGACATAAAGATCGAGCGTGAAGACGTTGAGGTGAACGGCAAGAGCATCATGGGGATCATGATGCTGGCCGCCGCCAAGGGAAGTGTTATCCGGGTGAAGGTGGAAGGAGAGGACGAGACGGAAGCCATGGCCGTCCTCGGGGATCTGATCAGGGATGGTTTTGGAGAAGAGTAAACAACGAATCTTTCAGGGCATTGCCGCGTCTCCGGGGATCGTCATCGGTGAGGCCAGGGTTGCCGACAGAAACCGGGTAACGGTTGTAGAGACGCCTGTCCCGCCTGAAGGGATTCCCAGGGAAATCGAAAGATTCCACCAGGCGCTGCGCAAGGCGAAGGAGGACCTCCTCGCCATCAAGGAGGAGATCGCCCTCACGCGTGGGACCGAGCATCTCTACGTAATCGATACCCACCTCATGATCCTTGACGACAGCATGCTTACCTCCGAGACCATTTCGTGCATCCAGGTGAGAGGGATCAACGCGGAAGCCGCTCTGAAGCGCGCCATGAAGAAGTTCAAGGAGTTTTTCGAGGGGATAGAGGATGAGTATCTCCGGGAGCGGGGCAATGATGTGGAAACCGTTGTTGAACGGATTCTGCGCAACATGCTCGGCAAGCGCCATGAGCTTCTGCCTGAAACGGAAGGGATGGTTATTATCGTTGCCCATGACCTTTCCCCGACCGATATCCTTCAGATAGACAAGGAAAAGGTAATCGGGTTTGTAACCGACCTGGGAGGTCGAACGTCTCACACCGCCATTGTCTCCCGCTCTCTGGAAATACCGGCTGTAGTTGGCCTGGAGAAGATCACCGGAGAGGTGTCGGACGGCGATCCGATAATCGTGGACGGCGCCAAGGGACTGGTAATCCTTTACCCCCATGAGGAGACCTTCAGGGACTACCTGCGGGACAAACAGTTCTACGAATACCGCGAACGTGAGCTTCTGAAGCTGAAGGACCTGCCCGCGGTGACTCCCGACGGCCACAGGATGCTCCTGAAGGGAAACGTTGAATTTGTTGAAGAGGTGCCGTCCATCAGAAAACATGGTGGTGAGGGTGTCGGCCTCTTCAGGACGGAGATGCTTTTTCTGGGGCGATCCTCGCTCCCTGACGAAGAGGAGCAATACCGGACCTATGCCGAGGTGATCCGCCATATGGCGCCTTACCCTGTTACCATTCGCACTCTCGATGTGGGCGGTGATAAATTCGTTTCCGACCTGAACCTGGAGGATGAGCTCAATCCGGCTCTGGGGCTCCGGGCGATTCGTCTCTCCCTGCGCTGTCCGGATCTGTTCAAGACCCAGTTGAGGGCCATACTCCGCGCCAGCGCCCAAGGGAATGTGAAGATCTTCTTTCCCATGATCTCGGGAGTCTCCGAAATCCGGACCGTAAAGAAGCTGCTGGAAGAGGCCAAGGAAGAGCTGCGAAAATCCTCTATCGCCTTTGATGAGGAAATCGAGATCGGTATCATGATCGAAACCCCGTCGGCCGTGATTATCGCTGATCTGCTGGCCCGCGAGGTGGATTTTTTCAGTGTCGGCACCAATGACCTTATCCAGTATTCCCTTGCCATCGACCGGACCAACGAGCACCTTTCCCATCTCTATGAACCGCTGCATCCGGCCGTGCTGCGCTCCTTGAAGATGGTCGCGGACGCGGCCCATGCGGAGGGTATTTCCGTCTGCATGTGCGGTGAGATGGCCGGAGAGCCGAGTTACCTGCCGATTCTGCTGGGCCTGGGGTTTGACGAGCTCTCCATGAATGCGGTTTCGATTCCGAAGGTGAAGAAGATCCTTCGTCGCTGTTCCAGGGAAGATGCGGAAAAGCTGGCTGCCCGGGTTCTGAACTTCAGCACGGCGGACGAAGTGGAGTCTTATCTGCAAAGCCGGATTGTAACCAGTTTTTCCGACAGTTTCGACTGATTGTCCAATGTCTTCGTGTTTATGGCTTGACAAAGAATCAGGTAATATTTAGGATTTTTCGTCTCTTTTTCCTGGAGGCGAAGCAAACCTCAGACAAGGGAGGAATTTCAACATATGAGCATGACTGATTTCATATTTACATCCGAGTCGGTATCGGAAGGACATCCCGACAAGGTCGCGGACCAGATTTCCGATGCGGTTCTGGATGCCGCTATTGCCCAGGACCCCTGTTCAAGGGTCGCCTGCGAAACTCTGGTTACAACCGGCATGGTTTTTATCGCTGGAGAGATCACCACCGGCGCGGCGCTTGATTATCCGAAGATCGCCCGTGAAACCATCCGTGAGATCGGTTATGACGATTCGGCCATGGGTTTCGACTGGGAAACCTGCGCCGTTCTGACCTCCATAGACAAGCAGTCGCCTGATATCTCCCAGGGTGTTACCGAGGGTCAGGGTTTGTTCAAGGACCAGGGAGCGGGTGATCAGGGATTGATGTTCGGCTATGCCTGTGATGATACTCCGGAGTTGATGCCCATGCCCATAATGATGGCCCACAAGCTCACCAGAAAGCTGGCCGATGTGCGCAAGGCGGGGATCCTAAAATTTCTCCGTCCCGATTCCAAATCCCAGGTCTCCATCCGCTACATCGATGATCGCCCGGTATGCATTGATACCGTTGTCGTTTCCTCGCAGCACACGCCCGATGTTTCCTACGAGGATATCCGGGAGGGTATCATCGAGGAGGTGGTGAAGAAGGTCCTTCCGGCTGAACTCATGAACGGAGAGACGCGCTTTTTCATCAACCCGACCGGCCGCTTCGTAATTGGCGGACCAATGGGTGACTGCGGCCTCACGGGGAGGAAGATTATCGTGGACACATACGGAGGGCAGGGGTCTCACGGCGGAGGAGCTTTCTCGGGCAAGGACCCCTCGAAGGTGGACCGTTCCGCGTCCTACATGGGACGTTATGTGGCCAAAAACCTGGTGGCCGCGGGTCTGTGCGACAAGTGCGAGGTCCAGGTCGCCTATGCCATTGGTGTTGCCGAGCCGGTTTCGGTAATGATAAACACGTTCCACACCGGCAAGATACCCTCCGAGGCCATTGCCAGGATTGTCAGGGAGACCTTTGATCTGCGTCCCAGGGCCATCATCGAACAGCTCGATCTCCTTCGCCCCATCTACAGGAAGACGGCCGCATACGGCCATTTCGGTCGTGAACTGCCTGAATTCACATGGGAGCGCACCGATAAGGTCGATATCCTGAGGAGCAGGGCGGGGTTGTAACAGGTAATGCATGGATAGCATCATTTCCAGTGTACAAAGGCCGGATGATTATCATCCGGCCTTTGTATTGGAGGGGGCGCTGCCCGATGCGGACAGGGGCAGCAACGGTGAAAAGCCTGCGAAGCCCCGGTCTTTGCGTGCTCACCCCATGGTCCTGGAATGAAAAAAGTTTTTCGGAATGAGTCAGAAGAAGCGGGATGCAATGCAGGAAGAGTAGACATGATAACAAAAGCCGCCGGCTCAGGGATGAACCGGCCCTATTCCTGATGGAGCGTTGTCGCCGTGAAACCGTCATCCAGCAAGCTTTTGTACGATGTAAATGAAAAACCGCCCCTTTGGTTGTCCCTGGCAATGGGTATCCAGCATGTCTTGCTCATCTACGGTGAGATTACCCTTCTTCCGGTAATTATCGGAAAAAAGGCCGGCGCCTCCATGGAACACATATTGTTTGCCGCCGCCGCTGCGGGATTCGCGGCAGGACTGATAACGCTGCTGCAAGTGATGCGTCTTGGGCCTTTCGGAGCGGGTTACGTGTTGTTCATGGGCAGCTCCGCCGCGTACCTGGATGGAAGTCTTGAAACCGTAAAGGCCGGCGGATTCGCTCTTCTGGCGACCCTGAGCATTCTTGTGGCGCCCTTTGAACTCCTCATGGGCTACTTCCTGAGATTCCTGCGCCATATCATAACACCGGCCGTGGGAGGGGTCATACTTCTGCTGGTGGTTATGAGCCTGGTTCCCTTGAGCATCCATGAATGGGTTGGAGAGGCTTTCCGGCCCATGGCCGGTTCATGGCAAAACTGCGTTACGGGACTCGTGACCCTTTGTGTCCTGCTGGCAGCGTGCCTTTTCGGCGGTAAGAAAATGAGGCTCTGGTGTCCGTTAATCGGGTTGGCTGCGGGGCTTGCCGTTTCGTGGGCGCTTGGTCTCTTTCACGCCGTCGACTACGGTTCCTATCCCTGGATTGGCATGTTTCGCGGCTCTTGGCCGGGCCTGAACCTTGATCTGAACTTTGAGCATCTGAGTCTGCTGGCTACGATGGGCGTGCTTACGGTGATAAACGGCGTGCAGGCCATCGGAAACAGCATGGCGGTGCAGCGGGTTTCCCACCGGGAGCCCAGACAGGTAAACTACCAGGTGGTCCAGGGGACGGTCTATGGCGATGCCATGGGAAATGTCATCAGCGGCCTCCTGGGGACCGTGCCCAACGAAACATACGCGGAGAATATTTCCGTTATCAAGACCACCGGAGTCGCCAGCCGCATGGTCGGCGTCTGCGGGGCGGTTCTGCTCATGGCGCTGCCGTTTTCTCCCAAGGTAGGAATGGCGCTGGTCCATCTTCCTACGCCGGTATTCGGGGGATTCCTCATGGGAATGGCCGCGATGATGTTTCCTTCGGGCCTTGACCTCGTCTTTGACCACGGCATTAATCATCGTTCAGGACTCCTTGTGGGTGTCTCCTTGTGCACGGGAATGGTTGCCGAGTCGGGCCTGTTTTTTCCCAATCTCTTTCCTGCGTCAATAGAGGTGTTTCTGAATAATGGAGTCGCTACGGGAGGACTTACGGCAATAATTCTCAGCCTGCTGTTCCATCTTACCGAGAAGCAGGTATACGCCACGGAACTGCCCGCGTCTCTGGACAACCTGCCGGTTTTGATGGAGCGGATACAACAGGCGGGAGAATACCTTGATGTCGCCAAAGAGCAGGTACTGAGTCTTCAGCTTGTTTGCGAGGAAATACTGGTCCATATATCGGATTCAGCCGGCCCGGAAGTCAAGCAGCGTTTTATGTCGCTGAGAATAACCGATCACGAGGGTGACCTGACAGTGGAGATCTCCTGCGGACAACATCTCGACGACCTGAAGACGATGCAGATACCTTCGGATCTGCTGACGGCCGAAGAGTGTCAACTGGAACTCCTGGGGCTAGCTTTGTTCAGGCATCTCATAAAAGATTTCCGGCAGGCGTCACTGTCCGGTGTCAGTTACATCTGGTTCAAATTGAGGTAGGGGCCAGCCGGTTACGGGATGTCCTGAATAATCGTGCTTGGGCTGTAGTGACGTTTGAGCCAGCGGCTCAAGCCGTCCAGACCTGGAAAGAGGACACGCTCGTTCACGTTCGCCTGATCCAGCTTGTCGCGTATCTCCCATTTAAGCGCCGCGGGTATGATTATCTTCCTCGCCAGGGAAGGATGGGCCTCCAGCCAGTCGTCCAGGACCGTTTCCGGATCGGATATGACCGAACAGAAGGCGAACTGGTTGACGATCCTGTCGTCTATGGACGGCGGTTCGAAGAAAATGACCACCTTTTCACCGGACCTGGCATCCAGCGAGTCAAGGGCGTTCAGGGAGTTTATGGACTCGTTCATCAGGTGAAGGGTCATGACATTCGCCCCTTCTTCTTCAAGCCTGTCCCTCAGGAATTGCGGAAGCAGTTCGTGGGCTTTCACATAGTTCACCGCCCATATGACGCCGTCCAGATCAAACTTGTCGATGTTCGCCGTGGCGAAATGCATGGCGATGAACGGGGAATAGGTCCAGTCCAGAATTCGGGTGGGCAGGCCGAAGTGCTGGGCGACGGACAGCCAGTGCCATACCGAATCCCGCTCCACTACGCTCCGGTGGGCGTATTTTCTGAAATTTCGCAGCAGGTGCCGCTCCAGTTTGACGTAGTCCCCTCCGAGGCGCATGAGGGTCGTCTCGAGACGGTACTCCTTGTTTGAAAGCCCGCGAAAGGCGAAGCGGGATCGGAATCGTCCGATTTTTTCGTTCCATGACTGGGCAAAAAGCTCCTTTTGCAACTCATCCCAGGAATGTACCTTGATCTCTTCCACCTGCTCCCGCTCCTTTTTGCCAGCCTGATTCCGCCAGTGGACTGATTCAGATGCGCGGCGCGGAACCCCAGAAGTTCGCGCCGCCATTGTCACCTATTTTCCCTTTTCATCCGTGACCGTCAGGGCGATCCTGGTCAGCTTTTGTTCTGCTGTAATGTTGAACATGGCCATGCGATCCCCCTTTTTGTATCCCGCCATGGATTGCTCGCCCTGGTTCATGGTCATTTCCTCTTTCCATCCCTGGCCGATCATCTTTTTCTTAACAGTTGCCAGGACTCCCTGCGCCGGGTCGGAGGTCTCCATAGTCAGATTGAATCCTCCCGGAACGGTGAGCGATGCGCTTATGGTAGCGCCCTCATAGACATACACATCCTTTGGAAAGTTGTCTGGGACCTTGGCGCCTTTGCCGCCGGTAAATTCCGTCTTTCCGTCCTTGCCCTGGATGGTGATCTTCTCGCCGGAGGCGTCCACGTCCGCTTTTACCCCTTCCTTTGCAAGGCCGGCCTCGATGGCCTTTTCGGCGGCCTTTTCCCCAGCCTTCTGACATCCCGCGAGGACAAGACAGGAGGCCATCATTACTCCTGCTGCAAGACACAAATTCTTCTTCATACCATACCCTCCATTTTATATAGGCTCATGCTTTCGAGAGTATATCTTCATAATTGTTTTCAAGTCAAAGGAGAATCTCCATATTTCCCTCCCTTACATGAACCCGGATTCCGGAGGACGTCCGTTGTCCGGAAAGCTAGCCGCTTGATTTTTTCACCCTTTACCGATACAATTCAGCCTCCCGTAAACCGGTATTCCCGTTTAACCTATCCCCGGCGGAACGAAGAAGCCAGGGGTTTTTTGTTTTCGGGCATGCGCTGTTGATGGAACGGCCGTCCGTGGAATTTTTCAAAGAGGATGTTTTCATGATCGTCGCATGCCCTGTCTGTCGAAAAGAATCGGAATGGGAAGGCAATCCCTTTCGGCCATTTTGCTCCGAGAGATGCAGGATGGCCGACCTTGGCGCCTGGGCTGGAGAGGAATACCGGATTCCTGCTGAAAAGCCAGCGGCTCTGGAAGAGGGAGAAGCTCTCTTTTAAAGAACTTTATAACGGGAGGCGGCGCGCATGAGCCGCTTGACCCTGGATTTCAAGGAGAACACCATGTCGGAAATTCGTCTGCGTTTCGCGCCCAGCCCCACCGGCTTCCTTCATATCGGAGGCGCCCGCACCGCACTGTTCAACTGGCTTCTGGCGAGGAAGGAAAAAGGGAAATTCATCCTCCGCATTGAGGACACGGACGTGGCCCGTTCCACCCAGGAGTCCGTGGACGCCATCCTTGAGGGGATGACCTGGCTTGGCCTCGACTGGGACGAAGGCCCCTTCTATCAATCCGACAACTTTCCCCTGTACCGCGAATACGTGGAAAAGCTTCTTTCCCAGGGGAGGGCCTATAAGTGTTACTGCACACCGGAAGAGCTGGAGAAAAAGCGTGAACTGGCCATAGGCGAGGGGAGAAAGCCTAAATATGACGGCACATGCCGGGACATGAAGGAAGACCGTCCGGGCGCTCCGTTCGTGGTCCGCTTCAGGGCGCCTCTGGAGGGGACCACGGCTTTCGACGATTTGATCAAGGGGAGAATATCCTTCAACAACGAGGAACTGGATGATCTTATCATCCAGCGCAGCGACGGCACCCCTACCTACAATTTTACCGTGGTCATCGACGATGTCTCCATGGATATCACAACCGTCATACGCGGCGATGACCATGTCAACAACACGCCCCGCCAGATCCTTCTGTACGAGGCCCTCGGGTGTCCGGTGCCGAAGTTCGCCCATGTGCCCATGATCCTCGGCGCGGACAAGTCCAGGCTTTCCAAGCGTCATGGCGCCACCAGCGTCATGGCCTACAGGGACATGGGCTTCCTCCCCGAGGCAATGGTCAATTACCTGGTCCGTCTCGGCTGGAGTCATGGCGACGAGGAGATATTCTCCCTTGACGAACTCATTGATAAGTTCACCATCGAGGCGGTGGGCCGTTCGGCCGGTGTGTTCAACCCGGACAAGCTGCTGTGGCTTAACTCCCACTACATCAAGACCGGAGACCCGGAGCGGCTTGCCCGCCTCCTCCTCCCGTTTCTGCCGGAAAGGGGTGTGGACGTCAGTGGAGGCCCCGACCTGACGTCTGTTGTCCGGACGCTTCAGGATCGCTCACATACCATGCTGGAGATGGCGGACGGGACGGTCTTCTATTATGCGAAAGAGCTGAAATATGAAGAGGAGTCGGTAACCAGGTTCCTGACCGGGGCCGGCAGGGAACTGTGCGCTGAACTGGCCTCCAGACTGGAGACGGCGGATGACCTGAGCCATGACGCGGTTGCGGCTGTCTTTGAGGACATCCGCGTGGCCCGCGGCGTAAAACTGAAAGACGTTGCCCAGCCGGCGCGTTTCGCCCTGACGGGAGGCGCCCCCTCACCCGCCATATATGATGTGATCGGCGTGCTCGGACGTGAGGAGTCCGTGAAGAGGATAAGGCGGGCGCTGGAGTTGTGAGATTCTTTCGTGTCGACCGCGCCCATATCGCCTATCTGAGGTTTACCCTGGAGGCCTGCGACGGACTGGCGACCCTGACGACTCTGGATGCCCGCGAGGGAATCGTAGCCCTTTCCTTTCCCGATTGTTTCAGCGGCGAAGTCGCGGAACTCGTGGCGGCTATGGGGGAGGAGATCGGGCTCAGGGAGATCCACCCGCCCCCAATCAACCCATTCCTTACTTCCCAGGAGACCCACCATGATGCTTGATAATATGGATATTACCAGTATCCTCCGCCGGGCTCTCGCCGGCGGAGGCGAGTTTTCCGATATCTACTTCGAAGAAGGGACTTCCACCTCCATCGTGTGCGAAGACGGCAAGATTGAAAAGATCGTGTCGGGGACGGACCGGGGCGTCGGGATCCGCGTAATCTCCGACCTGCGCACGGCGTATGCCTTTACCAATGAAATATCAGAAAGGGCCCTTCTTGAACTGGCCGATACGGTGAGCCGCGCCGTGCGGGGCAAGGAATTCGGCTCTCCAATCGATCTGAGGACCAAAACAACAGGCCCGGGATTTGTCATAAAAACCTCCCCCGAAACGGTTCCGCTTCAGGACAAGGTGACCCTTGTGCGCCGGGCCGACGCTGCGGCGCGACGGCTGGATGATCGGGTCAGGCAGGTAATGGTGGTGTATCGTGACGGCCGGGTCCGGACCCAGGTCGCCAATTCGCTGGGAGAATTCATCGAAACCGGGAGGACCGGCACCGTCTTCCTGGCCCAGGTGGTGGCGGCGCAGGGCGATGTTATCCAGACTGGCTACGAGCCTGTCGGCGGCTTCCGGGGTTATGAGCTGTTCGACGAGAACAGCCCCGAAGAGGTCGCCCTTGCAGCGGCCCGGAGGGCCTTGAAGATGCTCACCGCGCGCAAGGCCCCGGCCGGGATGATGCCGGTGGTCATATCCTCCGAGGCGGGGGGCACCATGGTCCACGAGGCCATAGGCCACGGGCTGGAGGCGGACCTGGTCCAGGCGGGGATGTCCATGTATGCCGGGAAGATTGGCACTCAAGTTGCTTCGCCATTGGTTACTGTTATTGACGATTCAACCATACCCCATGCCAGGGGGTCGTACTCCTTTGATGATGAAGGAGTCCCCGCCCGGAGGACGGTGCTCGTGGAAAACGGAGTGCTGAAGGGGTATCTCTACGACCGGCTTTCGGCCATGAAAGACGGTTGTGATTCCACCGGCAACGGGCGCAGGGAGTCATATCACGCCAGGCCTATCGTGCGCATGACAAACACACTTATTGCTCCCGGGGATGAGTCTCCGGAGTCCATTGTCAGGGATGTGGAGCGGGGCCTTTTCGTCAGAAAGATGGGTGGAGGCCAGGTGAACACGGTGACCGGAGACTTCGTCTTCGAGGTCTCCGACGGGTATCTCATCGAAAACGGCGCCGTCGCGGAGCCGGTAAGGGGCGCGACACTGACGGGAAACGGCCCCGATGTCCTGAAGAAAGTGACAAAAATAGGCAATGATCTCGGATTCGGGATCGGTACCTGCGGCAAGGACGGACAGGGCGCTCCTGTGTCGGATGCCCAGCCTACCCTCCTGATTTCCGGGATTACGGTAGGAGGCGCCGTCTAGGGACACCTCCTGAAAAGGACGCTTATGTTCAACGATGATTTTCCGGCGATAATGCCTCTTGAGCTTCTGGAGCTGCTCCGCGGGTACCCGTTTCTCGAGGATTTCGCCCTGGCCCTTTACTATGAGAATGATGGCGTTGTTACGCGTCTCGGCCACTCATCATCCATGTGCGGGGGGCTTGCCAAGAATCTCGTTTGCAGCGAAAAATGCGAACAGGCCTTTGAAAAGGCCGTCCAGTCGGCCATTGAAAGAAAAAGGCCCATGCTTTTCAGTTGCCGTGCCGGCCTGATGAATTTCGCCGTACCCTTCCAGCCCAGTGATGGTTTTCGTTACTGCTTTGTCGGTGGCGGCGTGAGGGATCGGACCCTGGATCTCTTCCTGGCCGAGAAGCTGGCCAGAGCGGACAGAATAGACGGTTTTGCCCTTATTGAAATATTGGAAGAGCTCCCTTCATCCACGCCGGAGGAGGTGAAGGACGCGGCAAAGGAGGTTTCCAGGCTGCTTGACGGGATCGACCCCGGCAGCCTTCAGTCGCGTCTTCTGGAGAGAAGCATGGGCAAATTCCGCACGTGCCGCGGCTTATTCGCCCAGATGGATCAAACCAGCTGCATGGATGAACTGAAGGAACTGCTCAGCGAGACCATGGGCATATTGTTCGATGTTCCGAGGGTGGCGATTGGTATCAAGGACGGACAGGGTCGGGGGATCTCCCTTCGGGGAATTATCGGCATGCCTGAGCGAATCGGCACCCTTGCGGAGGACCGTCTTGCCCTCCTTTTTGCCGATGGTCCGGACGAGCCCGCGGTGGTGCCGGAGAAAGAGGTCGGGACGTTTTTTCCGTATCTGGTGTCGAGACGCGCTCTGTGTTACCCGGTAACAAGCGGAGATGAGCTTGTGGGACTTCTTGCCTTCTTTGACGGCGACCTGGGAGTTCGGGACGTCTTCCTCGTGGAGATGCTCACGGACCGGATTGCGGCAAAAGCGGTCCAGTTTCGTTCCGAGGAGAGACGCCGTCTGGAGAGCGCCCTTTCCAGCAGATTTGTATCGGTTTTGAGCGTGCTTTCGCAGGCGGAAAACCGCCGGGAACTCTATGTTTCAATTCTGAAGATGGCCGCCGAACTGGTGGATGCGGCCTCCGGCTCCCTGATGCTTGTGGATGAAGGCGGCGTCGGGATGCGTATCGAGTCGGTCATAGGGATGAATCTGCAGCTGGCCAAGAGCATCAGCGTCAAGGTGGGAAGAGGGATTGCGGGAAAGGTGGCTGAAACCGGGCAGCCGTTGCTGGTTAAGGATATTGAGAAGGATGCCCGGGTACGCATCCGCAATCGTTCCCGCTTCAAGACAAAGTCCTTTGTCAGTATCCCCCTGGCGGTCCAGGGTGTGGTCGTGGGCGTGCTCAATCTGTCCGACAAGGGGGGGAGCGGGGTCTTTACCGAAGAGGATCTGGAAATCCTCCTCTCCATGGCAAGGCATGCCTGCGTGGTACTGGAGAGGAGCGAATCCAGCGAAAAGGCGGCCCAACTGGAAGAATTCTCGGTGACGGACCCTCTGACCGGGCTTTTCAACCGGCGTTTCCTCGATCAGCGGATTGAGGAGGAGATGAGCAGAGCGGAACGTCAGAAGCTGGAATTTTCCATACTGCTTGTGGATGTGGATAATTTCAGGGTCTACAATGAGCTCTGTGGTCACGCCGCCGGTGACGTGGCCCTGAAAAAGATCGCACGCATTCTGAAGAATTCCGCTCGCCAGATGGACATCGTGACCCGCTACGGAGGTGAACGTTTCTGCGTCATCCTTCCGGGAACCCCGAAAAAGGAGTCCATGAGTGTCTCGGAACGATTCCGGAGGGAAGTGGAGCGGGCGGGATTCACCCATGAGGAAAACATGCCGCTGGGATGCCTTACCGTGAGCATCGGTGTGGCGTCCTTTCCGGAAAACGGCCGGGAACTGCGTCCTCTGACGGGAGCGGCTGAACTGGCGCTGCAACGGGCCAAGCTTGCCGGGAGGAACCAGGTTATGCACTTTGACGCCGTAACCGCCGCTGAAACCAGAGGCGGCAGGCCACGCCGGGTACATCCGGAGAGGAAGGCCGGCTGAGGCGTTGCCTCTCCGGCCCTTCGCTAAACTGTTTCGCCGCAGCGAGTTACGTGAAAACGCCGCGTTCTGTGAGGATTCGCGGCGTTTTCACGCGGGGATGCGCTCTTTCCCGGGATTCCTTTGCTTCCTTCGGGCCGGTTTCAGTTCCTGTTCCGAACCTGCCGGGCGTCCTTCATTTTACCTCTCTCAGGATCGACTCCAGTTTCGCCAGCATAGAGGGATCGTTATAAGAACTGTCCGCGAGAGCGTTAGGATGCACCCCTCGCATAATCATCTTCGCCTTGATCAGGTTGGTAAGCATCGGCTGTCCCTTGGATTTTTCCCGGAAAATGTTCTCAATCGTCTCCCTTGTTGTTTCAGACATGGTGGGCCGCCTTTCTTTTCAAGCGGAACGTTCCGCGTCAATCCGCCGCCTGCCTTGCCGAATACCCCGGATCGTCTGGTCCACGGCTGTTTTCTCAGGATATCCTGAATTGCCCTATCATCTGTTGCAGTTCGTCCGCCAGGCCAGCAAGCTGGGCTGCCGATTCGGCGGATTCCTGCGCTCCTTTCGCGGTGTCCTGCACAACCTGGGTAATCTGGGTTATGTTGCTGGTGATCTCCGCGGTCGTGGCGGTCTGTTGCTCCGCGGCGGTTGCCATCTGGCTGACCTGCATGTTGACGGCGTTGATCCTGTCCTGTATCTCTTTCAGGGCTTCACCGGACTTGGCCGCTTCGTTGCTGCCGGTTTCCACGTCCCTCACCCGTTCTTCCATGGCGACGACCACCTCCTTGGTTTCGTTCTGGATCGCCTTTATCATTTCGCCGATTTCCCTGGTTGCCTTGGTAGTCCTTTCCGCAAGGGCGCGGACTTCATCGGCGACAACAGCGAAACCTCTTCCGTGATCACCGGCCCGGGCCGCCTCGATGGCGGCATTCAGCGCCAGCAGGTTGGTCTGGTCTGCTATGTCTTCTATGGTTCCGATTATCTGGCCTATCTGATCGCTCCTGCTTCCGAGACTACCCACCGCCTGGGCTGATTCCTTGACTTTTTCGGCGATCTGGAGCATGGCGGTGATTGTGCCGTCGACAACCGTAGCGCCGGCAAGGGCGGTGTCGTTGGCGGTTTTGGATTCATCTGCAGCCATGCCGCAATTCCTGGCGATCTCCGTGGAAGTGGCCGCCATCTCCTCGCTGGCTGTGGCGACCGTGCCCGCCTGGGCTGCAACCTCCTCCGCGCCAGTAGCTATCTGCTCCGAAGCCGCCGACAGTTGCGTGGCCGCCGAGGCCACAAGCTCCGAACTCTTGGTAACCTTTCCTATCAACTCCCTGAGGCTGGAGACCATTTTCTGGAATGAATCGGCCAGTTCGCCAATCTCGTCACCCGACACATGATGGATCGTCACATTCAGGTCGCCTTCCGCAATCTTTTCCGCTTCCTCGGCCAGGATTTTCACCGGTTTGGAGATCAGCCTGGCGATAAATGCGCCGAGAGTGATGGAGAAGGCGAGGGCCAGCAGAATGGATATCCCGAGGATGACTTTGGCGTTCCTTTCCGTTGCTCTCGCGTCTTTCCCCGACTTCTGCGCCATTTTTTCGTTGTATTCGATGAGCTTGTTGAGGGATTCGTATGAAGAAAGGAAGGAGTTCCGGGCGGCAAGGGATAATTCGAACATTTTATCGTCAAGGGAGGTTACTTTAGGATCATTTATGCCCGTTCCGGAGGCTATGAGGCGGTCTTTTTCACGGGAAAGATCCACCACCTTCTGATGCTCTTTCTTCCATTGGAGCCAGAGCGGCGTGAACTGCCGCCACATTCCCTCCTCTTCCGTTGTTCTCTTGATGTTTTCAAAGGCATTCTGGGCCGCATCCGCCCTTTTCCAGGCATCATTGACAAAGGCGTACTGGGCGGCTCTTAGCGCCGGTTGCATGAAGCGTTTCATGAGCAGTCCCCGTTCTCCCAGCATGACCGCCTTCTGCGCCTCACTCATTGTGAGGAGGTTTTGGACAGCGGGAAGTCTCTTCCCCAGGATATCGTCTTCCACAACGGCCATTATACTGCCCATACCCAGGTATCCCACCAATCCCATCGCCGCGGCGATTGCCGCCACTACAAGAAATCCCGCGATAATCTTGGTTCCCAGTTTCATCCTGCTGATCATGGCATTCCTCCCCTGTTCATTTCGCGCACGGATTGACAATATGGCCGGAATTGAAGCGAATCTTCAAAAATCACAAGCCATTGCCTTTGTATTGATCCTGTCATATTAGTTTACAGTAAAACTGATCGGTGTCCGTGGATCAAACTTAATCAGGAATTTTCCGATAAAGGGAGTAAAAAATCCTTACGTCCGGGACCGCAAGCAGGGACTTTTAGTTATCTGTCCTGATTTATTATTGTTTATCGGAGAGGCATGTGGGGCAGAGGGATTATGGAGAGAATGTCACGGGGTGGCGGCATTAAAGATACAAGCTTTCCCATTGATGCCCGTTCCTGTTTGGGCTTTTTGGTTGCCGGGGATTAGAAAATGGTTATTGCAGTCCTGTTGCTGAGTCAATCCGCTGTTGGTTCCGGCAAATGGTCGCATTTCTTCGTAATGTCTTCTTTGCTCCCCCGGTTCAATGGCCAACGGGAGGGTTGCATGGCCGCAGGTATTGTTCACTGTCTCAATTCCCCGTCCGGGCGTTCCTTCCCTGTGGATTCACTATCTGACGCACCCTTTGGTTCATGCCTTCCCCTGGTAAAAAACCGAGTGTTCTTTCGAGCGGGGTTTTCTTCGTCCCTGAAGACGCGAACGGCGCCGAACTGTCCGTCATATCCGCCAGCCCGGATCACCCGACCTTCTCTTACTCGGGAAACGGCTTCGGCGAGAAGAGGCCACTCGCTGGCGATCTCTTCCCTGGTCGCGTGGAGGAGGAGGTTGAACTCCGAGCCAAAGCGGTCAATGAGCCTCGCGTAGCGGGTGAGCACCGTCTTGGTAGCGGGTCCGACACCCAGGAGTTCCGCCAGTATTTCGGGAAGGGGAACCAGGCTGTGGACGAACGGGGAGTCGGGGCTGAAAACGGGAGTGTCGCGATCGGCAAGTTCCATGACCCTGTTCAGGACTCCCACGGTGAGTTTTCGGCCGCATACCGGGCAACGGTTTTCAACGGCGCGGGTTTCCTCCGGCTCCATCCTGACCCTGCAGGCGCGGTGACCGTCCAGGTGGTATTTTCCTTCTTCAGGATAGAATTCTATGGTGCCGCGGAAGGTCTTGCGATTGTTCCGGCGCAGCGCATCGCGGAGCGAGTAGAAATCGAAGCCGGTGGAGAACAGGTTCGCCTCGCGTCCGAGTCTGGAGGGAGAGTGGCAATCGGAGTTGGAAATCAACGCAAAACGGTCCAGAGCCGATATCCGACGGTTCATGGCAGGGTCCGAGGAAAGGCCTGTCTCCAGCGCGAATACGTGGGATGTCAGGTCTCCGAAACAATCCTCAATCTGGTTGAATCCCGACTTTGATCCGAAAAGGGAGAACCAGGGGGTCCAGACATGCGCGGGAACCAGAAAGCCTTCAGGGGCGTTTTCCAGAACTATTTCCAGCAGGTTCCGGGAGTCGAGGCCCAGTATCGGGCGGCCGTCCGATTCAATGTTGCCGATCCCCGCAAGCCTGGTGGTAATTCTCTCCGCGGAGGAAAAATCGGGGACGTATATCAGATTGTGGACCTTGCGAACCACTCCGTGGCGCTTGTAGATGCAAGATATTTCCGCAGACAGAACGAAACGTAGCGTTGCTGCTGATGGCGGTATTCCCGGAAGGGGAGGGGGGGAGACTTCATCCTTGAGACGGAAGAAGCCGGGTTCCGATGGCGCGAGCTTTTCCTTCAGCATGGCAAACCATCCGGGGTGGGTGAAGTCGCCGGAGGCGACCAGCTGAATCCCTTTTATCCGACCCCAGGCGCACAATCCGGCCGGATCGCAATCCTTGCTTGTGGCCCTGGAAAAGGGAGAGTGTACGTGGAGGTCAGCAATATAGTCCATACGAGGCCTTTCTCCTTGAGTTGTCTTGATTGCAGAGGGGCAGCCTACACGCTCAGGCCGCCCCCTGTCGAGTTGTTTTAAATCTCAAGTTGTGTCTATGGCTGCCAGAACGCATAAAATTACCTGAAACAGTCTCTGTCTGATATAGTTGCTCATATACCAGCAGATCGGGGGTAGGAGTGGCAAGGGAAATTGAACGGAAATTTCTGGTCGTAGACGATGCGTGGAAGACAGGGCTTTCCGGCCTGCTCTGTCGACAGGGGTATCTTGCCGCGGATGAGCGTGTCACAGTGAGGGTTCGTTTAATCGGAGACAAAGGGTACCTTACCATCAAGGGAAAATCGAAGGGCGCCGCTCGGGACGAATTCGAGTATTCCATCCCGGCGGAGGATGCCAGGGTCATGCTCGAGACGTTGGTTACATGCGGCATTGTAGAAAAAATCCGCTATTCCCTGGATGTGCACGGCATGCGCTGGGAAGTGGATGAGTTCCTGGGAGCAAATGCCGGGCTGGTGCTCGCAGAGGTAGAACTGGAGCACGAGGAGCAGGAGGTTGCTCTTCCGGATTGGGCCGGAGAGGAAGTAACCGGAGATGTCAGATACTATAACTCCCGCCTGGCGCGCCAACCCTTTTCCTTGTGGGGGAAACCCTGAGCCGGTTTCAGGGGCGCCCGCCCGCTGTGTTGTCCATGGCAGCGGGCATTAAGGGAGGGCGTTTCCAGTTGGACGAACTTCTTCCTGCAAGCGGATTCACCCAGGTTTTTCCCTGGGCTCCGGTTTTCTTCTGGCGGTATATTTTACGATGGACGATGACAAGGAGTTTTCAGGTGTGTTGATGGAGGATGGTTGGCTTCCGGTCTCGACGGAATGGTACGGAAATGAAAACCGGACCATTACCGCAAGGCGGGAGGTCCAGCTGTGGGCGCTGGTGCTGGAATCCCGCTACGTGCCTTGCCGGATGGTTCGAAAGGAGGCCGGCTGGGTCCTGATGGTGCCTCCAGGCTACCATGAAATCGCACTTGAGGAGCTTCGCCTCTTTGAGCAGGAAAACCGAGACTGGCCGCCGGTTCCGCCAAAACCCCGGCCTCTTGCCGACAACACCCTGGCCACGCTGTCGATCCTGTTGCTGGTGGCGACATTTCATAATATTACCCAGCTGGACGGTTCCCTTTTCGGCGCGGCCCCCATTGACTGGTTCGGGCTCGGCAGCGCCGACGCCTCACGTATTCTGGGAGGTGAATGGTGGCGGGCAATCACCGCCCTTACTCTCCATTCTGGTCTGAAGCACCTCCTGGGAAATCTGCTGATTGGCGGGGTCTTTATTGCATTTCTCTGTCATGAACTGGGTTCGGGGCTTGCATGGTGTCTGCTGCTTGCCTCCGGAGTATCGGGGAACCTGGCAAACGCCTGGCTTCATTCTCTACCCCATGATTCCGTCGGAGCCTCGACCCTCGTTTTCGGCGCGGTCGGTCTCCTCGGTTCCATCCGGATGGCACGGGAACGCGGTCTCGCGCGGAGCCGCCTGCCGTTGCCCCTTGCCGGAGCGCTGGCGCTGCTGGCATTTCTGGGTACGGAGGGGGAGCGGACTGATCTTGGCGCCCACTTGTTTGGGTTTGCCTTCGGTGTCGTCATCGGTTGCTGCGCGGAATATATCCTTGAAAGGCGCGGAGCGCCCGGAGAGGCGCTCAATATACTGCTGTCGTTTACAGCCGCCGCCGTCCCCGTAGCCGGCTGGTGGCTCGCGCTTGACTGAATGCCCGAGGTTCCTGACTGGTTGATATTGCTTGCCGAAAGTCGGGTTCATCTCTTCCTGGAATATGGCGGCCATGCAGTTTTTCAGGGGTGTTTTTGCCTTGACAAAAAAATTTACTTATGTTGAAATTTCGCGCAATCAATCTGTGCTGAGGGTGCTGCCCCGCGTCCTTCAACAGGTTGACGCCCATGTATATTCGCCCGCCTTTACCCGAATTTCTCGAATAAAATGTGTGATACCATAGCGCCCAAGTAGATGCAGGGTGCTTTTCGTTAAGGCGATGGAGTTGTTTTAAGTCCGGATAATGGTGTTTTATTTTTGGAAAACAGCAGAGGTTGGGCTGGGTTTGCTTTGGATATCTGAACCTGAAGGCTGATTTGGTGATGAGAATCGGACGTGGCCTGCCGGCCATGAGCAAGGTTTCTTTCCAAAAAAAGATGATCCGGTTTTCCCCTTTTCCAGCGGCCGGCCTCTGGATCTTCGCGGGAACCGGGGTTTGCGACCGGTAAGCGCCTTGTTTGAAAAGGGGAAAACCCCACTTGACAATCATGCTTACTTATGGTCAAATCCCCGGCGGCTTGATAGGTAAGCCGAACGGTCAGAGTGTATTCTTTTCAGGATTTTATAACACTATTTTATCTGCGCTGGCAGGTCGTTAAGTCTGGAGTGGAAGGATTGGCACTGTTCCGGCATAACCCTCCGGATTCATCTGTCAGGCAGGAATTCAGCGCATGAACACCGCTGCGGTCGTTACCGTTCAGGGGTATATGCTTGCATCCAGTGACCGGAGTTATGCCGCTGGCAGGCAGGCCAGTCTGGCCGTACTGAAGCTCTTTTCCACGGTGAAACAATTCCGGATGGTAATATATCCGGCTCCATAACGCTTCTTGAAGCAGAATATACCTAAGCCGGTCTCTCGAGTCAAGGACAATTTGATATTATTTTATCATAAAGGAAGTCGGCCTTCGGGCCGGTGTTTGTCATGTGGAAGGATGCCTTTTTTCAGGGCGCGGTTTTCACAAAGGCCAAGCAGTTCGGTTGGCTAAAAACGAAAGGAGAGGTTCAACACTATGCAATCAGGATCAACGTGTCAGTTAACAGGGGATTGTAGGCTTCCGGATCGCGCTACACTGCCAGAAAAGCTCTACAAGGAGCTCGCGGATTTCGTCGCCACTCTTCCCACCAAGGAAGGCCATCTGGTAACGGTTCTCCACAAGGCCCAGCACCTTTTCGGCTATCTCCCCAAGGAAGTCCAGCAGTTCGTAGCGGATCAGATGGATGTGTCCCTGGCCAAGGTGTACGGCGTCGTCAGCTTCTATACCTTCTTCACCATGGTGCCCAAGGGCAAGTATCCCATCTCCATATGCATGGGTACCGCCTGCTTCGTCAAGGGCGCCCAGAAGGTCGTCGATGCATTCCTTGATACCCTCAACGTGGAAGTCGGCGAAGTTACCCCTGACGGCAAGTTCTCCGTTGACGTGCTTCGCTGCGTTGGCGCATGCGCCCTGGCGCCGATTCTTACCGTCGGTGAGAAGGTGTATGCCCACGTTACGCCCGATCAGGTGAAAAGCATTATCGCCGAATACTAATTTTCAATAGAACCGAAGGAGTTAAATCATGGCAAAGATTGCATCAATAGCTGATCTGAAAAAGTTTCAGGAAGACTATAAGGCGAAGGTTGCCGCCAGGAAAGACAAGATTCTCGTGAACGTCTCCCTCGCGACCTGCAGCATCGCTTCCGGCGGCAAGGCCGTTATGGAAGCCATGAAGGATGAAGCAAACAAGCAGGGGATCAACAATGTGGAATTCATGCAGTCCGGTTGCATGACTTACTGCTATGCCGAGCCGACCGTCGTTGTGACCCTTCCGGGAAAGGCGCCTGTCTGCTTCGGCAAGCTTGACGAAAAAAGCGCGCGGGAACTGGTCCAGAAATATCTCAAGGCCGGCGAGCTTGTGGATAACGTGATTCCGGAAAACTACGTTCGGGTAGAACTATAAATAAGGGGAGGAGTCAGAGAATGGAAGTGGCAAAAAAACAGCTGAGAATTGCGACCAGAAACTGCGGTTTCATCGATCCCGAGAACATCGAGGATTATTTTGGAGTCCGCGGCTACGAGGCCCTTGCCAACGCCATCACGGCGGGCACCCCGGCCGGAGTTATCGATGAGGTCAAGAAATCCGGTATCCGCGGCCGAGGGGGGGGCGGATTCCCTACCGGCACGAAATGGGGCTTCGCAGCGGCCAATCAGGCCGACCAGAAGTATGTCGTTTGTAACGCCGACGAAGGCGACCCGGGCGCATTCATGGACCGCGCCGTTCTTGAGGGTGACCCCCACTCCGTGGTGGAAGCCATGGCCATCTGCGGCTACGCCATCGGCGCTTCCATCGGCGTCGTCTATATCCGCGCTGAATACCCGCTTGCCATCAAGCGTCTGGTTAAGGCCATTGAAGATGCGCGCGCATACGGCGTCCTCGGCAAGAACATCATGGGCTCCGGCTTTGATTTCGACATCGAGCTGAAGTACGGCGCGGGCGCGTTCGTCTGCGGTGAGGAAACCGCGCTTATCCGCTCCATGGAAGGCAGCCGCGGCGAGCCCTACACCAAGCCTCCCTTCCCTGCCAACTCCGGCTACTGGAGCAAGCCGACCATCGTTAACAACGTTGAAACCTTCGCCAATATTCCGGCTATCATGGTAAAAGGCGCCGACTGGTTCTCCTCCATCGGTACCGAGAAGTCCAAGGGCACCAAGGTGTTCGCCCTTGCCGGCAAGATCAACAACACCGGTCTCATCGAAGTCCCCATGGGCATCACCCTGAAGGAAGTCATCTTCGAGGTCGGCGGCGGCTGCCCGGATGGCAAGGAGTTCAAGGCCGTCCAGACAGGCGGACCTTCCGGTGGCGCACTGACATACAAGGACGCCGATGTGCCCATCGATTACGACAACCTTCTTGCCAAAAACTCGATGATGGGTTCCGGCGGCATGATCGTCATGGACGAAGACAACTGCATGGTTGATGTGGCCAAGTTCTTCCTGGACTTCACCATGGACGAAACCTGCGGTAAATGTACCCCGTGCCGTATCGGTTCCAAGCGTCTCTACGAAATCCTGAGCAAGATCACCCATGGTCAGGGAACCGAGGCGGACTTCGAAAAGCTGAAGACCCTCGCCGTCAACATCAAGGACACCGCCCTCTGCGGTCTTGGCCAGACCATGCCCAACCCGGTTCTGTCCACCATGAACACCTTTGCCGATGAGTATATCGCCCACGTTCGCGACAAGAAGTGTCCGGCCGGCGTGTGCGTCGATCTCCTCGAGATCGTCATCCTCCCCGAGAAGTGCGTCGGTTGTACGCTCTGCGCCCGCGTCTGTCCGGTTAACTGCATCTCCGGCAAGGTCAAGGAAGCCCACGTTATCGACCAGGCCGCCTGCATCAAGTGCGGCGCTTGTATCGAAAAGTGTAAGTTTGAAGCGATAGTCAAGAAGTAAAAATTATATTGCTATTAAGGAGCACATATACATGTCTATGCTAAAAATTACCATCGACGGTAAAGAAACGGAAGTGCCGCAGGGCAGTATGATCCTTGACGCGGCCAAGAAGCTTAATATCGATATCCCGACCCTCTGCTTCCTCAACCTGGAGGATCTGGCGGTCAACAACATGGCGGCGTCCTGCCGCATCTGCGTGGTCGAGGTGGAAGGCCGAAAGAACCTGGCCCCTGCCTGCGCGACTCCTGTTGCCGACGGCATGGTTGTAAAGACCAACACCATGCGCGTGCTGAATGCCCGCAAGACCGTTCTCGAGCTGTTGCTGTCCGATCACCCCAAGGACTGCCTCACCTGCCAGAAGTCCGGTGAGTGCGAGTTGCAGGATCTGGCGGAAAAGTTCGGCATCCGTGAAATTCGTTATGAGGGCGCCATGTCCACCTACCGCAAGGACATCTCTCCGTCCATCATTCGCGATATGGACAAGTGCGTCATGTGCCGCCGTTGCGAAACCATGTGCAACGAGGTACAGACCTGCGGCGTACTTACCGGTGTAAACAGGGGCTTCAACGCGGTTGTCGCGCCTGCCTTCGAGATGAACCTTGAGGAGTCCGTCTGTACCTTCTGCGGTCAGTGCACCGCCGTCTGTCCGGTCGGCGCGCTGGTGGAGCGCGACCATACCTGGGATGTGGTGAACGCCATTGCCGATCCCGACAAGATTACCATCGTCCAGACCGCTCCCGCGGTCCGCGCCGCTCTGGGTGAAGACCTGGGCGTGGAGGCCGGCGTTTCCGTTACCGGCAAGATGGCCGCTGCTCTTCGCCGCCTCGGTTTCGACCATGTGTTCGACACCGATTTCGCGGCTGACCTGACCATCATGGAAGAAGGTTCCGAGTTCCTTGACCGCCTCACCCGCTACCTGGATGGCGACAAGTCCGTACGCCTTCCGATCCTTACCTCCTGCTGTCCGGCATGGGTGA
>CAZHVY010000004.1:0-130612 GCA_964536305.1 uncultured Geobacter sp. | reverse complement strand
CACCACAGTTGATCATATGTCGCTTACGCGACACGCGCCATACCAGGCGCACACGCCGAGAGCACAGCGGTTCACCGCTGTTGCGCTTGGTTGGCCGAAGCCGCTATAAATTGGAAGAACTTCTCTGCCTCGTCCACAATCCGTTCTTGTACATGTTTGCTTTGCCATCCAGGCGTCTGGGCTTTCCTCATACTTGCCACAGAGTACTTCATTGGCCTTAATACAGGTTTTCTACCATTATGATAAAGTTCCCAAAGTGCCAGATATAGCCGGTTCAAGAAAATTAGTAGCTTCTGCATCTCTCGAATGTTCGTCTTTGCATACAGCGCCCGAATTTCTTCCGCGACAGATAACTCTTTGTGGGCATAAACCTTCCGTCTGATGTCTCGATACCCTGTCTCATAAATTTTGCGGTACTTTTTTACATAACTTCGTAGCCTTCGGAAGTCAGAGGCAGTCGGAACATAAACACTTACCATATATCCATCAATCCATTTATCAGCGTTTGCACTGCTCGTCCTTTTGCGATTTTCTAATGCTTCCGATGTAAATATTTCAGAATTTTCCTGCGCCACTTTCAGCAATTTGTCGACGTTGTGAGCAGACTGCTGGTCAAAGACCCTGCCAAGGGCAATAAAAAAAGAGGTTTGAAGCGCACCAATCGTCGTATTCCAAAAAAGCGGCGATTTGTTCACAATTTTAAGCGCTTTCTTGTTGTCGGGCAATGATGCGTGGATTGCAAGAAAGGCATAGAAGAACTGAATCGCCGACTGAACCTCTGTCCGGTATACCTCAAGTTCGTGAGTAAATTTATCCTCTTTTGTTTTCATAGTTTCTCGGACAACGGGGCGCCCGGTTCACCCGCTTCGCCCGGTCGGTTTTCCGGGCGGGGCGGCGTGCAACCGGCTGGTTGGCATCTCATCTCTACCGTCATGTTTCTCCGGCGGCAAACTCTTCGGTTTAGTTTGCTCTTTCATGCAGCTCCACCAGCTTCCATCTTCGGCACCCTTGTGGATGCATTTGTTGGGGGCTGTTATTTTTTCAATTGTTTCAGTTGCTTGATGCGAGCCTTTGTAGATGTTTCTCGGCAGCTATCAAACAGCATAGGCCACATTGATCCCCCTTCAGCTTCATCATTAGCTTCTTTGCGACACTTTGGGTCTCGTTCCTTAAGCCAAGCGCGCTGCTCTTTTTGAAGCTTCTTCTGCTTCGTCGGCGTTAGGGTTCGCATTAATTGCCCATATACACAATTCAGCTCTTTGTCCGCTGCTTCGTAGTCGCGTTTCGCGCAGGCATTCATTTGTGTCTGTGTACCAGCATAGTCGCAGTCTTCATCGTTCGACGAAGCGGCCACGGGTGTAAGTATCAGTAGCAACAAGCTTGCAAGTAAATACAATAATTTCAATGCTATACTCCAACGTGGTCTCTCATCTTTGCCGTCATGTTTCTCTGGCGGTAAATTCTTCGGTTTTCTTTACTCTTCCATGTAGCTCCGCCAGTTTCCTTCACCGGCAGAAAAGCCACGGCCTGCATCGCCAGTGTCCTTTCACTCCGGTCGGCTCTGCTGGAACTACAACGAAACTTCTCAGTTTTTTGCCTTTTCTGACTTTGACTTGGTCAACGTCATAAGGCACCAGCGGCGGAGCGTCAGCGGAGACCGCTGTTGCCGCTGGTTGAACCTTTTTTTACTGTCCTTTGTAAACGAGGGTTTGTTTGCATCTCGGATATCGTACGCAACCCCAGAACTGGCTTCCTGGGTTTCGACCCTTCCTGCCTTCTCTCAATGTCATCTTGATATCACACTGCGGACATGTAGGGGTGCTGTAATCTCCCTCAAGGGCGATATTCAGTAGGCGTTGCTGCTTGTCCTCGGGGAGCTTCCAGATTAGCTCCAGAAATTTCCTGCCGGATATCAGCGTCATTTTACCCTTGGCAAATTCTTCCGCCTCTGCAGTGAATGCCCCTGAAGTAATCAGCATGCCGCTCTTGATCATTTCTGCCGCCATGACGCCGAAAAGTTCACGTACCGGCTTCACTCCTACCTTGTACGTGTTCCATGCCTTGCACTGGACAATTCCCTTAAAACCCTCCGTGCCAGGCTTTGTGAGCCGTATATCAACTCCACCGTCAGCGCCGATGTTCGTTTCTTGAGCCTCGTATCCCGACATAGCCAAGAATTCTTTGGTGACGGTCTCAAAACGCTTCCACTCGATTTCAGTGAGTACAGTATCGTTCCAGGTTGTAGGCTTGGACGGAGAAGTTTCGTGCTGTGCTGGCTGCATGGATTGGATGATTTCCTGTATTCTCGCTTGTTCTTCAGGGGAATATCCGAATGGCGCTGCTGGGGCTGAACCTGCAGGGGATGGTGCTGAATTGAATGCTCCTGTGCTGTCGGGGGCTGGTCTTATCGGGCTACGTTTTATGTGCCGCACCGATTGTGGTACCACCTTCTCTTTCTTTAGGTATACGATTAGATAGATGATAAGCGCAACTACACCAACCAAAAACAAAATGGCTATTATCATGGACAGCGTAGATATCAACTGTCCTCGAAAAACAGGGCTGAGGATTGCCAACGCGACAACCATCATCACGAGCCCGGCAGCTGCTTCAGCCAGTGACTTTTCGTTACGCCGCCTAGCCATTCTCAAGGGTTGAATCCATGGATTTATTTCTATGTCTGGTCATGATTTCCTTATGGTTCAACGCCTTATTGATGAGCCCCTGCTCAACTCCCCATTTTTCATATGATTTCATATATTAACGTAACCAATTGATATATATAATATATGACCTGAGATAACATTCCAAATTAACAGTTGAGCGTTTCTGAATCAATATTCCATTCGGGCATGCTCCATTCCTGAAGTGAAATAAAACATACTCCCGCTCATGATTGAAGTCAAAGGAGATTTCCTTATGTTCATTACCTAACGTCATATTCACCGAGTTTGCAGCACATCTCAAATCCAGAAACACCCCCACCCGAACTGGCAAATACAGGAAGTGGCTGCACTATTACCTCCGGAATAATCCAGAACATCCAGGACCGCATCAACGAAGCCGGAGCAGAAATCATGTCGACCCGCTATGCCCAGGGCAATCAGACAACGATTCCTGGGAAATACCACCCGGAGGGGTACAAGCCGTGGACATAAGGATCACCTCGGCCAAGGAGTGACGACGCATCACCTCTGGGCAGGGTCCTTCAAATCATGCTCCCCCGCGCCAAGGGAAGGAAATGGCGCCGCTCCTCCGGCCGCCAACAGGCGGGACACATGCCAATGGTCCACCATAGCCCATGAATGAAGCCGCGAATCATCCTTCTTGTAATTATTCCGCCAACATGCTACCTATAGAACTCTGACGCTCAGTCGATCCTTTCTCGCGGAGAAACGCAATGAGAACATGTGAAAACAGGCGTGTGAAGACCCTCGCCGCGTCCCACCCCTCTCCCTCCCATACCCTCGAAAGCGCCATCGGCAACACGCCGCTCGTTGAACTCACCAGCCTCAACCGGAACCCACGGGTCCGTATACTGGCCAAACTGGAAGGCAACAATCCGGGAGGCTCCATAAAGGACCGTCCCGCTTACTATATGATCTCCAAAGCCGAGCAGTCGGGAGAACTGACGTCCGGAAAGACGATCCTCGAAGCGACATCCGGCAATACCGGCATCGCCCTGGCCATGATAGGCGCCGCGCGCAGATACCGGGTCAAGCTCGCCATGCCCGCGTGCGTGAGCCTGGAAAGACGCAGCATCCTCGAGGCCTACGGCGCCGAGGTCGTCCTTTCCCCCGCCCACGAAGCCACGGACGGCGCCATCCGGCTCGCCCACCGCATCCTTGAGGAAAGCCCCGGCGAATATTACATGCCCAACCAGTACGCCAATGAAAACAACGTGCTCTCCCATTACGAAACCACCGGCCCCGAGATCTACAACCAGGTCGACGGCGATATCGATCTCTTTATCGCGGGCATGGGAACCGGCGGCACCCTCATGGGAACCGGCGCGTATCTGAAGGAACAAGACGGGCGAGTCAAGGTCATCGGCGTGGAACCACGCGTCGGTCACAAGATCCAGGGGCTGAAAAACATGCAGGAAGCCATAGTCCCCAGGATCTACCACGCCGAAAAACTGGACGGGAAGATCACCATCCAGGACGAGGACGCCTTCGAGACCGCCCGCCTTCTGGCGATACGTGAAGGGCTGTTCGTCGGCATGTCCGGCGGAGCGGCCATTGCCGCTGCGTTGAAGATGGCCGAGGAGCTGGATTCCGGAACCATCGTTACGATCCTCCCGGACCGGGG
The DNA here is from genome assembly GCA_964536305.1 of uncultured Geobacter sp. GTDB lineage: Bacteria > Desulfobacterota > Desulfuromonadia > Geobacterales > Geobacteraceae > RPRC01. The sequence goes on along the minus strand of CAZHVY010000004.1, from coordinate 126,301 downwards.
CGACCGCTACCTGAGCACCACACTCTTCCGCTCTGTCTGCGCCTGCTGTCCCCCCTGACCCCACTGCACACCGAAAGAACGGATGAGAGTGTTTTTAAATGGCATATCCCTCGCCTACGGGGACAAGGGGACAGGTCCGGCTGTCGTCCTTATCCACGGGTTTCCCTTGTGCCGCCGCATGTGGCGCCCCCAGGAAGACGCGTTGACCGAAGCCGGTTTCCGGGTGATAACCCCCGATCTGAGAGGATTCGGCGACAGCGACGCGCCGGAAGGGGCCTACTCCATGTCCCTGTTCGCCGACGACATCATCTCCCTCCTCGATCACCTGAACATCGGGAAAGCGGTGGTCGGGGGCATGTCCATGGGTGGCTATGTCCTTCTCAACATGCTGGAAAGATTTCCCGAACGCATAGCCGCTGCCTGTTTCATCGTAACCCGCGGCACGGCGGATGATGAAGCGGCACGGGACGGACGCATGGCATTCATGGAGACGATCCGGCGCTTCGGCATCGGATCCGTGACCGAGGCGTTTATCCCGTACCTGTTCTCAGGTGAATCGGCAAAGGACCCGGAGACGCGCGGACACATGACCCGCTGGATGGGCCGGGCCGACACGCGCGGCGTCGAGGGGACCCTGCATGCGCTTCTGGAGAGAAAGGATTACACGCCCCTCCTGGGGCAGTTCACCAAACCCTCCCTGGTCATCGGCGCGGAAGAGGACCGAACCATTGTGGGAGAAGACCTGAGGATCCTCACGGACGGCCTTCCGGACAGCGAACTGGTTGTGATTCCCGGCGCCGGACATATGGTGAACGTGGAAAAACCGGACGCCTTCAACGAGTGCCTCATCAGCTTCCTGCGCCGCGTTACTCCCCGCTGAATGACCGTATGGAACCCAAAAAACAACCCTTGAGCAGGAGCCACACAATGCCGGAAATGGCCACCGAGACAAAAGAGAGGAAGAAACATCGGCCTGCATGGATGAGACCCGCAGACATAGTCCTGCGGACGGCCCACATCGCCGTAGCCGGAACACTGTTCGGAGGTTTCGCCCTGCATGTCCCCTTCAGCCAGCTGCATATCTGGCACGGCCTGACCATCCTTACGGGATGCGGCCTCCTTTTCCTTGAGCTCAGACACAGCCTGAACTGGCCCCATCAGGGGAGAGGGATGCTGGGCATCATCCATATCGGCGTATCGGGCCTCATCCATCTCCGCCCGGACATGGTCATACCCTTCCTCTGGATTATCCTGGTCAGCGGCTGCGTGGGAAGCCACATGCCAAAGAGATACCGGCACTGGTCGATTCTCTACAGGAAAGAAGTTGACTAGCCCCGCCCGCCGCCACAGGTGCCCTCTCCTTGCCGGCGGCCAGCCGCTGTTCGGGCTTGTTATTGCCCTGGCGCTCTTCTTCGCCGTATCCCCTTCCCTTTCCTCCGCCGACGCCGTTCCGGCCTACGCCGCGGCCGTTTCCCACGCACCGGTGCTCAATACCCTTGATTTCCGCTCGGTTTTCGGGGGAAAGGACGGCAGGACCCTGGCAGTGGACTCCCAGGGCCAGATAAGGGCGCTGGAATTCATCGCGCTTCCGGGAACGTCCTTCCGCGTCGAAGAGGTGATCGCCGGGTCTCCGGCCCCTGTTTACCGGGTGACAACGGACGACTACCCCTATCCATCCTCAACCGGATACTTTATCGACAGCCGTTTCGTCCGCACCTCCCCCACCCCCTTTCCATCCCGCCGAAAGACCTTGCCCGACAGGGAAATGATCCTTGCCAGGCTCGCCTCCGCCGTGGGGACAAGCTATGTCTGGGGTGGCAACCGGCGTGAAGGGATAAGAGAGATGCTCGCCTTCTACCCGCCCCGGCCGGGCCGGCCCCTGGACCCGCTCACGGAAAGCCGCTGGACCATGCGCGGCCTGGACTGCTCGGGTCTCCTCTATGAAGCGACCGACGGTTTCACCCCCAGAAACACCTCATCACTGGTGGCATTCGGCGACGGCGTGCCCATCGAGGGGAAGGGCGTCCAAGGCATCGCGGCCTCCTTGCGCCCCCTGGACCTCATTGTCTGGAAGGGACATGTGATCATCGTCTTTGACGGTAAAAGGGTCATAGAAAGCTCTCTCGCCCTCGGCCGCGGGAAAAGCGGCGTAGCTTTCCGGGGTCTCGTTGAAACACTGAGGGATATCACGGCGACCAGGACGCCGCTCGACTCGTACCCGTCCGCGAGCGGCTACGGAAAACGGGGATTCGTGGTCAGGAGATGGCATCCTCTCCAGCGGCAGGGCCTTTAGCGGGTTGCCTTTGCCGCCCCGGTTGTATACACTTGCGAAGCAGCAACTGCGCCATTCCATCACCGTTCCGTCCCTTTCACCGGAAACTCCCCTGAGGAACAACAAGATGCCTTACCGGAAAATCACATTTCTGATACTCGTCACCCTCTGCCTCATCTCCGTTTCGCGGGCCTCCATCCCCGGTCCGGCGGAGGCTTCATACCGTTTGATAGCCGACAGCCTTGCCCGGCAGGATTACCACGGCGCCCGCGAGGCGGCGCTCCGGACAGCCACCAGCCCGGAACGGGATTTCATGCTGGGGGCGGCTTCCTACCATATGAAGCGATGGGACGAGGCGGAACGGATACTTACCGGCGCCGCCGACGCATTCCCCCTTCTGGGCGACTTCGCCCTCTACTACCGGGCAACGGCGTTGACACGCCTCTCCCGTTTCGACGAGGCGATCCCGCTTCTGAAGCGTCTGCCCCAAGACTACCCCCAGAGCCCACTGAAGCGATCCTCCGAGTTCCTGGCCGCGGATATCCTTTTTCTGAAGGGGGATTTCCAGGGGGCGCTTGACGCGTATCTTAGATGTATCGAGATATACCCGTCCGGCGAAGACGCGCTGAAGGCCCTCCACCAAAGCGCCCTCTGCCGCGAAAGGCTGGGAGACCTGGAAGGCGCGGTCAGGGAACTGCGGGGGATATGGCTTGCCTATCCCTCGAAAAAGATAGCCTCAACAGCTGAGGCCGACCTGATCCGGCTGCGCGCGTCCGGGGCGCGGGTAGCTCCCTACAGCGGGGAAGAGCTTTTCCGGAGAGGCGCCACCCTCTTTGATCTCAGGAGGTTTCGTGATGCCGCCGCCACCTTCTCCCTCGTTACGCCCGAATCCCTGCCTGAAAATCTGAGGGGGAAACTGGCCTTCAGGCGCGCCATGGCCCTGTACCGCTCCAGGAAATACCAGGAAGCGGAACATGCGTTTCTCCGTCTCTCTGCAACAAACCCGCCCTACCCGGAATACGCCGTTGAGTCTTCTTTCTGGCACGCCGCAATCCTCGAACGCTCCGGGAGGGAAAAGGACGCCCTTGCCGTCTTCCAGCGCATCGCGGAAACCTCCCCCCGGCCGGACCTGGCCGGAGACGCCCTGCTGCAAACGGCCCTCATCATGAAAAAAACCGGCCTCCGGCAAGAGGCGCTGGATACCCTGGCCAGACTTCTGAACAGATACCCCGATTCCCCCCATGCGCCCCGCGCCCGTTGGGAAACAGCCTGGTGGCAATACCAGGCCGGAGATTATTCCGCCGCCGCGACCAACTTCGAAAAGCTTGCGAGCGTACCAGCCAGCCGTGAAAAGGCGCTTTACTGGACAGGCCGCGCCAGGGAAAAGGCCGGTATGCGGGAGGCGGCCAGGGAATCCTACACGGCCCTTGTGAAGGAGTACCCCTCGGGATATTATGCCCTGAGCGCCGAAAGAGAGCACGGCTTGCTTTCCGGCGCCATCCCCTCCCTCAACCCCTCCATCCTGGCGACCATCCCCCTTCCTCCCGGTTTCGAGCGGGCAAGGGTCCTTGCCTCCATGGGACTCCGCCAGGAGGCAAGGATGGAGCTTGCCTCTCTGAGAAGACGCAAGGGCGTTGTTTTCAAGAGGTCTCTGGACGTGGCGGCCATCTACCTCTCCATGGAAGACTACCGGTACGCCATGGGTCTTTTCGACGAGGCGTCCCTGGCAGGAAGGGATTCGGCGAACCGCTTTGCCTGGGCCATACTGTATCCCCCCGGCTTCAGCTCTTCCGTATCCCGGTATGCGCCCGAAGCCGGAATCAGCGAATACCTGGCCTATGCCCTGATCCGCGCGGAAAGCACCTTCTCCCCCTCGGTCATCTCTCCGGCGGGCGCCGTGGGGCTGATGCAGCTGATGCCCGCTACGGCGCGGGACACCGCCAGAGGGCTCGGCGAAACCATAACAACCGCCCGCCTCCAGCACCCCGACCTGAACGTAAGGCTGGGGACCCGCTATCTGAAACAGATGCTGGCTCGTTTCAACGGCAACAGGGTTTCCGCGGTGGCGGCCTACAATGCCGGGGCCTCGCCCGTCTCCCGCTGGCTGAAAAAGAACCCCTCCATGCGGGAGGACGAATTCATCGAAAGCATTCCCTACCCGGAAACCCGCGAATATGTCAAGAAGGTCCTGGCCGCGGCCGAGGTTTACCGGAGGCTTTACGCTCCGGCGGATCAACTTCCGCGGGCGACCACGACTCCGGACGGAGTCCAGGAGCAGTATTCCTCCACGAAAACCGGCTCCACCCCGCCTGTCGGCGCCCTTCCCTCCGACAGACACCCCTGAGAATCACAGGTTAAGACACATGGGCCGACCGGGCGGTTGAAGCCATCCTCCGCTCACCCCGGCCGCCGTTTTCAGGATGAATCCCGCCTGTAGCATGAGCGGGATTTTTTTGTTGCATTTCAAACAAACGTTTGATACAAACGCTTGCTCCCTGAGCGACACTTTCCGCAAAGAGACCGCGCCATGAACAGCGAAAGATTCATCCAGCTCCGCGACCTGGTGGGATACGATAATGAACGGTTATCCAGGATGCTCGGCATTCCCGTATCGGAGGTTGTGGACTTCGGCCTCGGCAGGAAGCCGGTACCCGAATCAATAGCCTCCCAGATGGAACAGTTCGTGGACTGGGCCAGTGAGGTCGGAGATACCGCGGTGAAAAGGGAACAGGCGCAAAAACACCTGTCGGGCGTCTGAGCCAACCCTTAGGAACTATAAACAAATAACATGGGTATCTTGCATCTCATCTTCAGGTCATCTTTAACCGAACCTCAATCACCAAATCCTCAACGTAGCCCTGCTACGTCTGCGGTTTGGTTCAATCAGTTCAGCCAAATCTGAACTGAATCTGAACGCAATTTTGACCATGCTGTTCATCCACAGTTCCTTGGACCCTGCGGCCGGTTTCAGCGCCGGAAGGAGTAACTGGAATGGAAACGCAACATCCTGAAACCAGGATCCGGATCATGGACGCGGCGGCGGCCATCTTCGCCGAGCACGGCTTCGCCGCGACTACCATACGCATGATCTGCGGCCGGGCCGGGGTAAACCTGTCCGCCGTCAACTATCACTTCGGCTCCAAGGAAGGGCTCTACCGCGAGACCATCCGCCATCTCCGGAAAACGGCCTATGAGAGGTATCCCCTCACCTGGGGGCTCGCCCCCGGCGCAGGGCCGGAGGAGCAGCTGCTCGCCTATATCCGCTCCTTTCTGCTGCGCACAACCTGTGACGAAAGGAACATGGTGTTCGGCAAGCTGGTAATGCGTGAGATGTCCCAACCCACCAGCGCCCTGGACATGATGGTCGACGAGGGGATCCGCTCCCTGTTCGGGCGCCTGGTGGATATCACGCGGACACTCATGGGCGAAGGGGCGAGGGAAGAAGCCGTGCTGGCTTGCAGCCGGGGCGTCATCAGCCAGTGCCTTTTCTTCCTTTTCAGCAAAGCCGTCATTGACCGCATGTCGCCGGAACACAGATTCGACACCACGGACGTGGACATGATATCCGGCCAGATCCTCTCTTTCAGCCTCCATGCCATCCGCGGAATGGCGGCGGAAGAAAGCCCGCTCCCGGAAAAGGAAGCCAATGGAAGGTGAACGCGTTCAGCCGGTAAACAAGTGGCTCATCACCCTGACGGTCATGATCCCCGCATTCATGGAGATCGTTGACACATCCATCGCCAATGTGGCGCTCCCCCACATGCAGGGGAACCTCAACGCGGGGACCGATGAGGTCACCTGGGTTCTCACCTCCTACCTCATAAGCAACGCGGTTATCATGCCCATGACCGGCTGGCTGGCCAGGATGTTCGGCCGGAAGCGCTTTCTCATCTCCTGTATCATCATGTTCACCTTCGCCTCCTTTCTGTGTGGAATGGCGCCCAACCTGGCCTCGCTGGTATTCTTCCGCATCCTGCAGGGAGCGGCCGGGGGCGCGCTGATACCCATGAGCCAGGCAATCATGATGGAATCATTCCCCCCCCAAGAAGGGGGAATGGCCATGGCCATATTCGGCATCGGCGCCATGTTCGGCCCGGTGGTAGGCCCTACGCTGGGCGGATGGATCACGGACAACATGTCCTGGCGCTGGATCTTCTACATCAACATCCCCGTAGGCGTCATCGCCGTTATCATGGCCAGGTACTTCATATTCGACCCTTCCTACCTGAAGCGGCACAAGGCGGCCATCGACTACTGGGGCCTGGCCCTCCTGACCCTGGGAATAGGATCACTGCAGGTGGTGCTGGACAAGGGGCAGCAGGACGACTGGTTCAATTCCTCATTCATCATCACCTTTTCCATAATTTCGGCAATATCCCTCATCCTCTTCGTCTACGCCGAACTGAAGCACGAACACCCCATAGTCAACCTGCGGCTCTTCAGGGACGGCTCCTTCGCCTCGGGCAATTTCATCATGTTCATGGTCGGGTTCTGCCTCTACGGTTCAGTGGTGATGCTTCCCCTCTTTCTCCAGACGATGATGGGATACAGCGCCACCATGGCCGGTCTGGTCATGGCGCCGGGCGGGGTGGCGTCCGTCATCGTCATGCCTCTCGTGGGCGCCTATATCCAGCGGCGCAGCGGCAGATGGATTATCCTGCTGGGCCTGGCGCTCGGCGCTGTTTCCCTCTTCCACATGCGGGATTTCACCCTGGAGGCGTCCTATTGGGATTTCATGTGGCCCCGCGTCATGCTGGGAGCGGCCCTGGGCATGATCTTCCCTCCCCTGACGCGGCTCACCCTGGCCAACATCCCCAAGGTGGAGATGGGGAACGCCACCGGCATGTACAACCTGCTGCGCAATATCGGCGGCAGCGTGGGCATTGCCCTGTCCGCCACCATGCTGACCCGCCTGGCCCAGTTCTACCAGGCGAACCTGGTGGGGCACGTGAACCAGTTCAATCCTCTGTTTCAGTCGCGGTTCAGGGAACTGACGGAGGCCGCGATGGCCAAGGGGATGGATGCGCTATCCGCGCAGAAGGCGGCGCTGGGAATCCTCTACAGGATCGTGCAGCGGGAGTCAGGCATTCTGGCCTACACCTACATCTTCTGGGTCCTGGGGATCTCGTTTCTGGTGATCATCCCCTTCCTCTGGTTTCTGAAAAAACCGCGATACGCCCCATGACGGCCGGGTCGCTCCGAATCCGGACCCGTAACACACCGCGCACCCTATCACTCACCGCTCCACCGGCCCGTCTCCAGCGGACGCAAGGGGAACGGACAGGGAGGACATAAATGGCAAGAAGAATACTCGTCACCATCTGCTGCGCAACGCTCCTTCTGACAAGCGCCGCCGGCGCGGAGACCCTGACCCTGCTGGAATGCCTGCGCATGGCCGCGACAGCCAACCCCGACCTGAAAGTGGCCGCCTTTGATGAAAAGGTAGCGGCCGAGGGGATCGGGGCGGCGCGGAGCGGCTACCTGCCCCGCCTTGACTTCCAGGGAGGCTACACAGTGCAGCAGGATCCGCAGTCGATGATCATCCAGGACATGAACATGAGAATGAGAACCCAGCAGGAGAGTTACGGCCATTTCACCGTTGCCGCCGAACAGACCATCTACGACTTCGGACGGACATCGGCCCGCTTCGAGAGATCCCTGGCGCTCAGGGACGCGGCGTCCTTCAGCTACACGGCCCGCGAGCAGGATGTATTCCTCCAGGTGGTCCGGGCCTACTACGGCGTCCTCGAGTACGAAAGACTGCTCCAGTCTGCGGAGGAGGAGGTCGTCCAGATGACCGACCACATGCGGGTGGCGAAGAACCTCTTTCAGCAGGGGGTGGTAACCCGCAACGATTTGCTGCAGGCCGAGGTGGAACTGGCCGCCAGCAGGCAGCGGCGTCTCATCGAGGCGAACCGGGTGGCCAACGGCCGCCTCTACCTCAATTACCTCATAGGCAGGCCCGCCTCATTTCGCTTCGATCTCCGGGACGACTCCGAAGGGGCAGCCGGCGCCGGAAAGGAAAACAGCGCCGGCTTCGACCCGGACGCCAGGGCGGAGGTCAAGGCCATGAAAAAGGCGATCCTCGCCGACGACCTGACCGTCAGGGAAACCAGGAGCTTCTATTACCCGGAACTGTTCGCGCGGCTGGGCGCGGATTATGTTCAGAACGACAGGGTTTCGGAACAGGCAATACTCTTTGCGGCCGTGGGCCTTCGCGTCAACCTCTTCGACGGCCTGGCCACCACATCCCGCTACCGTCAGGCGGTACAGTCCAGGTCGCGGGGGGAAGAACATCTCAGGACACTCAAAGAGCAGATCCGGCTGGAATACGACACGGCCATCAACGACCTCCGCATCGCCGCCGAGAGGATCGAGACGGCGCGCACGGCGGTAAGGCAGGGAGAGGAAAACCTGCGCATCAACAAGGATCGCTACCAGGAACATGTGGGCACGGCCACAGACGTTATAGACGCGCAGACACTTCTCACCAAGACCAGAACGGAATACTACCGGGCAATCTTCGACTACCAGGTGGCGTCAGCCCGGATCCGGAAAGCAAAGGGTGAGCTGTAACCCATTTCACGGAGGATTCAGATGTCTGAAGAAAACATCACCAGCCCCGCCCCGCGGGAAAGCAAACAGCCCGCCCCCGGCAAACGCGGCGGCAAACGGAAAAACGCGGGCATTGTTCTCATTCTGCTGATAGCGGCCGCGTGCATATTCGGCATGCGTCTCTGGATCAAAAGCAAGACCCACGTGGAAACCGATAACGCATTCATCGAGTCACACGTATATTCCATATCGTCCCGCGTGCCGGGAAATGTGTCCCGCGTCATGGTCCGTGACAACCAGTTCGTCAGAAAAGGGGACCTCCTGCTGGAACTGGACCCGGTGGATTACCGGCTCCGCGTGGAGAATTTCGCGGCCCAGCTGGACATGGCGAAAAACGAGACATCCGGCGCCTACGCCCAAGTGGACGCGGCAAAGGCGGCAGCCGCCTCCGACCGCGCCAGGCTGAACCAGGCGGACCTGGATCTTGCCAGGGGGAGGGCTTTGTTTCAGCGGGAGGTCATACCGAAAGAACAGCTGGACAGGCTCGAAACCGCCCGCAAGGTGGCGGCGGCCCGGCTCGCGGAATCGGAAGGTTCGGTGCGCAAGGCCCAGGCCCTCCTGGGGCTCACGGGCGCGGGCGGCAGGGACGCCCAGATAGAAAAGAAGCGGGTCGAGCTGGAGGAGGCCAGGACCAGCCTCGCCTACACGAAGGTATATGCGCCGGCGAACGGCTACATCACCAGGAAGTCGGTGGAACAGGGGAACAACATCCAGGCTGGCCAGCCGCTGATGGCGCTGGTGGCCCTTGACGAGGCATGGGTTACGGCCAATTACAAGGAAAGCCAGCTGACCCATGTAAGACCGGGGCTGAAGGTGGATTTCGGGGTGGACACCTATCCGGGCGTGACCTTCAGGGGAAAGGTGGACAGCATCATGGCCGGCACGGGCGCCTCGTTCTCCCTTCTCCCCCCGGAAAACGCCACCGGCAACTATGTGAAAGTGGTGCAGCGCATACCGGTGAAGATCCTGGTCGACTCCGCCAGCGACCCCAGGCGCCTGCTTCGGGTGGGGATGAGCGTGACGCCGGTCATCCTGACGGAAAGAAAACTGGGCGATATCCTGAAAGACCCCTTCCGCTGACGGAACATGAATCCAATACAACCATTGTCGTCATGCCTGTTTACACCCGAATCATGTTCTTGAAAAAAACCTGTTTTGCCGCATAATTTGAATCAGGAGAAAGCCTGGCACAATCTTCCGGCAATTCAGCAATCGCTAAAAGAAAGGGGGTAAACATGTTCAAGCCAACCAAAATACTCGCGCCCACCGATATGTCCGCCCATTCCGACAAGGCCATCAAACAGGCGATAGATATCGCCCGCCAGTTCGGCGCCGAACTCTATCTCCTCCATGTGATCCAGGATCCTGTCCAGCAGTGCACCATCGACTACCCGGTCAGTGAAGGCCTGTTGATGCAATTGAAAGACGAGATGATGGAAGCAGCGAAAAAAGGCATACGCATGCAAACGGAAAAATTTCCGGAAGCAAAAGAAGTGACCATTACCACGGATGTCATGTCAGGCACGCCCTATGACAAGATTCTGCAGGAAGAGGCCGAAAGAGGGATCGATCTGATAGTAATATCCTCACTCGGCGCCACGGGGTTGGCCAAATATCTGATGGGAACCGTCGCCAGACATGTCCTGCTCGGAGCAAAATGCTCGGTGCTGCTGGTCAAATAGACAAAATCAGCTTTCTCCTTCCACTCACGCCGGCCGGAAATTCCGGCGCTGATTAAAGCCCTTGGTTGCGGGGCTTTTTTTATGCCCAGGAAAACGGCCGGCTTCGGATAACACCGTCTCCTGAAAAAAAAGACGGGCGTGATACCGGTCCTCCACGACCTGAATCACGCCCGTCTCTATATTCCATGAACCGGAACAACCCCGGCCCTCCACGGCCCGGATCACGCCAGTCCGTCTGCTCGTGAAATCCGGCTCCCCCCCGGAGGGCTCCTGGGAAGTATGTTTAAATTTGTCGTATTCATATTGTTCCCTTTTCAGAACATGCAAGGCGGGGCGAGTCCCGAATCCCTTCAGGACTCGCCCCGAGATGTATGTCATGAAATCACATGATATTAACGGCTTACTACTTCAGCGTGTCGATACCGCCGGTGGACATGTAGCCGTCCGCCATTGCATCGGCCACATCGTAGGCCTTCTTGTCCGACTTGAGGGCCTTGAGGACCTTCTCCGGATATGCCGGGAGAGACCTGATGCGGGCGCCGCAGGCATCGTGAATCGCGTTGATGATGGAGACGTGCGGGGAGGTCAGAGGACCTTCGCCGACGCCCGCCTGGCCGAACGCGCCGTCGGGACGAGGGGTTTCAACATAGATGAGTTCTATGTTGTCCGGCACGTCCTTGATGAACGGGAAGCCGGAACCGATGAGGGTGGTGTGCTTCTTCAGGTCTTCGAAGTCCTCGGTAAGGGCCAGACCGATGCCCTGTACGAGGCCGCCGTATACCTGACCGTCAACGGTGCCGCGGTTGGTGATGGTGCCGTTGTCGCCAACGTAGGTCATCTTGACCACTTCCACCTTACCGGTGGTGATGTCCACGGCCACTTCGGAGCAGAAAAGGGCGTACATATAGATGCAGAAAGGCTTGCCGATTCCGTCATCGTCCTGATGCGTACACGGGGTTGTCCAGCTGCCGGTGTATTTGGTCTCGATCTTTTCCTTCACCATCTCGTCATAGGTGCGGAAGGATCCGTCCGATTTCTTCATGGCGTCCAGAAGCAGTCTGCATGCCGCGACAATGGCGTTGCCGGTAACAACGTTCTGACGGCTGCCGCCCGAAGGACCGGCATTGGGAGTCAGGCTTGTGTCGTTCATGCACAGCTTGATCTGGGAAGGCTTCAGGTTGAGGGCGCGCAGCGCTTCGTGGGCGAATGCCACCGTAGCCATATCGGAACCCTGGCCATGGTCTTCCCATGCGTTGCCGATCATCACGTCGCCGGTGGGGAGCAGTTCGGCCCAGGCGTTGGAAGTATCCGGGCCGTCGAGGCCGCAACCATAGATACCGAGGGAGACGCCGACGCCGCGCTTGATGGTGTCGGTGGACTCGGCCTTGGCTCTCGCCTTTGCTTCATAATACTTGGGACGCATGAGGTCGAACATCTCCTCGAAGCAGAATACTTCGGGAACCTGGCCGGTCGGAGTGGTTGCGCCCGGACGGTAGATGTTCTTGTAGCGGAACTCGAACGGGTCGAAGCCTGCCTTGCGGGCGAGTTCGTCGACCATTGATTCGCTCAGCATGAACGCCTGCGGCGAACCATAGGCGCGGAAGGCGGAGCCCCAGCCGTGGTTGGTGCAGACGGTGTTGCCGGTTGTTCTCAGGTTCTTGATGTCGTAGCCGGCGCCCACGAACTGCTGTCCGCGCAGGGTTACCAGGTCGCCAAACTCGGAATAAGGTCCATGGTCCAGGTTCCAGCTTGCTTCGATGGCGAGCATTTTGCCTTCCGCGTCGCAGGCTATAGTACCCTTCAGATAGGACGGCGAACGCTTTCCGGTGTAGGTCTGCTGCTGGTACCAGTCGTAGCCCAGGAAGCAGGGACGGCCTGTGGCCATGGCCGCGGCGCCCACCAGGGCCTCCATGGTCGGGCTGAATTTGTAGCCGAAGGTTGCGCCCGTGGGATTCTGTACCAGGACGATCTGATCGGGCTCGACACCCAGGCCCGGGGCGATCATGAACAGGTGCAGGTGGATGCCGATGGACTTGGAATGGATGACAACCCTGCCCTGGTCATCGATATAGGCAAAGCCGACATCCGGCTCGATGGGCATATGAGGCTGACGCTGCAGGTAGTATTCGCCGGAGAAGGTATGAGCAGCCTTTTCGATAATCGGTTTTACTTCGTCACCTTTTTTGCCGTAGCAGGTGTAGTAGACGTTCGGCGTGCCCGGGTGGATCTCGATGGCGTCTTCGGCCATGGCCGCCGGGGCGTTCATGTATGCGGGCAGGATTTCCAGGTCGACCTTGACCTTCTCGGCCGCCGCCTGGGCGTTTTCCTTGGTGTCGGCGCAGACAATGGCCACAACGTCGCCGTACTGGTAGATCTTGTCGTCGTTCAGGATCGGACGATCCCAGCCGTCACCCTTGTTGGTGGGAAAGGTGATCAGACCCGTGATGCGGTTCTTGCCCTTGACGTCCTTGTGGGTAACGACCTTGAACACGCCCGGCATTTTCTCTGCTTCGGAGGTGTCGATGCCCTTGATGATAGCGTGGGAAACCTTGGGCTGCACCAGGGCGCACTGCAGGGTGTTCTCGGGAAGCTGGGTGGCCATGTCCTCGCCGAAGTCCCAGAGGCCGCAGGCCTTGGCGACGAAGGTGGGGCGGGGAATGCGCGTGCCGTAGACCCTGCCGTCGGCCGGCTGCTTGTATTCGAGGGCGGATTCGGACATCTCGCCGCGGAGCACCTTGGCGGCGTCCATGACGGCGTCCACGATCATGATGTAACCGGTGCAGCGGCAGGCGTTGCGATGCTTCTGGAACCAGTCGCGGACGTCTTCGCGGGTCGGGTTGGGATTCTGGTCAAGAAGGGCCTTGGCGGAGACAATGAATCCGGGAGTACAGAATCCGCACTGGATGGCGTGATGGTAGATGAAGGCCTTCTGCAGCGGATGGAGATTCAGCGGTGTGCCGATCCCTTCAATAGTGGTAATCGTGGACCAGTTTTCGATCCGCTTCATCTTGGTGACGCAGGAACGGATCAGCTTGCCGTTCACGATAACGTTGCACGCGCCGCACTGGCCGGTGCCGCAGCCGACCTTGGTTCCGGTCAGATGAAGCTGCTTGCGCAGCACGTCGCACAACAGCGCTTCCTGGTCAACGATAAGCGTTCTTTCGACTCCGTTGACGTTGAGAACCTTCTTAATCATACATTTTCCTCCTTTTGGTATGTTTAGCGGGCAATGCCCGGTTAAACGCGCGTTCCATGGAAGACCGCCCGGGGGCGAAAACGGAAAAACCCGCGGCGATACCGAGCATTAGCCGGTATCATTGCGGGTTTCGTTGGGTCCGCGGAAAGCGGAGGACGAAATAAGCGCCTGTCCTGATTTTTAGTCTTCGTGCCGCCGGGTGGTTACCCGGTTGCCGGATATGTTTTATTCATATTGAATTCCAGCAAGATCACAGTGTTCGTTATTTATCATATTACATATCGGGCTTGCAAGCGATATTTCAACCATAATGAAAATTATACCAGGAGATGTGCCCGCACAATTTCTACGCTATTAATCGCAACATATTTCGACAACGGCTATTCAGCCGTATTTTCCTTTAATATCAAATATTTTAAAAAGTGTACTGCAATACACTTCTGATTCTGATTTTTCCGGTTTTTGCCGGGTATCACTGTGTTTTTATTTATATTAAATTTATTACATAACGACACCGCCGATGCGCATTTTCGACAACAGGTAATGTTTTTTCATTTTAATAAATTTCTGCTGCGCGACAAGGGACCATCCGGATCGCGCCGCCCTTATTCCATATACACAGGGAAAATACCCAAACGAATCCCTTGACATGACCACGACGAACTGCTACGTTCGAGCACAGCAGTTTAAGAAGCCGGAATAAAACGTCATCGATAAGCCCCGGAACCAACCGGGGTTTTTTTATAACCTCACACCATACAAGGAGTTTCATGAGTTTTCAGACATTTGCTTTTCATCCCAGCGTAGCGGCGGGAATTACAGCTGCGGGCTACGCAACCCCTACCCCCATCCAGAGCCAGACTATCCCGCCCATCATGGCAGGCAGAGACGTCATGGGCCTGGCGCAGACCGGTACGGGCAAGACCGCTGCCTTCGCCCTGCCGATCCTCCATCGTCTGATGACGGGCGAGCGAGGCAAGGTGAGGGCGCTTATTGTGGCGCCCACCCGCGAACTGGCGGAACAGATTCATCAGTCCATACAGGTCCTGGCCGGCAACACCCGGCTTCGCGGCGTGACGGTCTACGGCGGCGTCAAGATCAATCCACAGGCCGAAAAGATCAAACGGGGCGCGGAAATAGTCGTTGCCTGCCCGGGAAGACTTCTCGACCACCTCAGCCAGGGGACGATCAACCTCTCCCACCTGGAATTTCTGGTGCTGGACGAGGCGGACCAGATGTTCGACATGGGCTTTCTCCCCGATATCAGGCGCCTGCTTCGCCATGTGCCGGCAAAACGGCAGACTCTCCTTTTTTCCGCCACCATGCCCGCGGATATCCGCAAACTCGCCTCGGAGATACTCACCGATCCGGTTACGGCGCAGGCAGGCTCTCCCGGGACTGCGGTAACGGTCAGCCACGCCCTCTACCCCGTTGCGCAGCATCTGAAAACAGCCCTCCTCCTGGAGATGATGAGACGCACAGACACCGGCTCGGTACTCGTGTTCACCAGGACAAAACATCGGGCGAAGCGCGTCGGTGAACAACTGGAAAAGGCCGGCTTCCGCGCCGCATCCCTCCAGGGCAATCTCTCGCAGAACCGCAGGCAGGCCGCTCTGGACGGGTTTCGCAACGGAACCTTCCAGATACTGGTGGCGACCGACATCGCGGCGCGCGGCATCGACGTGTCCCAGGTATCCCATGTCATCAATTACGACATGCCGGACACGGCGGAGGCATACACTCATCGAATCGGCCGCACCGGACGCGCCGCCAGGACAGGGGACGCATATACCATGTCCACCAGTGATGACGCCGTCATGATAAGAACCATAGAGCGCCTCCTGAAAGCGCCCCTCGAACGCCGCGCCATCGAAGGCTTCGACTATTCGGCGCCGGCGCCGCAAAGAGACATTGAATTCGCCCGCCCTCCCCGGGTCGCGCGACCCGCACGCAAGCCGGCAGCGAAAAACCAGTCCGCCGCCGGTGCGGCAAGGCCCGCAAAGGGAAGACAACGCGACGCCAACGGCGCCTCCACAGCCACCGCTCCTCCAATGAAGACCGGTCGACAATCGCGCTGATGAACAGGAACTTTTCACCCTAGAAACACACAAAATTACCTCCAGAGAAAAAAATCCCGCCACCATAAAACGGTGACGGGATTTTTTTGTCAACCAGCCTGGAGCGGGCTCGTTTTAATCCGCAAACACGTTACAATGAATCCGGTAACAAAAAACGCACTGAAAGGAGAAAGAAAATGACAAAAGCGAAACTGGCGATTGCAATGGCGGCGGTGCTGGCCCTGCTGGCGGGCACGGTGGAGATAACTCCCGCGCAACCTGGTCCGGGCGCCAAGTGGGGACATGGCAAAAGACATCACAAGGCAAGGATGCATCAGATGGGGCCCGGCGCCCATCTGGATATGATCACCGCACGCCTTTCGCTCACCGATGAACAGCGGATCAAGATTCTCCCCATCCTGGATGAACAGTTCGCCAAAAAAAGGGAAGTCTTCAAAGACGGTTCCCTGACAAGGGATCAACGCCGCGCCAAGATGCAGGAAATCAGCGACACCTGCCATGAGCGCATTACCGCGATCCTGACCCCCGAGCAGAAGGAAAAGGCCGACAAGATGAAAGAATATGCGGCTAAGCGCGCCAAGGCTCGAAAGGATGGAATGATGGGTGGCCACGGAAAAGGGATGCGCGCCATGGACCCGGCAACCCGCCTTGAATGGATGTCCACGAACCTGGGACTGACCGCGGATCAGAAGGCGAAGATCTCCCCGATCATGGAAGAACAGGCCAAAGAGATGAAAGCCGTCCGTGACGACGCAAAACTGACCCGCGACCAGCGGATGACGAAGATGCAGGAACTGCGGGTGAAGCACCAGGAAAAGATCGGCGAGATCCTGACCCCGGAACAGAAGTCGAAATTCCAGGCACAGTGCCCATGGGGCAACAAAGGCATGGGGCATGGCCACATGATGCACGGCGGAAGGCCCGCGCCCCCTCCGGCCAAATAGTACCACCTCCCCCCTCTCTGGACAAAAAAGCCCGCTTCGCGGGCTTTTTTGTGTTCGGGAAGCAGCTATTTTCCTGCTCCGGACAGGCCGGCCAAAGCGCCTCCCCGTATGATTGCCGACCATTTTATCTCGGATATACTTTATGAAGATTTTTCCACGATCTCCAGTCTTCCTGAAATCGGCAAAAACCATATACATTCCAAGAGGGAAATCTGATTGAAAGGAATGGAACCGCATGGCCGTCCGCTGGAAACCAATAACCATAATAATCGCATCTTTTTCCATATTGATTCTTTCCCTCTTCATAATTTCCCGGCTCACCCTGCTGCGGAGCTTCATCAGCATCGAAGAAGAAGGAACAAGAAAGAACGTTCAGCGCGTACTGGACGCCCTCAGCGGAGACATCAATGCTTTCCAGCGCGTGGCGAACGATTACGCAACCTGGGACGATTCCTATGAGTTCATCCGGAACACCAACAGAAGGTACATAAGCGCAAATCTGATCGACACCACCTTTATCAACCTGAAACTCAACCTCATAGCCTACTACGACACCGCGGGTCGGCTGGTATTTTCCAAAGCCTTTGATCTGCATTCTTCCAGGCCGACGTCTGTTCCAGAATTATTCTCCAGGGCATTGCCTCCGGACAGCCCGTTTCTGATGAGCGCTTCGGGCGCAACTCCTCACCGGGGAAACCTGATAATTCTTCCGCAAGGTCCTATGCTCATCGTTGCCAACCCCATACTCCCATCCAACAAAAAGGGCCCCGGTCGCGGTTTCCTCATCATGGGCCGATATCTGGATGCCGATGAAATAGGGGATATCGCCCGCACGACCCACCTGAATATCCAGGTGAAAAGTTTCCACGACAACCGTTTGCCCGAGGATTTCCGTGAAGCCAGGAATCTCATCAGCCAAAACCGCGAAATCCTTGTCAGGCCGCTTTCCCGGAATATCACCGCCGGATATGCGATGCTGCGTGATATATACGGCAATCCGTGCCTCCTGGTGAAAACCTGGTCTCCAAGACACATCTATCGTCAGGGAGTCGCCACCGTCGACTACTTTCTTCTTTCATTCTTCCTTGTGAGCCTGCTGTGCGGCGGCGCCTCCTATTTTCTCATGGATAAATACCTTGCTGCCCGGGAAAAGAGGCTGGAAGGTGAGAAACGTTACCGCACAGTTATCGAACAGGCCTCCGAGGGCATCATTCTCATCGATGAAGAAAGTGGCTTGATTACGGAGGGAAACAGGTCTTTCCAGAAAATGATCGGCCATTCGGACAGCGAAACAGCGCAAATACGGCTGAAAGACATCCTTTCACCGGACACGGATGAAGTCAACGCTATCGAAAGGGAAGTGCTTCGTGGCAACAGTCCGGTGTCCCGGGAAATGCGCATCCTGCGCCGTGACGGTTCTCCGGCCTATGTGGTGATAAGCATGAACCGCATCACCTTTGAAGGGAGAAGGCTCCTCTGCGGGGTCATCCACGACATTACCGAACGCAAGAGGATAGAAGAGCGGCTCACGAAACTCAATGAGTGCTTTCTCGCTTTCACGGCGGACCCCCGGGAAAACATCAGAAAACTTACGGCCTTGTGCGGCGAACTGATGGAGGCCTCCTTTGCCTTTTACAACCGTGTCAGCGGAGCGGATCTGCGCACACTGGCCCAATGGCGGACGCCGGAGGGCTTCAAAGCGGCTGAGGAAACAGGGAGCGGAATCTGTCACGAGGTCATAGGGAAAGGAGACAACCACATTCAGGTGGTCCGTGACCTCCCGGGTTCACGCCATGCAAAGACGGACCCGAACGTGCGCAGATACAACCTGTCGACGTATGTGGGAATTCCGGTCCGATGCGCCGGAACCAACGCCGGATCACTATGCCTTGTCTATCAAGAAGACTTTATCCCCACGGAAGAAGACAAGAAACTGATGGGGATCGTGGCCATGGCCATGGAAGGCGCGGAAGAAAGCCTCCTGGCCTCCGAAATCCTGAAGGAATCGGAGCGTTTCGCCCGTTCCACCCTTGAGGCGCTTCCTCAACACGTGGCCATCCTTGACGAGAGCGGGCGCGTTATCGCTGTGAACCAGCAATGGAGAAACTGCGCCGGCGGCAGCGCATCCGTCCTGCAAACCCCGGTAGAGGGCGCCAATTATTTTGAGGCCTGCGATAACGCCAGGGGCAGGGAAAAAGAATACGCAAGCGCCTTCAAGGCCGGAATCAGATCCGTGATGATGGAAAAGAGGGATTGTTTCTCCCTCGAATATCCATGCCAATCCCCTGGAGGGCAGATATGGTTTCTTGCCACGGTTAACCGCTTTACCGGAGATGGACCCAGGAGAACGGTCGTGGTGCAGGAAAACATCACGGAACTGAAAAGGGCCGAAATCAACATCCAGAAGCTGGCCTATTACGACACCCTGACGGGACTGCCCAACCGGCTGCTGCTGCACGACAGGCTCCGGCAGGGCATAAAAAGGGCGGAACGCCACCGCCAGATGCTCGCGGCGCTGTTTCTCGACCTGGATCGTTTCAAGGTGATTAACGACACCCTCGGCCACGCGGCCGGAGACCAGTTACTCCAGGAAGTGGCGAAAAGACTGGGCGGACAGATCAGGTCCTATGACACTATTGCCAGGATGGGCGGAGATGAATTCGTCATTCTGCTGAACAATGTTACATCAACGGACGTTGTTTCAGGGGTCTCGCGAAAGATTCTCGAATCCATGGCGCCACCCTATCTACTGGGTTCCCAGGAAGTGTTCATCACCACCAGCATAGGGATCGCGATGTACCCCAATGACGGAAACGATGGAGAGAGGCTGCTGAAAAATGCCGACACAGCGATGTACCTGGCCAAGGAACGGGGGCGGAACGCATTCCAGTATTTCTCCGCCGAACTTAACCTCAAGGCCGAAGAACGCCTGGTAATGGAGACAAACCTGCGGCATGCCCTTGAAAACAATGAGTTTTTCCTCAATTACCAGCCCAAGCGCGAACTGGTCAGCGGACGGATCACTGGAGTTGAAGCCCTTCTGAGATGGCGGCATCCGCGCTGGGGCCTGGTGCCGCCCGGCAACTTCATTCATCTGGCGGAAGAAACCGGCCTCATCATCCCCATTGGTGAATGGGTGCTAAGAGAGGCCTGCGAGCAGATCAAGGAACTGAAGACCGCCGGTTTCGCGAGCCTCAGCGTTGCGGTAAACCTTTCCGGACGCCAGTTGAAAAACTATCCCCTCGCGAAGCTTCTGGAAGACATGCTGCAGGACACCGCAATCGATCCTTCCCGGCTGGAGCTGGAGATAACGGAAGGCTCGATGATGGAAAACCTGGACAAGACCGTCACCCTGCTGAGAGAGATCAAGGGCATGGGAATTAGCCTTGCCATCGATGATTTCGGAACCGGATACGCATCCCTCAATTACCTGAAATGTTTTCCCCTGGACAATCTTAAGGTCGACCAGTCGTTTATCAAAGGAATCCCCCACGACGCGGACGATAGCGCCATTACCAGGGCAATTATCGCCATGGCTCGTGGCCTGAAACTGAGGGTAATAGCCGAAGGAGTGGAAACCTTTGAACAGATGGATTTTCTGCGGGAACACGGATGCCACGACATCCAGGGATACCTTCTAAGCCCTCCTCTTTCATCCGGTGAATTGATGGCCTTTCTCGATAATTACAGGCAGTAATTCCGGAATCTGGAATCACTGCCTCCACCCCCGGCATTCCGCCCCCATGCGCCATTGAAGCCCCCTCCTCGCAGCGCGCCCAGCCACCCCCCACGCCTGCTTTTTCAGGGTCCATAATTTGCTTGCCCCTTCCCCCAAAAGAGTGTATCCATGTTTATTTTTGACATCAATACAAGGAGCACGACCCGTGGGAATCCTTTCCAATACCGTCAGTATCAGCCAGTTCAGGGTGGCGGGCGACATCCCGGTCATGGACCTTTTTGAATGGGTGTCCCAGCGCCTCACGAAAAACGGCTTCATCCCCATCGACGAGGTGACAGAAGAGTTGTCCATAGGGTGGGTCACCCCCGACGACCACCGTTCCAGCGATTTCAGCGTGCCCTCGGCATTCTGGCGCGACCACTATCTCTTTTTCACCCTGCGCCAGGACAAACGCTCCATTCCCGGCGCCCTGCTGCGCGCCTATCAGAGGGTGGCGGAAGAGGAGTACCTGGCGGCCAACCCCGGCTACCGCCGGGTACCCAAACAGAAAAGGGAGGAAATGCGCGAATCGGTTCGCGCCTCGCTTCTGGCCCGCACCCTCCCGGCGCCTTCCACCTGCGATGCCGTGTGGGACACCCGAAATAAAATACTTACGGTCGCATCCGTCAGCGCCAGGACTCTCGAGCTTTTCGAGACCCTCTTCAAGAAAACCTTCGAAGGTCTGCGCCTCATTGCCGTTCACCCCTTTGCCCGCGCCGGGCAGGTAGCGCCGGAACCCCTCAGGGAGGCGCTCCAGGCGGCAAACCGGGCCGGCTCCGAGGCTGCCCTGGACCTGATCAAGAGCAACCTGTGGCTGGGAAGGGACTTTCTGCTGTGGGCCACCTACCGCACCCTGCACGATTCGGCGGAATACCGCGTTTCAAGGCCCGGACCGGCCACGGAAGGCGAGGCCTTCACGGCCTATGTCAACGACCGGCTGGTCCTTTGCGGCGGCGGAGACGAGGGAAACCAGAAGTTCACCGCGTCGGGCCCCCAGGACCGTTTCGGCGAGGTGCGCATGGCCCTCCGCACCGGCAAGGGGATCACCGAAGGCGCCCTGTACCTGGAAAAAGACGAGAACGAATGGAAACTGACACTGAAAAGCGAGATGTTTCAGTTCGCCTCTTTCAAGTCCCCGAAGGTGCAGATCGAAAAGGACGATACCGTTGACCCGCAAAGCGAACGGGAGGCGGTTTTCTTCGAACGGATGAGCCTGCTGGAAACCGGCCTGCAATTGTTTGACAGCCTCTATGCCACTTTTCTGGAGATCCGCCTCGGCCAGGCGTGGGAAACGGAAATGGCCGGGATTGAGGCATGGCTCAAGGAAGAATAATAATTCACCCTTCCCACCGGGCGTAGCCTGCCGGGGCGCCATAAGGAGCATGAGCTACGATGTTCAAAGAAGAACGTGAAAAAAAGACATTCGAGTGGCAAGACCTGGGTGACATCCAAGTGGGACGCCCCAACCTTGGCCTGGCCGTGCCGGTAATGGCTTATCGTCTGCTCCAGTACACCCTGCGGGATGTGCTGATTTCCGAACTGGGCGCAGACAGGACAAATGACATTTTCATCAAGGCCGGCAGGCTTGCCGGCGCCCAGTTCTGCAAAAATCTCCTGAACCGTGAGCTCGGTTTACACGAGTTTATTGCCCAATTACAGCGATTGCTCAAAGAGCAGGCCCTCGGGATTCTCAGGATTGAAGAGGCAGATCTGGATACCATGAGGTTCACCTTGACCGTTGCCGAAGATCTCGACTGCTCGGGACTTCCGTTCACGGATGAAGTCGTGTGCCACTATGATGAGGGGTTCATCGCAGGTATTTTCGAGGCGTACACCGGAAAGCCCTTTTCGGTACGAGAGATTGATTGCTGGGCAAGCGGTGAGAGGGTCTGCCGTTTTGATGCGCGACAGGTTACGGTCGACATATGAACGAAAAGGTCCTTGAAAGACTCGCATCACTCCTGCAGGGCAATATTCCCGAGAAGATTAATCTGGAAGCAGATGATGCCGGAACTGACCGGATGCTCGGGGAAACAGTTAATCAACTCATCGATTTCATGCAAGAGATACACTCTTTCATCATACCGTTATCGCGAGGTGAACTGCATGGCATCAGAATGCGGTCCCGTAATTTCCTGGCATCACCTTTCAAGGAATTGCATTCGCGCCTCCTCCACCTCACCTGGCAGGCAACCCGTGTAGCCAAGGGAGATTATGAACAACGTGTCGACTTCATGGGCGATTTCTCCGAAGCCTTCAACTCCATGATCATTTCTCTTGAACAGAATGAGAAAGCTCTCAGAAACAAGATCGTTGAACTTGAGAAAGCACTTTCTCACATTACGAAATTGGAAGGGATCCTGCCAATCTGTTCAAATTGCAAGAAAATACGACTCGAAGGCGCCGATCCTAAAGTTCAGGAAAGCTGGATTCCCATAGAAAACTATCTCAGGGCGAAGACAGAGGCCCAGTTTTCTCACGGCATCTGTCCGGAATGCATGAAAAAGCTCTATCCCGAGATAATGGACTGACACGAGCGTATAACGGACACTACGAAACAGGGAGGAACCAGAATTATGCAGACCGCCTCGATACGTGTCGCCAAGGGAAAGGAAGAGCTCCTTCTTTCGCCCCGCATGGCCAATCGCCACGCCCTCATAGCCGGCGCTACGGGCACGGGCAAGACGGTAAGCCTGCGGGTGCTGGCCGAACAGTTCAGCGACCTGGGCGTTCCGGTCTTCCTGGCGGACGTAAAGGGAGACCTGTCCGGCATGGCGAAACCCGGGGGCGACAACCCCAAGATAGCGGACCGGGTCGAAAAACTCGGCCTGACGGATTTCAGCTACAAGGCTTGTCCGGTCACATTCTGGGATATCTTCGGCGACCTGGGGCATCCCCTCAGGACAACGGTTTCCGAGATGGGTCCCCTGCTCCTGTCGCGCATCCTGTCCCTGAACGACACCCAGAGCGGGGTCCTCAATCTCATCTTCAGGATTGCCGACGATAACGGACTGCTGCTCCTGGACCTGAAAGACCTGCGGGAGATGACCCGCTTCGTGGGAGACAACGCCGCCGGCTTCAAGAACGAATACGGCAACATCTCCACCGCCAGCATCGGCGCCATTCAGCGGAACCTGCTCGTCCTGGAGGAGCAGGGCGGAGACCGGCTGTTCGGCGAACCGGCCCTGGACATCAACGACCTGATACAGACCGACGCCGAAGGGAAGGGGATGGTCAACATCCTTTCCGCAGAAAGGCTGATGCAATCGCCCAAGGTCTACGCCACCTTCCTCCTCTGGCTCCTGGCCGAACTCTTCGAGCAGCTCCCGGAAGTGGGAGACCCGGACAGGCCGAAGATGGTCTTCTTCTTCGACGAGGCCCACCTGCTCTTCAACGACATACCCCAGGCCCTGTCGGACAAGATCGAACAGGTGGTGCGTCTCATCCGCTCCAAGGGAGTCGGCGTCTGGTTCGTAACCCAGAACCCCCTCGATATTCCCGACAAGGTTCTCGGTCAGTTGGGCAACCGGGTCCAGCATGCGCTGCGAGCCTTCACCCCCAGAGACCAGAAGGCGGTGCGGGCGGCGGCGGAAACCTTCCGCGCCAATCCGGAAGTGGACACAGCGGCCGCGATTCTGGAACTGGGAGTGGGCGAGGCCCTTGTTTCTCTCCTGGATGAAAAGGGAACGCCGGGCATGGTGGAACGCGCATTTGTCATGCCGCCCCGCAGCAGCCTCCCTCCCCTTTCGCCGGATGAAATACGGGCCATTGCGCGCGGGTCCATCCTGTACGGGGCCTATGAAAAGCTCGTGGACCGAGAATCGGCATACGAAAAGCTGCGCCAGAAGGCACAGCAGTCAACCCCAATCCTTCAGCAGACGCCCAAGGAAAGGGAACCGCGGGCAGTCCCATCCGAGACTGGAAAACTCATCGGCGCCCTGGCAAAGAGCGCGGCCCATGCCATAGGAAGCCAACTGGGACGACAGCTCATCCGCGGGGTTCTGGGCTCTCTGTTCGGCGGCGGAAGGCGCAGGTAGCGCGAAAATCCCCTCTGTTTCACTTTCATCCTGGCACCCTCCCCCGGCCCCACCCATCAAAGGGAGGGGATATATGGTCTCCCCTCTCCTCTAGTGAGAGAGGGCCAGGGAGAGGGTGAATTTTTGACTGAAAAACCCTGATGGACATTACTGAACGAAAGGACCGGTTTGTCACTCATATCCCTGCAAAACATCCACCTGGCCTTTGGCGGCCCGCCCATCCTTGACGGCGCTTCACTCCAGATCGAAGAGGGAGACCGGCTCTGCCTCCTGGGACGTAACGGCGCTGGCAAGTCCACCATCCTGAAACTCCTTGCCGGGGAACTTGCCCCGGACGACGGCGGGATCATGCGCCGTCAGGGACTGCGCGTATCCCTCGTCTCCCAGGAATCTCCACCGGAACTGTCCGGATCGGTGTTCGATGTGGTAGCGGGGGGCATGGGCGAATCCGCCCTGCTGCTGACCGAATACCATCACGTGGGGCTCCGCCTGGCAACGGAAGGGGGCGACCAACACCTGAGACGCCTGGAAGAGATCCACAAGACACTGGAAGAAACGGGCGGATGGCGGCTGCACCAGGAGGTGGAACGCGCCCTCGGCCGTCTCTCCCTGGACCCGGACGCCGATTTCACCACCCTTTCCGGCGGCACCAAAAGGCGGGCGCTCCTGGCCCGCGCCCTGATTTCCTCGCCGGACATACTTCTTCTGGATGAGCCCACCAACCACCTGGACATCGCCACCATCGTATGGCTGGAAGAATTCCTGCTCAAGGAAGTAAAGACCTTCCTGTTCGTTACCCACGACAGGGCCTTCGCGCGACGGGTGGCGAACCGTGTGGCCGAACTGGACAGGGGGAGGCTCTTTGCCTTTGCCTGCGGGTACGATGCCTTCATGGAAAGGCGCGAAGCCTTGCTGGAAGCGGAAATTACCCGACAGTCGCTGTTCGACAAGAAACTGGCCCGGGAAGAGGCATGGATAAGACAGGGGATAAAGGCGCGACGCACCCGCAACGAGGGACGGGTCAGGGCCTTGAAGAAGATGCGGGAAGAACGGAGCCAGAGGCGGGAGCGCGCGGGCGCGGCCAGGATGCAGTTGCAGGAGGCGGAGCGCTCCGGCAGGCTGGTGGCGGAAGCGGAGGCCGTCTCCTTTTCCTATGACGGCGCACCCGTAATCAGGGACTTCTCCACTACCATCATGAGGGGAGACAGGGTCGGCATCATCGGTCCCAACGGCTCAGGCAAGAGCACCCTCCTGCGCCTGCTGCTGGGGGAACTGCAACCCCAAAGCGGAGAAATCAGGCTCGGTTCGCGGCGGGAGGCTCTTTACTTTGACCAGATGCGCGAACAACTGGACCCTGACAAGACGGTTCAGGAGAACGTGGGAGAAGGAAACGACACCATAATCATCAACGGCAGGCCGCGCCACGTCATCGGCTACCTCCAGGATTTCCTCTTTTCCCCGGAACGGGCGCGCAGCCCGGTACGCATACTCTCCGGCGGAGAACGCAACCGGCTGCTCCTGGCGAAGCTCTTCACCAGACCGTCCAACGTGCTGGTCATGGACGAGCCCACCAACGACCTGGACGCCGAAACCCTGGACCTGCTGGAAGACCTGCTGCTGGAATATTCCGGCACCCTGCTCCTGGTAAGCCACGACCGGGACTTCCTCAACAACGTGGTCACCAGCACCATTTCCATTGACCCGGACGGGCGGGTAAAGGAATACGTGGGCGGCTATGACGACTGGCTGCGCCAGTCTGAGGCTTCGACTGCCGCTCAATGCGGCGCGCCTTCGCCAACCCGTGAAAGGCAGCGGCCACGGACGGAGGAAAAGCCGCGCAAGCTCTCCTTCAAGGAACAGCGGGAACTGGAAGCCCTTCCCGACACCATCGCGGCAATGGAACAAGAGGTCGAAGAGATTCACGGTAACCTGGCGGACCCGGAATTCTACCGGACCGCCGGGGATGAGGTGGCCGCACTGACCAACCGGCTACAGGAATTGGAAAAAGGGCTTGAAGAGGCATACCGGCGCTGGGAAGAGCTGGAGAGTGTACGAGGCTGACCATGAACATCCTTCTCCTGCGCCCCCATCCGGGCAGTGAACAGTTCGGGCTCGGCCCCTTTTTCCGGGTCGAGCCCCTGGGCCTTGAATATGTGGCGGCCGCCCTGCTCCCCCTGGGCCATTCCGTAACCATCGCGGACCTCCGCTTCCGGCCGGGAGCGGCAACGTGGGTCAGGCGCGCCCGGCCCCGTGTCGTGGGCATATCCTGCCTTCATGCGCTGGAATACGACCGCGTGGTGGAGACGGCCCGTGAGGTCCGGCGGGCCTCGCCGGACGCCTTCATCCTGGTAGGGGGGCATGCGGCGATGGCCTTCAACGGCCCCCTGGAGGATGATTCCGTGGACGCCATCATCATGGACGACGGCGAAGAGACCATGCCCGCCCTGGCACAGGCGCTGGACAAGGGCATTCCCCTGGAGGAAGTCCCGAACCTGCGCCTGAAGACCGCCGAGGGATGGGTGTCGACCCCGCCCCGCCCCGCCCGCGTCGGCCTCGACCTCGTTCCCCTGCCCGCCCGAGACCTGGTGTCACGCCACCGCTCCGGGTACCACTGCCTGCTGTTCAAGCCGGTGTGGCTCATAGAGACCGCCCGCGGCTGCCCGTTCCGCTGCGCCTTCTGTTCCGTCTGGCAGCTCTATGACCGCTCCTACCGGGAACGGAGCATAGCGGCCGTGGTGGAAGACTTCGCGACATCGGGCGACGCCGTCTTCGTGGCCGACGACCTGTTCTGGAACAACCCTCCCCGCAGCCTGGAGCTGGCGCGGGCCCTGAAGAAACGGGGCGTGTTCAAGCGCTGGATCCTGGTGCAGAGCCGCACGGACCTCATCTCCCGAAGCGCGGACCTGCTGGAGGAATGGCGCCCCATCGCCAGGGATTTCGATATCTTCCTGGGATTCGAGTTCGCCACCGACCGGGGGCTGTCGGGTATAGCCAAGGACACCGGGGTGAAAGAAAGCCTGGCCGCCGCCGAGGTCGCCCGCTCCCACCGCTACGGCATAAACGGCAATTTCCTCATCGACCCGGACTGGGATGAGGACGATTTCCGCCACCTGTGGGATTTCGTGTCCGCCCACGGGCTCCAGCGTTCCGGGTTCACCCTTCTCACCCCGCTGCCCGGAACCGAACTGTACGAAAAGGACCGGGCCCGCCTGGAAGGACTGCCGTGGGCCGATTTCGACATGCACCACCTTCTCCGGGAACCGAAACTGGGAGCGGAGCGCTTCTGCCAGCTGTACGCGGAGACGTGGCGCCGCTCCATCCTCAATACATCGGGGGAAAAGAAGCTGATCGACTGGCTGCGCCAGGTCCGCCCCCTCCAGATACCTTACATGATAAGGGTCTTGCGCCGCACCCAGGCCATGATGAAACCGGAGACCTATCTCCGTGACTATCACGCCACGCGCAGGCGCCTGGCGGCGGGCGCGGCCGGCAACAATACCGCCGCCTGCCCCGGCAACGGACGGCCCGCATGAACGCAAACGCCTCTTCGCCGCGACTCCTCCTCGTCTATCCCGCCACCCATACCCTGGGCTGGGCGCGGAACTATCAGCTCCCTTCCCTCGCCCTGAAACAGGTCGCAGCGGCCACACCCCTGTCATGGGAGGTCACCCTGGCCGATGAGGTGCACGACGCCGTCCCCTTTGACGGAAAATTCACCCTGGTTGGTATCACCGCCATGACCCACCAGGCGGCCAGGGCCTACGAGATCGCCGGCGAGTTCCGCTCCCGCGGCGTCCCCGTGGTTCTGGGCGGCATCCATCCCACGGTCCTCCCCGATGAGGCGGAGCTGCATGCGGACGCAGTGGTCATCGGCGAGGCGGAGCCGGTCTGGGAGACGCTGCTGGAAGATCTGCTGGCCGGGCGGCTTCAGCGCCGCTACCAGGCGCCCATACCCACCGGGAACCTCCTCTCGGTTCCATGGAAGCGCCGGGAGATATTCAACGGCAGGCGCTATCTCACGACCCAGACACTCCAGGCGAGCCGGGGCTGCCCCTACTCGTGCCCCTTCTGCATCGTCACCAATTATTTCGGCAAGTCCTTCCGCTACCGGGACCCCGACGACGTGCTGGCGGAACTGGCCACCTTCGACCGGAAGCTTACGGTCTTCCTGGATGACAATCTGCTGGGAGACCCGCTCAGGGCAAAGCCGATCCTGGCGGGAATGAAGGGGATGGGACTGAAGTGGGGCGGGCAGGCGAACCTCCGTTTCGCGGAGGACCCGGAGCTGGTGCGCATGGTGGCCGAATCGGGCTGCATCGGCATCTTCGTGGGCATCGAATCCGTGACCGGCGCCCACGCCAACCACCCCAAGACCGGGCGCCGCTATTCCCAGGAGGAGCTGATAAAAAGAATCCGCGACGCCGGGATAGTGGTGGAGGCGTCCATCATCTTCGGCTTCGACGACCACGACGAAGGCATCTTCGAGACAACGGCCCGCTTCCTGGAACGTTGCGCGCCGAGCCTCACCACCTACCATCTCCTCACGCCCTACCCCGGCACGGCCCTGTTCAACCGCTTCGACGAGGAAGGGCGTCTGCTGCACAAGGACTGGTCCCGCTACAACCATGCGGAGGTGGTCTACCGGCCCCGCCTCATGTCTCCGGAGCGCCTCTACCGGGGATGGGTCGAGACGCGCCGCGCCGACTACACATGGCCCGCCATCTTTTCACGCGTGGCCGGAAACCGCCACGGCATCCTCACCAACCTGGCCTACAACTTCCTGCGCAAGGGACCCAACTCCAGCCTCACCCCTTGACCGGCCGCGCCGGCCAAAGCGGAGACGGGCATCCTATCTGCGGTGATGGCCGCCTCCCCCTGGATGATGGCCGCCGCCATGGTAATGTCTCCCTCCTCCGTAATAACGGCCGCCGCCGTGATGGTAGGAATAGCGCCCACCGTAATACCCGGGAGAGGAGAAGTAGAGGCTCAGGCCAGGTCCTCCATACCAGTATGGGTACGATGACCGGTAATAGGGGTAGCCATAGGAGTAACCGGGAACCGACGGGTAGACAGTGTCCGGATAACCGTAGTAACCGTAATAATCATACGGATACAGCACGCAGCCAGCCAGCAGCAACAGAACGGAACAGAAAAGAAGCCTTTTCATGGTCCACCTCCCCGGTGGTCTTTCATCGACCTCCTTTCTGAAGTATAGACCCGAACGGAAAATTTCCCAACAGCGGAAAGAGACCCCAGACTATCTGACCATAATCAGGAACGCGGCTTTCCGTATCGGCTCTACGCCCTTCTCCCACGGCCTGGCATAGCAGAAAAACACTACCGTCTCCCCCCTGCCGACGGCGCGGAACCTGAAGACATCGGCCCCGCTGGCGCCCGCAAGCCTTTTCCGTGGCCGGTGGAAGTCACGCCCCCTCATCTTCACGATGCCGCCGTCAACATCACCGTCGACGCTCCAGCCATAGCCGGTGGTCGGGTTGGAGTCAAGGACAATGGAAAAGTCGCCGCCCGGCTTTGTCGTGATTGGCATTGCGGGATCGCTGTATCCTTTCCCGGTGGTGTCGGTTACCATCATCAGCCTCTTTCCCAGGAATCTCCCCTCCGCCGAGAATTCAAAGGCAACCATCGCGGAGCCGATCTCCTTGCAGGCATGGCAGCCGTCGCGCAGAAGGTAGCCCGCATAAAAGCGCTGTCCGCCCCCCGGCAGCGATTCCATCACGGGAAACCCGCGGGTGTAGCGGTCACCCGGCCACAGGCTTATCCCGGGAAACCTCCTTGCCAGACCGCTATAAACCGGGTCCTTTTCCAGGAGCCCTTCCAGGGGAGAACCGGCGTTGTCCACGTCAACCAGCCCCGGTTCACCGTTCACCAGCAGGACCCCCTGATTCTCGTTGGCCCGGAAGGGATAAGTCACATAGGCGACATCCACCCTGCCCGTATCCCGAAAGGCATGCATCCATGCCTCGCTCTCCACCCGGCGGGCAAAAGCAACCGCCTCGGCAGAAGCGCCGGACTCCCTCATCACCTTCCTGAAACAATCGCCCAATTCGGGCCCCGACAGATTGCCGCAGCTCCCATGGACCGCGCCGAGGAATGAATCCCCGCCATTCCACACCGCCTCCTGCCCGACAGGGCCTTCGGATCGGCCCGGATTTACGGCTTCATCGGCCCCATACGCCCGTCCGGCCAGAACCCCGGCAAACAACACCCAGATTATCAGAATCCTCATGGTTCCTCCCCTGTTGCGAAAAATACGCGTCACGGTGCGCAAACCGAGCCGCCGCCGACAGGCATCGGCAAAAGAACTGATACCATCTTTCACGGCCGCTTCAAGGGGTATTCGCGTTGACACCCCTCAAGGCAAGGGTGTATGAAAACCGGATAATTGTTTTTCAAATAGCAAAAGAATTTACATGACCTTGCCATTACGGAAAGCGAAGGAAACGGAGAGGTCGCCGCACAGCAGGGCAAAGGGGAGGAATTCATGGGTGAAAAGCTGTACATGGAACGCCTGGTCTGGTTTCTCAACGAAATGCGCAACAGCCGCTTTCCCAATGCAACAACTCTGTCGGCAAAATTCGAGATCTCGAAGAAGACCGCTCAACGAACCATCGAATATCTGCGTGACCGGCTTCACGCGCCCATAGAATACCGGCAATCCCGGCGTGGATACCGCCTGTTGGACGCCGCTTACAACCTCCCCTTCGTCAGCCTCACCGAAAGCGAGCTCACGGCGCTGCTGGCCTCGCGCAAGCTCCTCAATGACGCCGCCAGCGGACCCATCGGGGAAGAGCTGGGCAGGGTAGCCGCCAAGCTGGGCGCCCTGCTGGAAAAGAGGCTTCCCGGCGCCGACAGCCCCGGGCAATCGTTTTCCTTCCGCTGGAACGGATTTTCTCCCAGCGACCCCCTCATCTTCCGCCAGATTGTCCACGCCCTTGTGCAGCGCGCGCCCGTTGCCATATGTTATTCGTCTCCGAGCGCCTGCGCCTGCACCATGCGCATCGTCGAGCCGCACCACATGGTCAATTATATGGGTGACTGGCATCTGATCGCCTTCTGCAGGCTCAGGGGAGACTGGCGTGATTTCAATATCTCGAGGATAAGTATCTGCAAACTGGAAAACGAAAACTTCCCGCCACGTTCCGAGGAAGAATGGCGCCCCTTCCTGGAAAACACCTTCGGCATCTTCCAGAACCGCCGAAGCTACAATGTGGCGCTCCGCTTCTCGCCGGAACGCTCACGCTGGATACGCGGGCAGATCTGGCACAAAGACCAGACAATGGAAGAACTGGATGACGGCGGGCTGCGTCTCACCATTCCCGTTTCCCACGAGGCCGAGATACTGATGGAAATCCTGAAGCATGGCGCCCAGGTGGAGGTTGAGGAACCGGGGTGGCTCAGGAAAAAGGTCATGGAAGAGATTCGCCGCATGAAAAAAAACTACGAGGTAGGTCACGAAATGGGGGAGGTAGGGGAGTAGGATGTGCGGGAAACGATACGATCCGGAGATACAACATCGCCGGACCATCCGCCTGAAGGGGTATAATTATTCGTCCGGAGGTATATACTCCGTCACGGTGTGTGTGCAGGGAGATGAGGGGGGATCACGGACATGCACATGCACCTGAACGATGCGGGACAGATGGTGGAAAAGGTCTGGCGAGCGCTGCCGGAACGGTTTCCCCTGGTGACGCTTGCCGAGTGCGTGGTGATGCCGAATTATTTTCACAGGATTATTGAATTCCGTACGGGCGAACCTTGTGTTCGCTCGGTTTCGGGGATTATTTTACCCTAGGAGCGTCCCTGTTTGGGTGCCATGGGTTGGCGGCGACTGAGAGACAGTATTTGCCATGGACACAGTGGCCACCAAAACTAACAAATGGTAAAACCGCATATTGGAGGTGAATATATGGACGGACACAAATTGCATGGGTGGTTTGAGAACAAATTTGCGGCACTGACCGGATATCCACCTTTTGCATGGCAGAAACGTCTCCACCAGCGCCTTTCGAGAGGTGAAATACCCTCAGCCATAGACATCCCGACAGGTCTCGGAAAAACGTCCGTGATGGCCATTTGGCTGTTGTCTCGAACAATGCAGGACAATCTTCCACGACGCTTGATATACATCGTTGACAGGCGTGCCGTTGTGGACCAAGCAACATGTGAGGCGGAAAAGCTCCGTAACGCATTGCAAAGCAAAGAGGATTTGTCAGATGTTCGCAGTCGTCTTGGATTAAACGATGATCGACCACTTATCGTTTCAACCTTAAGAGGCCTGTTTGCGGACAACCGCGAATGGCTCTCCGACCCGACTCTGCCTGCAATCATTGTTGGAACAATCGATATGATCGGTTCCCGGCTTCTGTTCGAAGGATATGGCGTTTCACGCGGAATGCGGCCGTTTCATGCCGGCCTATTGGGCGCCGACAGCCTTGTGGTGCTTGATGAATCCCATCTTTGTCCACCCTTCGAAGCACTGCTGAGGTCTGTAGCGGAAGACAGCCATTTGCACCCGCTGGAAGGAGAACCTCGGCAAATTATCCCGAAGTTTCAGTTCCTGCCACTCTCGGCTACCGGACGAACCGACCATTTGGACGCTTTTCGACTGGAACCGCAGGATTGTAGTGTTGATGATCTGGTAAAAAAACGACTCATGGCCGAGAAAAAGCTCCAGGTTGTGCGACTAGGGGCGGATGCGGATCTGGTTGAACATCTCGTGGATTTCGCCTGGAAAATACGGGGAACAAATAACAGAGTTCTGATTTTTTGCGACCGGCGCACTGACGCCGAGAAGGTCGAAAGGGCTCTTCGCGAACAAGGAAAACGAGAAAAGGCTGTTCTGGACATAAATCTTCTTGTTGGAGCCCGCCGCATTCGAGAACGTGAATCCCTGGCTTTCTGGTTGGAGAAAAACGGATTTCTGGCAGGTTCGCAAGTTAAGCGAGCGAACCCGGCCTTTCTTATTGCCACCTCAGCGGGCGAGGTCGGCATCGACCTTGACGCAGATCATATGACCTGTGACCTTGTTTCGTTCGAACGCATGGTCCAACGGCTGGGTCGGGTAAATCGACGTGGCGAAGGAGCAGCGATAATCATGGCAGTTGCATTGGCGCCGAAGCAGCCCAAACAAAATGCCGGCGCCGCACAGCAGCAGAAGTATGAGGAGGAGAAGGCGCTTTACAATGCCAGAACAGGCGTTCTTACGAATCTGCCCGCAATAGAGGATGACCTCCATGATGCCAGCCCTTCCGCCATAACAGAGCTGAAAACGCGCGCATCCGGTGACAGGCTGATTGAAAAAAATATTCGCATGGCAACCACACCCGAACCGCTTCGACCGGCTTTGAGTCGTGCCCTGATTGACGCCTGGTCAATGACTTCCTTGGATCAACACACAGGACGGCCCGACATAGGTCCATGGCTCCGTGGATGGATTGATGACACGCCGCAAACGGTAGCGGCATGGCGAAGATTTCTGCCGTGGCGTGCCGGCGAGTACCCGGACGCAAAGGAGGTAAAGGCATTCTTCGAAGCCGCGCCAATCCACTTGACCGAGATTCTTGAAGCCCCTACCCACGAGGTAAGAGACACCTTGATCGGACGGGCAATCACTTTATCGAAGGAAATAAAAACTGATACACCGGCTGCAACAATCCTGAACAGCGCAGGGGAGATGATCGGAGCGTTTACGGTTGGTGATTTGGCGCGAATGGCCGACAAATCGGCCAAGAGTGAAAAGGACGCGTTGTTTTCCGTGCTGGTTGGCAGTGTGGTGGTATTCTCTCAGGCGCTTGGGGGGCTGAGTGAGGCAGGCTTGCTGAATGCCAAAGAGAACGTCGCACCGGCGACGCTTGATGATGGATGGACGGAAGATGAAATTGAGGCGATAGGTTATCGGGTCCATGGACCTGATCAGGATAGCCCAAAGGATTGGCTTATTTCATGTGCATTTAACATGTCTCGGAACGAGGACGACAAAGGACTGCAACGCGTTACCGTCAGCGCACTCAGGCGCAAAGATGCTCCTCGTCAAGGAGATCAGGCCGTTTCTCGTGTTCCCCAAACCGTATCGGATCATCACCAATGGTCCGGTGACGCGGCAGGCGAAATAGCAGATACTTTCAATCTTCCCAAGGAATACCGGCTGATGTTTATCACTGCCGCACGGTTACATGACACCGGCAAGGACCGCCTTATTTGGCAGCGGGCTATGAATGCGCCGATAGACGGGGGGCCGTATGCCAAAACAGCGGGCGGTGGCGATATGCGGCTCCTCGGAGGATACAGGCATGAGCTTGGCTCGCTGGGTGATGCGGAAAGGGACTC
Source organism: uncultured Geobacter sp. (assembly GCA_964536305.1). Classification (GTDB taxonomy): domain Bacteria; phylum Desulfobacterota; class Desulfuromonadia; order Geobacterales; family Geobacteraceae; genus RPRC01. Next base: position 91,412 of record CAZHVY010000004.1, on the reverse strand, counting down.
TGAGTTGGCGAAATTGCATCAGAACTTAAGGGACCTGGCGCTCCACCTGATCGCGTCGCACCACGGTTACACACGTCCGGTGGTACCGCCTTGCGATCCCGACATTCCGCCGTCTCTGCTACAGAAACTCACTACGGATGCGGCGCTGCGATTCGCACGTCTGCAACGTCGTTGGGGTCCATGGGGGCTGGCATGGTGGGAATCGGTGTTCCGTTCTGTGGATTGGCGTGCTTCTCGGCAATTGGAGTCAAAATCTGACGAGGAGGCAAGGTGATGGGGCAGGTTACTATACCCGTTGATCTGTTGAACCCGGGGCAGGTATTCGGCTGCCTCGGCCTATTGGAGGCCGCGGATGTCTTATGCGGACCCGCTGAAGGTGGTTTTGACTGGGCAGGGCAATGCGGATTCATGCTACGGGCAGAGAATGCCGAAAACCCGATCCTGGAAATACTCAACTACCTCGCGGAGGTAGAACTAAAAACAGTAACCCCGAGCGGCTGGTCACCTGACAATGTGCACAGCGAAGACATTGAAAGAATCGACAGCTTCCCGACGAAGAATCCTGACAGGATGGCAATGCCAATCATACTTCAGGGAAAAGAAAGGCCAGCCATACTGCTTAGTCATTGGTGTGACGGATCAAGTAGAAATGAGTTCAAGCTCTACTCCGGGAACCGTACCGCAATGTCAATTGCCTCTTCAATGCTTAGAGGGACGATGTCGAAAACCGGCAAAACAAAAACTTTTGGCGTAAGAAACCTTTGGCAGGAGCATCGTGAGAAATTGTTAGTTGACCCCTTTAATACGCTCACTGCCATGGGCGGGAGCTTTAACTTCGACCCACGAGGCGCGTGGACCGCCATAGATGCGGGATACTCCCCGAATGAGCATAAACATGAAGTAATGGCCTCACCCCTGGTTGAGATAATGGCGGTTTTCGGACTTGAACATGCACGGCCAGCAGAGATTGCCAACCGACTGTACCGTTACGCGATATGGAGTGAGATGTTGCCACCCCAACTCGCCCGTGCTGCAATGGGCTGCTGTTTCCCCCATGTAATGCACCGCTATTTTCGATTCCGGCTGGAACTTTCTGGAAAGAACAAAGTAGTCTATTACGCCAATGAGGAGACAAATCATGACTGAGACAATGACGATTGACAGTAACGTGATCAATGGTTGGGCGGAAGAGGCAAGCGATTCTGTGGCGCTGATCCTGAAACAGCATTTATTGCCGGTGGATGGCGAAAGGGGCGTTATCTTTCCGCCGACCTACGCGAATATAGGCTATTCCATTGACGAGTTGTCAGACGGAACCAAAGTTGCCCAAATCGACTCCATCGGATCTCAGGCCAATCGCATGGAGCCGTTATTTAAGTTGGATAAATTCAAGAAGCTTGTGCCGCAGATCAAATTCGATTTGGGAAAGGATGGGGATGGAAAAGTGCGTACCGTCTCTCTGCTTGACCTGGCCCATCGCGCCGGTGATGCCGTGGTACGTTCATCCGCCTTGGCAGGCGACATAGATACGGCGTTCAGAAAACTGCTGAGAGACTTTGATGCCGCGCCATTGGCAAAGATTGCCCCGACCTCCCTTGTTTTCGGCGCGTGGGACTCTCGCGGAACCCAGGTAAAACGTCCTCGGATAGTCCGTTCCTTTATCCGGGCGGAAAATGTCGAAGTTCTTCATGGCGCCGCTCAATACAACAGTGTGTGGAAGATGCTCACCGATGACGACAAGAAAGCGCTTGAGACAGAGGCAAAAGCAAAGAAGGCTGACCTTGCTGTCAAGGGATTTAAAGACGTTCCTGCTGTTTTCCGCAAGGACGGCGGACGCGTGCTTGGCGGGGTAATTGCCAATGGTCCGATATATCGGCAAACCACGATCAATCTTATCGCGTTGCGTTCTCTCAAAGGTACTGATGACAAATCAACAGAGAAGCTTCGGCGTTATCTTCTTGGTCTGGCATTGACTGCCGCAACCATGGATATGGAACTCTATCTCAGGGAAGGGTGCCTGTTGCGTTATGCTGACGGCGATGAAGAACGGTGGGAAGTCGTACCGCGGCGAGGAAAATCAACTTTTATTGAGCTCTCTTCTGCGACTGCCTTGGTATACGCACAAGATGCGGCAAGAAATTTTGAAGTGATGTCTGAAGATGTCTCCTATGCCTTTGACATAAAAAAAGCGAAAGCCTTGCTGGCCAAAAAGGAAGTAGATGAAGAAGAAACGGCGGGGTAACTGATATGACCGAACGTTTGCTCATTATCGCTGTGCACATGATGGATGGCCGGTACCACGGAATGGGTGACTGGCCACCTTCGCCTTTCAGATTGTTTCAGGCACTGGTGGCTGCTACCCATCTTGGACGCTGCCCCACAGATACTGAGTTAAAAGCGCTGGTGTGGCTGGAAAACTTGGAACCACCCTTAATTGCGGCGCCTCGCGCGAGAAAATCCGGTACGGTAACGTATTATATGCCAAACAACGATCTGGACACCGTTGGCTGCGATCCGGCACGCATTGCCGAGATTCGAGCCGGAAAACAAGTCGGCGTCTGGTTGTTTGATGGTAGCCTTCCATTTATCTACGCTTGGCCTATCAATGGAAATGAGGACTTTTCCGGAGAAATCGGAAAGATTTCAAGGAGGCTTTATCAGTTCGGACGCGGCGTTGATATGGCCTATGCCGTCTCGGAAAGTATAGACAGTGACGCTCTTGAACAAGTCCTGGCAAATCATGGTGGCAATGTATACCGGCCGACGCCTCAAGGCTCCGGGAGCGCATTGCGTTGTCCGAAGGGCGGGTCATTTGCATCGTTGCTCAAACGACATGCCGAGCAATTGAAGAGACTGAGGAGTAACGCCCTGTGCCAAGCATTGCCGCCTGTCTATGATCAGGTCATCTACGACAGCCCACCTGCTAGACTCCTCTTCGACCTAGTGTGCAACGATTCGAAAGGAGGATATTACGCACAGGCGCCCGAACATACCGTAGGGTTGACGGAACGCATACGCGATCTTGCTGCCTGGCGTATGGAGAAACACTTCGGACGGGAAACCGTGGAACGCATAATCATAGGCCGAAACGCCGGAGAAGCCGAAAAGTCACTTCGCATCCGAATCGTTCCACTACCTTCCATTGGGACCGTTCATGCGGACCGCCGAATTCGACGGATTTTGATTGAAGTGCCGCCCGCCTGTCCGATCCAATCCGGTGACATTGCATGGGCCTTCAACGGCCTGGATTTGGGTTGCGATGTCCAAACCGGTGAGGTGTTGGACAACGCAGGCCCTCTACTGGTTCCTTCCGATTCCCGAGAGATGCTTTCCCATTACGGTATCAAGGCCGATGAAGGTGAACTTTCGCGCATATGGCGCTCAGTGACGCCCATAGCGCTCTCAGACAGTCGTATGCGGGGATCAATCAATGGTAATAGAAGACTGGCAAACGGAGCGGCTCTTACCCATGACGTCAGGCAAGCGTTACGGCACGCAGGGTTTTATTCAACTGCCGAAGTGCGACGTATACAGCGGGAACCGTTCGATGTCAACGGCACACGGGCCGAGACCTTCTCATACGGCAGACGATTTTTTTCCCGCAGACTATTTCATGTGGAAATCGCCTTTGAGGAACCTGTGGCGGGGCCGGTAGTTATAGGCAGCGGCCGCTATCTTGGTCTTGGTCTGATGGCGCCACTTAAGGAAGGAGACCCGGACGCGGTAGTAATTCCCTTGCAGCAGGCAAATCGTCCTTCGGTCGAGGAGCGGAGGCACTTTTTGCATGCCGTGCGTCGTGCACTAATGGCGCGGGCACGTGACCTTACCGGGGCGCCCGGACGTTTGTTTTCCGGACATGAGCCTGATGGAACGCCGGCTCGATCTGGCAGACATGATCATGCTTTTCTGGTTGCCGATGATGTTGACGATGATGGATGTATCGATCGCCTTTTGATAATAGCGCCCTGGCAAGCGGATCGAAGTCGGCGGGCTAAGGGAAGTGAGCGCTCAGATTTTTTCCGAGTTGCAACGTCACTGCAAGCAGTTCGCGCCGGACGACTTGGTGTCATCGGACTTGAAACTGCCGTTGAGGCTGCTCCGGATGACCAGGTGTTTAGTACATCGAAAAACTGGGTATGCAAAACACCATATGTTCCGACACGCCACCCAAAACGTGGCGATGATGAGATTGAATCATTATCGAATGATTTGTTGTTGGAATGCACAAGACGAGGGCTGCCAAGGCCAAAGGTTGAAATATCACATGTGAAACATGGCAGAAATGGCGGGGTCACGGTAAATGCGCTTTTGATATTTGACGTAACCGTACGCGGCCCATTGATACTCGGGCGTGACAGTCACGAGGGGGGTGGATTATTCGTCCCGGCGGGATGAACCTTTGTGACAAGATAGTTCCAACGGAACAATGAAAAAGCCAAGGACGATCACAAGGATCGACCCCACGATCAATCCGGTCAATCGCCTTTGCGGCAAGAATGCCGGTCACATCAAGGAACAGGCCATAACGGAGACCATCAACAAAAAATCAAACAACAACTCACCTCCCGACCTCCCGCTCATCCCGGTCAGAATGCTGAACGAATTCGTCTACTGCCCTCGTCTGGCCTATCTCATGTGGGTGCAGAAGGAGTTCGAGCACAACGAGTACACGGTGGATGGAACGATTCGTCACCGCCGGGTGGATGCGGGAGGCGGCGCGCTGCCTGAAAGCCCGGAGGAGAAGGTTGAGATCCATGCCCGATCGGTGAGCCTCGGCTCCGATGCGCTCGGGATTACCGCGAAGATCGATCTGGTGGAAGGCGAAGGGAGCACAGCCACGCCGGTGGATTACAAGCGGGGGAAGCGTCCCCATGTGGCGGGCGGCGCCTACGATCCGGAACGGGTGCAGGTCTGCGCCCAGGGATTGCTGCTGAAGGAGCACGGCTTTGTCTGCGAAGAGGGGGCAATCTACTTTGTCGCCTCGCGGGAACGGGTGCCGGTGAAATTCGATCAGCCGCTCATCGACAGGACCATGACCGCCATAGATGATCTCAAGGCGACCGCCGTCGGCGGCGTGATTCCCGCTCCGCTGGAGGACAGCCCGAAATGCTCCCGCTGTTCGCTCCTGGGTGTCTGTCTGCCCGATGAGGTCCGTTTTCTCGCGGGCGCCGGACTCCAGCCCCGCCCCATCATACCCCGCGATGGCCGGGGACTGCCGCTCTATGTCCAGTCGCCGCGGGCCTATGTGCGTAAAGACGGAGCACGTCTCGTCATCGAGGTGGAAAAGGAGAAGGTGGCGGAAGCCCTGCTGGGCGAGACATCCCAAGTGGTCCTGTTCGGCAGTTCGACCCTGACCACGCCCGCCCTGCACGAATGCTTCCGGCGAGAGATACCGGTTACTTACATGAGCTACGGCGGCTGGTTCATCGGCCACAGCATCGGCCTGGGACACCGCAATACCGAAACCAGGACAAACCAGTACCACGCGAGTTTCGATACCGGAACCTGCCTCCGCCTTGCCCGCCGTCTCGTTGCGTCAAAGATTGCCAACTGCCGCACCCTGCTCAGGAGAAACTGGAAAGGTTCGGAAGATGAGGAAGAAAAAGCGCCGGCCAATCTTCTCGCGGCTCTCCGCTGGGATATGTCCCATGCTCTCCGCGCGGGCACGCTTGATGAGCTTCTCGGAGTAGAGGGAAGCGCGGCCGGTCGATACTTCGGCAATTTCACCGGCATGATCAGGGGATGGGACGACCCGGATCTCAACTTCGATTTTGCGACCCGCAATCGCCGCCCTCCCAGGGACCCGGTGAACGCTCTGCTCTCCTTCGCCTATGCCATGCTGGCCAGGGAGTGGACCATCACCCTGGCAGCGGTAGGTCTGGACCCCTATAGAGGTTTCTATCACCAGCCCCGTTTCGGCCGCCCGGCGCTTGCTCTCGACCTGATGGAACCATTCCGCCCCCTGCTCGCTGACTCGACGGTACTCATGTCGATCAATAACGGCGAGGTCCGTCCCGATGATTTTCTGCTCTCGGCGGGTGGATGCGCATTGAAAGACGCGGGCAGAAAGAAATTCATCTCCGCCTTTGAAAGAAGGATGAACCAGGAGGTGACCCACCCCCTTTTCAAATACAGGGTGAGCTATAGAAGATTGCTGGAGGTACAGGCCCGTCTGCTGACCCGCTGGCTGTCCGGAGAGATTCCCGCGTATCCGTCGTTTATTACGAGGTGAAAAGCCGTTTTCATGAACCGTGTCCTATATCCGTTTGGAGCGCATAAATGGAGCGACTGTATATTGTCAGCTATGATATCCGCGATCAGAGAAGGTGGCGGAGGGTCTACAAGACTTTGAAAGGATATGGCCTCTGGCTTCAGCTCTCGGTCTTCCAGTGCCGTCTCGGAAAAACCAGGATGCTGCAACTTGAAGCCGAGCTTCGCGAAATCGTCAATCAGAAAGAAGACCATGTGCTCTTTCTTGATCTTGGTCCGGCTGATATGGTAAACCCGAAAGTGCGGAGCATCGGAAGGGCGTTTTCGCCGGTTGAGCGGGCAGCTGTTATCGTGTGATATTTTCGCCGTGAAGGATCGAGCGCTCAGGCGCCGCGCATTTTCCGGCAAGCGCTCGCTGAGCGTAAGTTCTTTGAAAATATGAACCTTGTTTGAGCTTGGCGCATGCAGAAAAGAATCCTGGGAGTTTTGACCGGAATGATTCTCCGACCACTCGCATTTGACCCTGCTATCCCGCGAATTACAGGCCGTGGGAAAGGGACCGTTTTCCGGAGCCAACGTGCTCCGGCCTCATTGAAGCAAGCATAAAGGCAAGAGTTGTAATATATGCAAGTCGTTTTCCGGAGCCAACGTGCTCCGGCCTCATTGAAGCTTCTTCATCCCTTCTCCTTTGTGGTTCAGTTTTTTGTTTTCCGGAGCCAACGTGCTCCGGCCTCATTGAAGCCTGGTAGAATCGTGACATTCGCCTTCGTCTTCTTCGTTTTCCGGAGCCAACGTGCTCCGGCCTCATTGAAGCACATAATGCTGCACATTGCGCGCTTCATGCATACCCGTTTTCCGGAGCCAACGTGCTCCGGCCTCATTGAAGCTGGGTGGAGAGGCCGAGTGACGCGATGAAGGGACTGTTTTCCGGAGCCAACGTGCTCCGGCCTCATTGAAGCGTAGAGTTCGCGGGCGGCGTCGAGGTTCGCTTTTGGTTTTCCGGAGCCAACGTGCTCCGGCCTCATTGAAGCTTGAAGGCGAGCATGGTGGCGTCGCGGCCGTCGCGGGTTTTCCGGAGCCAACGTGCTCCGGCCTCATTGAAGCTTTCGCATCGGCGAAATCTATCACGCCGTCGGCCACGTTTTCCGGAGCCAACGTGCTCCGGCCTCATTGAAGCCAGGGGCCGGTAACGCTACACCTGGCGGCGGGTTCGTTTTCCGGAGCCAACGTGCTCCGGCCTCATTGAAGCAAGCATCTGGAAACATACACTTTCACGTTATGACAAGTTTTCCGGAGCCAACGTGCTCCGGCCTCATTGAACCCGATCAGAATCGGAATGAGTGTCCATTCTTTTCCGGAATCACAAATCACAACTGTAAGACGCCGGCGGGCAAAGCCCGCGGGCGCAGGTGTCAATAAATCGCGAACCCCCCACTACAACGAAGCCGTTCCATTAACTGCGCAGTTAGTGGCGGGTAGTTCATAATACCTGTTATGCTCCTGAATCCGTCTATTGGACCAGGCTTAAGAGAAAAAATGGGCAGCGACCGAAGAAATGAAGAGCTCATCTATCGTATCTCCAGTGCACTTGCGCTCCTCCTCTGCATGGCGTTGATGTCCCCCGTGGCCGCATCAGCCGATGAAACGGAGTTTTTTCGATCATGGACGAGGATCTCGCCGGAAAAGCCCCAGGATCTTGAATCGGGGATGTGCCTGCTGGAAATAGCCCCCTATTTTCAGACCGGTAGAGGAGGGAGCAGCGATTCGGCGGCGATCGGTCTTCTTTTCAAGGCGGACATCGGCCGCAATTGGGAATTCCGGGCATCAAGCGACGGTCTCTCCTATGATGACCGGCAGTGGGGTATCTCCGGCCTGTCACTCGGGGTAAAATGGAAAGCGCTGGATGGGAATTTTCCCCTTGCCCTTGCCCTTGACGTGGAATTCCCCATCGGAACGAAAGACTTTCGGGAGCCGGGAGTGGAGCCTACGCTTTCACTCCTGATGAGCCGGAAATTCGGCCGGTTCGAGCCTTCCTGTTCTCTGAGTCTCACGTATGTCTCCGCTGAAGCAGGGGAGCAGTACTACCTGAGTCCCCAGGTGTCTCTGGGAATCGACTACATCGCGGACGATTACAATTCATTCGGCGCTTTTGCAACTGCCTACACTCCGGCAAGCAACAGCGACCATTCGACTCGGGCCTGGATTGGCGGGTCTTATACCAGGACACTCACCGAGCGGCATTCAGTCAGCGCGACCCTCATGAAGGGAATTTCCTGCAAAGGAATGGACTGGTCGTTCGGGGTGACCTACGACTACACTTTCTAGCCGGCGCTTGCGGTACGCCCGCTTCCTCAATGACAATCCCCTTCTAGCGGCCGGATTGCCGCGTACTGTCCGCCGGTTTCGACCGGAATCCGTATCGGGACACAGTGTTCCGCATTTTGTCAGAACAATGAGGGGCTCATGAGTGGTGTCGTCCTGATTCACCCGCCTGCCATAAGTAAACGCTACCTTCAGACGAAGTTCCTGCCTTACGGCATGGGCGTTCTGTATGCGTTCCTGAAGGCTCGGGGCGTCCCGGTGGCGCAATATGACTTTCTCATGGACTACCTGTATGACGATCCCGATGCAATCGACTTCCATAACCGGGAAAAAAGCTTCACCGAGAACGACTTTTTCGCGGTTCTGGAAGGGCGGGAACCGGCCCATGAAGGGCTGTGCGGATTTGCCGGGAAATATGGGGCACTGCTCCCTTCGGATGGGACGATCTACGCCTTTTCCATCATCGCCTACCACCAGTTCTGGGCAAGCCTGCTGCTTGCCCGATACATCAAGAGGGTAAACCCTCGGGCAGTTATCGTGTTCGGCGGGCCCTTCATCACCATACGGCCGATCGATTCTTTCGTGGCCCATGGTCAGGCCGATTACTGGATCAGGGGGAACGGCGAGACACCTTTGCTCATGCTCTATACTGCATGTCTTCATGCCCCGGATGAGGAGAAAATACGACGAATTCCCGGAATCGTATATGTCCGCGACGGCGCCGTTATTGGGAATCCCCGATCCCGTTGCGCCGCCGAAGATGAGCCTCCGCCTGATTTCGAGGGTCTGGATAGGGAAAAGTACACCTATGATCACCCGGAAGCCGGGACAGATACGCTCTTTCTTCCCTACCGCACATCAAAGGGGTGCCCCACCGGCTGCAGCTTCTGTACGGGCCGGCTGGCGGATCGATACGGTACAAAATCGGCTCGCAAAATTGTGACTGAAATGTCGTCCCTCTCGGAGAGGTACCGGACAAAGTCATTCATGTTTACCGATGCGTCGGTCAACGGGAATGAGTCCCTTCTTTCGGACGTCTGCGAATCCATCGCGGATACCATCCCGGGCGCGCGGTGGTATGCCTATGCCAGGATCGAAGGATGCAGCCCGCGGTTGCTGGAGAGGATGCGGAAGTCCGGCTGTTTCAGCCTTTTCTGGGGTGTGGAATCCGCGAGCCCCCCGACAATCCGTTTGCTCGGCAAGAGATTCCGCGCAGAGAGAATGTTTGAAATCATTGACGCGTCAGTCGCGCTGGGGATCAGAAATAACATTCACCTCATCTACAATACACCCCATGAGACGGCCGAAGACGTGAGGCTCTTCATCGGGCTCGTGGAACGTTATATCGAAACCGAGCAGGTTGTTTTTGTGCCCCACCGTTTTCTGCTGGAACCCCGGTCGCGCATGTATGAACACCCCCGGAGCTACGGGCTGAGGAACATAAAAAGGCTCCCATCGAACGTTTTTGAGCGGGAACAGTATGTGTACGAAGAAGAAGGCGGCGCAACCCGGGATACGATCCGGAAGCGGAATGAAGAACACCGGAGGATGCTGGAACCATGCCTTACCCGGATAGAAACAAGGAATAGACGGGACGCCGTGATCAGGGAGCAGATGTGAGACGTTGGGCGGAAACAATGGGAACTGGCCTTGAAGACTTGAAAGACGGAGATGTAAGGTGGCATCCCAATCGAATTCAAATCGAAAAAAGTTTATTTGTCTCAAAGAGCAATAAAAAACAGGTGGTTACAGAAGTACATTCAAATTTTACCGGACAGTAGTGATGAAAACTAGCTGTCAGATTGGGATTACGCTATGAAGTTTGTCAGGCAAGCCACATGTCTCCTTGTTTCAGCCATTGTGACACTGATGTTTTGTATCCCGGGATGTGGAAAAGCCGCTCTCAGGAGTACGGTACATAGTCAAGGGGCTGATTTTTCACCGGAAATTAGCCGGAGCAAGGCATCCGAAACGCCATTTGAGCGGATTGATGCCCTGGAACGTACCTGTGCGCAGGACATTGCTGCCCCGCCGCGGGGTATTGCGCCGCTTGCGGAAAAAGTGCGCGGCAGTCTGCTGGGCGCTGCGCAATCCGTTTCCACGGAGAAAAATCCTTCCATTGCGATAATCACTGGATTCTGGATAGTGAAAAAAGTCGTGGACGGGGCGGATGGCGCTCACCAATCCTTCGGGAACGCATCAGAAACGGACGGTCCGGTCGGGACTGCCCATCTTGCCGCAGGATTGGCGCGCGCCGGGATCCCTGTGCGAGTTGTCACAGACGAAGTCAATGAAGGCGCGGTGAGAGCTGCATTGGCAGAGGCTGCTCAGGGACTTGACATCAAGATTCCCCTGGAGGTGGTGCCGTGGAAGCTGCCTGATGCCTCCATCGCGATCAACGGCGCCCTTGCCGAGAACACTGAGCGCGCAACCAGCGCCATTGCTTCCATGGCGAAACGCTGGAAGGCTGAAAGAGTTACGCATGTGATGTCCCTTGAGCGGGTTGGTCCTGCCTGGTCGGATAGTCGCCCGCACACCATGGGAGGGTTGGATATCAGCGCATACACGGCGCCGCTCAACCTTTTGTACGAAGCAGGAGGCTGGACAAAGCTCGCCATCGGCGATGGCGGTAATGAAATCGGAATGGGCAGTCTGGACCGTGAATTGATCCGGAAAGCGATTACCAATGGCCAGGGAGGAAATATCGCAAACTCCACATCCGCCGATTACCTGCAGGTATGCGGCGTTTCGAATTGGGGTGGACCGACATTTCTGTTTGCCCTGGCATTGCTGCGCCCTGACATGTCGGAAAGATTGCTGGCTGGTCTCACCCCGGAGAAAGACAAGGCCATTCTGCAGGCGGTTGTTGAAAAGGGTCCGGCTGTTGACGGCATCCGGGGAACCAGAGAACTATCCGTGGACAACCTTAACTGGGAAGTACATGGCGAGGTAATGAGGCAGTTACGGCGCGCCTATGAGGGGCGCTAGGGAGTTGATTATACATGTGGAAAGCTCTGCTGATCTGCCTCACGTGCACGGCGCGCAAAGACTCTGCAGGGCAAAGGTGACGGCTATTTTCACAGGTCTTGGCTCTACAGAAAGGCTCTTTGAAAACCGTTTTTCCTGCTTGCCTACAATGCGTATGGCGGGCGGGATGGCCACCCCAATGGACAGTATCGAAAAATGACGCGGCTCGGTTTTGTCATCGACTCCCTGCCAGTTGCCCTTGCATCTCAGCGGCATACTGGTCTGCGTTCAACCCCACCAGAAGGTGAATGATTCCGCCGGCCGGCCGCATCACCCCCTGCACACCGGCAGCTTCAAGGGCCTCTTCGTTCAGCGCCCCGGTTGATTCCAGCTCAAGCCTCAGCCTGGTTTCGGCGCAGGCGTCAACGCGGAGAATATTCCCGCTGCCTCCCAGGCCGGCGATAATCCGGCCGGCCTTTTCCGCTGCCAGCGGGTCGCGCAGTCGCGGCGTCAGCCCGGCAGGAGCGGCCTTGACCGGCGATGGTTCCGGGACCTCGTCCGCCTCGGGTCCGGCTGTCTTCAGGTATTCTTCCATATCGGTCTTCAGGTTTTCCGACCGGGTTCCGAAGATGGCCTGTAAGCCGCTGCCCACCACAATGACACCGGCAGCTCCCAGCGCCTTCAGGTTGTCGCTGCTCGCCCTGGTTACGTCGTTCAGCTCTACCCGCAATCGGGTGATGCAGGCGTCCAGGCTCTTGATGTTGCCCCGGCCGCCAAAGGCCAGCACCAGCTGCCGGGAAAAGTCATGGGCGCCGCTGTCGCCGGGCGCGGCCGAGGTTGCCGCCTCTTCAGGCTCCCTGCCCGGTGTCCTGATATCGAAATGGACAATGCACCAGCGGAAGAGGCCGTAGTATATCCCGGCCCAGGCCGGTCCGAGAACGAGCAGCCAGAGGGCATGGGTGGATTGGGGAAACAGCACGATGTAATCAATCAGGCCGTGGGAAAAGGTCATGCCGTGCTTGATCCCCAGGGCGATGCAGGTGTAGTAGGCTGCCCCGGCCAGCAGGGCGTGGACCAGATACAGTGCCGGCGCAAGGAACATGAAGGAAAACTCGATGGGTTCGGTGATGCCGGTCAGCCAGGAAGTAAGGGCGGCCGACAGCATAATGCCGCCGATCCTTGCCCGGTTTTCCGGTCTGGCCGTGTGCCAGATGGCGATCGCCGCGGCAGGAAGGCCCCACATCTTGAACAGGTAGCCGCCGGCCATGTTTCCGGCGGTCGGGTCCCCGGCAATGTAGCGCTGGATCTCGCCGGTGATGATCGCGCCGCTGTGCGGGTCCACAAACCGGCCGGCCTCGAAGAAGAACGGCACGTTCCAGATATGGTGCAGGCCGAAGGGGATCAGCAGCCGCTCCACAACGCCGTAGATGCTGAAGGCCATCAGCGGGTTGCTGTCGGCGGCCCAGTGGGAAAACGACTTGATGCCGGAGCCGATGGGGGGCCAGATAAAGGAGAGCACGATCCCGCAGACGATTGCGGCACACGCGGTAACGATCGGCACGAACCGCTTGCCTGAGAAGAATCCCAGGTAGGGGGGTAACGAGATGTGGTAGTAGCGGTTGAACAGCCCTGCCGCCACACCGCCGATCAGGATGCCGCCGAATACGCCGGTGTCGATGGAGCTGATCCCCATCACGCTCTTGGCCTCCGAACCGAGCAGCGGCGCCATGACCCCCAGGGTGGCCAGCAGCACCATATAGCCCACCACTGCCGCCAGGGCTGAAACACCGTCGTTGTTGGTCAGGCCCAGGGCCACGCCGATGGCAAACAGGATCGCCAGGCTGCCGAAGATGGCGCCGCCGGATTGGGCCATGACGCTGGAGAGGGTTTCCGGCAGGAAGCCGAATTTCGCGCTGCCGATACCGAGCAGGATTCCGGCCACCGGCAGCACCGCCACCGGCAGCATCAGCGCCTTGCCGATCTTCTGCAGAAATGAGAAGGCATGGTTCCACATGGTCATGGTCAGACTCCCTGAAAGACAATTCCGTTACGCAACGCCGCTGAGACGCAAAGAAAGCAAGGTGTCAGCACAAAGAAGATACAATATAAATTATTGTGGATGCTTGTGTTGATCCTCTGACCCATTGAATCCGCGTCACCCGTTTCCTGTTCCGGTAAGGCAGAGTTTGCGCACACCGGCGCCGTCCTCCTGTTCCAGCGCAGACTCGGCCAGGCGCCGGCACTGCTCCAGATTCAGGGTTCGTATCCGGGCCTTGACCGCGGGAATGGCAGGCGGGCTGACGCTCAATTCATCCACCCCCAGCCCCACAAGAACCGGAACCGCGGCCGGATCTCCGGCGATGCCGCCGCAGATTCCCACCCATTTTCCCTGGCTGTGGGCGGCCTGAACGGTAAGCTGTATCAGTCGCAGCACAGCCGGATTCAGGCCGTCTATCTTTGGCGCCAGCTTGGGGTGGCCGCGATCCATGGCCAGGGTGTACTGGGTCAGGTCGTTGGTCCCTATGGAGAAGAAGTCCGCCTCGCGGGCGAACCGGGCAGCCATGATCGCGGCCGCAGGAATCTCGACCATGATGCCGACCTCAATGGGCGCTACCCCCAGGCGCGCCCGCTCTTGTTCCAGTATGGCGCGGGCATCCCGCAGTTCCGACAACAGGCCCACCATGGGAAACATCACCCGCAGCGTGCCGAATACCGATGCCCGCAGGATGGCCCGCAACTGCGCGCGCAGTATCTCCGGCCGCTCCAGGCCGACCCGCAGGCCCCGCTCGCCCAGAAACGGGTTGTCCTCTTTCGGGATCGGCAGGTAGGAAAGCGGCTTGTCGCCTCCCACATCCAGAGTGCGGATGATCACCGGACGGCCGGAAAGCGCCTCGGCAATGCCGCGGTAGGTTTCGAACTGCTCCTCCTCATCCGGGGCTGTCGCGCGCTCCATGAACAGAAACTCGGAGCGCAGAAGCCCCACCCCTTCGGCGCCCAGGCCAAGCGCCTCACGGGCATCGGCCAGGCTCCCGATGTTGGCCGCCACCTCTACCCGGTGGTTGTCGCGGGTTATGGCCGGCTGGCCGGCCACCCCCAGTTCCTGTTTTTTGCGCTGTGCAAGCTGTTCGTTGGCAGTCAGTACGGCAGCTACCTGCTCGGGCGCCGGGTTCAGACGCAGAATGCCGTTGCTTCCGTCCAGCACGGCCGGACTGCCGTTTTCCAGCTCCAGGGCACGGGGATCGATGCCGGCAACCGCCGGGATATCCAGCGAGCGGGCCAGGATGGCCACATGGGAGGTCGCGCCCCCCGTGGTCGTGCAGAAACCGCGCACCAGATTCCGGTCGAGTGCGGCAACGTCTGAAGGGGCCAGCTCTTCAGCCACCAGGATCGAGCCGGGTGGGGGGTGAGGGATCTCCGGCGTCACGCCGGTCAAGAGCGTCAGTACCCGCCTGCCCACATCCCGCAGGTCATTGGCGCGGCCGGCCAGCAGTTCGTTGCGCAGCCCCGCCAGACGGTCGGCATGGCTCGTAAACGCCCGGCGCCAGGCAAAATCGGCACGCTTCCCCTTGGCCAGGGCGGACCAGGCGATCTCCAGCAGATCCGGGTCGTCCAGCATTTCCTGATGGGCCGCGAAGATGGCGGCCCTATCGGCCGCACTCTGGGCATGGAGGCTCGCCCGCAGGGCATCCAGCTGCAAATGGGCCTCGGCAAGCGCCTGTTCCAGCCTGCTCCGCTCCTGCTGCGGATCATCGCTGTCGGTCTCGTCAATCACCATCGAGGCATGGCGTACCTGGAAGATAGCGCCCACCGCAAGACCGGGAGCAGCAGCCACGCCTCTGAAAAGATCAGGATCCGTAACAACAGGGCGCGGCGCCGGTGCGGCATCGGCCGACAGCACAACACTGGCCGGCGCCGGCGCCGGGCTGCAACCCTCGTCCCCCAGACCCTGCCGCAGAAGCGCGCCCAGGCTGTCCACCGCCTCCCGGGCGTCAGGGCCGCGCGCGGCCAGGTTCACCTTGTCGTTATGCCCCGCCTCGAGGGCCATCAACGCCACCAGGCTCTTGGCGTTGGCCTGCCGGTCTCCCTTTACCAGCTGGATTTCGCAAGAGAATTTCTTGGCAAGGTTTGCCAGCACCGCGGCCGGGCGGGCATGCAGGCCGGTGGGGTTGGGGATCAGGATCGCCTCGGAGGTAACGGTGACTCCTGTTTCTGAAACAGGCCGCTTATCCGCGGATGAGACAAGGGTAAAGGAGAGGATCGGGTCCTTGCCCGCCTTTACCATGCCTCTGCAGGTGATAAGATCCACCGCCAGTTCCGTGTTGGTGATTACGATCTGGGTCAGCAGGCTCTTGGCGTGCAGGGCGATCAGGTCGGCATCGAACTCGATCAGCGGGGCGCCCGTGGTGATCGTCTGCCCGGCGGTCACCAGCGGCTTGAAGCCCTTTCCCTTCATGCTGACCGTATCCAGGCCGATATGCAGCAGCACCTTTATCCCCTGCGGGGTGAGAATGGTAACGGCATGGCCGGCCTGGTGCAGATGCACTATCTCTCCGGAACAGGGGGCGAGCAGGGTCTGGTCCAGCGGGTCGATGGAGATGCCGTCTCCCACCATCTTTTGGGCAAAGACCGGATCAGGCGCCTGTTCAATGGGCATGAGCGGCCCGGAAAGGGGGGCCAGCAGGGTGAATGTTCGGTCGTGGGGATCTTCAGGGCTCATCGGGAGTACCTCGCAAACGTGTTATGGCTGAGTGTAGCGCAAAAGGTTCGTTCGGCAACCGGCCCTGCTTGCGGCTGTTCTGTTGTCTGCTATTGTTTGCACTGACTCGGCGCATCCGCTGAGCGGGAAACGACATCGTCATGAACCGGAGAGGGTGACATGAACAGTGGCATCGTTATTTCTGCGCTAAGTATTTCGGTCTGGATTGTATTGTCCGGCCTGCTGGTTTGTCCGGTCCTCGCGTCTGATCGGGACGAACGTGAGGCAATCCGCGCAGAGCTGCGCCAGATTCGGCAGGAGTACGAGGGCAGAATGGCGGCCCTGGAGGCGCGCCTGGCCGCCCTTGATGGAAAAGGAAAATCCGGCGCGCGGGAAGAGACGGCGGCTCTGGATACCGGCCGGGACCCCGATGCTCCCCGCGCCTTTTCGGAACCGCCTCTGCCGAAGGATGGCGCCGGGCAGAAAGCCGAGCCGAAGCCCAAGCTGTTTGAGTTTCACGGGTACCTGCGTTCCGGTTTCGGCGTGAACGGCAAGGGCGGCGATATGGAAGCGTTCAGGGCGCCCGGCGCAGGGGCGAAATACCGGCTCGGCAACGAGATGGAAACCTATGGTGAAGCCGCGCTGGTCAATAATGTGCTCACTTCCGGAGGACCCACCGTCTTTACACAGATACGGGTGGCCTACCAGACCAAAAACCATATGGGATGGGATATTGACAAAGACAAGTTCATCCTGCGGGAGGCCTTCAGCCAGATGAGCAACTTCAGGTGGGCGCCCGGCATGAAGTTCTGGGCAGGGGAGCGGTTTTACGACCGCCACGACATCCACATCAATGATTTCTATGTCTTTGATATGAGCGGTTACGGCGGCGGAGTGGAGGATATCCCGCTGGGAAAATGGGGCACGCTTTCCCTGGCATACATAGGCGGTTCCACGGATGACTACGAGTTCCCTTCGCTGGGCAGAGTAGCCAAGAACAGCCTGGATATGCGCCTTAAAGCGGATCTTCCGGTGGGCAAGGGGATGTTCTGGCTGGCGCCTTCCTATCTTGCCGGAGGATCCGGTACAAACAGCAGCGGGCAGGTGACCCGCTATGATTCCACGGCAGGATGTGCCGTGGGCTTCATGCACACCGTGGATAACCCCTTCGGTCTCAAGGACAGTTACAACAAGTTCACCCTGCAGTATGGTTTCGGGACGGGTTCGAACTTCAGTCCGGTTGTCCAGGACCCGACTCCGGATCTGAAAGACTCCTGGCAGTTCCGTCTTACGGAAAGCGCGGTATTTCAGGTGAACGACAACCTTTCCGTCATGCCCGCATTTATCTGGCAGATGCAGGATACCGGAGCTGTCGGCAATTCACGGATAAACTGGCTGTCCGCCGGTGTCAGGCCGATATATAACTTCACGGACCATTTCTCCCTGGCCGTGGAAGCCGGGGTCGACTATGTGGATAACGGCCCTCTGGGGGTTAAGGACTATCTGTTCAAGGGAACGATTGCCCCCCAGATTTCCCTGGGAAGGCTGTTCTTCTCACGGCCGGTGCTCAGGATTTTCGGAACCTATGCGCAGTGGGGCTCCGGTTTCAAAGGAAAGATAGGAGGGGCGGCCTATACCAACGCCACGTCGGGCGCCTCCTTCGGCCTTCAGGCAGAAGCATGGTGGTAGGAAGGGGCTTTATTCTTTGCCTGAAACCCGGCCACCCTGTAGACTGTGCAGTGGGCGCCCGGGACAAGCGCCTTTATACTGCAATCATCGTATCCTTCATTAACCCGAATCCGCAAACCTGTAGTTGACGTACCTCTGGCGCGGGTAGTCGGGGCAGCTTTTCGGCCCGACGCCTCTCAGGGATAGCGCTGCAAACTCGAAACCGAGATTTTCTTTCACCATCCTGGTGAACTCCTTTGCTCCATATTTGCGTAAACTGTTATACCATTTCAAACCGCCAGTTTTGCGGATTGGGGTTGAAGCAGTTTTTCGTAAATCTCCTTGAACATCGCGCCAACGTTTTCCGGAGCCAACGTGCTCCGGCCTTGTTGAAACCAAAAAGAGAGGAGGTTTTCAGGCCCCCTCCCCTGGTTTTCCGGAGCCAACGCGTTCCGGCCCCGTTGAAGTCGGAAAAACATCTCAACAGACAACCGCGAAAGATTGATCAGTTGCCGTAATGGATACGAATCGGGCCGGCGAATGAATTGAAAAGCAGGTCTTCGTTGTCCAGATACTGCAGAATCGCGTATGCCCCGTTTCCGAAGTTCTGATTGCCGAAGATAGTCTGGTGGACTGTCTTGCCCGAATTCCAGTCAAGGCCGAGAACCTCCCAACCGTATTTCGGCCTGTATCCGTTTATGAGGGCCATGTTGCCCGACTGGCTGTGAACCGGAACCATGCTGGTCGACGAGACATCCGGGCGCGTCCATACGGAAGTCCATTCGTGGGATGTGGAGTTCCATTGAAAGCGCTCAGCTCCATAGGAGGTTGGATACGCCGGGCCCATGAGCGCCACGGCGAGGATCTTGTTCGCGCTCTGGATGTCACTGCTCACACTCTGGGGAATGTTGTTCACGACAAAGGCGCCATATTTATGGACGACTACGGACTGCTCCGACTGTACCCACTCCGGAAGGGGTGAAAGGCCGCACGTGACCTTTATCTGTCCCGCGACACGCCGCGAGGCCGTGCCCGGTATCTGGACGAATCCGGCGGGGATGCTGTCGCGCCAGAAGGCCACCAGCTTCATCTGCTTGGCGCCGTCGGTTATGACCACAAGCCTGTCGGGGTCGCTGCCGAAGCCCATGAGCGTCGGGGTGGAGCCGGTGCCGTTGCCGAACTTGATGATGGGGGGAAGCTGGGCGCCCGAGGAGTCGTATGGGCTGGACCACGCGCCGTCGCTTTCCTTGTCGGAGATCCTGGTACCGGTCCAGACCAGCTTGCGCATGACCCCGGCGCCGCCGGTGGAGCTTCCGCTTGCCACATAGATGCCGTTTTTGTCGTCTACCGCAATGGAATTGCTCACATACTCGGTATCCGCAAAACGGTAGAAGGTTTTGGAGGCCGGATTGAGATTTCTGTCGATGACCGCCACTCCATTGCTGAAGGTGACGATAAGACGCCCGTCATAGGTCATGGAAAGACCAAAGAGTCGCGTGCCAGGCGGAGGAGCGGGGTTGGTTCCCTGGATTGCGGTAACCATATTGTCCATCTTGTAGCGGACGGCAATACCCGCGGAAGGGTTGGCCGGTTCTTTCAAGGCAAGTCCGTAGAGCGTGTCGCCATAATTGGCGTAGAGCACATTATCCCTGTCGACCAGCACGTACACCCCGTTCCCGAAGCGGCTGCCGTAATTTGCGCCGAAAAGATTTTTCAGGTAGTTATCCATCGAGGTTGTATCCATTCCCACTGCGGTCGACACGCCGAAGGCGCGAAAATTGGAATCCGGAATTGCCGGAAAAACATTGCCTGTGGCATCAGCGAGGGCCTCGAATTTCGCCACACGGGTCCATTGCCCGGCGCTCTTCTGAACGTAGCTGACACGGTCCGTGCCCACTTGCCACATGTAGTCCTGATTCGTGGAGGCAAGGGTTATGATATTTATGGGACCGCCATAGCAGACGGGTTTGGTGGACGCATCCACAGTGAAAATATTGCGGGGAGGTCCATAGGGAGTTGAGTCGCTCTGGGAAGAGTCGAAATGGGTGATGGCATAAAGGGAAGATGCCAGATAGGGATTGACGGATGGCTTGTTGCTGACCGGATTGCCCTCATCCGACGAACAGGCAACCAGCACAGACAGCATGACAGCACAAAGCGCAATCCGATTCACTGAAGCCTTCAAAACCGAAGCTGCCGTTACTTTCATTTTTTCTGCCTCCTTGTGTGTTTTAAACTGCCGAAAAACCGGGCCATCCCGTCGGTCTGGAAACAGTATAACTTGGATTCCGCAATCCGAGATCAGCATTAATGAAAAATCTGGAAATAAGGGTAGACTAGCGAACGGGGTATTCCCTGAACTCTGCTCGTGCGCATTCGCGATGTCCCTGAGTTTGCGCCCATGCTTTTTATCGGCCTCATCCGGTAGAAAACAATGCGCCCATGTTCAACTGCTGGCGTCAGCCCTCGTTCTATCCCGATGGCCGCTTTTCTCGCCAACCGGAGACGAGCGCTTTGACTCAATCCCTCGGGCGACATTTCGCTCCTCTTTGTACTCAATCGGAAATACTGCTATACTTCACCACGTCCGTCCCCTATATACCATTCGTCTTTTTCACTCCCATATGGACAGGAAAGAAAGAATCTTTATGACTGCCCAGCGTCTGGAAATTGAATAGCTTTCCAAGGACCGATTTGGCGGACCTGCGGGCGTATTCCTGAAAAGGACGAAGGCTTTGTCCACCGACGGCGCAGCTTGGATGTCGTCGCATCATCGGACATCTTCATCAAAGGAGGAAGAAAACATGTATCCGGAATTTTTCAATCATTCACTGAAACGCGCGGCCTGGACGGCTCTGGGCCTGCTGCTGGGTATCTCCCTCTACGGCATACCGGCTCAAGCCGCCATACAGGGCGACTGGAATACCCAGGCCGACAGCTACAGGGGAAGAAACGGAGAACGCATCACCTTCACCTTCCCCGGCGGGGGAACCACCTCCGGCCGTCTGTGGGGGACGGGCACATACACCGACGACAGTTCCATCGCCCTCGCCGCCGTCCATGCCGGGCTGATCACCCCCCGGAGGGGAGGCACGGTCACCATAGAGATCCTCCCCGGCCAGAATTCCTACCAGGGCAGCTCCCGGAACGGGGTCACCAGCAACGGCTACGGCTCGTGGCACGGCAGCTTCCGGTTCGTGGATGCCAGGCGGTCAGGACAGGATGACTACAGACAGTCACGCCAGGAAGATTCCAGGCACTCCCGCCAGGATGACTACAGGCGCTCAAGAGACGATGATTCCAGACGTTCGCGGCAGACGGCCCGCGACACCTCCAGCATTCCAGGCGCCTGGAACACCCAGGCCGACAGCTACAGGGGCCAGAACGGACAGCGCATCACCTTCACCTTCCCCGGCGGGGGAACCACCTCCGGCCGTCTGTGGGGGACGGGCACATACACCGACGACAGTTCCATCGCCCTCGCCGCCGTCCATGCCGGGCTGATCACCCCCCGGAGGGGAGGCACGGTCACCATAGAGATCCTCCCCGGCCAGAATTCCTACCAGGGCAGCTCCCGGAACGGGGTCACCAGCAACGGCTACGGCTCGTGGCACGGCAGCTTCCGGTTCGTGGATGCCAGGCGGTCAGGACAGGATGACTACAGACAGTCACGCCAGGAAGATTCCAGGCACTCCCGCCAGGATGACTACAGGCGCTCAAGAGACGATGATTCCAGACGTTCGCGGCAGACGGCCCGCGACACCTCCAGCATTCCAGGCGCCTGGAACACCCAGGCCGACAGCTACAGGGGCCAGAACGGACAGCGCATCACCTTCACCTTCCCCGGCGGGGGAACCACCTCCGGCCGTCTGTGGGGGACGGGCACATACACCGACGACAGTTCCATCGCCCTCGCCGCCGTCCATGCCGGGCTGATCACCCCCCGGAGGGGAGGCACGGTCACCATAGAGATCCTCCCCGGCCAGAATTCCTACCAGGGCAGCTCCCGGAACGGGGTCACCAGCAACGGTTACGGCTCGTGGCACGGCAGCTTCCGGTTCGTCAACCCGTAGCCCGCGCCAAGAGCGCTCCCGATTCCATTCCGGGCCGCCACAAGACGGCCCGGTCCCAGACAGTCTGCATACAACACTATTGAAACGGCACGGAGGAAATCATGAAGGTAGTGGCATTTAACGGCAGCCCACGCAAAGACGGCAATACGGCCATTCTCGTGCGTCATGTCTTCGCGGAACTGGAAAAGGAAGGTATTGAAACGGAAATGGTGCAACTGGCGGGAGAAAGGCTGCGCGGATGCACCGCCTGCCTTGTCTGCCGGGAGCGCAAGGACGGCAGGTGCGTGCTTAGAGACGACCCGGTTAACGAATGGATCGATATGATGCGGGAGGCGGACGGCATCATCCTCGCATCCCCGACCTATTTCGCGGACGTTACGGCGGAAATGAAGGCCCTTATGGACCGGACCGGCTACGTGGCAAAGGCCAATGGCGAGATGTTCAGGAGAAAAACGGGCGCCGCCGTGGTGGCCGTAAGGCGAGGAGGCGCCATTCATGCCTTTGATACCATAAATCACTTCTTTCTTATCAACCAGATGATCGTCCCGGGCTCCTTTTACTGGAACATGGGTCTCGGAAGACAGGCCGGCGAGGTGGAGAAAGACGAAGAAGGCATCAATACCATGCGGATTCTTGGAGAAAACATGGCCTGGCTGATGAAAAGAATCAACGGATAATCTATTACTCGGTAACGTTTATTCTTTCAAGTCGAACCCCTCCAGTCCTCCCCTTCTCAGGGGAGCCTCAAAGGCTTCCCTCCTGAGAAGGGGGGACTGAGGGGGGGTTGGTTTTAAATGTTACATGGTACTATTGCGGGGCGTGCGTCATCCCATGGAACCCCGGGAGTACGCCCTGATTTCCCCCGCCCTTCACGGCAAGATCCTGCTCCCCACAACCGGACATCCATGTTGAATGGAACACTCCCCGCGACAGTTGGCAACCTGTCGCGCTTCACATTAAATTGAGCAAATATTAATCAGGTGTCGTTGCCTGATACAGGAAATGTGTTTATACTTTAGCGAAACAAACATTGGACGGGGAGGAAAGCTTCACATCCAAATGAATTGCCTGTATGCGAGGGAATTGAAATGAATAAAAGGATAACCTGCAAGGAACTGTACCTGTGGATGTCGGAAGAGAAAGATTTCACCATCATTGATGTCCTTCCCGCCGAATTCCATGGTTCAAGGCATATTCCGCAAGCCGCAAACGCCTGCGTCTACGGGATGGACTTTATCGAACAGGTAAGAAAGATAACAAGCGACAAGAAACGCTGCATCGTCGTTTACGATTCCAGCGACAGATCACAGGCTTCAGGATACGCCGCCTCCAAGATGGCCGATGATGGTTTTACACAGGTGTTCGAGCTGGCGGGAGGCATTGATGAATGGGAAGGCTCGGGCTATCCTGTATATGTGCATGGACCCGACATGGACGAGGAACCGGCCATCGCCGACGGGGTTCATGCCGTTGATTGCCAAAACAGCAGGCTTGAATGGACCGGCAGGAATATTTTCAAGAGGCATCGTGGCGCCATTGATATCTCAGGGGGAGAAATCGTCGTTGAAAATGGCGTCATTGCTTCAGGTTACCTTACCATCGATATGCGTTCCATCAAAGATGATGACCTGACGGACCCGGCTGAGAACAGCCTTCTGATTCGCCATCTCATGTCTGAAGACTTCTTTCATGTGGACCGCTTCCCTGATGCGCGTTTCGAATTGACGGAAGGCCAGATTCTGGCGGATGCGTTTCCCGGCTCTCCAAACTGCTTGATAAAAGGGTCGCTTACCATCAAGGGCGTTACTAACGAGGTTGTGTTGCCGGCCATGGTCGTGCCGGACAATGGCCAAGGAATCCGCGCCCAGGCCTGCTTCGACATTGACCGGACGGAATGGAACATTGCCTACGGCTCGGGCAAGCTGTTCGAAAAACTCGGCAGGCATCTCGTGAACGACACAGTTTCACTGGAACTGTATATTACCGCACGATGAGATTACCAATGTAAGGTTATTCCAGGCGGCCCCTTCAGGGGCCGTTTTCTTGACTGGAAAGCCCAAATCCCCGTCCCGCGACGAAATCCAGACGGAGGCCATGCAATGACGGAAAAGAACCATCAGGACCTTAAAGAAGAAAACCCTTCAGGCGAAGTCTTCAACCGCCCGGCCCTCCTGGCGCGAATCGGCGGGCGACAGGAAATGATCCCCGGTTTTGTGGCATTGTTCACGGAAACAATCGACAAGTATCTCCCCGGACTGGAGCAGGCCGTAACAACCGGGGATCTTCAGGCCGCCAGAAAGATTGTCCACACCCTGAAGGGGATGGCTGGAAACATCAGCGCGGAGAGGATCCAGGCGCTTGCCCTGCGCATGGAAACCATGGCCGAAAGCGGTGATGTGAGCGGCCTCAGACGTATTATGGCAAAGCTTGACGAGGAATTGGGCCTTTTCAGATCCGCTGTGGCCTGAATACCTTTTCACCCGCCGACAGTTACGGCCGCCCCCTCCTGTTACGCCGCTCGCCATGCATACCGATGTGTTCAGGCATGGACAGCTCGCCGGCGCCATTGACATTTTTCAATTTGAATCTATAAATTTATCCATATTTTTCGCCACGTCGCCGGATATAGCCGGGCGCCGGACATGGATGAACCAGGATTCGGTGTTGAAAGGGGGATATATGGCAATGTACAAACTGGGATCAAAGGGTGATGAAGTTCGGATGATTCAGGAAAGACTCCAGGCGCTGGGAATCTACCTGGGGCCGCTGGACGGTATTTTCGGAGGAGGAACGGAAGCGGCGGTCAAGAGTTTTCAGAAACGCGAAGGGCTGGACGCGGACGGTATTGCAGGGCCCGTTACCTGGGGCAGACTGCTGGGGGGAGAACCTCTCCGTCCGGGCATCGGACTCCAGGGGCTTGATTACCGCTGCCTGGCGCTGACGGGATCCTTCGAGACAGGCGCCCGGGTTCCCGACTGTTTCGCCGGAATCTCCGGCGATTTCGACGGCCAGGGGATCAGTTTCGGGGTTCTCCAATGGAACTTCGGTCAGGGTTCGCTGCAGCCTCTCCTGAAAAGGATGTTAACCGAATATCCGGACCAGTCGAGAGCCGTATTTCACGACAGCTTCGACCTGCTGCTCTCGAAGCTGACCGGGGAAAAGGCGGAACTTATGTCTTTTGCCCGCTCCATCCAGCATCCGGTCAGGCATTTCGTGACCGAACCCTGGCGCGGAATGTTCAAATCGCTGGGAAGGACAACGGAGTTCCAGCGCATCGAACTGGACGCCGCCGGCAGCCTCTACCGCGCGGCGCGGCTGTTATGCGGCGAATACGGCCTCTGGTCGGAACGCGCAACGGCCCTCATGTTCGATATCAAGGTGCAGAATGGAAGCATCAGCGGCGCCGTAAAGGAATCCATCCTCGCGGATTTCCGGACAATCCCCCCATCACTCGGGGAAGAAGACGCCGAGGAGGAGCGGATGCGCATCGTTGCGAACCGCCGGGCCGACGCGGCCAAGGCCAGGTGGCGGGAAGACGTGCGGGCGCGCAAGCTATGCATCGCCAACGGAAGGGGCGTTGTCCACGGAATACCATATGACCTGGAAGAGCAATTCGGCATCGGCCAGCGGCCGGTTGCCCTCTGAAACAGGGAGGCGGCGGAAGCTCCGGAGGGAATCATTGACGCCCGTAACGTTGCCGCGGCCCCGGCGTCCGGACACACGAACCATAAGGCTATTTCCGGACGACATATGTCCCGGCAATCATGTCGTGAAGCGCCCGGTTTCCTGCCGTAAAGCCCGCCATTAAATAGCCGAAGCCAAGGGGAATCGCCGATATGATTTTCGCCCAGTATCGGCCGTTGGCCCGCGCCAGTGATATCCTTCCTCCATCGCAGCCAGTGACGATTATTCCCAGGGCCGCCTTGCCGGCAGTGGCCTGCAATACGGAGCTCTCCATAAGGGTAAAATACAGCCAGCCAATTAGAACCCCGAAAATGGAGCTTGCCATCAAAAGCATTGGAAAACCGTCCGAACCGGGACCTTCGCCGGTTACGAGCGCATAGCACAGGGTCAGGACCAGGTTTACGCAACAGATGAGCATCCTGTCCAGGACCAGGGCCGCCGCGCGTCTCCAGAAGCCCGCATAAGGCATCATGCGGAAACCCGGTGTTTCAGACGTCAGTCCGGCCAGGGCGGCGCCTTCCTCGTATCCGCTCCCGGCACGGCCCGGGCTTTCCAGTCCGCATCCCGGGCAAGAGGGCAAATCCTCAGGGAAAATTTTCCCGCAACGGTGACATATCATGGAGACGCCTCGCTATTCGGTTTCATGGCAAAAAAGAATAACACCATCGGAACAGAGAGTCCACAGCGCAGGTCAATCCGGCTTCTCATCCCGCCCAGCCTCGACCCGTTCCAGTTCCTCACTGACCGCCTTAAGCAGCTCAACGGGTTTCATGGGTTTCTGGATAAACCGGAAACCCTCGGTGCTGATATTTTTTTCCGCTATGATATCAGCCGCATAGCCACTGACAAAGATCACCCTGATCCCCGGGCGAAGAACCCGGATCTCGTCGTACGCCTTTCTTCCATTCATCTTCGGCATCACCAGGTCCATCAGAAGCAGATCGATTTCTTCTTCGTGCTTGCGGAACATTGATATGGCGGCCTCTCCATTTTCGGCCTCGATAACACGATAACCGGCTTTCTCGAGTATCATGCGGTTCAGAAGACGGAGCACCTGATCGTCCTCGGCTATGAGAATCGTCCCGTTGCCGTTGAAAGAGGGGCTGCTCTCATATGATGGTTCCATCAGGGCAGGAACTGTGTCTTCGGCCAAGGGGAGCCAGATGCGGAAAGCCGTCCCCTTCCCCGGCTCGCTTTCCACCGCGATATGGCCATTGTGCTGCTTCACGATTCCATAGACGGCCGCCAGGCCGAGTCCGGTCCCTTTTCCCACCTCCTTTGTCGTAAAAAAGGGATCGAATATCCTCTCCCTGATCCAGGATTCCATTCCGGTCCCCGTATCGGAAACCGTCAGCAGCGCATAGGAGGAAAGGGGCGTAATCAGACCCTCCGCCAGGAGCTCGACGGGGGGCGTGGACCTGGCCGTTGCAATGGTGAGCACGCCGCCGTGAGGCATGGCGTCACGAGCGTTTGCCGCCAGATTGATAAGGGCCTGATCAATCTGGCTCGCATCGGCCATTATGCCCATTCGCCGGCCGGAGAGGGCCAGCTTCAGCTCGATGTCTTCGGTCATCACGCGCCGCAGAATCTTTTCCAGGCTCCGGACAATCTGGTTCAGGTCTTCCGGCCTCGGATCGATTACCTGTTTTCTGCTGAAGATCAGAAGGCTTTTAATGAGATTTGCAGCCCTGTCCGTAGCGAACAGGATCTGATCCACATGGGAACCATCCGGGTGCTCCCTCGGAATGCTCATCCTCAGCAGGGTCGCAAATCCGACAATGGCGGAGAGGATATTGTTGAAATCATGGGCAATCCCTCCCGCCAGCAGTCCAACGGCCTCCATCTTTCGCGACTGCTGGAGTTGGGCCTCCAGCTTCTCCCTCTCCCTCGAAGCTAGCTTGCTTTCAGTAATGTCCGCCAGCATGGTCAGCCTTGATATGGCGCCGTCCATGTGAAAAACCGGCGAATCTACCACATAATACCACTTGTCCCCTCCGGGACTGTACGCCTCGCGGCGCACCGTCTCCCCCTGAAAGACGGCCTCAACATCACCCCCTGATTCAATGCCCAGAACATCCCGTAATATCACCCGACAGTCTTCTCCCACCGGGTTCCGGCCGGATAATTCCATGAATTTCCTGTTCAGGAATACAATCCTGCTGTCCGGTGAAGAGATACAGAGCAGACCGTCAAAGGCCTCCACAATGGCCTGATAGCGGCTCCGGCTCTCTTCCCCGGACCTTCTCACCAGCATGAACTTCCGCGCGAAAGAATTACTGAACGCCGCTATCAGAACAGAGAAACCGGCGAAACAGAGCATAAAATAAAAGATGGTCCGGATTCCCTGCTGATAGGTTGTTCGCGGGGTATCCACCCGGAGAATCGCCGCCCTCTTTCCGGATATGTCCGGCAAAAGTGAATAACCGGAGACGAATCCTTTACCCGGCAGCAACCGGGGCGGTCCTTCGGAAGAAAGGGATGATGGAGAAACGGGAAGGCTGGGGTCATTTATGGAATAGAGATGGAGGGACAGCCGGGTGATTGCGGAGATTCTATCCACAGCCGGAGGGTTCAGAAAGCGGCCCGCCAGAAGGGCGCCGCGGATAGGTCCCCTGAATTCGCTGGTGGTTATGGGAAGGCTCGACAATTGAATCGTCCCTTCCGGGATGGAGATGATACCTTCGTGCTTGCCGTCCGTCCGCGCATGCTTCAGCAAAGGATTACCCGGAGTCAGGAGGGAGCGAAGGCCCTGCGGGAAGGGAGCGGGGCGCTTTTTTTCCAGGTCATAGGTGCCGTGATAGACCAATTCTCCCTTGTTGTTGACAACCATTACGAAGTTGAGGCGGAACTTGTCAAAGAACGTATCCCCCAGATTCTTTCGTATGTATTCCCTGTTCCCGTCCACGGCAAAACGGTATGTGTCGTCCCAGCCGGCGTAATCGAGCGCCAGGGAGCTGAGGGCTTCGGTTTCCTCTGAGAGAACGTTCAGAATCCGTTTTACGTTAGCGCGGGCCTCCTTCTCCTCCAGTTCCATGAAACTGGGAAGAAGGATAAGGCGCGAAGCAATAAACAAGAGAAACAGCAGAAGACCGAGGGAGGAGGATATGAGTAGAAGAAATTTTGACTGAGAGAGCATGGGGTAGTCCCTGGCCGGTTTCTTTGGATGTCAACAGTGTAACCCATCTACCCCTGTTGGCAAGAGCCGTCGGAGGTCCATCACCAGGGCCGCTCTTTTCCTTTACTGGCCGGCATGACATGCCGGGTCGTTATTCCAGCTTTATCCCGCGTCATCCAAGGGCTTGCGCCCGATGACCAACCGGATGACGGCGCCAAGGTCTTCCACCCGGAAAGGTTTCGCCATCGCACCGGAAAAACCATGGGCGCGAAAGCTGGCCAGAACCGGATCACTGGAGTAACCGCTGGAGACTATCAAAGAAGCGGCGGGATCAATCTCCAGGATCGCGGCGGAGGCCTCCAGTCCCCCCATTCTTCCGGGAACGGTAAGGTCCATGATGACCGCGTCGGGTCTGGCGCCCTTATCCAGAGACTTCCTGTAGCCTTCGACCACCTCTTCACCACTGGAGAAGGTTTCCACGCGATAACCCAGCAGTGAAAGCATCTCCTCCGCCATATCGCGTATAATCTCCTCGTCATCCATTACGAAGATGAATCCTTCTCCCGAAGCCGGGAAAGAGGCCGCCGGTATCCCGGCTTTCTCCACCCCGGCCGGGTTTTCCGGTGCGGCCGGAAGGTAGACGCGAAACACGGAGCCGATACCGACCCGCGAAGAAACCAGGGTCCGGCCGCCATGCTTCCTGACGATGGAATGGAGAACCGTCAGTCCGAGACCGCTTCCCTTTTCCTTGGTGGTGAAATACGGGTCGAATATCCTGTCGATGTTTTCCGGTTCAATCCCCGTCCCCTGGTCAATTACCGCGATCATTACGTAATCCCCGGCAGGCATCCCGCCCACCTCGCCTTCAATGACAGTCCGGTTGGAGGCCTCGACCCGCACGACGCCGCCATCGGGCATGGACTGGCAGGCGTTTATGAGGAGGTTCTGAAGCACCTGCCCGATCTGTCCTTCGTCGGCCTCGAGGCAGCGCAGATCCTCCTGGATATCCAGTTCGCAGATGACATTGGCGCCATGAAGAGAAAAGGATACCGCCTCCCGTATCAGATCGCCCGGATGAATGAGCCTCTTCACCGGATCGCCGCCCCGGGAAAAGGTAAGGAGCTGGCAGGTCAACCCCGTTGCCCTGTTTACCGCCTTTTCACAGCGGTCAATCCTGTCGTGCAGCGGGTGACCGGCGGGAAGTCCGGCATGCATCATGGAAAGGTTGCCCAGAATACCTGTAAGGAGGTTGTTGAAATCATGGGCAATCCCCCCCGCCAGGACACCCAGGCTCTCCAGCTTCTGCAGATTCAGCATCTGTCGTTCCAGCTCTATGCGGATCGACTCCGCCCTCTTTTGCTCGGTGACATCCTGCACCGTCCCGATTACTTTTACCCCGCGGCCCGATTCGTCAAATACCATCTCCCCCCTGGCCCGGACAATCACCTCGGCGCCGTCCGGGCGGACTACCCTGAAATCCGTGGTAAAGGGACACCCGTTTCTCACCGTGCCATCGAATATCTCCCGAACCCGCGCGCGGTCGTCGGGATGAACCAGTTCCAGAAAGGTATCGAAAGTCCCCTCGGTCAGCCCGGCTTCCCTTCCGTAAATGCGCCGGCATTCGTCAGAGGCATAGAGGAGGTTTCCGGAGAGGTCCCGAGCCCAGTTCCCGACCCTGGCGATACGCTGCGCTTCTATGAGGTTACGCTCGCTCTCCCGCAGGGCCGCCTCCATGGCCTTGCGTTCCCTTATATCGTGGAAATTGCCCGCGGCGAACTCCCTGCCGTCGATATTGAGATAATTGGCCGTCACCTCCACGGGTATCAGTTCCCCCGACGCCACGCGGTGCAATGTTTCAAAACGAAGAAGCCGCCCCTGCTTCTGCATCTCCCAGACCTGGTCGTTTTTCTCCATGTCGTAGGCGGGGTCCCAGTCGGGTATGCGCATGGTTTGCAGTTTCTTGAGCTCCACGCCGTAATGGGCGCACGCAGCGGGATTGGCATAGTACATCCTGCATCCGTCCTCCACGTCGACCACGTACACCGGCTCACGGGTATATTCTATTAGGGCCTTGAAAAAGGCCGCCTTCTTTTCCGTCTGGATACGTTCTGAAACATCCCGGACAATGGAACAGAAGTAATCCTTGCCATCAAAGAGGAAATAGCTGGTTGTAATCTCCACTGGAATCTGACTGCCGTCCCTGGCGGTATGGAACCTCTCCAGCTTTCTGCTCCCCTTTTCCCGCAGTTCCGCCAGATGGGCGTCCACATCCTCTTCAGCATAACTCGGGTCCACATCCAGAACGGACATGGAAAGCAGTTCTTCCCTGGTGTATCCCAGCATCCGGCATGCGGCCTCGTTGCAATCCCGGAAGCGGCCCTCACCGGTCGTCCAGTAGACCGCCTCCTTTATCCTCTCGATGGAACAGGCTGTAAATCTGAGCCTGCTTTCGCTTTCTGCGAGACGGCGGTTGGCCTCCGCCATACGCAAAGAATAACGCCTTATCAAAAGAAAAAGGAGAAGGGAGGTTACCAGGACAAAGGCCCATCCCTTGTACATGGCATAGCGGGTCAAGGCATGCGGATCGAGCACAAATCTTCCCAGGATTGCATCCGAGCAGAATATCCAGAGCCCGCTGAACAGCGCATAGAGGGCAACGATCCTGATCACAGGTACCAAATACTCTCTCTCCCAGAATTCTTTCATGGCGAATCTCCCCGTGCTGGTCTCCGCGAACCGGCCGCCACAATAGCACGCGTCTTTCGTCCGGACAAGACTTCAAAGTCGGCGTAAATGTGATGGATATGCATTGGATAGGATTTCAGACATGGTAAATTGACACTTCGAGCAAACCATATATAGTTATATTACGCACTTCATTAAAAGGAGGAACAACATGGACATTCTGAAGATCTATGAGTATGCCCTTCAGCGGGAATTCGAAGGAAAGCGCTTCTTTGAGCAGAACGCCGAACGTCTCAGCCATGCCGCCGCCAAAGGCGCATTCAAGAATCTTGCCGCTGAAGAACAGAAGCACATCGATTTCATCGAAGGACAGATCGCCCAGATAAAAAAAGGCGCCAAGGCCGACCTTGCCCTGGGTGAGGCCCTGCAGAAGGAAGGTTTCTTCTCCGAGCGGGCGGTTTCCGAATCCCTGGACAGCGCCACCCTCGAGTCGATGGTTCCCGACCTCCCTGTCCTGCGCATGGCGTACCTCATCGAGCATGACTTCGCCGAGTTCTATGAGAGTACCGCCGCAAAGGCTGACGGTGAGGCGAAAAAGGTGTTGACCATGCTGGCCAATTGGGAGCGGGGACATGAGGAACTCTTCAAGAAATATCACGACAAGGCTTTCCAGGAGTATGCGGGAATGCCCTGGGGTGGATAGTCCCGGCAATCACGGCGGACGACTGAATACCGCCACCGGAAATGAAAAAGGCGGCACGCATGTGCCGCCTTTTTCATTTCGCCAAACCGTTGAGGAGAAATGCTTCTTAATGAGTGCAACCGGAATGACCGGCCGTTCCCGCCGCCTCAGACATATTGCTCGCGCAGCATCGCGGCGGCGCTCTCATCCAGCATCTCCCTGCGGCGCACCTGGTCGAAATGGGCCAGCAGATCGTCGGGGCGCAGCCGTTTCTTTGCCTCTCCGCCCAGGTCCCGGACGATCTCGCCTTTGTGCATCATCAACAGGCGCTCGCCCAGGTTGGCTGCCTGGCTCATGGAATGGGTCACCATCAGGGTGGTCAGCCTGCCGGCGGTCACGATCTCGCTGGTAAGGGCGATGATACGCTCGGCGCTGCGCGGATCGAGGGCGGCGGTATGCTCGTCCAGCAGGAGCAGCGACGGACGCTCCCAGGTGGCCATCAGCAGGGTAAGGGCCTGGCGCTGGCCGCCGGAAAGTCCGCCGATGGCGGTATGCAGCCGGTCTTCCAGCCCCATTTTGAGGGTGCGCACCCGGTCTCTGCATTCATCCAGCAGCCGTGGGCGCAATGCCCAGCCCATGCCGGGGAAGCGGCCCCGCCGCGCAGCCATGGCCAGGTTCTCGGCAATGGTCATGCCCGGGGCCGTGCCGCTGAAGGGATTCTGGAACACCCGGCCGATAAGCCGGGCCCGCCGGTTTTCAGGCCAGGCGCTGATGTCCCGGCCGGCCAGGGTCACGCTCCCTTCATCCGGAAGAAAGGCGCCTGCAACGGCGTTCAACAGGGTCGACTTCCCTGACCCGTTGGTGCCGATGACCACGACGAACGCCCCGTCCGGGATGTGAACGCTGACCCCGCGCAACGCCCGGACCTCGTTGGGCGTGCCGGCATGGAAGGTCTTGCGGTAGTTGCGTATCTCAAGCATGACCGGCTCCCTTCCGGCGGGCCGCCAGGCTTCCCACCCATCCGGGCAGCACCAGGGCGGCAAAGACGCACAGGGCGGTAATCAGTTTCAGGTCGTTGGGATTGAGGCCGAAACGGAGCGCGATGGCGACCAGCAGGCGAAACAGAAGGGAGCCGATGAGCGCGCCACAGATGGTCAGCCCGAGCCCGCCGCCGCGCACCAGCGACTCTCCGATGATGACGCTGGCCAGGCCCCACACCAGCATGCCGATCCCCATCTGCACATCGGCAAACCCCTGGTACTGGGTAAGAAGCGCGCCGGAAAAGGCGATCAGCCCGTTGGCAAGGGCCAGCCCCAGGGTTATCATCAGGCCGGTTTCGGTCCCCTGGGCCCGCACCATCTGGGGGTTGTCGCCGGTGGCCCGCATGGTCGTTCCCAGGTCAGTCCTGAAAAAGAGATAGACCAGCAGCATCATGAGCAGGACCAGCAGCAGAGTCGCCAGCAGGGTCGAGAGGTCCCGCGACGACACCTCCCACCCCCAGAGCAGGATCCTCCTCCCGCTGCCGAAGAACGGGGCGCCCAGCCGCTCGGCCGATGAGACCAGGGTATCGACCGACATCAGGGAAATATTGCTCTTTCCCATTACCCGCAGATTGACCGAATAGAGAGCCGTCATGGTCAGGATTCCGGACAGGATCGGGTGGATCCTGCAGCGGGTATGCAGAAGCCCGGTCACCAGCCCGGCCGCCACACCGGCGAGGGCAGCCGCCAGGGTTGCCGCAACGGGAGAGACGCCGCCCACCAGCAGGATGGCCGCCACCGCTCCTCCCAGGGTGATGGAGCCGTCAGCGGTCATGTCGGGAAAGTCGAAGATGCGGAATGCGATATAGACCCCCAGCGCCAGCAGCGCCAGGATCAACCCGATGGTCAGGGAACCGAGCAGCAGATTCACGGCGTCACCTCCCCCATTTCAGCCGGGCCGCACCAGACGACGCCGCGCAGGAACCGGCTCTCGCCGATGCCGGCAATCGGCCGCGTGTCGTTCAGCAGGTGCGCCAGTCCCAGCAGGTTCTGTGTCTGCACCAGACCCGCCACCGTCGGCGCAAGTTCCAGCACGCCGTCAGGCAGCGCCCGATAGGAGAGCGCCGCAGCGTGGAAATGTCCGGTGATCTCTCCATGTCCCAGGGGTCTGACAAAGGGGGCCAGCCGCGGCTCTTCCCGTTGCAAGGCGACACCGCACACCAGGGCAAGGGAATGGGGCCACTGGGGCTCGCTGGTCAGGGCCAGCCGATCCCGCACGCCGGGGAATTCCAGCAGGGGCGCGCCGTCGGAGATGGCTGGGGAGCGGAGCAGGGAAGCTCCCACCAGGCCGTCGGTCTCGGCGATCATGGCCAGCGCGATACAGTCGGACGCGCACAGTGACAGGGCAGCGGACACCAGGCGGGATAACGGGATCGGGTCGGCGGCGGAATCGGCGCTGAAGGTGAAAAAAGCCGCGAAGCTCCCCCGGCAGACAAGGGCATACAGCGCCTGCACGCGGGGAACGAATTCGCCGGCCTGCGTCAGGAAGTCGGGGGTATGGCCGCCGTCGGCGGGGAGGACGATGGCGCTTCCGCCGAGGGACAGAAATTCGCCGAATTGTTCACGGCACTCCGCGAAACCGGCGCCGAATCCCCCCAGGCCGACGGCAATGGTATCGCCGGGCAAGGGGACGCAGCAGGATTCGGTGAACGACCCTTCCTCGATCCGCCGTGGGTCTCCCACCGTACCGAGCGACATGACCGCCTCGGGAGACAGGGGAAAGACTGCTACTCTGCCACCCTCAATCAGCGCCTCTCCGAAGCAGTTGGTCGAGGCTTCTTCCTGATCGCACAGGACATCCGCGGGCCGTTCGGCAGCGAACAGTTCGAAAAGGCCGGAGAGCGTCAGCACGTTGGCGACGGGTTCCGACGGCGACAGAATCAACAGGTTACCATGGAGCGACGCCAACTCCTTGCGGTACTTGAGCAGGATGCGGATACCGGCTGAACTGAGGAAGGAGATCCCGGACATTTCCAGGTAGATCAGCCGGGCGCCGCCCCGCACCGCATCCGCCAGGTCGCGATCGAGACTATCCGACCACTGGGCGTTCAGACGGCCGCTGATGCTCACTTCAAGCCATTGTTCATGGCGCGTGCGAACGATTTCCATCAGTCCACCACCTTATCGGCGCGGTTCAGAACCGTCCGGGGAATCCGCAGACCGTACATTGCGGCATTTTTTTTCGATACCACCAGGATGCTCCTTCCCAACGGCGTAAAGGGGATCCGGCCGGGGTCTTCGCCATGCATGACCCGCAGAACCAGGCGGGCCGTCAACCGGCCCGCTTCCCGGTAATCACGGGCCACGGCAACGGCGGCGCCGTTACTCACCCCCTTGGAGACGAAGGCGAACAGCGGCACTCCCGCCCTGGCGGCGGCGGTGCTGATGGTCCCCATGGCGCTGCCGGTGGTGTCGTCGGAGATCTGGGCGATTGCCTGAACCCCCTTGCCCGCCAGGGCCAGGGCGGCATCGGCCGCATCCGTTGCCGAGGAGACGGCAACCGATTCCACCTGCAGTCCTTTGGCTGATGCCGCCTTGACCAGCGCGTCACGGTAGAGTACGGAGTTGACTTCGGAGGGGGCGTAGAGGGTACCGATCCGTCTGACGCCGGGCATGCATTCCCGGACCGTGGCAATCATCCCTTCGAAGTCGCTCATGGTGGTGACGCCGGTGATGTTGGACAGATGGTCGTCGGCGCTTCTGCCTGCCCCGGCAAGTACGCCGTCTGCCACGGTGGTGAATATCACCGGGATCTTGTTTATCTTGTTGACGGCGGTCTGCAGGGCCGGAGTGGCTGTGGTGATTATCAGGTCCGGCTGGTCGGTCAGAACCGCGTCCATGATCCCGTTCAGCACCGCCATATCGCCGTGGGCCGCGCGCCGTTTCAGAGTGTAGTCCAGCCCTTCCCGCAACCCCAGGGCCTTCAGTTCGGCAAACAGCCCCTCATGGGTCTCTTCGGCGTTGACCGCATCGGCATAATCCACGAGCTGGATATTCCATCGCCGTGATGTCCGCGCCTGCTCCCTGTGCGGAGATGACACCGTCCGGACGGTGCGCCCGGATTCGTCGATGAGGATGGCGGCCCTGGCCCGGGTGTCCGCATCCACCTGCCATTTTTCCCGTACTCCCTTCAGGGCCGCAAGGTTCAGGGCGAGCTGCTGCGGGACCACATTGTTCACCGCTACGGTTGCCGTGTCGAGCCCCTTCAGCACCCGTGCCGCCAGGATGCCGGTCTGGCGGCCCACTTCCACGTAATCGGCGCCCAGGGAGAGAAACGCCCCTGCCTTCAGATGGGAAGGGGCATTGGTCAGAACCGGTATGCCTGCCTGACGGCCCGCCTTCACCAGTGAGTCCATGGCCAGTTCGACGGTATTGTCGCCGCCGATCCAGAGCGCCTGGATCCCCTGCCCGGTCAGGGATGCGGCCGCCTCGGCCACACCGGCCGAGTTTTCCACCTGGGCCTCCAGCAGCGTGATGCCGAGACGGGCGGCCTCGTCCCGCGCCTGGAGCAGGCAGGACTCTGAAGCCGCGTCGCCGGGATTCCAGACCACCCCCACGCTCCGCAGGCCGGGCAGCAACTTCTTTGCCAGACGGAAGGTCTCCCGCACCGGCTGAAAGGTGCCGATGCCTGCCAGGTGCGGCGGATGACCGCCGCGGGTGATCCCCACGCCGGCGGCGAACGGGTCGGTCACCGCGCCGAAGATATGCCGGATCTTCCCTTGCTTGTTGACATTGGCCATCACCTGCAGCAGCGGGGTGCTGAAAGTGATTACCAGGCGGTTCCCGCCCTCGATGATTGTCCGCGCCATGGCGTTGGCAGTGGTGAGGTCGTTTTCCGAATTGAATGTCCTGACCCGCAGATCGCGCCCCGGCGTCAGCCCCTGTTCGGCCAGGCCCTCCAGCGCCCCGGCCACGCAGTCGTCCAGCACCGGACGGGAGGAGAACTGGAAGATGGCGATGCCGGGCAGGTCGCTTCCCACGCTGGTCCGGTGCATGCGGTCCGTGATCAGCAGCAGCGCGGAAGCGGCCAGGATCAGCAGCACGCCGGGAAGGAGCCGTCGAACGGCATCGGCCATCCCGGCGGTGACGGCGCGTCGGCCGGTGCGGGCATCCGATTCATTTGGGTTCATCATACCTCCGCGAAACCGGAAACCGGGAAGTTGCACAAGCGGAAAGCGAACGGCTACACGATACCCGTCAGGTCAAACGGCGTCAAGATCTGGATATTCGACTTTGTTGTGAAAGTCGTTGTGAGTTGTATCTTGATTGTATCTTGATCATTTATTGATAAAGTTACTCCAGGCCTGATTCTCCCGATGGTTCACAAAGGATTGCGCCCCTTCTGCCGCATTTCCGCACATATCGAACAAGGGAGCGGACGGTAGAAAAGCTAGTACTCTGTAACGTATATTCTTCCGAGACTAACCCCTCCAAACCTTCTCAGGAGAGGCTCAAAGGCTCCCCCCCTGAGAAGGGGGGACTGAGGGAGGTTGGTTTTCAATGTTACAAGGTACTAGATGTTCCTGTTGGGAAATGGAGGAGAGGAGTACCGTTGCGGGTGGTGGAATTCACCATGCGGGGATGAAATAATCACTACAGACAGGGAGGGTGAAAATGGCGCCGATTTCGAGAAGAGATATGTTGAAACTCTCAGGTGCAGCGGCGGGGGCAGTGGCGTTCGGAAGCAATATCATCGGCTGCAGCTCGGACAGCTCGGCAGAGGCGAAGAGCGATCCGTCTCAGCATAATACGCTGTTGGCGGATTTGCCGCCGTATACTCCCGGATCAGAGAGCGTGGGCCCCGATGAAATGCGCATCACGTTCATGGGGACCACATGTATTCCCATGATAAGCCAGTCGGCGGTCAGCGTCTTCGTGGAGCTGGGAAACAAAGACTGCTTTCTCTTTGATTGCGGGACCGGCTCGATAATCAAATACTGGGCCATGGGGATAAACATGGACAAGATGTCGCGGATCTTTCTGGCCCATCTGCACGCGGACCATATGGGTGACGTGCCGTTTGTCTACGGTTTCGGACCCTCCTATGGAAGGTTGTGGCCTCTCTATCTCTGGGGGCCTGGCGATTCCGGCTTAACGTATACGGATCCCAACAAAAACGTACGCGGACCGTATGCCGACGGACTCAATGCATACTGTGCAGCCCTGAAGAACATGATGATCTGGCACAATGAAAGCCAGAGCTTCCAGTACACCAGCTATCAAGGCTATCAGATTCCCCCGTACGATCCCGATCCCTCCCTGGGCCGGACAGACTCCTACGACCTGGTGCCGACCGAGCTTGACTGGAGAAAGACCGGAAGGAATCCGGATGGGTCTCCCAATAACGACAACATCGCGTACCACCATAACGGAGTGAAGATCACCCATTTTCCGGCCGTGCACTGCCGTGAAGGCTCCGTCAGCTACAAGCTGGAGTGGAACGGCCTGTCGATGATCTATTGCGGGGATTCGTTGCCAAACCGGTACATGATTGACCAGGCCAGGCCTGGCGTGGATGTCCTGATCCACGAGATCGTCATGCCTGCCGATGTCTGGGTATCGAAAATGGGAGTGGACCCGACGACTCACCCCGCCGCGGTGCAACAGGCGCAGGATATCCAGGACAGCTCCCACACGCCGCAGAAGGCCTACGGGTACATTCTCGACCAGATAAAGCAGAGCGGGACTCCGCCGAGGCTGGCCGTCGGCACCCATTTCCAGGCAACGGACGACACGATCAAAGCGGCGCTGAACGACATCCGCACATGGTACCCGAAAGGGGATGTCACGATCGCATCCGATACCATGGTGCTCAATGTCACGAAGGATAAAATCCGGCAGCGGCGGGGAGTAGTTTCCAACTATGCCTGGCCGAGGACCGTAACGGGTTCCTCCATGACTCCAAACACTCCGAAGTACTGGAAGTTCGACCCGGCAACGCTTCGGCCGGTCGGAGATCCCAAGGCGCAGCTCGACCCGAATGCTCCGGTCATAGACAAGTCGCTGTATAACGCGAAGTAGTCGTCGGGGGACACGTCCCGGAAAATAGTCGTCGTCAGTCGCCTGGTTTCGCTGGTTTACAACTGGTGGTCACTCTTATCCCGACTGCTCAATCCCGACCAGCACCACGAAGCCGTCACCAGCAGGCCGCTCATGCTCCAGGCTATCGGCAGGAAGACGGCTCATGCCGGGCAGACCATCGTAACAGTCACGAGCACCCACGCTAAAGTATCGGTGGTGCAGGCTGCCATGCGAGATTTGGCAAGGTGGTTATACCCTGCTGAACGGCAGCCTTGTGATTGCGAAAGGTTCATTGATCCAGAAAAACCCGGTGATCAAATGAACTACCGTATCCTGTATGGCGCGGTCCG
Organism: uncultured Geobacter sp.; assembly: GCA_964536305.1. GTDB lineage: Bacteria > Desulfobacterota > Desulfuromonadia > Geobacterales > Geobacteraceae > RPRC01. The sequence goes on along the minus strand of CAZHVY010000004.1, from coordinate 51,899 downwards.
CTCCCTGTGGGATCAGAAGATGCACGGCATCTCCACTCTCGTCTTCATCACCGCCATTGTGGTTCCCTCCCTTTAACTGTCCCTGCTGATCTATCTGCTGCTCCCCCGACCGTGGGGCAAGTTCCAGCCGGCCTGGCCCCGCTGATGCGCTTCCTGCAGGGCATCAAACCCTGGGGAATGGTTGAGGTGTTCATGCTCGGCATTCTGGTGGCTCTGGTTAAACTGACCGAGGAATATTCTGGGGACAGGAGGAATATTCTGGGGACAGTATGTAAAACTAATGGTTTTCAGTTTAGGCGCATTTTTACGCAGCATGAGGCGCAGTTGAATATACTTGTTTGAATGCATAAGTAGGAGTTGAAGAGGAAGCCTCCGGTAGTATTGATAGCTTGTATGAGCAAGCGGCCGGACCGGCAACGCCGTCCGGAATCAAATTACCACGAGGAGGCTTCCATGAGTGTACTTTACCACATTGGCCTGGACATTCACATGAAGACAATCGCGTACTGTATCAAGAAGATTGCTGTCACGCTGATCCGTGAAGGTACAGTGGTTGCTGAACGCAAGGCTTTGAGAAAATGGCTGTCAGAACTACCCGGACCCTGGTGTGGAGCAATGGAGTCAACGATCTTTACCGGCTGGGTGTATGACTTGAATGACGGCAGAACAAACAAGGCAATCAGAGACAGGTAGAACACGCCTGTGACGGGAGCGAGGATCAACCTCGGTTTCCGGTCGCAAGTGGCTACCTTATACATCAGGTCTATCCACATTTCCGTCAATGACACGCGGTTCCTCCCATGGAAAGGGATGAGGCTTCGACTACCGGGAAAAGGGCACAACCTGTCCGGCCGTGAGTCGAGCCAGTAGCGGGAATTGAAAAGTGTACCACCCAGTTGGCTAGAGAATGGTATCACTCGGGTGAAATGGGTAGCAAGTCACCTCCTTTCCCGGCGAGTTGTATTACGAAGGCATGAGCCTGCAAACGAAAGCTATGCCCCTTTATGTGGATGTTTTCCGACTTTTGGGCTATTTTCGAGAACTAGCGGAGGCGCTTTGCTCCGCTTGCTCCCTGAATATCCACTTCGAGTCGAATGCGGTATAATTCGTTTTTGGGAAAGCATCAAACTGGAGAAAATGATATAAATAGACGGATTAGAGGAGGGACGATGAACAAGAGAGGATCATATGGCTGCCTTGTGAGCTTATTTATCATTTTCATGCTCTGTCCTCTCGACTTCATCCCTGGTCACTATATAACCAGCATTGCATTTGCTGAAGATTACGAGATTTACACATACAAACTTTCGCAATCAACGGGAAGCTACCTTTTCTGGACAACCACCCCGGCGGAACGGATATTCAAGGATTCTCCCGTTCCCACCATCACCGCTTCCGGAATTAAAGTGTTTGCGGCCAAAAATGAATTCGAGCCGTTCCAAATCGTTGCCAAGCCTTCTTCTTCTGGCAATGTGACGGTAAACATTGCCCCTTTCCCGGCAGGGATCAAAACCGAGATATTTCAAGTCAAATATGTGAACGTTATTTCCGCGACAGATGCACTGGGGAAAACGGGGCCTTATCCAGACCCGTTGTGGCCGCTTGAAAACGGGGCGACCGTAGCTTTGACAGCCAATGAAAATACAGCCTTCTGGTTCAGTGTTTCCGTACCATCGACGGCGGCTTCCGGAGATTACACGGCAAATGTTTCCATTGGCGGCGTTTCTATCCCGATAACCCTCCATGTGTTCAATTTCCAGATCCCTGCCGAGCTGCATGTGGAATCAAAGATGAACTACTCCGACAACAAGATCCTCAGCAAATACGGAGTGACGGGAACCGGCGCCGAGTACTGGAAATATGTCGACCTTATCAAGCAATTTTTCATCGATCACCGGCTGACTTCCCGCTCCGTACTTTGGTCAGGCGGGCTGACGACCGATTATGCCGCGCCCTACATCTCCTATGACTGCAACGGAACCCTGCAGGACACCGATGGTATCTGGGGCTTCGACAAGCCGGCGGAACGGTATCTTTCGGGAACCGGGCTCATGAACGGGACATTCTCCCAGCAATTCAACGGCGGCGTCGGTTTCCCGTCATTTCAGGTCGCGACATTCCATGACAACGATCCGGCCAACGATCAACGACCGCCGACATTCTGCGGTCTGACGCGGAACGCCTCGGACTGGTACACCGGCGGCAATCCCTCTTCAGCGTATAACCAGAAGTGGTGGCAGTACATCACCACCATCAGAAACTACCTCCATACGCGAGGTTACCTCTCCAAGGCTTACTACTATTTTGCCAATGAGCCCCAGGATCAGGCGGACTATGACGCGGTTGCGTGGTACTCCCGCTATCTGAAGGCCGCTGCTCCCGACCTGAAGCTCATGGTTTCCGAAAATCCCCGGCCGGAAATCTTCTCCCACGGCAATTATCTGGCGGACCGGCAGATAGACATCTGGTTGCCGGTACTGCACCAGTATGACCCGGTGGCGTCCCATGAGAGGGAAAGAAATCACGGCGAGGTAAGCTGGATCTACTTCCTCTACGGTACGAGGCCACCCTATTTCAACCCCATTACCCTGGACCACCCAGGCATTGAAAGCAAGTTCACGGGATGGTTTCTCTGGAAATACCGGATAAAGGGGATTGCCTACTATCAGCTGAACGGCTGGAGTGAGAATCCATGGACGGGCGATCCGCGCGCCGGAACCGCCCAGAACGGCGACACCTTCATGCTGTATCCCCCTTCACCAACGGGCGACGGCGGCATTGCCTACGGCGCCAACAACCATCGCCTGGTTCCTTCTATCCGCTTCGAGCTTATGAGGGATAGCCTGGAGGACTACGAATACCTGTATTTATTGAATGACAGAGGGCAACCGCTGGTGGATGTGGTAAACCCCTCCGATGCGCAGGCGGATAAAATTATCACCAGCACCACAAGTTATACCCGCGACAGTGAGTTCATGTATAACCTGCGGAGACTCATCGGCAGGAAGCTGGGTGGAGAAATTGACGTTATTCCGGACATCCACCCGCCGGCAGCTCATCCGCGCGGCCAGGGAAATCCAGGCAATTACTACATCAACTTTCAGGATCCCGCCGGCTCCCCGGCAACTACCTCCACTGAAACCGATCCCGTCACCGGCGCCGTATATCGCTATTTCTCCTGCAACGGCAGGAACTACTTTCAAATCGGCTCGCCCAATTATGACGCCGCGGCCGGGTATGGCTGGTTCGCCCCTCCCGAAGTGAATTGGATGACCAGATGGCTGGATAGCGGGCCGAATGCCCTTCAGCGGAGCATCCTTTATTCCGATTGGGGGCGAAGGGCGACCTTTGAATTCGACCTGCCCAATGGACGATACAATGTAACCGCTTCGGTAGGCTGGCAGGGACGTACCTATTCCCACAACTACATTGATGTCGAAGGAATCAATTTCGTCAATGATGAAGCGACAACCCCCTCGTCTCCCTACATTATCAGGACAAAGGAAGTTACCATCAACGACGGCAAGCTCACCATGATAATGGGAGCGCCGGCAAACAATGAATACACCATGCTCAATTACCTGGATATTGAAACGCTGACCAGGCTTCTTTCCTGTACAATATCCGGTTCCGGAAGCGGTTCGGTGAACAGCGCAACCCAGGGCGAGACCTTTTCCTGCACAAGCGGTGTTTGTCAAAAGGCGCTGGGATCAGGCGCACCCCTTACCCTCTACCCCGCCCCGGCAGCCGGCTCTGAATTCTCCGGATGGTCAGGAGCGTGTACGGGAACAGGGAACTGTGACTTGACCATGGATGCGGATCGCATCGTTTCGGCGCGGTTCGACTTCTGCCCGGCCAGAATCGGCGGCGCATGCTACGCCACAATGACTTCAGCCCTTAACGCCGCCCGGAACGGCGACCAGATTCGGACCATGGCCTCCTATACATTTACCGGAAACCCGTCATTTGAGCGAGACGTCCATATCACCTTGAAAGGCGGCTATAACAGCAACTACGAAGAAAACGAAAGGGAAGGCGCAACCACCGTGCAAGCGCCCATGATTATCAGATACGGGTCTGTTGTTATTGATGGAATTGCAATTCGATAGGATAACGCGCGGTGTGAAAAGAACGTCTGATTCCGGCAAGGGGATTGTTCATGATGCGACATTTGCATGTTTTTGCTTTATTGCTCCTTTTGGTTGCGGCGGGTCTCTGTGGCTGCGCCAGCCCCAGACAGGTAATGGTTGATCCGGATACATGGCGGCAGACAGTTTGTTCCGGAAGCGGATGGGGATGGGTTGGCGCGGCAAAGGCCGAATCAACATTCGATGCCTGTGTCCATAACCAGCGGATACTAGGCATGATACCTCTTCTGGAGCTTGAGAAATCAGACCCTCCAAAGTTCGAGCTTTTTCTTGAGCCGCCGACTGCGCAAGCTGTCCGTCCGGATTGGCAAGCCGGAGATTATTGGGAATATTCCCTGAGCAGCGGAGAAACAAACCGGATTAACGTGCAAAAATCCGGTGTTTACAATAATGCCACCGGGTACCGCATTACAAGATCCGACGGAAAGGAAGCTTTCCATGATCAGTCCCTTGGTCTTGTGGCGCTCTTTGGAAGAGGGATCATTGACTCTGACTACGATTCCGTTTTTCACCGTTTCGAATTCCCGCTTTATGTGGGTAAACGATGGCGATCTTCTGAAGAAATACGACGCGCCAATGGCAGCATGGACCTTTCCGCCCGCTATGAGGTCATGGGATTCGGAAAGGTAAAGGTGCCGGCAGGGGAGTTCGATGCTTATTACATACTGGGCAGAAGCGAGCCTGGCGCCCGGATCAACGAGATGTGGTATAGCCCTGAAGTAAAATATTATGTAAAAGCAGTGCTTTATACTGAAAAAGGAAGGATTGTCGAGGAGCTTGTCCGCTTCCACATTGGAAACAAACCACGTTAGGAACCGGGCAGAACTCATGCGCGAAAAACGAGCTGATTCCCGGCCTGTGCTTTCGCTATCGTTTCCCGCGCCGAATCCAAGGAGCTCATATGTTTGCGGCTATCCGCTGGTTCATCGTTGTCTTTGCCTCAATCTCATCGCCCGTTCTGGCGGCGGACTTTCATGTCGGACCAGGCCAGACATATGCCGGCATCGGCGACGTTCCGTGGGAGTCCCTTTCCGCCGGAGATACGGTGCTCATTCACGCCAGACCGGCGCCATACACGGAGAAGTGGGTAATTAACCGGGCGGGCACGCCTGACGCTCCGGTAACCGTGCGGGGGGCGCCGGACGCAAACGGCGCGTTGCCGGTGATTCTGGGTGAGGGCGCAACGACAAGGCCCCAGCTTAACTACTGGAACGAAGAGCGAGGCATCCTTAAAATCGGCGGCTCCAATTCGCCCCCTGACGGCACCCCGGCACATATTGTCGTGGAGAATCTGCACTTCCGGAGAGCAAGGGGAGCATTTACCGGACGGAACGGATCGAGCGCTTATTCCGCCAATGCGGCCGCTATCTATGTGGAAAAGGGCAATCACATCACCATACGCGACTGCGTGCTGGAGGATAATGGTAACGGTCTTTTCGTCGCCGGCGCGACAACGAATGTGCTGGTGGAAGGAAACCATATTTTTGGCAACGGAAACATAAACAGCTACTACGAGCATAATACCTATACTGAGTCGCAAAGCATCATCTATCAGTTTAATCGCTTCGGACGCTTGTGTGACGGTTGCCAGGGAAACAACCTCAAGGACCGATCCTCCGGGACAGTCATTCGCTACAACTGGATAGAAGGAGGAAACAGGCAACTTGATCTGGTTGACGCCGAAGGCAATCCCCAAATCCTGGCCGACCCCGCCTACCAGGAGACATTCGTCTACGGTAATATTCTCATTGAACCGGACGGCGAGGGGAATTCCCAGATCGCGCACTTCGGCGGGGATTCCGGCGAAACCGGCGGCTATCGAGGCGCCCTGTATTTCTGGAACAATACAGTGGTTTCGACCCGCGTTGGCAACACAACACTGCTTCGTCTTTCTACCAATAACCAGACAGCCGATGTACGCAACAACATTATCTACGTGACCGATTCCGGGAATCGTCTTGCTTTATCCGACTCGGCCGGTACATTGCTCTACGGATGGAACTTCTTCAAGCCCGGCTTCGTGGCTTCGCACTCACCCCTGACCGGCGCCGTCACCGATATCGGAGGCAATGTTACCGGGACAAGTCCGGGATTTCTCGACGAGGCGACACAGAATTTCCATCTGATGGCGACATCGCCGGCACGGGACGCCGCCAGCGCGCTCCCGGCGGTTGTGGCCGGATATCCACTGGACCGGGAGTACCTGAAGCACCAGTCGTGGGCGTTCCGGCCATCGGACACGCAGCTTGATATGGGCGCTTTTGAATACTCCGCAGGTGGCGGAGCGGGCAAAACATTGACGGTCTCGTTCATCGGAACCGGTAGCGGCGTGGTGACCAGCGACCCTGCCGGCATTGTCGCAAATACAAATACATCCCACCAGTTCACCCAAGGCGCCAATGTCAACCTCTATGCGACTCCGGCGGAGTTCTCTCTTTTCAACGGCTGGTCGGGCGAATGCAGTGGCGCGGGCGCCTGCTCACTTACCATGAACGTTGACAAGTCCGTAACAGCCTCCTTCATCGAAGACACCGCGCACCGGGTCAGGATTGGCGACACGGCGAACTATTTCCAGACATTGCAGGCGGCATACAACGAGGCGCCATCCGGGGCCTGCGTCAAGGCATGGAACGCCTCATACTACGAAGACCTCAGCTTCTCCATGAACAAGGAAATAACGCTCAAGGGAGGGTATAATCAAGGCTACACGAGCAACAGCGGTTACACCGTGCTGCATGGTATTCTGAGCATCCTCAAGGGAACAGTCACGGTGGAAAATCTGATAATCATGTAGCGAAACAAATGATACGAAACATGCTTACCGTGGGACCGTGCCAAGTCCGGCGCGACAGAAATGCTAACACCAGGATTACCGTCAGAGATATTGCCACCGGATTACAAGCCGGCATTCAAAGGGAGGAAAACGATGCGTAATATGATTAATAAGAGCACGGCGCCGATTCTTTTTCTGATCTTGCTCGCGTTCGGGGTTGTTCCTTTACCCGCAACCGCAGCCATCGTGGCTGACCACACTCGCACGGCCGAGATCCCCGCTGCTGATGTCAACCTCGCCAAATCAACACTTCATATCGCATACGGACATACCTCTCACGGCAGCCAGCTGGTAACCGGCATGAGCGCAATGATGGCGCACGACCCGCTCTATTCCTTCAGCGAAGGCGGCGCGGCAGGGTCTTTAGACCTCCGTGATTACGCCATGGATGGAGATGCGGGGTATTACCCCGACTGGGTCAACAACACGCGTTCCTATCTCGGAGCCCCGGTTCCAGCAACCGGACGAGGTTCTTCGCACCCCGAAATCAACGTTGTAATCTGGTCATGGTGCGGCCAGGTATCAGGCATTACCGAACAGGAAATGACGGAGCATTATCTTGCTCCCATGGCTCAACTGGAAACGGAGTATCCCGGAATCAGATTTGTGTATATGACCGGGCATCTTGATGGTTCTGGAACAACGGAAAACCTGAATCTGCGCAACAACCAGATCCGCCAGTTTGTCCTGGCCAACAATAAGATACTCTTCGATTTCGCGGACATCGAGAGTTATGACCCTGACGGTGACGAGTTTCTCAGCAGACTGGCCGACGACGGATGCTATTACGATGGCGGCTATGAGAAAAACTGGGCCGCGGAATGGATGCTTGCCAATCCATCCAATATCCTCAGCCACCTGGCGAATGCCCATCTGGCTCCGGACTCGTGCGCTCATAGCAACGTATTGAACTGCGTGCTGAAGGGGAGAGCCGCTTGGTGGCTATGGGCGCGTTTGGCCTCTCTGGATTCCGATCTCGTTCGTATCCAGACCACCTCTTATACCACTCTGAACAGCGCGTACGGCGATGCCTCCAACGGCGACATCATAATGTCCCGCGCGGTTTCGTTCACCGAAAACCTGCTACTGAACCGGACGGATATCGCCAATATTACATTGCAGGGAGGATATGCTCCGGGTTTCAGCGGCATCATCGGGTATACAACCCTGGATGGCGCGCTTCAGATTATCGAAGGCAGCCTGACACTGGACCGGTTGATTGTAAAGTAACGGGTATGGTCGCAGCGCTATTGTCCGCCTGCATTTTCCGGATGAACCGATGCCTTTTTCATGCGCGAATCAAGGCGCCGACACCTCAAACAGGGCGCTTTCTTCTCCGTTTGGATTGATAACCTGCAGATTGAATCTCTTAATCTCACTGTCGTATGGATGGCGTTCATAGATTATCCGCGTGCAATCGACAAATCGGATTTTTTCACGATCAAACGGGTTCACCGATGCAGAGCTCATCGATTTGCCGTTAACTACCACCATCGAGTTGCTTTTGAAATTTTGCCCATCGATAATCAGGTTGTAGTAATTAACAAATTCATCACCCTGGCTGACTCCCGTTATAACCGGCTTTGAATCGATAAACAGTGCCATGGCGGAAGAGAGCGCGCCAGTTGGACCTTTTACCTGGATGGTATGGAGTCCTCCCGCAACCCGGGGCGCCTGCAAAGAAATACTTTCAGGGGATTCAAACTGACTTTTGATTACGGCGCCGTCAAACAGGACTTGCGATCTTTCCTGGAAATTTCTACCGACAATCTGAACCAGACTTTCATCACCGCCACCGCATGAAGATATTCTGTCCGGAACGAGCGATTCAATTGCTGGTGTAAGCGGCGTAACCGTAAAGTTGTATACCTTGCTCCTCTTCCCATCTTCACGCGCGACAAAAAGGGCGTAGGTCCCCGGAGTCAGGTCGGGAATCGTAAAAGTGAGTTGCCGTGTATCCGTAACGGTAGTTTCAACTTCCTTGTTGCCGATAAAAGCACGAGTTGCGTCACTGAACCCTAAACCGTAGAGCGCCACATCCATTCCTGGCTCTGCCTTGGAAGGGGAGATGCTGAGAATGGCAAGTGGCGCATTCTTTTCCCGCTGAGGCTTTTCCGCCGCAAATCCATTCTGAACAAAGCAGGCAAGAAGCGCGCTTGCGGCCGACACCGAGATATACATCATAAAAGCTGCCAATCTTTTGAGCATGGCTCTTTCTCCCACGAATTGCTGATAAAGGTCCCAGGACGCCACGCCTGGAAAATGCGACAAGGCGCGCATTTTCACGGACTATCCTGCAGTCCGGGCGAAAACTCAAGGCAGAATTTCTTCCGGCTTTTTTCTGGCTGCATTCGTCTGCGGCGGAGTTGTGGCCGGAGTATGGACGAAACGCCAATCACTGTAGCGTTTCTTACCCAAAAACTCCTTGCAGTCGTCAGGAAAGCCGGATACTTTTAGAGGGGCATCCTGGCTGGAACTTGCAACCCCTTGAATGCCTCTTGCCGGATCGTTGATAATAACCCATTCACCGTTGGTAACGGGGTCCCTGTAGAGCCGCCTCAAGTAGCGCACGGTTTGAGGAGTGCGGGGATCCTGTAATAAATCCTTTAGATCGCGGAGAGGAGTCGCCACGTGCTCTCCGGCTCTCGGCCTATACCACCGCGTTATGGCGTCCCGGATCTGCCGCCCGCGAAACAGGAGTTCCTCTTCCCTCTCCCTTTTCATGATGGTATGCCACGGCTGAGCCGCAGCGCAGAGCATGACGCCCATGATGATAAGCATTATCAGAACAGCGAGATATGTATGCCCTTTACAGTTGGCCATCGTTTCCGTTACCCCGGCAAATCTTGCCCGGCAAGCCATTTCCTGTTATCGAAAAATCAGAGGGCTTCGATCTTGACTCGGTCCATGTTCTCAATAAGATTTCGCGCCCGTCTCTCCGTCTAATTGACATAATCGTACCTCAATGAGAATCCGCGCCATGCATTCTTTATTTTCCGGCAATACCGCCGCAAGAATCGCGCTGCCGCTGTTATGCGCGGCAATTATTGTCAGTGTAGCATTTTTTCTGACGGTTTCAGCCGGCGCGGCCCCACCCGCTCCGGGGTCTGGCGCCACGCGGGTCTTCAATCGCCCGGAAAGCGTTCTGGAGCGTTTTCGCTCGTATAAGGGAGAAAAGAACCGCCTCATATTGGGAAACATGTTTCGCAGATCGGACGCTACCTTCACCCAGGACCCTCCCATACTTCTCGCGGATGGAACGGCGCGGGCACGGATAACAATCAGGGGGCCGACGTCTGGCGACCAGTCTCCCACTTTCCTGGTCTCCGGAGGGCAATGTGTTGATCTGCGCCAACAAGACAACGGCGTATGGTCTCTTGATATCATGCCTGACCGTGGTAGTTACGCAACATCCGTAACCATATTGACGGAAAGCAGCATGGTTGAATATCCGCTTGCCGTAGCCCCTCCCTGGAATATCTTCGACGCGAAAAAAGCAGATCCGGTCTTGATCGATTATGTTACGATCGCCAATGAACTGGCGGCTCAACCCAAGCGATAATAAGCGGGAATCTGGAAAAACATACCTGTTTAAAGATGGTTGGCGGAGCATATGGAAACACGGATTAAAAAAATTGGTTCTATTCTTGTCGACAATGGATGCATCTCCGTTGAACAGCTCTCTTCCATCCTTGAACTCCAGAAAATCGACAGACGCCGTTTCGGTACTCTTTGCGTCAAGGAAGGCCTGATCAGAGAAGAGGATCTTGCGCGGGCCCTTGCGGAGCAGTTCAACCTCGCCTATGAAGACCTGGGCAATTACAAAGTTGATGAAGAGATATTAAACAGTTTACCTTCCGATCTCACCAATCGCTTCCGTTTTCTTCCATTGGAAAACACGCCGGAATCCTTTGTGGTAGCAGTTTCCGACCCTACCGATGTGCTTCGGCTTGACGAACTCGAACTGCTGATTGGCCGTCCGATTCAAATACGCGTAAGCGCTGAATCCGCCATTGAAAGAATCCTTAAGAAAGGCATCGGCGCCAGCAGGGTCCTCCGTGAAGTGTCGGAGGACTTCATGCTGCAACTGGTAAAGGAAAACGACCGCGGTGAAGAGGTATTGTCGGTCGAGAGCACCTCGGAAGAAACCAGTCCCATCATAAAGTTACTGAATTCTACCATTATGGACGCCTTGAACCGCCGCGCCAGCGACATTCACATTGAAACCGGTCATGAAGGGGTTGTGATCAAGTACCGTATCGATGGCGTCCTGTATCAGTCCGGCAAACCGATAGACCTGCACTTCCAATCACCGATCATCTCTCGCCTGAAAGTCATGAGCGAACTGGACATCTCCGAACGCCGCATTCCCCAGGACGGCCGTTTCAAGATTCGCCTGGGAGAAAAATCCATAGATTTCAGAATCTCCATTATGCCGAGCGTGCTGGGAGAGGACGCCGTTATCAGAATCCTCGACAAGGAAAGTATTGCCAGTAATCTGCAGGGGCTGACACTGGAAAGCCTGGGAATTAACGACAGGGAAATACGCCGCCTCCGCAAAAAAATCCGCGAGCCCTACGGCATGATTCTGGTAACAGGTCCAACTGGTTCGGGAAAGTCCACAACCCTTTATGCGGCCTTGACCGAGATACATTCAGGCGAAGAAAAGATAATTACCATTGAAGATCCCGTTGAATACATGCTGCGCGGCATTCTCCAGATTCCGGTCAACGAGAAAAAAGGCCTGACATTCGCCAAGGGATTACGGTCGATCTTGCGCCATGATCCGGACAAAATCATGATAGGCGAAATCCGTGATCCGGAGACTGCGCAGATTGCCGTGCAATCGGCACTGACCGGACACTTGGTCTTCACAACCGTACACGCCAACAATGTGTTCGATGTGCTGGGCCGTTTCATCCATATGGGAATAGACCCCTACAATTTCGTCTCATGCCTGAACTGCGTCATGGCCCAGCGTCTGGTCCGCAGACTCTGCTCCAGGTGCCGCCGCCCGGTCAGCTATACAGACAAGGTTCTTGCGGAATCAGGGATAAATCCAGAATCCGCGAGAAGGGTGACCCTGTATGAGGCCACAGGCTGTGACGAATGCAACCGCACCGGATACCGCGGTCGAGCCGCCATTGTAGAACTGCTTGACATGACTGACGCCATCCGCGATCTGATCATCAGCAAGGCGCCTGCCACCCAGCTCAAAAAGGCCGCCCTTGAGTCAGGGGTAATTTTCCTTCGGGACGCTGCCGTAGAAAAACTGTTCGCGGGCGAAACAACAATCAGGGAGATCAATCGCGTGACCTTTGTTGAATGATGGTCGCGGTTGCAAAGGCCTGTATGGCATAAATACTTTTTCACAATATTACATCAATACACCGGACTGCTTCTCCACAAGAGCCGCGGTCCGGACACCTGCGACCCGCGGCTTCCCGCCGACAACCGCCCCCCGCCCTGTTACCACTCGTTATAAGGTATGCCGTTGTTACCCACGAGATTTGATCCGCTATGCACATCGTAGACATTGCCGGCGTCAACGGCGGGAGAGGCGCCGGCCGCAGACTCTCCATCAACCTCTTCGGGAGGCGCAACCGTTACCCATGTATCGTTCTTTTGGGTAAAAGGATCCACGGGCAACGTCCTCAGATACTTTTTATTGACGAGATCACTCAGGTCATCGGGATATTTTCCCTTATCGGCGTAGTATTCATCGATTGCCTTCCGGAATGTGAACAGGGTATCACTCAAGACAGCCTCTCTCGCCCGGATGATGCTCCGCTGATAGTTGGGAACGGCAATGGAAGCCAGTATTCCGATAATACAAATCACAATCATCAGCTCTATCAGCGTAAAGCCTCTGTGAGATAGCAGTTTCGAACTATCCACGATGCGCGTCACCATTCTCTGTACATTGTCCCGTCAATCGCCGTTCCGTCACTCAGAGAGTAAACATCATAGACATCCTTCCCTCCCCATGATGCAGAATCAGCCTTGTCTTGATATGAGCGCAATCCCCACCGCGGTTCCTGTCCAGGGCCGGACGGATTCATTGGATCCGGGGGTATCCTTCTCAAAAACTTTTTATTGGTGGCATACAACCCTCCGAAATCATATCCGTCCACCAGTTGGCGCAATGATTCAGGATAGCCGGATTTATCAACCACCTGGATGATCTTTTTCTCGTCGATAGCCTTGTCATAGCTTTTCTTGAATTCATCGATGGCTGTTCTGATAATCCGGAGATTGCGCCTCAACTCGATTTCCCGCGTCCGCTTGGCTGTCATGCGAGTCAGCGGCAGAACTCCCGCCGCTAATATGGCCAGAATGGTAATCGTCACTACCAATTCCAGAAGGGTTACTCCCTTGCGCTGACAAAGGAAATTCATCATCACTGCTGAGCACCTGTTTTCATCCGGGGGGGGACATTCACAACGGGGGGCGCGCTTCTTTTTATGGGAAAAGGGGAGAACTGCTGGCTGCTTGCCGGTTGCCGTGGAGCATCGGGTCTGGGGGATAACGGCCGCTGCGGCATGACTGGCTGGGGCTTCACCGGCAGTCCCGGACGTTCAGCCACGGCGTCTGCTTGCGGGCCGAAGGACTTGCCTGTCACAGGTTTGACGGGTTTGCTCTTTTCTCTCTCGATATCTTCGTTCTCAGCCGGGGGAACAGGGAATAAGCCAAGTGACGGGGACTCCTCCTTTCCGGACATGAAGGAAGCCAGTTTATGGGGAGATACCGTTACACCGCGCACCAAGCGGGGGGTTATCGCGAGAACAAGTTCCGTCTTGTCTTTGCTTGTGTCGTTTCCTGATAGCAATGGGCCTATGAGGGGGATGTCACCAAGCAGGAACACTTTTGTTTTGCTGTCGGTATGGGTTCTTGAAATAAGGCCTCCGATAACGCTGGTTTCACCGTCCTTGAGGCTCAAAACCGTTTGCAGGTTGCGCGTTCCGATGGTTACAACGGTTGTCGTTCCATCCCCGAGTTTTTCCTTACCGATGATGGAACTGACCTCCAGGGTCACTTTGATGTCGATACTGTTGTTGAGTTGTATGGTCGGCTCCGCGTCGACTTTCACCCCGACATCAACGTATTGCACATTAACGCTGTACCCCGTGGCGGTCCCATTGGTCGTGGTTGTTGTAATAGGCTGCCTGGTCCCTATGTTGAATTTCGCCTTTTCCCTGTTTTTTACCCTTATCTTGGGATTAGACAGGACTTCGCCCTTGGCAAGCGTCTTGCCGAAGTTATAGGTGGCGCTGGGAACCGTAACAAATCCGCCATATCCATTCCAGTTAAAGACATTCACCAGGTTGGAAATTCCAGCTTCCGTTGCGGTATCGGTCGCTAGAGTATTTTGCGCGCCGCTCAGCTTGTCCGCAATCAACAGACCGCTGCTTAAATTAAACGCGCCGAGATCAACCCCATAGCGGCTCAATACCAATCCGACATTCTTGGTGTTTTTATCTGTCAGCTCGATAACCTCGACATCCAGAAGCACCTCCGCATCCGGCTGGTCGTTGGCGTCCAGAAGCTTTTCTATCACGTCCACGACATCGCTGGTATCACGCACCACAAGGGAATTCAATTCCTCATTTACATGAATCTTTCGCGTCGGCACCATCGCTTTCACGAGGTTAAGCGCCTTTTTGGCGTCCATGTAGTTCAGATGAAAAGTGCGTATCCGCATTTCTTCGTACTGCTTGATTTTTTCCGGGGTTCTTGGATAAACGAGCATTGTCGTTTCGTTGAGAGTCTTGCACCCGAGCTTGTTCATGGTAAGGAGAAGTTCCAGCACCTGCTGAAAGTTCGTCTTTTCGAGGGTGATGGAAACCGGCTGATCCTTGACTCCTTCGTCGAAGAGAAATGCTATCCCTGATAACTGGGACAGGATTCGGAAAGAATCTTTCAACCTGGCGTCCCGCAGCTTGAAGGTGAAAGGTTTGGAAGACTTTATGTTAAGCTCGAATCCCGTCGGTTTGCTGTAGAGCAGTACGGAGGTTCTGTCCAAGGCTTTCCTGTATTCCTTTTCCTCGGGACGCAGCTCCGACGCCCGAGTGTAGAACCGGTTTGCCTCTTTGATCTTGTTGGCTTTTTCCAAGACCACCCCTTCCTGAAACGCCTGCTTTGCGTCCTTTTTCAGCGCTGTTTCATCTATGAGTTGCTTGTAATAAACCTGAGAGGGATCCAGACCGAAAGCGGTCTGAAATTCTATCAAGGCATCGGCATACTCTCCCTTATCTGACATGGCGGCCCCTTTACGGTACCGTTCACTGGCGGCTTTGTCACGGGCAGCGAGGAAACGCACCCGGTATTCGCTGTTTTCAGGGTCGCAGCGGAAAGCTTCGGCATAACTGAACATGGCTTCTTCGAACTTACCTTCCTTTTCAAGACTTTCTCCTGCGCTGAAAGCGCGGCCCGCGGCGCAGCCGCTTGTAAAAGAGCACAGGTAGCACATGAAAAATATCCATACCATGAAGCGCATTAAAACAATCTCCTAAATGTCGATACCAGGGGGCAACGGATCGCGTCGTTGAAATGGCCGTCATCTATTAATGGGAATAATAATTTCTTCGCCACTGTCAGTGGCTTTGATTTTCAGCATTTGGTCGGTTATGGCGGCTGCTACATATCTTCCGGAAAAGGTGTCACCCTGCCTAAGGACGAGAACCTCATTGCCCTTGCTCAGGAAGACGGTCCTTCGGCCATCTTTCAGAACAAAACCTTTGAACGTGAAACTTGCCAACTCTCTCTGCATTCTCGAAGGCTGGGGCGGAGGTTTGATTGCCTGGCGAAGGAGAAGCGCCTTCTTGGCCTCAGCCGCGGCCCTGGCGGCCTCCGCCGCTGCTTTTCGCGCCATCATGGTTTCTTTGTCCACAAATATTGGCTGGAAAATATTTTTCCGGTAGCCGGTGAATACCGGCAGGTTCTCCTCCAGCAGGTCAAGTCTGAGGGTGTCCGCGCCGATCTCTTTAGTGGATGGTTGCGTCGCCACTTTCCTTTTCTTGTCGGCAATTATCTTGCCGCCGGGAGGATATTTCAATCTGCTCACGGTCTTGGAACGCGGATAATTGAAAATCGCCCATACTACGGATCCGACCAGGGCAATGCCGAGAACGAGAAGAATCGTCCGTTTTTGCTTCATGTCTCATCTCGCAGATATACCATCAATTGGGCATCCATGGTGACATCTTCAATATAAGGGTCTTTATTGGAAAAGCTGATGTTTTCGACAACGGCAAGACCCTCAAGCGTCTGCAGATCGACAAGAAAGCTCTTTACCGCCCCGTATTGTCCGGTGACGGTTAAGGTGATCTCAAAGGTCCGCAGCTTGCGCTCTTTGATGGCGTTTTGTTTATAGGTAATGGCGCCCAGCGTGACTTTGCACGAGGACGCCGCTGCCATGATTTCTTCAAGGATTGCTGGAAATTGTTGTTTTAATGGAATCATCTCCCGCAGTTTCGCAAGATCATTCCTGCTGTTCCGGATGTTCGCAGCAGGCTCTTTCCGTTCCGTAACGGATAACTCCCCCCGCAATTTTGCCAGTGTATTCGTCTGCCGCTTCATCCTGGGCGCCTGGTAGATCACCATAACCAGCGTTGCCGCCAGATTCAGGAAAAACAGAAGCGCGATCAGCACAAGCAATGGGGTTTTATGACGAATCAAGTCAAGAAGAACCTGTTTCACTGAAATTTCACCTGGCACATGATGGAAAACTCCACTCCTTTGGCCTCTTCCCACAAGTCAACATCTGCATGGGAAACAAGCTGAATATCATGGAAGTATCCTGATTTCTCGAGGTTTTCCAGGAGAGCCCTCAACTTTCCGAAATCCCTGGCCAAGCCTTCAATTTTAACCGAGCCATTCTTTTTGTCCGGTGCCAGGCCTGAGAGGGCAATCCCCTCCGGGAGCGAAATCTCAACCTGTTCAAGGAAGCGCAGCCAACCAAATGACTTCCGAACAATAATCTCGTTATAATAACTGATACTTGCTCGCGTCTCGGATGAATCCTTGTCTAGATTCGCCGGAGCGAGGGTCTTCATTTTTTTCGTCAATGAGCTTATTTCATTGTCAAGGCGGCGTGTTTCTCCCATATGCCATGAGACCATGAAGACATTCCAACATAAAAACAGCAGCAGCGCCGCAATAATGACAGCGCAAAGACGATTGACGCGGCGATAATCCAGAATCCTTCTGGTTGCCAGATTAATGGTAAAATGCATTACAGCCCCTGCAAAGCAGCGCCAATAGCCGCGCTGGAGAAGAACAGGGATTCCTGATCGGAACGGATGTTTTCCGGGATGGCAATAGCGGCGCGCGTCTCAAGCTGAACCGGTTCGCATCCTGAAGCATCACGGACAATATTCCGGAATTCATCCGCTTCCGCAGGCGGCGCGACATAAAATACATTATGCATATCCTGGTTATGAAAACGTTCACGATATGCCAGCATCGTGCACTTGATCTCCTTGTGAAAGGTTGCGCAAGGCTCTTTGCTTCCCGTTACATCCCTTAGCCTGACAAACTCCAGTATCCCTTTCGAAAAGAACATCATTCCGAGGCTGGACGCGAAGTGCGACACCAGAGCAAAATCACCACACACGGCCAGACGTTTTTCGAAAAGGCGGCACAGGTTGAAACAGTCGAGGTCGATGCGCGCCGGGATAATTTCCGCGGCGGCGAAAATTTCTTCATACTGCTCGATCACTGCTCGTGAAACCATAACGGCCATTACAACCCGCGCCCCGTTGTCGCGCATTGCCAGTTGTTGATAATCAAGATGGAGATCAGAACTTTCACAGGGGATTTTTTTTTTGAGCTTCCAGCGGAGGATATCAAGCGCTTCCGAACGGCTCTTAAAGCGCTCTTCTACATCCAGAATCAGGACACGTCCCACATTGTCCGGTAAAGACAGAAAGACGCGCCGCGCGGGACAGAGCAGAGCATTACAGGCCTCTCTCAGGGTCTCGCGAAACAAAGCGGCGTTATGGATATTCTTGTCCCGCGTTGAAAAACGCAGCACGCCGGCGGGAAAGGCTTTGCGTGACATCCTTTCCAGACCTGGCGCGGATGAGGGACCCAGCAACCGCGCAAATGATACGCCGGATGAAGACAGTGAAACACCGATGGCTTTTCGTGATAACATGCTGTGCGCTTCCTCAGATGTGCATGAAGTCTCTTTGCCTAACCGACAGCGCCGGCGAGTTGAAAAATAGGAAGATACATGGCGACAATGATTGTTCCGATAATCATCCCCATGACAATCATGATGGCCGGTTCGATGGCCGCGGTTATGAAATGCAGCTTCTCATCAATAGACTCTTCAAGATATTCGGAAATATTGACCAGCATTTCCTCCAGGGCGCCGGTTGATTCTCCCACGGTCAGCATTCTGATGGCAAGCGGCGGCAAGATGCCGGTCCTCTCAAAAGCAATCGACAGCCTTCTTCCTTCTTCTATTTCCTTTGCGGCGATGAAGAGACGTTTTTCCATATAAGCATTATTGAGAGTGCCGATTGACATATCCAGCGATGAAATTATCGGGATGCCGCTGCCAAGGAGATTGGCAAGGGAGCGGGCAAAGCTTGACAGCGCATACTCACTAAAGACAACGCCGATATAGGGTATCTTCAGCTTGAACCGGTCTACGGCATGCCGTCCTTTTTTACTGGAGGCCCAGGCACGAAACAGCGCGAAGACTGCAATTGCCGAGATCAGCAGAAGCGGGAAATAATATCTCAATGCAGAGGTAAACGATATGAGAATCCGGGTAAGAAAAGGCAATTGACTGCCAGACTCGGCGAATATTCCGCTGAAAACGGGGATTACATAAAACAGCAGGAGTCCTATGGCCAGGAAAGAGACGATGACAAGGATGCAAGGATAAAAGAGAGCTGAAACAAGCTTCTTGCGTATACCGTCAATCTTCTTCAGATACTGGATGTACCGTTGGATGGTGACGGGAAGCTCCCCGGTCCGCTCTCCGGAGCGGATGGAGGCAATATAGAGACTTGGAAATACATGTGTATGTTTTTCCAGAGCCGTTGAAAGGGCATCCCCCCCTTTCACATCCTCCCGGAGTTGCCGTAGGGCGAAAAAAAGCGGGCTTTTGTCCTGACGTTCGAGAATGGTGTCAAGAATTTGCAGCATGGGCATCCCCGCCTTGATGAGGACCAGCAGCTCCTGATTGAAGAGCAGAAGGGTGCGTGTTTTCACTCCACGTCTGCGGATTCCTTTTCCAGACAAAAATTGGAACGGCCGTTTTCGGACAGCGAAAACGAAGTATCCCTCTTCTTCAAGACGCTTGCGTAAACCCGCGGGTTCAGACGCTTCGAATTCCCGCGAAATTATTTTGCCGTCTGACGTACCTAATTTACAGATATAAATAGACATTAATCAGCCCGACGGCAATTCTCCAGGATGGACCACCTGATGAATTCAGAATTTGACGATTCCAGGAATATTGTTGTATAGCTCATACGGGGCAAACAGAAAAGATGCGCCGGTTTACGGCGTACAAGAGCTGTATCCAGCTATCTATTCAGTATTTTGTTGATAATATGCCGAGTTTCCCTTCAGCTCAAGGGTATTTTTCCCAGAAAAATAACTAACCATAGAAGCCGCGGCTGGCCGGCCGCCTTTGAAGCCATTGTACAGTCGCGGGCGGACGATTCAGCAAAGCAACCCCATCGAGTCAATTTGAGACAAGGAGACAATAAATGATGAACCGGAAGATGTTTCATTTTGCGCTTATTGCTATCCTGACGCTTTTTGCGTCTTTCGGCGCGGTCTACGCTCAGGACCCGGCCGCATCTTTGGCCCCGGTCAACCCAAGGTTCCAGCAATTCATGGAAAGCGCCGGACAGATACCGAAAAGGGATTTTGCCGCGCCGGAAGGAAAGATAAAGTCGCTGGGTTATATCCCCAGTCCGGTGGATTATTCGTATCTAAAAGGACAGAAGACGGCCTCTTTCGAGCCGGTGGCGCCTAAATTGCTCGCCACTGCTCCACTGCCGGCCCAATACGACCTCAGGGCTCAGGGCAGGCTTACTCCTGTCCGGGATCAGGGAACCTGCGGCAGTTGCTGGACTTTCGGGGCCATGGGCGTGGTGGAATCATCCCTCATGCCAGGGGAAGACCGTAATTTTTCGGAAAACAATCTGAAAAACACCCATGGTTTTGACTGGGGACACTGTGACGGAGGTAACGGGGACATGTCCACCGCTTACTTTTCCCGGTGGGGAGGACCTGTCAATGAAAGCGACGACCCCTACAACCCTTCCTCAAACAGTTCGCCAGCCGGACTGACCGTACAAAAACATGTAAAGGAAAGCATTATTATTCCGCCAAGGACAGGTCCCCTGGATAATGACGCTATCAAAAAGGCGATCGTTGATTATGGCGCGGTCCAGTCTTCCGTGTACGTTGATTCCGGGGCCCAGTCTTCGTCCAGTTCCGAGTACTATAACCCCGCGAACAACTCATATTATTATTACTCTTCAAACAATTCAAACCATGTGATCGCTATTGTCGGCTGGGACGACAACTACGACAAGAACAATTTCAGCACGGCGCCATCCGGCAACGGCGCCTATATCGTAAGAAACAGCTGGGGCGCTGATTGGGGAGATGACGGTTATTTTTACGTATCATATTACGATTCAGTGATTGGAGATGAAAATTACCAATTCCGTTCAGTAGAAACGACAAATGACTTTTCGCGTATCTACCAGTATGATCCTCTTGGCAAGACGGCCACTTTTGGTTTTGGAAATAATACCGCCTGGTTTTCAAATATCTTCACCGCCGCCGGCCCAGACAGCATCTCAGCTGCAGGCTTTCACGCGGCATCGGCTAATACCGCTTATGAACTATACGTCTACACGGGTGTCACATCATCTCCAACCTCAGGCTCTTTGGCGCGTACGGTCAGCGGCGCGATTTCCACGCCGGGCTTTCACATTATTCCATTCACCGCTGTTCCCGTCGTCTCCGGCCAGAAATTTTCCATAGTAGTCAAGCTGACAACGCCCGGCACGAATTACCCCATACCCATTGAACGTCCCCTCTCAGGTTACAGCACTGGCGCCGTCGCCTCCCCTGGGCAGAGTTTCTACAGTTACGACGGTTCCAGCTGGGATGATATGGCCGTATACATCGAGAACACGAATGTCTGCGTGAAGGCTTACGCCCAGTACCTGCAACCAGAACGGACACTCTCTCTTCTGGTTGCGGGAACCGGAAATGGCATGGTGATTAGCTCCCCTGCCGGTATTTCCTGCAACGAAAACTGCTCAGCCCAGTTTGAGGGAGGCGCACAGGTCACTCTCCAGGCTGATGCCGCTGAATACTCCATTTTCAGCGGATGGTCAGGATGTGACTCTGTTCTGAATGGTGATTGCAAGGTAAGCATGAACGCCGATAAAACTGTCAGCGCCACCTTTGATACTGACACGTCCCACATGACCCGTATCGGAGAGGCCAACTATTATCCAACGCTTCAAGCCGCATACGACGCAGCTTCATCAGGGAGTATCATAAAGGCATGGGGAACCGACATTCCAGAAGGACTGCTGGCCGCCAGCAATAAAAGCGTAACGATAAAGGGTGGATACGACGCCGGATATTATGTGAATAACGGTCATACCCTGTTGAACGGCAGCCTTGTGATTGAGAGAGGTTCATTAATCCTGGAAAACATTGTGATCAAATGAAATGAGT
The DNA here is from genome assembly GCA_964536305.1 of uncultured Geobacter sp. Lineage (GTDB taxonomy): Bacteria > Desulfobacterota > Desulfuromonadia > Geobacterales > Geobacteraceae > RPRC01. Next base: position 30,185 of record CAZHVY010000004.1, on the reverse strand, counting down.
TGCGGATTAGCGACGCTTGTTTCGCCGGGAAAGGATAGTGTTTTTTCTTCCTGAAATGGAAAACGGTCTCCCGAAGAAACGTTGCGCGGCAATAACAAGGGCCGCTCGAAAGCGGCCCTCAGCCCCAACCCGGATCTGAGGATGGTGAAGGGAGAGCCATGGAAGATTCCTCCACATCATTCATCGCCTGCCACGAATGCGACCTGCTGCTGCGCGAAATTGCGCTCGAACCCGGGCGAGCCGCAGCCTGCCCCCGCTGCGGCGCCACCCTGTACCGTCATTCCACCGACAGCATCAATCGGACTCTCGCCCTGGCTGCCGCCGCCGCGTTACTGTTTCTCATTGCCAACATATATCCGATCTTCGGGATAGAGTCCCAGGGAAACGACGCGGCCACCAACCTGTATGGCGCGGTCCGCTCCCTGTGGGATCAGAAGATGCACTTCATCTCCACTCTCGTCTTCATCACCGCCATTGTGATTCCCTCCCTGGAACTGTCCCTGCTGATCTATCTGCTGCTCCCCCTTACCGTGGGGCGCGTGCCAGCCGGCCTGGCCCCGCTGATGCGCTTCCTGCAGGGCATCAAACCCTGGGGAATGGTTGAGGTGTTCATGCTCGGCATTCTGGTGGCCCTGGTTAAACTGACCGACGATTTTCGAATTATCCCGGGGGTAGCGCTCTGGTCGTACGGTGGGGTAACGTTCCTGCTGGCCGCGGTTGCCGCCACCTTTAACCCGAGGGATGTCTGGACGTGCCTAGAGGTGCGCGTCCGAGAGGGAAAACAGCCGTGAAGTATTATGGCAACACTGCTGCCGGCCTGGGGCTTTGCTCGTGCCATGTCTGCGGCCTGGTTTCCCGGATCGGAGCGGAAACCGCCGGAGCCCGCTGCCCGCGTTGCGCCACGCGGCTGCATACGCGCAAGCCCCATGGCGTGGAGCAGTGCTGGGCGCTGCTGATCACGGCCTACATCCTCTATCTGCCCGCCAATCTGATGACCATCATGGAGACAGGTTCCCTGATCAGCTACCGCAAGGACACCATTCTGAGCGGCGTCGTCCATCTCTGGCGGAACGGCTCCATGGGAATTGCCGTGATCGTTTTCATCGCCAGTATCTTGGTGCCGCTGTTCAAGCTGCTGACCCTGACCTGGCTGCTCATCTCGGTGCAGAAACGCTCAACGCGCCATCCGGCTGAACGGACCCGTCTGTACCGTCTGATCGAGCTGGTTGGCCGCTGGTCGATGCTGGATATTTATGTGGTAACATTGCTGGCAGCCCTGGTGCAGATGCAGTCCCTGGCGACGGTCAAGGCCGGACCCGGGGCGATCGCCTTTGGCGCCGTTGTCGTACTGACCATGTTCGCCGCTATGCGCTTTGATCCGCGGCTGATCTGGGACCCCTTGCAGAAAGAGAGCTGATATGTCCGACACGCATCCACCGCCTGAGCTGGAGAAAATTCCCGACGCCATCGTGGACAAACACCGACGCAGGGCGTCCCACCTGATCTGGCTGTTACCGGCCATTGCCGCCCTGATCGGCCTGTCCCTGGCGATTACGTCGTATTTGAACCGGGGACCGGTTATAACCATCACCTTCATGAGCGGCGAAGGGATCGAATCGGGAAAAACCAAGATCAAATACAAGGACGTGCAGATAGGAGAGGTGAAAAGCGTTACCATCTCGAAAGACCGTTCCCACGTGGTGGTCACCGCGGAATTCAAAAAAGACGCGGAAGGGCTGCTGATGAAAGACACCCGGTTCTGGGTGGTCAGGCCGCGCATTTCCGGCGGCACCGTTTCAGGATTGGGCACCTTGACGGGAGGATCATACATCGGTATGGATGTGGGAACGTCAAAGGACTTTCAACTGGAATTTACCGGCCTGGAGGATCCGCCGGTCGTGACCATGGACGAGCCGGGCACCCAGTTCAAGCTGCACGCAGAGGATATCGGTTCACTGAACGTCAAATCGCCGGTGTTTTTCAGGCGCATGCAGGTGGGAGAGGTCATCGCCTATGAGCTTGACAGGGATGGCAAAGGGGTTATGGTAACGGTCTTCATCCGGCAGCCCTATGCCCGGTTCGTGAAGGCCAACACCCTTTTCTGGCACGCCAGCGGGATCGATTTCACCATGGACGCCAACGGCGTCAGGGTCAACTCGGAATCAATGGTTTCACTGCTGCTGGGCGGTATCGCCTTGCAGACGCCCGAGGACAAAGCCGATGCCGGTCCGGCGCCCGCCAACAGTGTTTTTACGCTGTTTACCTCCAGGGAAGAGGCGCTGAAGCGGATCGACAGTATCGTGGAAACCTACCTGCTGGTTTTCAAGGAGTCGGTGCGCGGCCTGGCAATCGGCGCGCCGGTGGATCTGCGCGGTGTCACGGTGGGGGAGGTCTCCCGGATCAGCGTTGATCTTGACCCGCGTAAAAAACGGTTTGTCATGCCGGTCGAGGTAAAGTTCTATCCGGAGCGCCTGCGCGCCAGCTACCGCACCAAATCCCGTCTGCCGGGCCGGCGGAATTCGCGGGAGCTGATCAATGCCCTGGTCAGCAACGGCATGCGCGCCCAGATCAGGAGCGGCAACCTGTTGACCGGCCAGTTGTACATCGCGCTGGATTTCTTTCCCAAGGCGGCGCCGGCCAGGGTCAACTGGGCTCAGAATCCGCCCGAGTTCCCCACCATCCTGGGGAACATGGAGCAGTTCCAGACCATGCTGATGCAGATCGTGCAGAAATTAGACAAGCTGCCGCTGGAGGAAATTTCCGGGGATGCGCGCCAGACGTTGCAATCGTTGCAGGAAACGCTTAAGAACGCCGACAGGCTGCTCAAGAACGTCGACACTACGGTCGTCCCGGAAACCCGCCTGATGCTGGAGGATGCGCGCAAGACCCTGAAAGAGGCTGACAAGGCGCTGGCAGGGGCGCGACAAACACTCTCCGCGGATGCCCCGCTTCAGCAGGATCTGCGGGACGCCCTGCGTGAGGTCGGCCGAGCCGCCCAGTCGCTGCGGGTACTCAGTGAATTCCTTGAGCGTCATCCCGAAGCTCTGATCAGCGGCAAGAAGGAGGATGGACGATGAAATGTGCCCCGATCTTTTCCCTGGTTGCTTTTCTTGCCGGCAGTCTGCTGTTGATGTCCGGCTGCGCCAGCTCGCCGCCCTCGCAGTTTTATACACTGACGCCCGCAGCGCACCGGAGCGAGAGCCCGGCGGCCGGCGCTATCCCGTCGGTGGCGATTGCCTCGGTGACCATACCGGAACTGGTTAACCGCCCCCAACTGGTAGTGAGAAGCAGTGACGCAAAGGTGGAACTGCTGGAAACCCATCGCTGGGCGGCGCCTTTGAAGGACGCCCTGTCCCTGACAATTGCGGAGAATATTTCCCGTCTGCTGGCTTCGGACAAGGTGTCGAGCTATCCGCAGGCCGTATCGCTCTCGGCTGATTACAAGGTGTACGTGGATGTGAGGCTCTTTGAGTTCGCGGGAGATCATGTGGAGCTGGATGCGCTCTGGGCGATCCGCCGGGCGGATGACCGGCCGGCAGGCAACGGCAGATCGCGGCGCCGCGAAGCCGTAACCGGCAGCGGCTATGACGCAGTGGTCACGGCTTTCAGCCGTGGAGTCGCGGGCATCAGCCATGACATTGTCCAGGGATTGAAAAGCGGCTGGCAGGCCGGGCAGTAAGAGGAAGCTCACAAGGGTCTCAACAATCAACAGGCCGATGTCATTCGGGAGGGCGGAAGGGGCACTGGTAAGAACTTATCGTGCAAGAAAGAACAATCCGTCACCGGCCCAAAGACATGCCGGTCAGCCGAAGCCTCGTTAGCCTGAAATGGAAACATGTGGGGTCTGCAACGTTGCGGAAAGCGCTCAGCAAATTTACATCTTTGCAATCCTGACCTGATTTGGGTCCTTATTTGATCACAATCTGATCAACTGTCAAGGAACCGTTGATAATAGTGAGACTCCCCTTGACAGTGGCGTAGCCGGTATTATTCGTATACGAGGTGTCGTATCCTCCCTTGAGCAAGAGCGAGATGCCCCGGTTGAAAAGAAGTTTCTCCTCGAACTCGTACTGCAGCAACTGAATGGCGCCGCTTGATGCCAGGGCCGCGTATGCCTCTTTTATCAGCGAAAAATAGGCAGGAGTAGCGCCCGGAATACGGGCCGGGCTTACAGCGGTAAAGTTTGCTGTAACACTCTTGTCGCTGTCCATGGTTATCATGCAGCCATCTCTTCCCGTACATGCCCCGGACCAGCCGGCAAATTCCGAGATTCCGTTTGGGGCCGCCACAAGTATTATCGCCGAATCCTTTTCGAAGAAGGCCGAGCAGGAACCATCCGGGCAATCGATTCCCACAGGGGAACTCGTGACGAGACCGCCACCGGTACCGCTCATGGTTACGGTGAGCCCCGGAATGATGAGGGTTATGGAAGCGGTGGTGACTGTTGTATTTCCGGCCTGGTCGGTTGCAGTCACCTGGATACTGTTGGCACCCGGAATGAGGCCCGTTACAGTAAAGGTCCAGGCTGTTCCGGTTACGGTTGCAGGTAAGGGCGTACCGTTGTTCAACGTTACGTTTACACCGGCGCCCGCCTCGACTGTGCCGCCAATGTCCTGGCTTGTCAGCCTGGTTGGCGTGGTCACGGAATTGAGAGTAAGAGTGACAGTGCCGCTTAAACCGATCCAAGGGTAATAGTTTACATGATCGCTGACCCGGTTTCCCTTGCCGGTGGGGTTGAAGAGGCCGCCGGCGGATCGGTCGTCTGAATCGTCCAAAGGGCCCGACGGGTCGCCCCAGTTGTTGTTGGTGGCATTCACAACAGTTGGTCCTGAATTAAAGATTCCGTACCCATCGTTACTAAAGAAGCTGCTGTTCTGCATTATAGGGCTTGCACCATGAATCAATATCCCCTGACCCGTATTGTTCAGTATATTGCACGCACTGATGGTCGGTGATGTTCCAGCAGTGACGTAGATACCTGTCTTGTTGCTGTTTATCTCACTGTTGGCAATCGACACCGACGAACTATAGATATCAATGGCCCCTTCGACCCAATCCCAACTGCTTTCACATGCCTGATCTGAATAGCCGCCGTACTTTACGACCGCATGACTGAGAACACTGTTCAGGCTCGTTGGATCGAAGAGTATTGCATCCCAATCCCCGGGATTCGGTGTTCCGCTCCCCGTTGCGCCACCTACGCTATGGTCGTTCACTGACGTGAAGATGATAGGCGCGTCCGTCAAACCTTCCGCCTTTATTGTTCCTTGAACCAATATGCCGGGCAAGTCGGGCCTTTGCAACCCACAACTTGCCTGTTGGAACTTAACAACTGTCCCCGGCTCGACGGTCAACGTTACCCCCTCTGGTACAATTACCTGACCGGCAATAACGTAAGGATCACCGTTTGTCCATGTGGTATTTGCTGACAGGGTTCCACCGGTAATCACCGAAAATGGTCTGGCGCCGATGTATTTATTACCGCTTGAGGATGCTCCGGATGAAGTCGAATCCATCAATACGGCCCAATTCCCATTACTGTCAAATGTGTTTCCCGTGATGATGGGAAGCGAGGTATTTATACACTTGATCCCGTTATCGGTATTCTGCCTGAAGATACTGCTCTGTATCCTGGGGCTTGCTCCATCAATCAATATCCCCTGACCCGTATTGTTCAGTATATTGCACGCACTGATGGTCGGTGATGTTCCAGCAGTGACGTAGATACCTGTCTTGTTGCTGTTTATCTCACTGTTGGCAATCGACACCGACGAACTATAGATATCAATGGCCCCTTCGACCCAATCCCAACTGCTTTCACATGCCTGATCTGAATAGCCGCCGTACTTTACGACCGCATGACTGAGAACACTGTTCAGGCTCGTTGGATCGAAGAATATTGCATTCCAATCCCCGGGATTCGGTGTTCCGCTCCCCGTTGCGCCACCCACGCTATGGTCGTTAACTGACGTGAAGATGATAGGCGCGTCCGTCAAACCTTCCGCCTTCAGCGTCCCTTTAACCAATATGCCGGGCAACGCACAGCTGTTCTTCACTGCCGCAAATTTAACAACCGTCCCCGGCTCGATGGTCAGGGTTACCCCCTCTGGGACGATTACCTTGTCAGATATTATATGGGGGTTATCTTTTTTCATTAGTGTGAGGTCTGCCGCAAGCGCTCCTCTCAGGACGGTTGTAACCGATACTTCGCACCCAGTGCCATATTTTATTTTATCTATGTTAACATTTTCTTCCTCATCATATTCAGTGTAGCGATAGATTGGATAAACAACGTAAATGTATCTGGTAGCTACCTCTAGTCCGTAATCGTTAAAAGTAGTGCCATTACCTATATACACAACATCTGAGCTATTAACCGAATACTCAATATCATCTACTGGCTTGAGCGGAGCAGTGTTAATTTTAGAGCGCACTACCATGAAGTTGTTGTAATTCGGGTCTGAAGGCCCATTCCAAGTAATGCTTGAGTTAGTATAATCAGATGTAGCAGCAAGGCCCGTAACTGAAGTGCTCGCAGTAGATCGAGTCACTATGCCATTTAGCGACAATCCAGTTGAATAGTTTAATGATTTATCGTAAGTAAATGCTTTATAGTAATAGGTGTTACTAGGAGTTAGGCGATCATCATATTTAACGTTTCCATTGGAATCATAAATCACAAAAAGATTGACTCCATTATGGCTAATAATACCGGAATATTCTTGACGGTTCGTCGGTTGCCATGAAATTTCCGAAGTCGAGCGAACGATGAGTACGTTCTTGAAATCGATATTACTTGGGTTTGACCAAGATAATTCTGTGAATGTATGTGAAATTTTGCTTGCGACGAAATTGGTAATATTGGCGGGAGGACTTGTGTCTTCAAAGTTTGCGGTTACAGATTTTGATTTATCCATAATAACCGTACATTCGTTACCGCTAACGCTGTCACACTCACCAACCCAACCAGTAAAAACCAAACCAGTCTTGCCATTAGCTGTCAACTTGACCGTTGTCCCGTTCACATATTCTGCGGAACACTTAGTATCACTGCATTGCAATGTTGGCAACACTGGATCAGCTGTAATTGTCCCTTCTGGTTGTAAAGTGATTGAGAGAGTCGGGTGGGTCCTCTCCCAGAAAAGTTGATAGAGTGCCGCTGTGTATGCTATCGCTTTAGCTTGAAGAGTTGGTTGATATATACAGGCAAGTGGTTCTTGCTCAACATCATTAAAAGGATTTTCTTCAATGTTTACGAAGAAATCATAGCTATCGTCATCATATATTACCTTTACTCCCCACAATGGATTTACATTCAAGACATCATAGAAGTCGTGATAATAATAAATTCTATTTTCACAGCTGTTCTTTACAATCTTGTAATGAAAATTCTCGGACAGGTCGAATTTTTTTCCCAAGGCGTATTGAATCCAAGAACCGAGTCCCAACATTCCACTTTTACAACACTTTTATCTTTGCTTATAGTATTTCTGCCAAACCTAAAAACACCTTTCCCATATTCATAACTTTTCCCATCCTGATCGTCACTGTCATACTTATTTGCAGTATATGCCAATGAGTAAAACATATTGGTCAATTTGTCATCGAAACCATCTGGTTTAGCATATGGATACGATAAATAATTAATTGGTATATCCGTATTATTACTAGTCGATAAAATATTTCGATAATTTGTTGCAGTATATATTTCATATTCATCTTTATTAACAACATGGGCATCTATGAGTGTATGAGATGGTACAGACATATCCATTAACAAATGAGCTGTTCTTCCAAGCCAGTAATACGCGTTTATGGGATTATTTTTGTAATTAGCTATTGCTTTTGCAAATCTATCAGTATTTGCTTTTGTTAAAGCGCTGTCAACAAAATCAATTAATCCTTTGTTATAACCTCCGTCTGGGTCCCAGAAATGATTCTTTGTTCTTTCTTCGTATACTACATTCCCATCTTCTTCCCATGCCCCTTCGATCAGAGCTGTGTTTTTGGTAAATGGCTCATCTTCAGACAGATCCATCCACTGTAAAGGCGGCCTAAAGTCAGATCCATAATATGAAATATGATAACCTATCTCATTGCTCCAGAAAGCATCTTGGTTCACTGGTAAATATGTCGACAACTCATTCACAAACGAACTATCTGGATACTTAGATTCCAACAATTTAAAAGCTTGTAAAGCTATCCATCCGTGTACAGGTGGTGAATTAGCATATAAAGTAGTTAAATTTCCTTTCTCAGTTACAGTAAATGCTGATGTAGCAAATGAGTTATTTGATATGTTATTATCATTGATCGAATCAATAGTTATCTTGAAACTAAATTGCTTTTTTGATACATATTTTGTAATGTCATAGTAAATATTTAGATTCTTTACGATTAGTACATTATGCCTTTTGGCAATCAATTCTTGTTTATCATTTACTATTTGATAAATCGAAATATCAGCTCTTTCAGACGAGAACGTTCCTGTGTTTTGAATAGCGGCAATAATGTGAAATGGCTTTCCGGTTTCGATAATTTTCGGTTCTACGGTTACATTCCTCACCGCCACATCATGAAATGGCCTGACTTGTTTTTCCAGGGCAACAGAAGCATCCATCTTTCCGCTGCCAAAAATATTGTCTCTACCCTTTTCGCCAAGATCCTTGGCAGTCTGTTGGATCAAACGGGCAACAACCGACCCCGCATAATCCGGTTTCTCGACTGCAAGCATCGCAGCAAGTGCCGACACCATGGGTGTCGCTGCGGAGGTTCCCGATCCATAGGTGTACGCTTTACCTAAACCGACTGAGAGAATACCTGCCCCCGGCGCAGCGACATCGATATGCTTGCCCTTGTTGGATCCTGCCCAAATCGCCCCATTACGGTCCAAGGCGGAGACACCAATTACATCGGGATATGCGGCAGGGTAGATCTCCTGCTCAATCGCGTCATTGCCCCCTGCAGCGACAAGTATGCAGCCCTTGCCCAGGGCATAATCCACAGCGTCCCGAAGCATGGCTGAATAGCCATAGCCGCCGATGCTCAGGTTGATGACCCTGGCGCCGTTATCTGCCGAGAAGATAATCCCTTTGGCGGCATCTTCGTATGTGCCGACACCATTTGCATCCATTACCTTTACCGGCAGGATTTTGGCAAGGTCATAGAGCCCCTTGATACCGATGTCGTTGGCATTGGCAGCGATGATGCCGGAGACAAAGGTGCCATGGCCATTGTCGTCAGACGTATCCGCCTTGTTGTTGATAAAGTCATACCACTTCAGCACCCTGTCTTTGAGATCGGGGTGGCCGGCGTCGACTCCCGTATCGATAACCGCAACCTTCACCTGGGTTTTACTCTTTAACTTTTCCCACGCCTTGTCGAAACCTGCTTCGGGGATGTACCACTGGTCGTCGTACAGTGGATCGGTTACCGCCATCACACTCTGTACATAGTTGGGTTCCGGAATCTTCAGCTTGAATTCCTTGCCGATTTCTTTGATAACCTGTTTGACGTCCCGTCCGTCGGAAATGGTCGCCTTGATGTAACCGATGCTGTCAAGTCCCCCGTCTTTTGCCGCGACCAGGTTATGCTTCTTGAGGATTTCGTCGATCTCATTCCGATCAACCCCCAGATGGAACTTCAAAAGGACCTCGTCCTTGACGTAGCCTATGGAGTATCCTTTCTTTTCGTCCTTTACTCTGACGATATCTTTCCCTTTTACCTTGAGCGCATCCTTTCCGTCGGCAAAGTTTGCCTTTTTGATGACAGTCTTGCCTCTCGTCACCTCACCCAGGTCGGTGCCGGGAGTTACCACATAGACATACTCTCTGCCGGTGTCTTTTTCATAAGCGACACCGTAGTTCTGGATACCCATGCGATCGAGGAGGGTGCTGATGGAATAATACGGAAGGTTGACAACATCGACCGAAACATTGCGGTCTTTGACTCCGTCAAATATTTGCATCTGAATACCGGTTTTAGCGGCAATCTCCTGAAGCACCTTCTTGAAGCTGACATTTTCAGCCTTGAGCGTTAGTTGTCGGTTTTTTACCGCAAGAGATATTTTCCCGTTTTCGACGAAATTTACTGCGTATGTGTATGAGGAAGAAAGGGAAAGGATAAGAATCAGGAGACACAAAACGCCAAATAGTTTTCGCACATCGCCCCCATTCGATTATATTTCAATACTATGAAACCGGATCTTCCGACACACCGAAACCCGGTCATTTTGTAAAAATAAGTACTGATATTTTTATTTTATTTTCAAGTCCAAACGTTGACCCATATCCCTGTTGTGGCAGGATGGTCGAAGGCCGGGTAAGGCAATAGAAAACAAGAACGTACAAAGCCGTCAAACAAAAACCCCCGCCTCGATACTACCGAAGACGGGGGTGTGATTCAGGAGTTTTCTTCGGCGGTCCGGCTGCCCGCCTGTAGCGGACCCGTGACTCTGCGCCCCCGGATTGCACCAGGTTTGCTCTTATCGGAAATCTTCCCTGTTGCTGAAAAAAATTTGTGGTTGAGAGTACTCTTCCCAAAAATTGAAAGTCAAGCTTTCTAATAATTCTTCTCCATGTGCTCCAACTTTACACTGGAAACCAACAAAGATAGTGCCGTTATCCCTGTCCATTTTGCCCTCGACACGACAAAAAAGAGGCCTGTGCTTTCCAGACGTAAAATGTCTCTATCTTGCCGGCCATAAGGAATGGTTTTCTTTCTCCCTGAAATTGAAAACGGTCTCCCGAAGAAACGTTGCGCCGCAATAACAAGGGCCGCTCAAAGCGGCCCTTTGCCAACACTCTTCTCCGCGATTTCCATATTACTGAATCACCAGGTTCTCCACTGTCAGAGAACCATTAAGAATGCTCAGGCGCCCCTTCAATGTTGTATAACCGATGACGCTTGAATATCCCCCATTATAACCTCCCTCGAGCAGCACGTCTTTCGTCCGGTCGCAGCTCAGGTTCTCGACAAAATCCGTTGCCCATGCCTTGACCAGACCAGGATTAGGAGCCGCGTTATATGAAGCCTGCAACGTGGAATGGTAAATGGATGTGTCACCGACACGCGTCTTGTGCGCAGTGAAGAAATCGAAAACAGCGGTAACGCTTTTGCCCGCGTTCATGGTCAGATTACAGTTCACGTTCGTTCCGCTGCAATTTCCTTCCCACCGTGAAAACAGGGAGAATTCGGACGGCGCGGCATGGAGACTTACCAGGGAGTTGTTGTCAAACTGTTCCGATTCGTCGGATGTAAACGAAAAAATGACCGGTTCTCCATCTAGCGTGCCATTCCCCGACACTGTCCCGGATCCCGTCCCGGAAAAATGGACGTTCATTGTTCGCGGCGTGGATACCTGGCCTGAACGGACGGGCCACACATAGAGATTGCCTGTCTTGTCGTGTGCTCCCAGGAAACCATACGCCATATTCAGACCCCAGGCATAATCGTTGGGAGGGTTGTAGGATTTGGCGGTTGTGGACGACCAATAATAACTTATTACGACATTGGTGAAAGGATGTGAGACAGGGAGAGGCGGTGACTTCTTGGAATAGTCAACCATACTCCAGAGTTCTCGGCGATTGGGCAGACGCCAGTCGGTATGGCCGCAGTAGCCGGCGCCGCTGTTCAGCATGGCAACATAGTCCAGGGCGTGCGACCAGGTTACGGCGCCGTTGCCCGCGGCGCCGTCGGCATCGAATCCCGGGTCCTTCGTTTTCATGAGATTGGCGTCCTTTGTCCACATAAGCCCGGTGAGGTTGTCGGTAACGCAGTCGCCACTGACTGAGAAGCGGGGATCGGGCCAGGCCACACCCGTCTCAAGATCACCGTCGTCTCCAGCAGAGTATTTGGCAGTCTGGCCGGTCTTGGGAAGATGGATAGCCCCCCCGCTCCCGGAATTGCGCACCGGCCACATGTACAGAGGATCCGTCTTGAATGTATGGCTGCCCACCGTGCCTGTCATGTAGACAGACTCGGCGCGGTTCAGATACTCCGCGCCCGTAGTGGACGACCAGTAGGCGCCGATAATGAACATCTCGCCCGTCTGAACATTGGCAAACCCCTGACTGTTCAACCATGCGGCGCTACTATTTTCCTCCACATTAAGAAGACTCTCCATCTCACGGGCGTTAGGCAGACGCCAGTCCGTATAACCGCACAACCCCCCGCCACTGTTGACGGTAGTGGCGATGTAGTTAAGGGAGGCCTGCCAGGCAAGTTGTCCCCCCGGAAGATTGCCGTTTTTCGCCCACATGAGCCCGGTCAGGTTGTCGGTAACGCAGTCGCCGCTGACGGTGAAACGGGACCCCGGCCAGGGGACACCAGCCTTCAGGTTGCCGTCATCACCTGCGGCATAGCTGGTTGTCTGGCCGGTGCGAGGAATGTCGGCGACTGCAGCCAAAAGGCTCGCTGGAGATGACAGCAGGAAAAACATTGACGCTGAAATGATTAGCTTTTTCATTTCCCCCTCCCTTTCGCTGTGCCCGGGAAACCATACAGAATGCGTCTGCCCTATTCAGAAATGGTCCCTGGCTATTGAAAAACATGACTGGTGAAAAGACCTTATTATTATGCTGAGTAGCCCAACAAAGTTCATTGTCAATATGGGCCTCGCGGGACATCTCTCCGGACCGCCGGAATCAACCACTTCCTTGCCGGCCAACAGGCGCAAAGAGACTCTGCCTGAATTCTTGATGTAAAGCCCAGTTATTTGATAAAGACCCTGTCCGCCGTAAACGAGCCGCCCCTGATAACCAGTCCTTCGATGGTTGTGTAACCGTCATTTATCGCGTAATAAAGGTCAAATCCCCCCTTGAGGGTAATTGCCTTGTTGATGGTCAGCGTCTCGGGAAAAAACTTCTCCCTGGCTTCAATGACGGATCCAGGCGCGGCATTGCTGATGGCCTCGCCCAGAGTGGCAAAATACTGGTTCGAACCACCCGCGTTCCGTACCGGGAATGCCGGATAGGTTGCTTCCACCTCGTAGGCGCCCACATCAGGCGCAATTCCGGATGGTCTTTCCCGCCCATCCAGATCAGTGGTGAACCCCATTTCGAGACCGTAATCTATGGCGGGGCTGCCTGCCATCAAGCGATAGTTCCCCGCCACGGCGTCAATGAATTTCGGATCGCCCGTAATGCTATGCCCGCCGCTGGCCACAGTCCCGGCGGCGCCAAACTTCGAGACTACATTGAACAGATTGTAGTCCTCGCTGACGGCGGAAACACTTGAAGATGTAGTCTCGATGCCGGTTGCGTAACCGTCTATTATGCTGTTTGAGACGTTCACCGGATAATTAGGCGCGTAAATAGCGGAAACAATGCCGGATGAGCCGCTGATGGTGTTATGGATAAGGCGCGCGTTTACGCCGCTTACGCCATATGAAAAAAGAGCTATCACCGCGCCCTTGATGCCCGCGGTGTTGCCTGAGAAAAGTGAATTCGCTATCGTGTTCTGAGCTGCATCCAAACCCTCGGCATAGAGACCGCCCCCCTTCTCACCGGCGCTGTTATTTATAAACCGGCAGCCGCTGAGATTCAGCGTGCGGAAAGCGAAGAGTCCTCCGCCGTCCAATACTGACGCCACATTGTTCTGAAACAGGCACCCGGTAATGGTTGCGCCCTGGGTAACCGCTCCGCCACCGCCTCGATAGGCCCAATTCCCGGTGAACTTGGAATCTTCGGCGACAAGGCCTCCGTAGGTAAACAACCCGCCTCCGATGTTTTTCACCGAAGTATTGTTGGCAAGCGTTACGTTTTTGAGAGTCAGCAGGCTGTTTGGCGGGCCGTTTACGCCGCCTCCATAACCCATTATTCTTCCGTTGACAAGGTTGATATCCCGCAGGGTAACGTTTTTCTCACCGATAGTAATTACTCTTCCCTTTTGCCTCGGATCTATGGTGGTGGGATAAAGCAGCGGATCATGAGACCAGTCCGTACTGGAAAAACCGCCGCGAACGGTGAGGTTTTTGTTGATGAAAGCGACCTGTGATTCGTTGTTGACGCTGGATACGCCGGAGCAATAACCCGCCACCTTTACGGTGGCGCCATCCGCCGCGGCGTCAATAGCCCCCTGGAGCGTGCGGTACACGGTCGCCCCTTGATCGGCGGTTGCATAACAATCCTGGGCGCTGATGGTGACGGAACTGGAATCCGAAACCGGGATTTCTCCGTCAGTTCCGTTGACGGTCGATTGAATGGTGAGAGTTGAAGAAGCACTGAGGTCGGCCGCGGTTGTGGCTGAGATGGTAATCGTACCCGATGCGCCTGCCTGAAGAGTACCAAGCCGCCAGGTATAGGGAGCGCTTCCCACCTGGGTGATGGTCAGTCCTTCCCCTGCATAGGACAGATTGGTAAGTTGCCCGGGAATATCCGCGTTGACCAAAACATCGGTGATTGCGCTTTCGCCCGGATTAGAAACATGCAGGGTTATTGCGATAGGCAGGCCAGGTGACGCCACTTCAGGAATGACGGTCTGGTATATTTGAAGGTTCGGCGCCCGGCAGCCACGAGCCAGCATGTTCAGCAGGTAGCGGCGGGTTGACGCGTTGCCGGAAACGTAGTCATGGGCGATAACTCCTCCAGATGCGGCAAGCCGGCCATCGCCGAATGCGCCTTCCGCTATCAGCACGTTGGATGGAGGGGAGGGCCCCGCCTTGATTACGGGTGTGAGGGCGGATGTCGCGATGGAGCTGAAATATGGCCATCCCATGTATCCGACTTGGCCAAAGGGACCATTGGTAAAGGGTGTCTCGACAAGAGGCAGGGAAATGGTTCCACTGGAAATCCGGTCCGAATTGAAGCGATCGCTGATATTCAGGGCGTTGAAAAGCTCGTGCCATACGGCGCCCTGTCCATATGTATGCGCCGAGATGTATACAATACCGCCTGCGTTCAGAAAAGAGACCAGTTCGGCGGCCTCTTCCGGGGAGAGGGGAACAACCGGTTCGTTGGGATCTATCTGATTGCCGAAAAAAACATCCGCCTGCCTAACACCGCCGGTCACCAGGGATCCGCTGGCAATGGTGGAAACATAACGGATACTTGGCGTGCATCGTACTATGCCTGACGGTCCGAAGTATGAAGGGTTCATCAGATCATTGTAAAGGTATTCGATGTTTATTCCTTCCATGGTATCCGTCAGTATCATATCAGGGCGGCCGCGGTTGGCATCCCACGTCACGATTCTGAGCAGAGGCTCGGCGGAAACGATGTCGGTCACGGCAAGGGCAAGCAGGAGCAAAATGAGTAACGTATTTTTCGCAATATTCATGACTCTTTTCATGGCACAGCCACTCCTTTCATGCCTTACAGCAAGATAACGGCGCTTTGATCCGTCGACGACGCGCCATGACATCATCTCACATGTTCCGAGCTTGTTCACTGAGAAGACGCTCTTGTTCAGTAACCGGTTTTGCCACATCCCGCTTTAATTAACCGGCGTATTTTCTTGACGGCTTGTGGTCCTCTTTCCATCCTCCCTTTTTTCAATAATCGAGATTAACATAGAGCTTGTTTCAATGGAACCACGGCAATGCCCGGCGTACAAAAAAAGCTCGCCAGATCCCTCTGGCGAGCTTTTAGAACTCCTGCAACAAATCAACCTGCAACTGGCGGCGCAGGCGCGCCGCCTCTTTCATTCCGTCAAAACGTTGAGGAGAAAGCTCCCCTCATATGACTAATGCGTGCAACCGGAATGCTCGGCCTTTCCCATGCCGCTGCTGGTGGAGAAGGTGCCCCTGAATTCGGCCCCGCATGCATACCTTACCACTTCCATCCTGAAATTAGGCTTGATCTCGTCAATCAGTGTTTCCAGAGCTTCGCTGCCGCAATCGATACATTTTTTCCGCAGGTACTTCATTTTCTCTCCTTTTTCCGATTATTCCCTTACGGGGCGTTTCTTGCCGCTATACATTGAACCGGAAATGCATCACATCTCCGTCCCTGGTAACATAGTCCTTCCCTTCGAGCCTCATCAGACCCTTTTCCCTGGCGCCAGACTCACCCCGGGCCGCGATGTAGTCGTCATAGGCAATAACCTCGGCGCGAATGAAGCCCCTTTCAAAGTCGGTGTGGATCACGGCGGCCGCCTGGGGCGCCCTGGTTCCCTCGGGGACCGTCCAGGCGCGCACCTCTTTCTTTCCCGCTGTAAAGTATGTAATAAGCCCCAGCATCTCGTAACCGCTCCGGACAAGCCTGTCCAGTCCCGACTCGGCGAGCCCCATGCCGGCAAGGAAGGTCTCTTTCTCTTCGTCCGCCAGTTCGGCTATCTCTGCCTCGATACGGCCGCAGATCACAACGACCTTGGCCCCTTCAAGCCCGGCAAGCTCCCGCACCTTTTCCACAAAGGGATGATTGCCCGCCAGGTCGTCCTCGGCCACATTCGCCACATACAGCACCGGCTTGTCGGTAAGCAGATGCAGTTCGCGCAGCAATAAACGCTCTTCATCGGTCCGCGCGACACCGCGACCACCCTTGCCCTGCTCCAGCGCCTGTTTCAGACGGAGGTAGAAGTCGGCCTCGTCTTTCAGCTTCCTGTCACCGCTTTTCCCAAGCTTCTCCACGCGAAGGAGCCTCTTTTCCACAGTGTCCAGGTCCGCGAGGGCCAATTCGGTCTGGATGATCTCGATATCCCGGACCGGGTCAATGGCGCCGTTTACATGAACGATATTCTCGTCATCAAAACAGCGGACCACATGAATGATTGCGTCGACGCTCCGGATATGCCCCAGGAACTGGTTCCCCAGGCCCTCTCCCCGGCTGGCGCCCTTGACCAGTCCGGCGATATCCAGGACCTCGATGGTGGTGGGAAGGATACGTTCAGGGTTTACGAATTCCGCCAGTTTCAGCATCCTCTGGTCAGGTACCTGGACAATTCCCACGTTGGGATCGATGGTACAGAATGGATAGTTGGCCGACTCCGCGCCGGCCGAGGTCAGAGCATTGAAAATAGTCGATTTACCCACATTGGGGAGACCGACGATGCCGCAATTGAATCCCATGTCAAGCCTTCTTTCAAAAAAATAACGGCGAGAAGCCTCGCCGCATCGGGTTAAAAGTTGTATAACATAACACAAAGAGCCTTGTTTTCAATATAAATTTATTTAATCTACGGGCTGTTTCTTGCTCCTATTCCGGCGCCTTCCGCGAGGACGCGCCGTTTTCGGGGGTTCTCCCGGCCTCTTTTGGACAGGCGCCTCCCTTTCTCGCGCAAACTTCTCCCACCAGGCAAGGATCCCTCTCTCATCACCCGTCACTTCACAACGGCAGCGAAGATAATCCAGGGCGTCGCGGAAACAGGGTCGCCCCAGCACCCCTTCAGGCCGTTTTCCAGGGATTCTGCGCAGTCGGTTCTGTATCGACAGAATATCCCGTACAGCCACCCCCATCCTGTGGGGAATCGCCACCAGAGGGGCCTGTTCACCGAGAAACGCGGCTACGGCCCTGTTCATTGCCTCCTGGAAAGGCAGCCCCGTTCCGCGCAGCCGGGCGGCCCTCTCCTCAAGATACCCGCCGAACAGGAGGGCCAGCAGCAGGGGGTGAGAAGCCGGCCCTCCGGACGAGAGCCGGCTATCCATCCACTCCAGACTCCGGCCGGGCCCGATATGGGGAAAGCCATCCGTTTCACGCCCCAGCCAGTCGTCAAGGCCTGGAAAAAGCGGCGCGAACAGGCCACCCTTGCGCATGAGCTGATAGGTCATCTCACCCTCGCCGGACAGGAAAAGCTTCAATGTCTCTTCGTACAGCCGGGGCGCGGTCGCCAGGGTAATGGCCGGAGCATTATCCAGCAGCGCCCGCCATGTGGAGTCCTCGATGGAAAAACCGAGAAGAGCGGCAAACCTGACCGCCCGCACCATTCGCACCGGGTCTTCGGTAAAGCGGACACACGGGTCTCCAATGGTCCTGATTACTCCGCGGCGAAGGTCTTCCATACCGCCGACAAAGTCGATAATGGAAAAATCGGAGATGTCGTAGGCAAGGGCGTTGACGGTGAAGTCCCGGCGCAGCGCGTCTTCCGCCGGGGTGCCGAACACATTGTCTCGCAACACCACGCCCTGCTCGCTCACCAGACGTCGTAGATGAGGCGCTGGAAGTTCCGCCGCCTCCGCATCGGGCAGGTCATCCGCCTCCTCCTGGCCGCCTTCATTGGAGACATGGGCGCGAAAGGTGGAAACCTCGATGATTTCATCCCTGAAGTGGAGGTGGGCAAGGCGGAAGCGCCGTCCCACCAGACGGCAGTTACGGAAGAGCTTCTTTATGCGGGACGGAACGGCATCGGTGACAATATCGAAATCCTTTGGCTCCCGGCCCAGGAGGAGATCCCGGACGCATCCACCCACCAGCCAGGCGGTGTGGCCGTTATCCCTCAGGCGGTAGAGGATCTTGAGCGCGTTGGGACTGAACATGGTCCGGGAGATGGGATGATCGGAACGATGAATAATGCGGGGGCTAATCTGATTTTTCATGAAAGCAATTCATAGCACGCAGGCCAAGGAAAAGCAAAGCCATCCTGGCGCTTTTTCCCGCCTGCGTGCGGACAGGGTGATTTCCACTCAACTAGGGGAGGAGCAAGGTTACCCCATGGATGATCAAGCCGATCAAGCCGCCCACCAGGGTTCCATTCATCCTGATGAACTGAAGATCGGAACCGATACTCAATTCGATCTCGTTCACGAACTCCTTGTCTTCCCACTGCTTTATCGTACCGGAAATATGTCTGGCGAACCCCACACGCAGGCCGTCGGCATACCGCTTCACCATGGCCTCCAGGTGTTCGTTCACGGAGTCCTTCAGGTCTTCGCTCCCGGCCAGCGAATTTCCCAGGCCCCTGGCGCACTCGCAAAGCCTGACGCGGATCTTTGAGGGCTGCCGGCCAAGGTCGTCCCTCACCCAGGTCTTCAACTCGTTCCACAGGCCGTGCAGATATTCCGCCAGCCGCGGATTGGAGAGGAGTTCGAGCTTTATCTCCTCGACCCTGGCCCGCAGAGGCTCATCACCCCTCAGCCGGGTAATAAACTCGTCAACGGTGTCACTGAATCCACGCCTTAACTCATGATCGGGATCGACATTGACGCGCTGGATGAATTCGTTAATGCGGCCGGCGATCTTTTCTCCCGCGCCCGCGAGAAACTGTTCGCGGTTCGGAATGAACTTCATCAGCAGCGGGTATTCCTTTTCACACCAGTTTCCCACGGCTGCCGCGATCTTGTGGCGGGACTCGGGGCGGGCGCTCCACAGGGCAAGGCGTTTCAGCGCCTCATCCAGAACGGCTTGGTGGCGATTATCCTTGCGAAGGAACTCCAGAATCGCGGCGGAACATGAAGAGAGATCGGCCTTTACCACCCTGTCGTGGAGAGCCTCCCGCAGTATCTTGCGCACCCTTTCATCGTCAACGAAATCAAGGGAATCGGCAAGGACGCGGGAAACCCCGCGCGCTACCGAATCGGCGTTGCCCTCCGCCAGCAGATAAGCGGCAAGGCGCCGCGCCGGATCCAGGGTTTTCAGCTTGGCGATCAAGGCGTCCGTTGCCAGAAACTTGTCCCGTATGAACTCGGCCAGGCTGTCCGCAATCGCCTCTTTCTTGCCCGGGATAATGGCGGTGTGGGGTATTGGAATTCCCAGGGGGTGTCGAAACAGCGCCACCACCGCGAACCAGTCCGCCAGGGCGCCGATCATGGCCGCCTCGGAAAACGCGGCGACCCATTCCCAGGCGCCGCCTCCACCTTGCATCCTCGCGATAATGAACAATACTCCGGCGGCCACCATCAGGCCACCGGCAACCGCCTTGTTTCTGCGTAATACAAACCTCTTGTCAGCCACACATAGCTCCTTATACGAAATACTCCCGGCGACTCGGGAAACCGGGCCGGGGAAGAATATACGCCAAATCATCAATCGTCAAGAAATACGCCATGTTCACCATGCTGAATCCCGCGGAAATCCGCGCCTTGCCCGACATTATGTACTTTTAATCCTTCATCTGATACCATGCGCAACGCAACGGCGCGGAAAGGAGAGGATCATCATGAACATAATGATTCATCTGAACAGCCGGCTCCTCCGAGCGGCGCTGAGCGAGCTTCTGCTCAGGGAGCCTGAAGGGTTCCGGGTTTTTACCGAAGAAGAAAACATGGCGAATGCGGATCACATACCCGATTTCGTGCTTGTAGACAACTTTTCCCTCCGGAGAGGCGTTCCGGACAGGGCGAGAGAGTGCAAGGTCGTGCTGATAGACTACGGTCTCGCGGAAGAAGAAATCACCTCTCTGCTCCTGTGCCACAGGATCGACGGCGTTCTTTCCACAACATCGGATGTGACGCTGCTGAAAAAGGCGCTCCAGGCAATACATGAAGGTCAGATATGGATCGACAACCGGAAGGTAAAGGCCCTGATTCAGCACGCCGAGTCCTCCAGGGGAGCGGGCGCGGAAGAGGGATTCAGTAAAAAGGAAAGGGAAATAATAATCCTCATCGCCCAGGGACTGATCAACCGGGAGATAGCCGCCAGACTATGCATCAGCGAACAGACGGTCAAAACCCATATCGGCAGGATCTTCCGCAAGGCCAACGTCTCGCGAAGATCGCAGCTCGTTCCCATGGCGCTGAAACTCCGGGCCCCTGATCCTCCGTAGCAGCCCCCTTTCATCATACAGCACCCTCCACCTTCACCATTTTCCTCAAAAGGTCCGGCGCCGCACCCAACCTCCCGCGCATCGCGCCCGATGCCTGCTTTCACCAGATGGTATTAACTCTTATCAGCGGGATGGTACCGGGACGAAGGCATTACATCCAACAGAGGCAATTGGGCAGCCATGGCGGGGTAAGCCCATTATCCGTGAAATAAATAACCGTTTGATGGATTGTCCGAAGGCGAAAAGTGTCTTTTAATGGACACCCGAAAGACACCCGCGCGGACACGGCATCGTGGTTGCAACCTCTGCCAGTAGTCCCGTAAAGAAACCGGCTTCAGTTTCAATGGCTCGTTCTTTGAGCAGCAATGAACCGGTTTCGCCACCCCGCTCTTGACCGCAGGATGCGGGGGCTCGCAAAAGGGGAAGGAAGGCATCAATCTTTGGAGGTAGTGTATGAAAGCTTCAAGATGCATCAGTTTCTTGGTACTCATTCTGGCCTTGTCGGCGCCGGCAACCACGGCATGGTCAACATCCGGCGGCGCTCAGAGCGGGCGGGAAACGCCGTCCGCGGGCCAGCAGGCCGTCGTAACCAAGGTGGAAAGCGATACGGTCACCTTGCAGTCTCTCGGCGACGACAGGAAGATAATAATAATCTCACGAAAAGACGCCGGTCAATTGCGGACCGGTGACAGGGTCATTCTCAGCGGAGAAAAAGTGACCAGGATTGAATCCGGTTCCGAAGAGACCTCAAACCCGGATGGAAAACCGGCCCAATCCGAGGCCAAACCTGAAGCGCCGGAAGGTTCCAGCGGCGCCGGGGGGGCATCGACCGCCCCGTAGCATGGGCCTCGATGCCCGGCAATACAAACCAACACCTTCCATAACCCCGCCCCTTCCAGTAAGAGCGGATCCCGGCCGAGACGCCGGGGTCCGTGTCATTTCACGGAAAACCGCATATTATCCATAAAGAGGTGTCTGATTGCGTGAAGACGCAAAAAAACCGCCACCTCCAGTGGGAGGCAATGTTACTTTCTCATCTCAATCCCGTAAGACTTTATCTTTCTGTGGAGATTACTTCTCTCCAGTTCTATGGCTTCCGCGGTCTTGCTGATATTCCAGCTATTCTCCTCCAGCTTGCCCAGGATGAATTCCTTTTCGAAAGCGTCTCGCGCCTCCCGCAGGGTCGCGCAATCCATGAGGCCGTCGAAGCGACCTGCGCAGGCCTCCGGGGAAGGAGCGCCTGAAATCATCGAATCAGAGATGTGAGCCGCAGTTATTATGGCCCCCGGCGTCATGATAATGAGGCGTTCCACGACATTTTTCAGTTCACGGACATTCCCCGGCCAGGGGCGCCTTTTCAGAAGTTCCACGGCTTCGGGTGTAACCGTTTTCCGCTCCAGTCCTTCCCGCATGCGAAAAAGTTCCAGGAAGTGCTCTATCAGGAGGGGGATATCCTCACGCCTTTCCCTGAGAGGAGGCACGGTAAACGGAACCACATTGAGACGGTAGTACAGGTCCTCCCGGAAGGTCCCCCGGCGGATCTCCTCCTCCAGGCGCTTGTTGGTTGCCGCGATGATACGCACGTCAACCTCGATGGTCAGGTTCCCTCCCACTCTCTCGAACTTCTTCTCCTGCAATATCCGCAGGATCTTCGCCTGGGTCTTCAGGGACATGTCACCGATTTCATCAAGGAAGAGCGTTCCCCCATCCGCCTGGTCGAACCGTCCCTTCTTGCGGGCGATTGCGCCGGTAAAGGCGCCTTTTTCATGGCCGAAAAGCTCGCTTTCTATGAGCTCTTCCGGAATGGCGGCGCAGTTGATGTCCACGAAAGGCAGGTCTTTCCGCTGGCTGTGAAAATGGATGGAACGGGCCACCAGTTCCTTGCCGGTGCCGTTCTCGCCGGTGATGAGAACCGAAGCGTTGGTGGGAGCTACCAGGAGGATCTGCTCCTGGAGCTTGGCCATGGCCGGAGAAGAACCGGTCATGCCCCGTTCGCGATAAGCCATTTCTCTGAGTGTTTCATTCTCATCCCTCAGACGCTTCATGCTGAGGGAATTTTTGATGGTCAAAAGAAGTTTTTCCAGGGAAATAGGCTTTTCTATGAAGTCATAGGCCCCCATTTTGGTGGACTTCACCGCGGTCTCGATTGTTCCGTGCCCCGACATCATGATAATTATCACCGACGGATAAAGCTCCCTCATCCTCTGCAGGGTCTCAATACCGTCCATGCGCGGCATCCAGATGTCCAGCAAAACCAGATCGGGAAACTCTTTGCGCATCACGTCGAGAGCCGTGACTCCGTCATTGGCGAACATGGGCCGGAAACCCTCGTCTTCCAGAATCCCCGCCAGAGACGCCCGGATATTATCCTCGTCATCCACAACCAGTATTTTTTCGTCCATAACAGATATTCCCCTGTCGGATGTTATTCTGAAAGATTTCAGGCGCTTAAGCGCCAGGGCACTATTTCCTCGGTAACATTACCGGTATCAGGCGCCCACCGGAAGTTCGATGATGAACTTCGTCCCTTCGGGCTCATTGTCCCTGATACGAATGAAGCCACGGTGATCCGTGATGATCGTATTAACGATGGCCAGACCCAGCCCGGTTCCAGCCTTTTTCGTGGAAAAATAAGGCTCGAAGAGTCGGGGTTTGTCTTCAGGCAAGATGCCGTGCCCCGTGTCCGCGACAGAAAAGGTGGCCATGCGCAGTTCCGGATTATAGCTGGTCTCGATGGAAATGCTCCCACCTTTTCCGCCAATGGCGTCAACGGCGTTGTCCAGGATATTTATGAGAACCCTTTTTATCTGATCCCTGTCGATCAGGATCAAGGGAAGGGTTTCATCAGGGGAAAAACTGAAATCCACCTGTCGATGGGATTCCTGGTAAAGGGTAACAGCCTCCGTAATCACCTCGTTCAGGCTGTTGGGGGTGGGATGGGCGGCGGGCATGCGCGCAAAGCTGGAAAACTCGTCCACCAGCACCTTCAGCTCATCCACGGACTTGATTATCATCCCGGTGCACTCATCGAACGCCTTTTCATCCTCGGTGAACCGGGAAAGATATTTTCTGCGAAGCCGCTGGGCGGAAAGCTTGATGGGGGTCAGCGGGTTTTTTATTTCATGGGCGATGCGCCGCGCCACCTCGCGCCACGCCTCCATGCGCTGGATCTTCAGAAGCCGGGTAAGATCATCGAACACCGCGACCGTACCGATAAAATGACCGTCTTCATCCCGCATCACTGAGAGATTGACCGAAAGGGTTTTCTTGCCCTCGCGTACGCGGACATCCACCTGCCTGCTGATGGCGTCCT
Organism: uncultured Geobacter sp.; assembly: GCA_964536305.1. Lineage (GTDB taxonomy): Bacteria > Desulfobacterota > Desulfuromonadia > Geobacterales > Geobacteraceae > RPRC01. The sequence continues at coordinate 6,238 of CAZHVY010000004.1, read as the reverse complement.
TGCCCGATTCCGCCAGCTCCCGCAGAAGCTCCCTTGTTATTTCCTGCTGATCGGGCCGCAGGATCTCCTGGAAACTGCTCCCAATCACATCCTTCGAAGATATGGAAAGCAGCCGCTCGGCCGACGGATTGATGGTGGTAAGAACCCCCTCCCGGTTTACGGAGATTACCCCCGCGGTGACGTTTCCCAGGACAAACTCCATGTAGCGGCGTCTCTGGTCCAGTTCCTGGTTGCGCCGGGTAAGTTCCTGATTGGCGTCGCTGAGGGCGCTCCTGTGGCTCCTCAGATCCTCCGTCATCCTGTTGAAGGAAGCGACCAGCATCCCGATCTCGTCATCCCCTTCCCCCTCCAGCCGCACATCCAGGTTCCCTTCCGCAACCTGCTGCGTTGCCAGGGACAGATCCCTTAGCGGGGTGGTCAGGCTGTTGGCCAGGTAAACACCGAACCAGACGGCAAGAAAGATAATAACCAGGGTTATAAGGAACAGGGTCAGGATGTAACCTCCCCGGATGGGAGATTTAAGCAACTTCAACTGCCGGTATTTGTCGTAGGCGCCGGAAAGATACTTCGCCTTGCTCACCAGTGTGTCCGGCACGTAGTAACCTGCGACGACCGCTCCGACCACCTTTCTTTTGTCCGCCTGAGAAAAAATCGGTGTAATGGCGCGAATAAGATCCGCCCTATCAACAGGCTCCACCCTTGTAAACTCCTTCCCCTCCAGTGAAAGAGCAAAGTCCCGCGGCGATGGCGCCGGATAAACTCCGATTGGCACATCCCGGTGAACGGACCTGGCAAGGAGTTCTCTCCGGGACGAATAGACCTCCACTACACCAAGCTTGTATTCCCGGCGAATTCCTCCAAGATAATCGCCCAGGCCATCCGCTCCTCCCTCCAGATTCGCCTGCCGGCTCAACATGTCACTTGTCAAGCGGGCAAAGTGGAGAGCGCTGACCGCCACCTCCCTGTAATATGCATTGGCGATATCAAGAGAGCCGGCAAGGGATTGCTCGACCTGGCGGTCCAGCCAGTTCTTGATGCTCATGTTTATGAAGCTGGCCGAGACGAAAAACAGGAGTATGGTGGGGATAAAAGAGAGTGCGACAAATGCAACCACAAGCTTGCCGCGCAGCCGGGAACCGAAAGGATTCCGCCTCCGTTCCAGTATGATGCGGGCGACATTGCGGAAAACCAGATAGACAAGGAGGATGATGAGAAGCAGGACTACATTGATCAGGCTGAAGATGAAGATATTCGCCACACCCGGAACGGTTGAGCTGATATCGGAAAGCCGTAATTCGGCAAGTGTCAGAACAATGATCAAGAAAAGCGATATGGCGATTATTATTGCCTCCCGCTTGCTTTTTCTGGCTTCCGCCGGGCTGAATCTGTCCTTTCTAAGCTTTTTCATCTGTTTTCCCTGAATGGTTGCGTTCCACCCACTTTATCCAAGTTGGCATTTCATTTCAACCATGGGAAGCATGCCTGACCACAACAGTCTGCCGGGGTCCGCTCCGCCGATACCCGCCTTGGCGGAAGCAGCTTTTTTTCAAAAAATGTGCCGCCCGGGCACGGCATCCGGAACCAGCCGATAGCCGCTGCGGGAGGGGCCGAACGAAAAAAAGGCGAAGAGGGGCCTCCCGCTTCGCCTTTTGGCATTTCCTGTTTGTCAACTTCGATTTCAAGCAGGCGTGATTATTCCGCCCTGGATACGACAACCTTCAGAGAAGCCGTCACATCGGGATGGACCTTGACCGGAACCTCGTATTCCCCGAGATGCTTGATAGGCTCGGCAAGAAGAATAATCTTCCTGTCAATCTCCAATCCCTGCTGCTTCAGGGACTCGGCCAGATCCATGTTCGTCACGGAACCGAAGAGTTTGTCGCCTTCTCCGGCATTGTGAACGAGATTCAGGGTAGTGCTCTGAATCTTGTCTGCAAGATGCCTGGCCTGCTCAAGAACCTTGTTTCTCTTATACTCCATCTGCCGTTTGGCATGTTCCAGTTCTTTGGCGTTGCGGGTCGTAGCCTCCAGAGCAAGTCCCTTGGGTATGAGATAATTCCTGGCATATCCCGGAGCAACTTTTACGATGTCACCAATCTTTCCCAGAGTCTCGATGTTTTCTTTCAGAATTACTTTCATTTTTCCTCCCAGCCTGAATTATCCACAGGTTTTTTGTTTTTTCGGCGTGCGGAATTGAGCCCACAGGTCGATTAGTCCGATTGCCGAAATAGGCGCGACCATCATAGGCTGCGCCAATATCAAAACCACACTGACCAGAAGTATAAAAAAAGATAAAGAATACTTCCGGTAAAAATAGATTAGAACAGCCATGCCCTGAATGAAATAGAGGAACATTATTGCAATGAGCAGATTCAGGGCTGTTTGATATATGTGCGGGTGGTCCGCAAGTAATGCGAAGCCGGATGCTATCAGTATCCAGACGAGGTGATCCGGGTTTCTGAAAAGGGAAAAGGGCTCCCAGGGAATGTCTCGGCCAAAGCGCCGAAGCAGTCTTCTTGCAAGGAAAAGGTTACAGGCCGCGCCAATCCACAGAAAGATGACTATCAGCGAAGGATAGACGCGGGAAAGTATCTCCTCGGCCTGCCGCAGGCTCGTGACCAGCTCCCGCAAATCCCCTCCGGTTATGCCTGCGGTCTTGTATACTTCCTCGATACGGCCGGTAGCCGCCTGGATGGCGTCCCGCATCTGCGCATCCACACTGCCGTTTACAGTAACCGCATAGGCAAGAAAGAAAAGGGACAGCAAAACCGTGTTTACCGCAACAGCCGAAAGGATGGAATTTCCCCACCCCTTGCCTCGCAAAATCATCTCAGGCACGAGCAATGAAATGGATACAGCCTGAAGCAGATAAAGCATGACCTCATGGGGCCCGAGCAAGGAAAGCGCCACAAGAGATACCGGCACAATCAGGTAACCGGCCCTTCCGCCCGCGAAAAGCGAGGCGCATATGCAGGGAAAGGGAACCAGAAATGCGGCAAGAGGCGCATACCTTTGCAGATAAACCAGCAATAATGTCAGAGCGCTGCCCGCGGTCACGACGCGGACCGCGCTCCAGGTATGGGCAGATATCATGTATTCCCGTCAATCAGGGCATGACATGACCGGATGCGATTGGAAGCAGGGCGATATTTCTGGCCCTTTTTATGGCTTCCGTAATCTCGCGTTGATGTTTCGCGCAGTTGCCGGAAATCCTTCTGGGAACTATCTTGCCTCGCTCGCTTATGAAGAACCGAAGGGTCCGGGGGTCCTTGTAGTCTATGGTAATCTGCTTGTCCGCGCAAAAGCGGCAGACCTTCCTGCGCTGAAAGTTTCTCTTCTTCCTCGGGCCGTTACTTCTTGAAGGTGTTCTTTCTTCACTCATATATCCGTGCCTCCCCTTGATTATTCTTCAGCAGCCCCGGCCTCTGCCGGTTCTTCGGAAACCGTTGTCACGGCCTCCTCCGTTGCTGGTTTTTCCTCGACCTGGACAGGCGCCTGCAAGTCCTTCTCCAATTTTACACTCTGGTATCTGAGGACCTTGTCGTCCAAACGCAGACGCCTTTCAAGTTCGGCGATAAGCTTGGAATCACCTTCACAATTGAGGTAAAAATACCTGCCGCGCCCTTGCTTTCTTATGGGATAGGCAAGCCTTCTCGTACCCCAGTCTTCAAGACGCAGACAGTTACCCTTCATACCCGCGACAACTTCCTTGACCTTGTCCGACAAAGACTTGATATCGTCTTCTCCAAGGTCGGGCTGGACGATATAGATCGTCTCATACTTCCTCATGTATATTTCCTCCTCACGGTTGAATTAGCCCCGGACCCTCCCGGAGCAAGGAGAACGGCTTTCCGCCGATCAATCTTACTGTTATTGGGGGTATATCCCCTGCAACCTGAAGCAATATCCACTCAGGACCCATCATCCGATGAGGTCATAGGGATTTCAGCAGATCCAGATTGTTGTATTCACTCATGGTTTTTTCCGGGCCCCCAAGCAGGAGGGCCCCCAGCATGTCAACTGCTCCATCCAGGACAAACATAAGGGCATCGGATTCTTTGCGGTCAAAAGGACTGAGAACGTAATCCGCCACATCGGCGCAGCCGGGACGTCCCACCCCTATCCTCAGCCTGGTGAACTCCCGATTGCCCAGCTCAGCCACAATAGATCGCAGACCATTGTGCCCTCCATGGCCACCGCCGACCTTCAGCTTGGCGCGGCCGAAAGGGATATCAATCTCGTCATGAACTACTATCAGATCCTCAGGCGCCAGCTTGTGGAAGCGGACTGCTTCAGCCACGGAACGCCCCGAAAGGTTCATGAAGGTTTGTGGTTTTATCAGAAGGAGGCGATGGCCCTGCCAGAAACCTTCTCCGGCAAGTCCTGAAAAACACTTTTTGGTGACCGGTATGCCGGCCAGATGAGACAGTCTGTCCAAAACCATGAAACCCGCGTTATGGCGGGTCCATTGGTAACGTTGGCCCGGGTTTCCCAGGCCGGCGATCAGTTTGATTCCCATGAGTCATGCGCTCCACACTACCTGATGGAGCAGACTACTCCGCTTGGGAGGCCGCCTCTTCAGCCTCCTTTCCCTTCCCTAAAACACTTACAATAGCGGCCTTCGGGTCATCGAGTATCCTGACCCCTTCGGGGGCCTGGATATCCGACACATGCAGCGATGTTCCCAGACCCATATTCGTAATATCCACTTCAATGCTTCCAGGGATGCCGGCAGGAAGACATTCCACTTCAAGGGAATGGAGCAGGACGTCAAGGAGGCCCCCCTCTTTTACCCCTCGAGCCGTGCCCTTTACCATCAACGGCACCTTCACCTTGACCTTCTCCTCCATCTTCACCCTGTGAAGATCCGCATGGACGGGAAGACCCTTGAGACAATCCCGAGTAAGTTCGGTGACAATAACCACGTTACCGTCCAGAGCGCCACCGCCCTTCAGGGTCAGCAGGCTGTTCATGCCACCCTTTCCGGAGACCAGGGCCATAAGTTCCTTCTGGTCCACGGAGACGGAAACGGAATCAATCCCCTTTCCATACACGACGGCCGGCACCATACCGTTGCTTCGCAATCTGCGGCAAGCGCCCTTGCCCACCTTTTCCCTGATTTCTATGGTAAGAACTTTTTGTTCCATAAATCCTCCGTTTATTACTTTTTAATATGATTTTAAGGGTTTATTGTATTGCGCTAGACAAAAAGCGAGCTGACGGACTCATTGGCGTATATGCGCCTGATGGTTTCCGCCAGGAGCCCTGCAACCGACAGCACCTTTATTTTTCTCGACTGCGCCGCGATCTCACTCAGTGGAATGGTATCGGTGACCACCATTTCCTGGATAACGGATTCCTGGATTCTCTCGATGGCGGGGCCGGAGAGAACCCCATGGGTAGCGCATGCATAGATCGTCTTGGCGCCGTGATCCTTCAGCGCCTTGGCGGCCTGCGTCAGCGTTCCGGCGGTGTCGACCATGTCATCGACAATAATTGCCACCTTGTCACGCACATCCCCGATAAGATGCATTACTTCGGATATGTTCGGACCCGAGCGGCGCTTGTCGATAATGGCCAGATTCGAACCGAGTCTCTTGGCAAAGGCCCGGGCCCGCTCTGTGCCGCCCGCATCAGGAGAGACGATAACCGTTGTGTCATTTATCAGATGATTGCGCAGATATTCAAGGATAACGGAAGCGGCATAGAGGTTGTCAACGGGGATATCAAAGAACCCCTGGATCTGGCCGGCATGGAGATCCACTGTTACAACGCGATCGGCGCCTGCCGCAGCAAGCAGATCCGCCACGAGCTTCGAGGTGATGGGGGAACGGGGAGCAACCTTCCGGTCCTGCCGCGCGTAACCGTAATATGGTATTACGGCGGTAATCCTGGCCGCCGACGCCCGCTTGAGCGCATCCATCATGATGAGGAGTTCCATGAGGTTGTTATTGGTGGGCGAGCAGGTGGACTGGACGATGAAGACTTCTCTACCCCGGACATTTTCCCCGATTTCAACGCGAATCTCCCCGTCGGAGAAGGTCTGTACCTTTGCCCGGCCAAGCGGGATACCCAATTTCTCGCATATTTTCACCGCGAGAACCGGATTTGAATTGCCGCAAAAAATGCGAATCTTGTCTTCCATCAATTCCTCGGAAAATTTATTCGGACAGATCGGTAAGAGTGGCTGGGGCGCCAGGGATCGAACCTGGGAATGCCGGAATCAAAATCCGGTGCC
>CAZHVY010000003.1:0-134034 GCA_964536305.1 uncultured Geobacter sp. | reverse complement strand
GCACTAGACTGGGGGTCTAGTGGTCGCTGGTTCGAATCCAGTCGCCCCGACCAAAAAAACGAGGGGTTACGGCATAAGCCGTAACCCCTCGTTTTTTTGGTATTATATATTGTTTTCTGTGAATCAGGGGAAGTGTATGAAATGTCATCCCCCAGTGGTATGAAAATATCATCGAGCATTCAATTCCAGGGAGATGGCATTTGAACCCTTCTCCAAATCCTTCGAAGTTGAAGCGGAAGTGAAAAGTAATCTCTTTCGTCACTTTGCTCGTGTATATTGAATGGAAAAAGGAAAAGGAACTTTCCATGGCCTTCCAAGTATACAGCAGCAACCGGATGGAAAACCTCGTTGAGGCCTTGGCCGGCGTTGTCAGCGAGCCACCTGCTTCTCCATTTTTTCCTGAAATGATTGTGGTTCAGAGCAAGGGGCTGCAGCGCTGGCTTGCCATGGAACTCTCCAAGCGCTTTGGTGTCTGGGCCAACTGCGAATACCCCTTTCCCAATTCAATTGTATGGCGCCTCTTCAAGTCTATCATGCCGGAAAAGCCGGATACTTACCCCTTTTCTCCAGAAAATACACGCTGGAGAATCTCCGCCATCTTGCCCCGTCTTCTTGAACGGGAGGAGTTTTCCCGCTTGAGGCTCTATCTTGAGGGTGATACGGACGGCCTCAAGCTCTTCCAGCTTTCTGGAAAGATTGCCGACACTTTTGACCAGTACACACTTTTCAGGCCGGATATGGTCCTTAAATGGGAGAAAGGAAACGCCGGGGAGTGGCAGGAGATACTCTGGAGGGAAGTGTCGGCCTCGGGAGCAGGGACGCACAGGGCGCTCATCAAGGAGGAATTTCACCAAAGGATCAGGGGAGGCGACCTCCCTTCGGGTACAATACCGGAGAGGATATCGCTGTTCGGCATCTCCAGCCTCCCTGCCTACCATCTGGAAGTCTTTGCCGAAATTTCCCGTTTCATTGAGGTTAATTTTTTCCTTTTGAGCCCCACCAGCGAGTACTGGGCGGACATAGTTTCCGCGCGCCAACAGGCACTGCGCGAGCCGCGGGAGCGTGAACTGTTCACGGAGGGGAATCCGCTGCTCGCCTCTCTCGGAAAGCTTGGAAGGGACTTCTCCGAGATGATGCTCGATTGCGGCGACCTGGTCGCTGGCGGCCAGGACCTGTACGAGGACACGGATGGCGGGTCACTTCTGAAGATCGTCCAGTCCGATATTTTGAACCTGCGTGGCTTGGAGGAAGGCGTGGCAGGCGTGGCGGAAGATGATAAATCAATACAGGTGCATTCCTGTCACGGGCCCATGCGCGAGATGGAGGTGCTCCATGACGCCATCCTCTTGATGCTTGATGAAATTCCGGGGCTGAATCCCAGGGACATTGTGGTGATGACCCCCGATATTGAAGCCTACGCCCCTTACATATCCGCCGTCTTCGAGGGTTTCAGGGACCCTGCCCTCGCGATACCGTATTCCATTGCTGACAGGAACCTTTTACGGGAAGACTGCCTTGCGTCGGTCCTGATGAAGCTTCTGGAACTGCCGGGCAGCCGCTTCAGCGCGCTCCAGGTCCTGGATATATTAGAATCATCATTGGTAGCCACCCGTTTCAGGCTGGAGGGAACTGAACTGGACACACTCCGCTCATGGCTCGAAGAGACCCGGATCCGCTGGGGGGTGGACGCCGGGGACCGGGCGCGTCATGGTTTGCCCCCATACCGCGAGAATACCTGGCGGGCCGGTATTGACCGCCTTCTTCTGGGCTATGCCATGCCTGAGGAGCCCGGCGCGACTTTCAACGGAATCCTTCCCTATGACGAGATAGAAGGGGCCGGCTCGGAAATCCTGGGTAATTTCCTGGAGTTCATGGAGATGATAACTCGCCATGCGAAAGACCTGGAAGCTCCTCGTTCGCTTGGGGAATGGCGGGACGCTATCAGAGCCCTGCTCCTGGCTTTTTTCCAAACGGACGACGAGTCCGCCCATGAACTTTCCTCTGTGGCGACAATCATTGAAGGATTGTTCGAGATACAAGAAGCCACGGGCTTCACCGGGCCCGTAGAGATAAATGTGCTCCGGGCCTGGCTTTCCGGCCGCTTTGAAGGGGAAGTGAAGGGGCTCGGCTTCATGACGGGCGGGGTGACCTTCTGCGAGATGCTGCCCATGCGGAGTATACCTTTCCGTGTGGTGGCTCTTACGGGGATGAACGACGGCGCCTTTCCCAGGCAGGCCGCTCCTCCCGGATTTGACCTGATTTCCGCCAAGCCCCGACGCGGCGATCGCTCCCTGCGTGACGAGGATCGATACCTGTTTCTGGAGTCACTGCTCTCGGCCCGTGACCGTTTTTATGTCAGTTATGTCGGCCAGAGTATCAGGGACAACAGTGAAATCCCTCCATCGGTGCTGGTGAGCGAATTGCTGGATTACATCGGAAAGCGCTTCATCCAGCGGGGAAAGGATACGGCCTCAAGTTTGGTGACCAGGCACAGGCTCCAGGCCTTCAGCGGTGAGTATTTCAGGGAGGGGGGGGCTCTCTTCAGCTATTCCGTGGAAAACCGCCAGGCCCTGGAAGAGAGGCGGACCAACCCCTGGCGACCGGCCGCCTTCGTCCCGAAACCGCTTTCGCCGCCACCGGAAGAGTGGAGAGAGGTTACACTGACGAAGCTCCTCCGCTTTTTCAGAAACCCGGCAAGGTTTTTTCTGGAAAATCGGCTCGGAATCCGCCTTGAGGAGACCTTGAAACCCCTTTCGGAGCGCGAACCCTTTGCCGTGGAAGGTCTTGAGAAATATAAGTTGCGGCAGGACCTGGTGGAATGCTTTCTGCGCGGGGGGGATGCCATGGAGCTCTTCCCGGTGATTCGATGTCGAGGTATTCTTCCTCCGGCGCGGCATGGGGAGGCGGAATTCATGGCGATGACGGATGATGCCTCTTTTTTTGCCGGCAAGGTGCGGAAGATAATAGACGGTGACAGACCCCTGAAGCCGCTCGATTTCGTGTTTTCGCTGGGAGACTTCACCATCGGCGGAAGATTGGACGGCTTGTGGGCGCGTCAGTTGTTGCGCTACCGGTACGCGGATCTGAAATCAAAGGACCTGTTTTCCATGTGGATTGAGCACCTCATTCTGAACCACCTCTCCGAGGAGGACTACCCTTTGAGAAGCGCGCTGATTATGAAGAATGGCGCCCGGTTCTTTGGAAAGGTTGAGGACGCGTCAGGGCGTCTGATGGAAATACTGGATGTGTATCGGGAAGGGCTCTCCATTCCGCTCCGTTTCTTCCCGGAATCGTCCCTGGCATATGCCCATAAACTGGAGTGGAGCAAGGGGCGTGCAAGGAACAAGTGGGAAACCGGTTTCAACGATTATCCGGGAGAAGGCGATGACCCGTGCTTCCGGCTCTGTTTCGGAGAGGTGGACCCCTTTGACGACGATTTCGACCGGGTTGCCAGGACCCTGATGAAGCCCCTGATGGAGAACCTGCTCAAGGAATGATGACATGAATGAACTGGAACATCTGCACGTTGAACTGTCGGGGACAAACCTTATTGAAGCCAGCGCCGGCACGGGAAAGACCTATGCAATCGCCTGCCTGTATCTGCGCCTACTCGTGGAGAAGGGGCTGGGTCCGGACCGCATTCTCGTGGTTACATTCACCGAGGCCGCTACCGAAGAGCTGCGGGGCAGGATACGCGGAAGGATTAGAGAAGCGCTTGAGGTGTTCTCGGGCAAATCCACCGAAGACCCGTTTCTCCTTGGGCTTGCCGCCAACGTGAACGGCAGGGGTCCGGGCAGGGATGTCTCCCTGGGGCTGCTCAACAGGGCTCTTACATCCTTTGACATGGCTTCCATCTTCACCATCCACGCATTCTGTCTCCGGGCTCTCCAGGACAACGCCTTTGAGAGCGGTTCCCTTTATGGCGTGGAATTGTCCACCGATCCTTCCGGAATGTTTCAGGAGGTCGTGGACGATTTCTGGCGGATGAAGTTTTTCGGCCATGAGGCGCCCCTGTTAAAGTCAGCCCTGAGTCGGGGATACACACCGGAGTCCCTTGCCGGATTCGCCTTTAAAATGCTGGAAAGTCCTAAGACGCGGATCCTCCCCGACTTCTCCTCCCGGGATGAGGCGTCTATCCACCATGATTGCCTGGATGCCTTCGCGGAGCTGGGCAGGGAATGGCGGGAGCACGGGGAAGAGGTGGTTTGCCTCCTGGAAAACGACAAGGGACTGAGCAGGGCCGAGGGGACCTATAGAAAGGATCTCCTGCCGGCCCTCTTCGAGAGGATGGATATCTTCGTCCGTTCGGGGAATCCTTATGATCTGTTCGAGGGATTTGACAGGTTTACCTCTGCCGCCATCATAAACGGGACCAAATCCAGTTATGCCCCGCCACGGCGCCCTTTCTTCGATAAATGCCAGCGGCTCATGAAACTGGTGGATGAGCGATTCCTGTTTCTCAAGTGGGAGCTTCTGCAATTCTGCCGGGATTGCCTCCCATCGCGAAAGAGGAAGGCCAATGTCCGTTTTTTCAGCGATCTTCTGAACGACCTCTATGCCGCCCTCAGGGGCGACGGCGGCGCAACTCTGGCCGAGTGCCTGAGAGACAGGTACAATGCCGCTCTCATCGACGAATTCCAGGATACCGACCCGGTTCAGTATGACATCTTTCACAGGATATACGACCGTCCGGAAAACCCGCTATTCCTTATAGGCGACCCGAAACAGGCCATATACAGCTTTCGTGGCGCGGATATCTTCGCCTACATGGAAGCCGCGCGAAGCATTGCAGATGGCAGCCGGTTCACCCTCACGAACAACTGGCGCTCCACGCCCGGGCTCCTGAGCGCTTTTAATACGCTCTTCGGCAATGGGAGGAACCCTTTTGTTTATGAGGATATCGCCTATCACCCTATCTTCAGCGGCCGTCCCGATGCCGGAAACCCCCTCGCCCTTCAAGGCATGGATGGCGCTCCTCTTCAGATCTGGACCATACCTTCCGATGATGATGGAAATCAGCCCGGTGTCGGCAAGGCGAACGATGCCGCAAGGGATGCCGTTGCCGCGGAGATATCGAGGTTGCTGCGGGGAGGCGTCGAGGGGAGGGCGCGTCTGGATGAGCGCGACAACGGGCGGCTCAGGACGCGGCAGGTTATGCCGGGCGACGTCGCGGTGATTGTCAGAAGCCATCGGCAGGCCGGCCAGGTGCAGGAGGCTCTGCAGAAGCTGGGGATTCCCTCTGTAATGCGCAGCGACGAGACCATTTTCGCCACGGACGAGGCCCGGGAAATCCATGCTATCCTCTCGGGAATAGCGGAACCCGCGCGCGAGTACAAGGTCAGGACAGCGTTGGCGACCCGTCTCATGGGCCTGTCAGGGAACCATCTGGCTGACCTCCTGGAGGATGAAAAGGCCTGGGATGAATGGCTGGAAAGATTCAGGCAGTACCACAGGCTCTGGCAGGAGCGCGGCTTCATGGTAATGTCCCGGGACCTCCTGGCAGGGGAGGGGATCAGGGGACGGCTCTTAAGGAGGCCCGATGGCGAGCGGCGGTTGACCAACGTTCTGCACTGTTTCGAGGTCATCCACCAGATGGCCCATGGGGAGCGCCTCGGCATGGAAAGGCTGCTGAACAGGCTCGGGGAAAAGGTCGCGATCAAAGAGAAATCCGATGAGTACCAGATCCGTCTTGAGACCGATGAGCAGGCGGTGAAGATCGTCACCGTCCATGTCAGCAAGGGGCTGGAATACCCCATAGTCTTCTGTCCCTTTCTCTGGGGGGGGATAAAGACCGAGGCCGATGTGGCGGTATTTCACGACAACTTCATAATGGTAAGAGACTTCGGTTCTGAAGGGATAGGCCGTCACCGGGTCCTGGCGGAAAAGGAGACCCTGGCCGAGAGTCTGCGTCTTCTGTACGTTGCCCTCACACGAGCCAAATACCGCTGCTACCTGGTGGCGGGAAAGGTAAAAGGCAATACGGTGAAAAACAGGCCGGAAACCTCGCCCATCTCCTATCTTCTGCATGCGCCGGAGGAGGTAAGAACCCGGGAAGACCTGGTGGCCGCTATGGAAGGGGAGATCGGAAAGCTTACCGCCCCGCAAATGGAAGAACAGTTGCGGGAGATTGCCGGGAAAACGGACAACGCCATCAGTGTGGCGCCCATTGTAGTTGCGGTCGATATGCCGGCTTATGTTCCCTCCATGGGTGAAATGACGCCCCTTAAAAGCAGAACTCCGCAGTCCGCCATAGAGAGGGACTGGAGGGTTGCCAGTTTTACCTCCTTTACTAAAGGGGACGACCGGATGGCCGAGCTTCCGGACCGGGATGAAACCAGCGTCGCTGCTATGCCTCTCCAATCAGTTGCAGACGAGGAAGAGCCTCGGGGCATGAGCATTTTTACCTTTCCCAAAGGGACGCGGGCCGGCATATTCCTTCATGCTCTTTTCGAAAAGATGGACTTTTCCGACGGGCGCGGAGCTCATGGTGACCTTGTGTCGAGATGTCTGGAGACCTACGGATATTCTCCGGAATGGCAACCGTACATAAGCGAAATGGTGACCAATGTCCTGACAGCGCCCATTACCGGAAGTTCGGGCCATTTTACGCTGTCCGGCCTGCGAAAGGGTAGATGGGTCACCGAACTGGAATTCTTCTTTCCCCTCAGGTTCATTACCTCTGATTCGCTGAAAAAGCGTCTGCGAAAATGGAGCGTCCATGTCGATGCCGTGGACCTGGGCCGGGTCTGCTCTTTGCTGGGGTTCCGGCCGGTGCGCGGTGTTGTTCGGGGCTTCATGGATATGGTGTTCGAGCATGAAGGCAGGTATTACCTTCTCGACTGGAAGTCGAACCATATGGGCTACAGGCATGAGGACTACAGGCGCGACAGGCTCGGCCTTGAAATGGAGAAGCATCTTTATCCATTGCAGTATCTCCTCTATACCGTCGCCCTTGACAGGTATCTTTCCATGCGGGTTCGGGACTACAGCTATGAAAGCCATTTTGGCGGGGCGCTGTATGTCTTTCTGCGGGGAGTGACCCCTGACAATAAAGGAGAGACCGGAATCTTCCAGGACATACCTCCCGCGGAAATGGTGCGGGAACTGGCGGAATTGCTTATAGAGGCAGATGTTCAAGGAGGCAGGAATGATCTGTGAGCTGAGTCACATTGACAGGCATTTCGCCGATTTTATCTGCCGTGAGGCGGGAGAGCCCTCGCCGCTGCTGAGACTGGTTGCCTCCCTGGCCAGCAAGGCAGTGGAGGAGGGGAGTGTCTGCCTGGACCTCTCCTGCATAGCGGGGAAAGAATCGCTGGTGGGGGATGAGCGCCATCTCTTGCCGCCTCTGGGGGATTTGACCGGCTTTCTCCAAAGGCTTCCGGTGGTGGGGAGGCCGGGCCAGTACCGGCCCCTGATCATGGACGCCGGCGCCAGGCTGTATCTCTACAGGTACTGGAAATATGAGCGGGAACTGGCTGATGCGATCCTCGGAAAGGCGGCCGCGACTGGAGGCGGGATTGACGGGAAACGCCTTTCGGACGGACTGGGACGCCTCTTTCCCGCCAATCCGGACGGTGGTACCGACTGGCAGAAGGTGGCGGCTCTGGCCGCGGTGCGAAACAGATTCGCGGTCATCTCCGGGGGGCCCGGAACAGGAAAGACCTCGACGGTGGTAAAGGTTCTGGCCTTGCTTCTGGAGCAGGCAAATGGTCCTGCCGGGTTCGCCCTTGCCGCGCCCACCGGCAAGGCGGCCGCCCGATTGAAGGAGTCTATCTGTCGCAGGAAAGAGGAACTCGCGTGCGGCGCCGGGATCAAGGCCGGGATACCCGAAGATGTAACAACTATCCATCGATTGCTGGGGGCCGTCGGTAATTCAAGCCGCTTCAGATACTCCAGGGACAATCCCCTTCCCCATGACGCGGTTATCGTAGATGAGGCCTCCATGGTCTCCCTTCCATTGATGTCAAAGCTGGTTACCGCCCTGAAACCCGAAGCCAGGCTGATACTTCTTGGCGACAGGGACCAGTTGTCGTCCGTGGAGGCCGGCGCCGTTCTGGGTGATATCTGCGGCGGGAGCAGGTGCGAGCCTTTTTCCAGGGAGTTCGCCGATTTTGCCATGGAGGTCGCCGGAGAGATGGTCCCGGCGGCAGGGGAAAAATGCAAGCTCCCGCCCCTTGCGGATTGTCTGGTGGTTCTGAAGAAAAATTACCGGTTCGGCGAAGGGAGCGGCATAGGAGAGGTGAGCAGGTCCGTAAACTCCGGCGACGGGAAAAAGTCCCTCTCCCTTTTGGTCAGAGGCGCCAGGAAAGATATTTCCATGGGTGGGCTGCCAAAGGGAGATGACCTCAAGAGGCAAATCTCGGCCAAAGTCATGGAAGGTTATAAGGCATACCTGTCCGCCGCTTCTCCCGGGGAGGCGCTTGCCGCGTTTGATAAATTCCGCGTTCTCTGCGCAGTGAGACAGGGTGTGTACGGAGTTGCCGGCCTCAACCGGCTGGCCGAAGAAGCCCTGGCGGAAAAGGGGGTCATCGATCCGGCGAGCAGATGGTACATCGGGCGGCCTGTGATGATCACCGCCAATGACCATGGCTTGAAGCTTTACAACGGTGATGTGGGGCTGGTCCTGCCGGATGAGCAAGCGGGTGGCGGGACGAGGGTTTTCTTTCCGGCGCCTGAGGGGGGCGTCAGGAGTTTTTCGCCCATCAGGCTTCCGGCCCATGAGACCGTATTCGCCATGACCGTACACAAAAGCCAGGGTTCGGAGTTTGACCGGGCGCTGCTGATAATGCCGGAAAGCGATTCGCGGGTTTTGTCCAGGGAACTGGTTTATACCGCCATTACCAGGGCAAAGATATCCATAGCTGTCTGGGGAAGCGAGGAAATAATGCTGGCCGCAGTTTCCAGGCGGATTACGCGGACATCAGGCCTGAGGGATGCTCTCTGGCCCGCCGGAGAGTAGGGTCTTCATTCTGACGGAAGAGATTCAGCGGATTACGGCGCTATTCCGCCTCAACTGAAAGGATTATCACCTCCATTCCGTGCCTGGAAAAAAACCTCTGTTTCATTTTGGAATCAAAGTAAATGCCGTCCCCTTCTTGGAGCGTGACGAGTTCTTCATCCAGTCGTATTTCAGCTGTTCCCTTCAGAATGAAAAGGAATTTTTCTCCTTCCTGGCTGCACATCGTATATTCTGAGGTGGTGCCGCTCAGGGTGTAGATACGTGGTTTCATCTTCCGGTTCCGGTTTCTGCAGGAGAGTGATTCATAGGAGTAACCGTGGCTGCTTCCAGGGGATGAAACAACCATCGGGATCTTTTTCCGTTCGCGTTTGCGCACAATCTGGTATTGCCGTTCTTCTTCAATCTCGTCAAAGAAGGTATCTATCTTGATATCAAAGAACTTGAGTATTCTGGAAAGTGTGGCAATGGGCGGTGATATGTTGTTGTTTTCAATCTGGGAAATCAATCCGGCTGAGAAACCGGTTTCTCTTGCCACCTCGCGCATGGACAGATTCCTTGACAGGCGCAGGTGCTTCAGCTTCTTGCCGATGTTGTATTTACTCATGTGCCCTCCCTGCGTTGACTCGCCGTTCATTCTCAGACTTCGCCAGCATATTTCCGGGATACAGGATCGATGTTCCGGCAAATGCCGGTTCCTTGAAGATTAAAGGCCCAAAAAAAAACTCCTACCTTTTCCGTGGAAAGGTAGGAGTTATCAGCTTGAGGAAACAAGCGGTTAATGGCGGACTCCATCGCCTGAAATTTGCGGAAAGATTAAAGCAAACCTGTTTGCCTGTCAAGCTGAATATCGACAGTTTGAATATCTACTCTGGAGAATATGGCGTGAAGCCGGAGCGTCAGGATAACATCTGCCATGTCAGGACGTCTAAACCGCCTCATACCGTTATGCTCCGTAATGCGGAGGAATAGTCATGAAAAACGACAAGATGCCTGAAACTGGACTGAATCCTTATCCGGCCCATCGTCCGTGGCCGTCGAAGCTGTTTGTGGAGACGACAACTCGCTGCAATCTGCGCTGCCGCATGTGCGTCAAGGAGACCTGGGACCGTTCGGCGATGGAAGGGGACATGAAAGAGGAGACATTCGCGAAGCTTGCGCCCGCCTTCCCGCATCTTGAAGCTCTCGTGTTGAATGGTGTCGGCGAACCTCTCATGGATGCCAGGCTGGAGAACTTTATCCGGGAGGCCAGAAGGGTGATGCCCGCAGGCGCCTGGATTGGCTTTCAAAGCAACGGCATGCTAATGGACGCAGGGCGCGCTCTTACGCTTATTGAGGCTGGTGTCGACCGGATCTGCCTTTCCGCCGATGCCCTCAATCCTGATATCTTCCGTGAAATACGCAGGGGCGGGGAGGAGCAGGGGGTTGAACGGGCTTTCGCAGTTCTTCATGAGGCCCGGAAGTTGCGAGCAAGACCAGATGTTAAGCTGGGACTCGAGTTCGTGCTCATGCGCGACAATGCCCGCGAACTGCCCCGCCTCCTCCGTCGGGCGGCGGATCTGGGCGCCTCTTTCGCCATTGTTACCCACATTCTTCCCTATGCCGAAAGCAGCGTCTCCCAGGCCGCCTTTGATTCGAACATGGATGGCGCGGTGGAACTCTTCAACGAATGGAAAATAAAGGCAAGAAGCGAGGGTCTGGACCTGGGAGATTATTTCGGGGTGCTCTGGAAATACATGCGCAAGCCTTCTGAGGAGGAGCTGGCGGCTTTTCTTCTGGAAGTCGCTGCCGTGGCATCCAGGGACAGGGGAGTGGAGCAAGTTTGGGAGATACTGGGCTCCAGCCTGCCCGGCAAGCAGATAACCATAAAGAGTTTCTCCCATACCCGCAGCCAGCTTCTGCATCTTTTCGGCGACGATAAGGGGTGGAGGGATGCTTTGGATTGCATCTTTTCGGCCATAACCGGCGATGATTTGCTGGGTGAAGACGGCGCAAGACATGCATTGGCTCTGGTCCGGAGATGGAAAGAAACCGAGTTGTATGGCGGGGGGAGACTGCTTGATTATCTGACCGTGATCTGGAAGTATTCCCGAACGCCGGCGGAGCAGCGTCTGTTCGAGATGGCCGAGAGTTTGAAATCCGAGGCTCGGGCAAGGGATATCTCCCTCCATCTGAAGAACCTCATGGAACGTGATGAACAGTGGGTTGCGGACCTTGAAAGGATATTCACCGAAGCTCGCGAGATTGCACGGGAAGCCGGTATTGAACTGGAACTTCCCGCTTCATCCCCCAGCAGCGTCCGAAGGTGTGATTTCGTGGAGGAGGGGAGCGTCTTTGTCTCATGGAACGGCAATGTCCATCCCTGCTATTTCCTCTGGCACCAGTACGGTTGCCATCTGTTCGGGCGGAAGAAATTCGTCAATGCCAGGAGCTTCGGAAACGTACACGAGAGCGGCATATTGGATATCTGGAACAGCGCCTCTTTCAAGGGGTTCAGGAAGGATGTGCTGGCCTATGATTATCCTTACTGCTCCAATTGCAACGTAGTCCCGTGCCAGTATCTCATGGCGGAAGAATTCGAGCAGGACTGTTACGGAAACACGATCCCGTGCGGAGACTGTTTCTGGTGCATGGGACTTTTCAAGTGTCTGCGCTGAATCCGGATGCAGCGATTGGAGTCTTCCCTTATCGAGTAATGACAATGAATCTATGGCGGTTTTTTTGATTAATCGCCTGGCCGGCCACCATTAAGCCCGTGGCCGGTCAGGGTGGAAGAACTGCACGGAATCTGCTTGCACGGCATCAGAAGGTGAATTTGTCCAGGCACAGACCTCCATGGCCGAAAGAGACCAGATCGGCGGGCGTCGGTCTCATCCCGGCGAAAATCATGGGGAGAATGCCGTCCAGGGCGGTAGGGGCGTTGCGCAGAGCGCCGGCGGGCGTACCCACGACCGGCACTTCTCCCAGCATGGCAAGACCCAATACGGCGCCCGGCATCATGGGTACTCCTTCCTTGATTATTTCCGCGCCCGATTCCCGGATCCCTTCCATGGTAACGTCGTCAGGGTCAACGGACATGCCGCTGCAGGCGAAGATCACCTCGCACCCGGCGGCATGCATCTCCCTTATTGCTCCGGCAATGGTTTTAACATCATCCGGAACCTTTGTCGTTCGGAACAGCGAAGCGCCGAACGGTTGGACTTTCCGGGCGATGGTCTCGGCGAACCTGTCCTCGATCCTTCCCTTGAACACCTCGTTCCCGGTAATGACCGCGCCGGCTTTTTTGAGTATGAAGGGTTTCAGTTCCAGAATCCTGCCCCGTGAACGGCACAGGGCTTCGAGTTTAGCCAGTTTTTCTTCGGAGATATACAGAGGCAGAGTCTTTGCCACGGCGGCGGGCTTTTCCGGAGTGCATACCGTCCAGTTGAAGCGTGTTCCAATGGCAAAGTCTCCCATACGGTTCACCTCATCCAGAAGCGGGACATTTACCGTAAGCATGCCGGGAGATCCAGCCTTGATGCGCACGGCGCCCCCGGCCGGTTTTTCCAATACGAAGCCGTCCCCGGCAACCGCCCGCGCGATTCTTAGCGCCGCGTCGTTTTCATGCACCTCTTCTTCTTCGGTTTCGACGACGTAGATATGCTCCTTGCCGATATCGAGAAAGTCAGGAATCTCTTCTTCCCTGATTACATGACCACGCTGAAAAGGGATGGCTTTCTCGCCTCCGGAGCCAACCCGGGCCACATCATGTCCCAGCACCATTCCCACGGCTTCTTCAATCTTGACCTTCTTGATCATCTTGGTTAATCCTTTCCTTGAGTCTTGAAACGGCAGTTGGAGTTGTCCCGGGAGAACGTCTCCGGACTGATTGGTTGCTCTCTGAGCCAGCTTTGCTCCAGGTCTATTGCCGGGACGCGCTACCGCGCCAAGGGGCAGACGCGCTGGAGATTGAGGAGCGCAGCCACTCCGGAGATGGTGTTGCCGAAAAAGGCCACCGGTTTGCCTGCCGCGTTGAAGCGCTCCAGTATGTCGTTTATGGTGCCGTTTACTACACTGGAGCCGGTGGCGAGGCCCACGTCACACCACTGGATCAGGTCGTCCAGTTCCGTTTCCCCGTTCAGGACCAGCAGCTCTTCCCGTATCTGGCCGATGTTGTCCGGATTGAGATCGGCGATTTTCATGCCCACCTTGCCGTAGGCGTCCACCATTTCCTTCAGGATAGCCGGCTGCAGTCCTATCATGCCGATACGTTTCGTGCCGAACAGGGAATGCATTTTGTCCGGCATCTCCGCTCCGCATTTTGTCGGTTCCTCATCCTTGCAGTGCACGGTGCCGTCAGCCAGGCCCAGGTGTCGCAGGATCGCGTTCAGTCCGGCTGTGAATACGGCGCGGTATCCGGTTATCCGGAGGTCCAGCGCCATCAGTTCGCTCAAGGTTCCTTCCCAGTTGCCCGGAGCATCGGTGAATGCCTGGCCGCGCGCGTCTCTGTAGACTGCTTCGATGACCCGCTCTTTGCCTTTTTTGATAACGAAATTCTCATCCGCCTTGGCGCCGATGGCTTCGTCGGGGGTGAGGGCGCGGACTGTTACCCGCCCCTCGCGGTCGAGGTTATAGTCCGATGCAATTCGTTTCAGCTCCATTCGTGCTCTTTCCAGGATATCCATCTTCACATTTCCTTTCTCCACACATGCGATGTTTTGTACTGCATTATATATCAAACAAATAACGGCAGGCGCAAATATGCCGGTAAAATGAGAGGAAGAGCGAAGATTTCAGCGCTCTTCGTCCATTCCTCCCATTTCAATCAACACGGCCGAGCCCGTGACAAAGGCGTCCACGACCTTCTTTCGCCCAACAGTGAGCAACCGCTGTACGGTGCCCCGCGAAACCCCCATGCGCGTTCCGGCCTCTTCCTGGGTAAGGCGCTCGGAATCGCATAGATACATAGCTTCAAGCTCGTCATGATTCAGGCGTGTCCGTTCCAGGGAGCGCAGAGGGATGTCGGCTGGCATGTAAACCCGTTCCCCTTCTCCGTGGAACGGACAACTGCAGCGTCGCGGTTTTCTGCATCGTGACGACATGAACGCTATCCTCTGGCATCCCATTCAGTGGCCACCCGGAAACTCCTGATGAGACACTACTGGCTTCCAATCAGCTGTGCATATGCACGATAAGGGGTGGAGAGATTGTCTGTCAAGGGAGAATTCAGTCCTGCCGGCATGAGTGTGTGGTTTAATAGAATTGGAAGACGCCTCAATCCGTCGATATCCCCCACTCTGCGGATATAACGTTTCATCCTTCCCTGGGGAATCCGTTGCCTCAAAAGGATGCAGGATAGAAGGACGGAAGAGAAAGGGATAGGGATTGAAGGAAGGATTAATTTATCTAGAAATCATAGGAGAGGGATAAGCCCGCCCCGAAGTCCGGGCTCCCGGAGGTGAGGCCGGCGGCGAGAAAGCTCTGGATACCGGCCCGCCCGGTGAGGCGGTATTCGATTTTCAGTCTCGTTTCCAGAAGGCCTGAGGAGAGGTCCGTCAATTCCGTGGCTCCCTGCATCAGCAGGGTTGTGAGAAGGCGGTCTGTTACCTGGTAGCCGATGCCGCCTTCATAAGAGAAGAAATCCTTCAGATCGTATTCATCGGATCTTCCCTGAAAGTTGTATGTTCCGTCCAGGTAGGCATGCCAGCCGCCGAACCATTTGTCCATCTCAAGGCCCAGGCCGGTTACGAACTCGCCCGTTCCCAGCCCCTTGTCCTTGTCTGCGGTGGGAAATTCCACATATACCTTCGGCATGATCCGCGGCAGGTTATTTTCTTCTTCAAGTGCAATATATCCCGCCTTGAGGGACACATTGCCCGGACCGCTCACGGAGCGGCCAGTGTCGTAGCCGTTCGTGGCAGAAGGAGCGCCTCTGCCGTTTCCAGCCGCCCTTTGGCCACCGGTTGCTTTGCCTCTCCGGAAACGGACACCGGCGACGGATGTCGTGGCGCTGTTGCTCTGGTAGATGAAGGGGACTTCCATTTTGAATTCCAGGCGCTGCAATGGGTACCAGTGAAGAGTCAGGGGAACGGTGACTGAGTCGGTGGTAACGTCGGCGCCATAGTTTCCGGTAGCATATTCAACCCCCAGTCCGACGGACAGCACAGTGTCACCGGGACCGGCAAAGGCGAATGATGGTAACCAGAGGCATGCAATGAATATGAAGCGCAGAGAAATGAATCGAGTCAATATTTTCATCACCTTCTCCTTCCACCTGGGCCCATTCGGCGTTGTCCGACGCCGGAGCCGTGACGGCCCCTGTTTCCGCCCCGCCATGACGGCCGACCTGTGTCGTCACGCAGGGTGACGGTTTCCTTGTCGTTATGATTGGTGATAACCCGGCTTATAAGGTAGATCTTTCCATCCTTGCCCTGGGCCTTGGAACCGGTTGCCTCCAGCTTGTCATTAGGGTTTACGTCGATTCCCCTGTCAGACCAGAACCATTGTGGAGCGGCAACCACATGCACCACTTGACCTCCGGGCTGCCGCACCGCAATAAGGACGGGACCGCTCGCTTGGCCGGTTTCCACCGAGACTACCGTTCCCTTTACCGTTGTCTCGGTATTCCGGTCATATCCACCGTCAAAGTCGAGGCCGCTCTTTTCCCCGGACGCATCCTCGCCGAATCCCCAGAATGCAGGCGCGTTGGTCACCAAAGAAAAATGAACGACGAAAAGAAACATCACAATAAAAAATAAGCGGCCTGACTTCATCTCGACTCCTTGTCCCGGGCCGAAAACGTCGGGACAGGGATTTCACCTCCCTTTTTTATTTATTGGGAGAACCGTATCCCGTACCGTCCATCGGCCTGGTTATATTCCCTGTTCCGTCTCCGGGACCCAGCTTTCTCATCTGCCCCTGACCCGCTCCTGCTCCACTGGTGGTGACGCCGCTTCGCGAACCGTCCTGCAAGCGCTGCCGGACTTGGGTCTTGGTCTGCATTGAAGTTGATGTTGATGTCTTGAGACAACTGCCGTCGCGCCTTTGCAATCGTTGACCTCCCGCCGAGAACGCTTGGCCCGCCATTGCCAGTGCACACACCGCAACTACTCCGGCTATCGCGATTTTTCTGATTTTCATGATGATTCCTCCTCTGCATACTGCGTTGCAGTGGATGAAGTCAAGGCCGTCCTTTCCACGACGAGGTGTTTTCCAGCGCGCTTTATACTACTTTGGTTTCCTGCGAGTGGAAGCGTCCTGTGAAAAGAACGGCCTGAGTTCATCCCGATTCCCTGCGCCGCACGTGGCGGGCCGGGGAAAACTCCGCTGAGAGAGGCATGCCGCCTCCGTCATCGGGATAAGCATCATCCAGGCTACATGCCCTCAACCACCTTTACAATGTGAGCTCTGCACGTGCCGTCACGCTTTCGATCCCGTTTCTGGTCGCGCGCCAACGCTCCGCTTGCAATGGTCAGTACGCACACAGCGACAACTCCGGCTACTGCGATTTTTCTACTCTTCATGGTGAATCCTCCTCTGCTGTAATGGTTGCTTCCTGTGAAGGGATATTCCAATCACCATGCCAAACCGGAAAAGAACTCATATCTATCTGATATCAATGAATAATAAGATTGTATAAGAGAACCGTTCCGTGAAGAACCGGTGCAGATTCGACACCGGCCGCGCATCTTTTGCACCGCTACGTACGCCGGTCTTCGTCAATCAATCCATACTCCTTGAGCCGGTACTGGAGAGTCCTGCGTGAAAGGCCCAGTTCCTCGGCGGCGCGCCGTCGGTTTCCCCGGTTGTTTTTCAGGGCAACGATGATTGCCTCTTTTTCCCGATCCCGCAGTGTACCGCCGCTTGCGTTCACCTCGTGGACGGGCCGGGACAGTGATTCGGGCAGGTCGCGCGGCTCTATCCTGTCCCGGCATAGAATGACCGCCCTCTCGAGGACGTTCTGCAGTTCCCGGATATTACCGGGCCACGGGTACTGCGCCAGCGCATCCATGGTTTCGGGGGAAATAACGAGATTTCGTTTGCCGGCGCGCCCGGCGAACCGTTCCGCAAAAAAGGTCGCCAGTTCCGGTATGGCGTCCCTGCGCTCCCGCAAAGGAGGAAGCCGGAGCGGGAAAACGTGGAGCCGGTAAAAGAGGTCTTCCCGGAACCTTCCCTCTTTCACTTCCGTTTCCAGGGTCCTGTTGGTGGCGGCGATGACCCTGACGTCGGCCCTGATCTCGCGGGAGCCGCCGACCCGCTCGAAGGAGCGCTCCTGCAATACCCTGAGCAGCTTTGCCTGGAGTGAGAAGGGCATTTCACCGATCTCGTCCAGGAAGATGGTGCCGCCCTGTGCCAGCTCAAACTTGCCCCGGCGCGACTGAACGGCGCCGGTGAAGGCCCCCCGTTCATGACCGAACAGTTCGCTCTCCAGAAGGGTTTCCGGTATGGAGGCGCAGTTTATGGGGACGAAGCCCGCCTCCCGCCGCGGGCTCAGCAGGTGGATCATGCGGGCTATCAATTCCTTGCCTGTGCCACTTTCACCGTACACGACAACCGTTGATGCGGTCTTGGCTACCTCGCGCACCATGCGGCGGATATCCTTCATCGACTTACCGGCGAAAATCAGTTCCTCAGGAGGCAGTCCCCGGCTCTCCGCCTCTTTCAGGGACAGGTATTCCCGTTCGCGCCGCCCGGTATCCAGGACCTTTTTCACCAGGGCCCTCAATGCTGCGGGGTCTTTCAGCGGCTTGGTTAGAAAGTCTGCCGCGCCTTCCTTGATGGCGGACACCGCCTCCTCAATCGTGCCGTAGGCGGTAATCAGCAGGAAGGGCGGGGGCGCGGGGTAGGATCTCGTCTCGCGAAAAAGATCCATGCCGCTTATGCCCGGCATCCGCAGGTCCGAGACAACCAGGTCGAACTCTCTGTGCCGCATCATTGTCAGGGCCTTCTCTCCGTCTTCCGCCTCCTCAACCTCATACCCTTCTCCGTAGAGGATCGTGACAAGAAGGCTCCTGAAGGTTGTATCGTCTTCCACTACAAGGATTCGTTCCATTCTATGCTCCATCATCTCATCTGTATCGCCTTGAACATGGCGGTCGTTATCCCTTGTGCCGAAGAAGGGGAAGCTCAACGACAATCGTTGTCCCGTCGGCGGCACTTTCGCTGACCCTGATGACTCCTCCGTGGTCTTCAACAATCTTTCTGCATATGGCCAGGCCGAGACCGGTTCCGCGGGCGCGCGTCGTGTGGAACGGTTCGAAAATCCTCTCCCACTCCGATTCGGGGATGCCGTGCCCCGTGTCCCGGAACTCTATCCGTGCCATGCCTCGCCGTTCGACCATTCGCACCTCAAGAATTCCACCCTCGGCCACGGCTTGCAGGCTGTTTCTCAGCAGGTTGAGAAAGACCTGCTCCAATCCGTCCACGTCACCCGCGATCACCAGGCCTTCCGCGAGATCCGCAACGACGGCAACCCTCCTGCACACAGCCTCAGGCTCCGAAATCTCCAGGGAACGGCGGATGACATCGCCGGGATTCACGGGGGTATGGGGCGTTGCGGACGGGCGCACGAAGCAGAGGAGGTCGTTTACCAGCCGCTCGAGGCGCAGCGACTCCTCCACGATAAGGGCGGCGGGCCTCGCAATAGGCACCGAGGAGCGATCCTCCTGAAGCAACTGTGCATAGCCCTTTATGCCCGCAAGTGGATTCCGGATTTCATGGGCTATGGCGGCGCCCATCTCGCCGAGCTGGGCAAGCCTCCGACGGTGCTCCATCTCCTCCCGAAAGCCTTCAGCGCGCACGTGCAGGCGGAACAGGAGGAGTCCCAGAATCCAGGCCAGGGCAAGGAGCGTGAAGAGCACCAGCATATGAGCCCGTGCCCCCCGGATAACCGCATCCGAACGGAAGGTGTGGAGGGCAAGACGGAGCGCCGCCACCTGTCCGGAAAAATGGATGGGGGTGTTTGATTCGTATACCTCTTCTCCGGTTCCCAGTCGTGTCCGCGTATCCGTGGATTCTCCCCTGCTGAAGACCGGAGCAAAACGGCTGTCCGTTACACGTGTCCCCGCAAGGGCGCTGTTCGAATGGATACGGATCCTGCCGTCCGGTTCGATAATGGCGAAATAGGCAATGTCCGAGGCGTGAAAGTCCTTCAGTAAGGCAAGGGAAGGGTCCTTGACGGCAAGAGTTTCCATTGCCGCGGCAAGGGAAAGGGCAAGACCGCGAAGGATTTCACCGGCGACGGGAAGCGCCTTTCGATACTGGAGGACCGCATACCATGCCAGGAGCAGGGAAAGCAAAATCCCGACGGCTGGAAGCCAATACTTCAGGCCGATGTATCGAAAAGCCGTTCGTGCCATGGTTCAATCCCTTGATCGACGCAAAACCTCTCTCGCATGCAGGTTCCGGGAGTCATCCGCTCACTATCGTATACCATGAAATACAGGGTAGCGTCTAAACTCGAATTTTGCCGCGAGAAAAGTGCGGCAGTCCCATGCGAGGCGCTCTACTGGCGAAGCACGAATTGCGCCGCATGCGTTGGGATCTGTCTCGACGCACTTCCCAATGGAGGCTGCTGTGTTTCAGTAATGCTGAGAGTACATGAAACGTCCTGTTGTTTCCATTCACGAGGTGCAATACCTGCGCCTTGTGTGCAGTCTTTGCACCAAACAGTCGTTGCACGGGAACCGTGAGAACTGAAAACCCTTGTGGTTACGGAATGATAAGGAATTGGCATATTGTATGGAGGCTATTGGTCAGTGGACAACGCAATCATCATCACGCCGATTGAACGGCGGAATCAAAGGAATTCATGAAAATGACAGCCACCCCGTTTCGAAAACGTGTCCTGATATCGCTGATTACGGCTTCAAGTTTCGTGGCGATGTCACTTTCCGGTATTGCCGTATTCATTGCGCCCCAACGAAATGTCGCCTACTGGACCGACTGGACCTTTCTGGAGATATCCAAAACCCAGTGGGGAAACATCCACATACTGACCAGCGCGCTCTTCCTGATCGCGGGAATCTGTCACATCTTCTGCAACCGGACGTCGCTGGCTCAGTATCTGAGAGGTATTCCGGGTCGAATGACTGCCGGTTGGCGTGAACTGGCAATAGCGGTGCTGATTACCGCGGTATTCAGCGTTGGCGCGATTACAAAGGCGCCGCCTTTCAACTACGTTCTGGATTTCAATGCCTGGGTGAAGGGAAGCTGGGTCGGGACACCGGCGGATGGTCCGCCCTTCAGCGGCGCCGAGCTGCTTTCTCTCGAGGATTTCTGCGCCAAGATGTCCATCGAGAGTGGCGCCGCGCTCCGGGAGCTTCGACAGGCGGGTCTTGCCGTATTCGATGAAAAGACAACCGTTGCGCACATCGCGCGTGCGAACAGGATGTCTCCCGCAATGTTATATATGATAATCAGAAAGCTGGAGAGGCCGGGTGTTGCACGTCCGGCCTCTCTCGTTTCGAAACCGTCACGGATTACTCAATAAACCTCACCGTCCTTACTTCCATCAATCAACCTGAAAGCGGAAGGTGGAGACTAAGAACGCCCGTCCGGAAGAAAATTTTCCGGCGGGCGTTTTTATTCTTGACAGGCGCATTCGCAGTTTCTATTTTATATGTGTATTTTACATATATGATTTAGCAACATCTTTTCGGTCTTGCTGAAGCATCTTGGAAAGGGAGGTCATTATGCCGAGAGGATCAGGAATGGGTGGCGGCTCGGGAAGAGGAATGGGCGCTTCCGGTGGAGGTATGGGCAGACCAGGGGGCGGAAGAGGGG
This sequence comes from uncultured Geobacter sp., assembly GCA_964536305.1. Lineage (GTDB taxonomy): Bacteria > Desulfobacterota > Desulfuromonadia > Geobacterales > Geobacteraceae > RPRC01. Next base: position 113,315 of record CAZHVY010000003.1, on the reverse strand, counting down.
GACGCATGGGTGGTCCCGTCGCCGCCGGGCCGGTGGGTGAGTGCGTGTGTCCGGCCTGTGGATACCGCGAAGCCCACGAACGAGGCGTCCCATGCTCATCGAGAAAATGCTCTCAATGTGGAGCTCCGATGACGCGGGTGTGAAAGAATCGTGAAAAGTGAAAAAAAGGTGAAGAGTGGGATTTATTTTCAGAAATTTGAGTCTTCAGTCTTTCAACCTGTATTTCAAAAGGAGATACTATTGTGAAAGTTGCCTTTACTACATCTGGAACTACTCTGGATTCACCCATGGACCCACGTTTTGGCCGAGCAGCGGGATATATTATCTATGACATGGATACCGGTACCTTTGAGGCGGTTGACAACCGTCAGGTCCTTAATTCAGCCCATGGCGCCGGGATCCAGGCCGCCGAGGCCATTGTCCGCTTCGGGGCCAAATCGGTCGTGACCGGTCATTGCGGTCCCAATGCCCATCGCGCCCTTTCCGCGGCCGGGGTGCGCATTTACACAACCCAGGCGCCGACGGTAGCGGAGGCTCTTGAGTCTTACCGCGCAGGCGCCCTCGCCACCCTGAACGCGGCGGATGTGGACGGGCACTGGTCATGATTATTTCCGTGGCCTCCGGCAAGGGAGGGACCGGCAAGACGACGGTTGCCGTGAATCTGGCGCGGACCATAGGCGCCGGAGTGCAACTGCTGGACTGCGACGTTGAGGAGCCAAACGCCCATCTCTTCCTGAAGGGGCGTGAAATCGGGAGTGATATCGTTACCATTCCGATTCCGGAGGTTGACGAGTCATTATGCGACGGTTGCGGAGAGTGCGGCCGCCTGTGCCGCTATCATGCCATTGTATCCTTCGGTTCGGCGCCGCTGGTGTTTCCGGACCTGTGCCATGGTTGCGGCGGCTGTGCGCTTGTGTGCCCCCGCGGCGCGATACGCGAGGCAGGAAAGCGCATCGGAGTTGTGGAGACCCGCGATGCGGACGGCATCACCCTTATTCAGGGAAGGCTTGATATCGGGGTGGCCATGGCGCCGCCCCTCATCCGTGCCGTGAAATCCAGGCTGAACCGGGAAAAGACCGCCATTCTCGATGCCCCTCCGGGGACCTCGTGTCCTGTCATCGCCACAGTCAGAGGCTCTGATTTCGTGGTGCTGGTGACGGAGCCGACCCCCTTTGGCCTCCATGACCTGGGCCTGGCGATAGAGATGATACGCGAAATCGCCGTTCCTTTCGGAGTTGTGGTGAACCGCATGGGCGCCGGTGATGATCGGGTGCACCGTTTCTGTCGCGATGAGGGTGTCCCGGTTCTCCTGGAGATTCCGGATGACAGGCGCATTGCCGAGGCCTATTCGCGGGGAGAGCTGATGGTGGATGCCCTGCCTGACTACGAGTCCCATTTCGCGACTCTGATGTGGAATATCAGGGAGTTCAGAAATTCCGGGGGGAAATAATCCATGTCTGAGACAAAAGTTGAGGAGCTGGTAATAATTAGCGGCAAGGGAGGTACGGGCAAGACGAGCATAACGGCCTCCTTCGCCGTTCTCGCCGGATTTCCAGTTATTGCCGATTGTGATGTGGATGCGGCGGATATGCATCTCATCCTTACGCCCATGGTTCGCGAAAGGCATGAATTCTGGTGCGGCAACGAAGCCGTGATTCGTCGGGACGATTGCATACGGTGCGGAAAATGTCTGGACCTGTGCCGGTTTGGGGCAATTATCCCGGGAGGCGAAGGAGAATCCTATTCCGTTGATCCCGTAGCCTGCGAGGGATGCGGGGTATGTGTGCGTTTCTGTCCCGCTCAGGCAATAGATTTCCCGGAGTCCCTGTCAGGGGAATGGATGGTGTCGGAGACCCGCTGCGGCCCCATGGTACATGCCCGTCTGGGCATTGCCGCGGAGAATTCGGGCAAGCTGGTGTCCACGGTGCGCCGCGAGGCGAAACGCCTGGCCGAGGAAAACGGACACAGGCTGGTCCTGGTGGATGGGCCTCCGGGCATCGGTTGCCCGGTTATCGCCTCCATGACGGGCGCTTCTAAGGCCCTTGTGGTGACCGAGCCTACGGTTTCCGGAGAGCACGACCTGGAGCGGGTGCTGAAGCTGGCGCGTCACTTTGATATTCCGGCCGCGGTGTGCGTAAACAAGTGGGACCTGAATCCGGAAATGACCGGGCGGATCGAGGCTCTGGCGATTCAGTCCGGAGCGCGCATTGCCGGCTGTATCCGATATGACCGGGCCGTTACATCGGCCCAGATGAAGAAGAAGGCCGTGGTGGAGATGGATGCGCCCTCCGCCGAAGATATCCGACGGGTTTGGGAGTCTCTGGATCTCCCGTAGGGAACAAGCCAGGGTATTCCTCCATCCAAAATGGCGGGCATTGGGGATCTTTGGCGTATCAGGTCTGATCCGGCAAGCAATGCCGCTGCGTTGCCGTCCTGGAGGGAGACCTGTTATGGAACCGCCATGGTTGGGAGAAGGTGATATTTACCCTGGACCGGAGAATTCATGAAGACAGGTTTTCATAAAATTACAATCATTGTGGACAATCTTGCCGGCGCCGGGCTGTCGGCCGAGCATGGGTTGTCGCTATGGATAGAAACCGGAGACAGGCGAATTCTGTTCGATACCGGACAGGGAGGCGCTCTCTCTCCCAATGCCCGGCAGTTGGGCGTCGATCTGGCGGAGACCAGCGCGCTGGTGCTCAGCCATGGCCACTATGATCATACCGGTGGTGTTTCAAGGGTTCTCAGAACCGCGCCGGATGCCGAGCTCTTCTGTCATCCGTCGGCGGTGATTCCCAGGTACGGATCCAACGGCGGGCAACCGAAGCCACTGGGGATGCAATGCGAATCCATGTGGGCTCTGGATTGCCTGCCTGCCCGGAGAATGCGCTGGGTACAGACTGGAAGAGAGATATTTTCCAACATCGGCCTGACGGGTTATATTCCAAGGGGCTCCGGATACGAGGATACCGGCGGAGCCTTTTTTCTGGACCCTGAACTGAGCCGACCGGATCCCATTGATGATGACCTGGCTCTCTGGATTCGCACGCCTGAAGGGCTTTTGGTATTTGTCGGATGCTGTCATTCGGGGCTGATAAATACCTTGAACCATGCCCTGTTCCAGAGCGGAGCATCCCGGCTCAGGGCGGTCATCGGCGGATTTCATCTCCTCAATGCCGATGACGGAAGGGTCGAAAAAACCGTTAAGGCGCTTCAGGCGCTTTCACCTGCTCTGATAGTTCCCTGCCACTGCACCGGCAACCGGGCGGTAGGGGCCCTGGAAGACGCATTCGGCGCTGGAGTGGTTGCCGGAGCTTCCGGAATGAGTTTCGAATTCTGAAATGCGCCGCTAAAGGCGCATCCATTTCCCCAAGTTCTCGGGGTGGTGTATTAACATAAGCAAAAGGAGCAGAAAAAATGGCACAGGCGCATGATTGCTCAAGCAGTTCCTGCTCGGGCGCGCAGCAAGGGGCGAATGAAAAGTCGGGAGTAGATGAAGCGCTGGAACGCATCACTCACAAGATAGTCGTGCTTTCCGGCAAGGGTGGTGTGGGAAAGAGCACGGTGGCGGTCAATCTGGCCGTGTCCCTCAGCAGCATGGGCGGCTACCGGGTAGGCCTGATGGATATCGATATCCATGGCCCCAGCGTTCCCAAGATGCTGGGTCTGGAAGGGACCGTGATGCGGCCTTCGGACAGAGGCAAGCTGATTCCCGCCGAGTTTGGAGGACTGAAGGTCATGTCAATCGGTTTTCTCCTGCCCGGAGAGGCGGAGGCGGTAATCTGGAGGGGACCGGCCAAGGCAGGAGCCATCAAGCAGTTCATCGGCGAGGTGGAGTGGGGCGACCTGGATTACCTGATCGTGGACTGTCCTCCGGGAACCGGTGACGAACCCCTTACCGTGATCCAGACCCTGGAAAAGATTGACGGCGCGGTGGTAGTAACCACTCCCCAGGACGTGGCTCTTACGGATGTGAAGAAATCCATCAGTTTCTGCGGCCAGCTCAATCTTCCGGTCTTGGGCGTTATCGAAAACATGAGCGGCATGGTCTGCCCCCATTGCGGGGAAACCGTAGATGTCTTCAAGAAAGGCGGCGGTGAGGACATGGCGCTGGAAATGAGCGTCCCGTTTCTCGGCCGTGTCCCGCTGGATCCGCGGATCGTCAAGGCGGGAGACGAAGGCGCCCCCTATTCCTACCATCAGTCGGAGACGGAGGCCGGAAAGTCCTTCAGCGATATAGTTACGGTTATCATGGAAAAAACCGCCACGGGCAATGAAAGAAGGGAGATAAAAAAATGATGCGTTTTGCCATTCCTGTATGTGAAGGTGTTCTGTCCATGCACTTCGGGCACTGCGAAAAATTCGCGCTGGTGGATGTGGACCAGGATTTGAAGGCCATTGTAAGCTCTACCTCGGTTGATCCTCCTCCCCATCAGCCGGGACTCCTTCCGGGCTGGCTTGCCGAAAAGGGGGTAAACATGGTGATTGCCGGGGGGATGGGGAACCGCGCCCAGCAGCTTTTCGCGGAAGCCGGAGTGAAGGTTGTCGTGGGCGCGCCCTCCGTTGATCCGGAATCGGTGGTTATGGATTACCTGTCCGGAAAGCTGGTTACAGGCGCCAACGTCTGCGATCACTGATGGATTGCCGGTTTTTGCGGTATGCAGGGGCAATTCGTGATTGCCCTTGCGTACCGTGAGAACTGAATATGAATGGAGGTCATCATGCGCGCAGGTTCCGGCAGGGGCAGAGGCCCGTGGTGGAGGCGTTTTCTGGGAAGGGACGGAATAACCGCGCCCGGAAAGGGACGCCCGGACTTCTGCATCTGCCCTTCTTGCGGTTTCGTAGTATCCAAACAACCGGGAAGTCCCTGTTTCCTTACCCCCTGTCCCAGGTGCGGCTCGCCCATGGCCCGCAGGTTCAATAACGGCGGGTTACCGGAGTGAACAGTGACGTGGAGAAAAAAGAGCTGCTCAAGAGGGGTCAGAGGGTTGCCTTTGTCTCTTCTCTTGTCACGCTCGGCGTAGCTGTGGTAAAGGGGGCGATCGGGGCGATGTACGGCTCCCAACTCCTCATTGCCGACGCCTTCCACAGCGCCGGTGACGTTGTGACCGTAGCCGCCTCCGCCTTCGGCCTGTGGCTTGCCGCACGTAAAAAAAGCGAAAAGTTTCCCTATGGCCTGTACAGGGCGGAAACCGTGGCGAGCCTGTTCATGGGCCTGCTGATACTCTGGGCCGGGGTTGAGATGGCCAGGGACGGTTATCTGAAGCTGCTGCAACCCGAAGCCACGGGAGAGAATCCCCTGTTCCCGGCCGGCGCGGCTCTATTATCCATCATCGCCAACCTGTCCATGGCAAAGAGACAGAAGGAGGCGGGAGAGGCAATAAACTCCCAGTCCCTGCTCGCCAAGTCCAGGGATACCTGGCTGGACACATACGTATCCGCGATAGTCCTCATTGGTATCCTTCTCGCCTCCAGGGGTATCCCCTATGTGGAAGGCTGCCTGATCCTGTTTATTTCACTGCTTATTCTGAAGCTGGGCGCTGAAACGCTTTGGATATCGGTAATGTCTCTACTGGATGCCAACCTGGACCCTGACCTCCAGACCGAAATCGGATCCATGTGCGCCGCCATCGAAGGCGTACGGTCGGTAAGCCACGTTCGTATCCGGCCTTCGGGTCCCTTCCGCATGGTTGACTGCACCATACAGACCAGCCCCGATCTTTCCCTGTACAAGGCCCATGAACTGGCCGACCAGGTGGAGGAGGTAATTGTTGCCGGTCACAGGGGCATCGACACGGTATTCGTTCATGTTGAGCCCTATCGCCGGGAATCGATTCTGGCGCTTATTCCCGTAACGGCGGTGAACGGCCTTGAATCGGTGATTCATGAGCACTTCGGTCGCGCCCCCTATTTCGCGATTGTGAGGATAGGAAGGGAAGACGCAACGCTGGAAGATTTCTACTATAACGAATATCTGGATGAAAAACTCCATATCGGGGTCAAGATCACCAAGGCGATTTCCGGCGCCGGGGTCGATATCCTTTTCACGAAACAGATCGGAGAACTGGCCTTTTCCCTTCTGAAGGAACGTTTCGTGGATATCTATCTGGTTGCAGGCGCGCTTTCCGCTCGGGAGATTATCGATGCCTACCGGGAAAACCGGCTGCTCAGGCTTCATGCCCCCACCCACGGCATTGAGGAATCGGAAAGCGGCCGCGCGCCGGAACAGGCCGGTATGGAAGAATCACTGTCAATAGAAGAAAAAAGGAGATGAAGGTTTTGTACACCCAACTGGTGATGGATCATTTCATGAATCCGAGGAATATCGGCATTATTGAGGATGCGGACGCAATCATACAGGTTGGAGATCCCAAGTGCGGCGACAGCCTGCTGCTCTTTCTCAAATTTACCGATGAGACTGTAATCGACGCCAAATTCAGGATCAAGGGGTGTCCGGCTTCTATCGCGACTGCCTCCATGACTACTGAAATGGTGAAAGGAAAGACATTTGAAAAGGCCCTTGAGCTGACCGACGAGCAGGTCGCCGAGGCCCTTGGTGGTCTGCCGGAAGAGAAAATCCACTGTTCATCTCTCGCCGTAGGCGCCGTTCATGCGGGCATACTCCGCTATATGTCTTCAGGAAAAGCAGGCGGACAGCAGAAGCCTTAAAGAGATTTCCGGATGATTATTTCTGATATCCCATGAACTGCAATAGGCATGGAACTAGGGAGGAAACCTTTCATAATGTCAGTAAAGATGGCCGTACATTCATATTCAAAGGAGAAACTGAACTGCGCCCAGAGCATTCTGAAGGCCTTTAGCCACAGAAAGGACATCACGCAGTCTGAAATAGACGCGGCGCGCATGCTGGGTGGAGGGAAGGCAGCGGGTGGCGTGTGCGGCGCCCTCCATGCCGCGCTGCTGCTGCACGATGATCATGAGAAGAAAAAGGCGATACGTGAGGTTTTTGCCATGCGGGCAGGTTCGGAACATTGCCGTGAGATTCGCGCTAAGAGACTTGTTACCTGCGCCCAGTGCGTTGAACTTGCCGCCCAACTGCTGGAATCTGACTCTTCGGGGGACTGATGGGCGAGTAACATCGGCCGGCAAAGGAGGATCAGTGTGACCTATGCGGAACTGCGCGCATCCCTGCTGATATTCGGGATCGCCGAGCGTGCGACGCTTCGTGAAATAAGGACGCGCCATCGTGAACTGGTGCGCAGGTATCATCCCGACGCCGGGAACCAGGGTGAACCGGAACAGATTCGAAGGGTCAACGAGGCCTACCGCGTGCTCAGGGAATATGTTGAATCATACCGGTTCTCTTTTTCAGAGGAAGAGTTCTACGAACAGAACCCCGAGGAAAGAATCAGGATGCAGTTCATGTCGGACCCACTATGGGGCAAATCATGAAAGCCGGATTCGAGGCGGTTGAGGAAGCTGAACGGCGCGCCGGCGAGGAAGGGTGATGAGGGGATAATCAATGAATGTATACGGTCCCGTTCCCTCGAGAAGACTGGGACGAAGTCTCGGCATAAACAATATTCCGTCAAAGATTTGCTCCTATTCCTGCGTCTACTGTCAGGCTGGAAGAACCACCCGCTTACAGGCGGAACGTCGCGTGTATTTCAGTACCGAACTGATATTCCAAGAGGTTTCCCAATGCGTGGAAGAATTGAGAGGAAAGGGCGAGGACATAGACTATCTCTCTTTTGTTCCCAACGGTGAGCCTGCCCTGGACGCCAATCTCGGGAAAACCGTCGAGCGCCTGAAATTCTTTGGGATACCGGTCGCAGTAATCAGCAACGCTTCGCTCATGGGGCGCGCCGATGTCCGGGAAGAGTTGGCCATGGCTGACTGGGTGTCGCTGAAAGTGGACTCTGTCCGCGATGATTTATGGCGGAAAGTGGACAGGCCGTATCCTTCTCTGCGTCTTGGAGAGATACTTGACGGCATCCTTGCCTTTTCTGGAATGTACAAAGGCAAACTGGAAACGGAAACCATGCTTGTCCGGGGCGCAAATGATTCAGAAGATAGTCTGGAACGGACGGCAGCGTTTATCGCGGGGCTTGACCCGGATCGGGTCCGTCTCTCCGCGCCGGTCCGCCCTCCCGCTGAAACGTGGGTCGAACCGCCGTCCGAAGAGACCATGAACATGGCGTTCCAGTTGTTCCGGGACCGCGGACTTTCGGTGGAAATGCTCGTGGACTATGAAGGAAACTCATTTTCCTCGGCCGGAGAAGCAGGGGAAGACCTGCTGGAGATTACGGCGGTCCATCCCATGAGAGAAGACGCGGTCCGTGAGTTTCTGGCGCGTAAGAAAAGCGGCTGGCAAACGGTGCTTGAGCTAATCGAAAGCGGCCGCCTTATTGAAACGAAATACAGAGGAAACAGTTTCTTTTTGAGGAGGATTCGTGGAATATAATGAAGAGCGGGCAACCCAATTACATGGAGGGAAACATGACGTTGAACTTGCAGAAACGATTGTTTGATCATCTGGCGCCCCAGGCTTCCGGCGCTGTCGTCGCGGATGTGCGTATCGGTCTGGGATACACGGCGGTAAAGCTGGAGAGCGGTCATGCGGGCATCGCATGGACTCCCAAGTCCGACTCTCCCCACTGCACCCACTTCCAGGAAGCCGGAACCCTGGCTGGCCGGCCGGCCGGCGAGATTCTTGCTTTTTTGTCTGACGAGCATTCCTCTCTTGGCCGGGCCGCAGGGCTGGCGACCGCCAACGCGCTCCTGTCGGCGCTTCCCCATCCTCCGGTGTCCAGGGATGAGATTGTAGCTTCCCTCAACATCCAATCCGGGGAGCGGGTAGTGATGATAGGCTATTTCGCTCCGGTTATCGCCCATCTGAAAAAGATCGGGTGCCGGCTCGACATCGTTGAACTCAAACCCCATGCTGGAGAAACCATCACGCCGGAGGAGGGAAAGAAGGCCCTGTCCGAGTGTTCGGTTGCCATTATCACGGGCACTTCGTTGATAAACGGCACATGTGACGAACTCCTTGCCGGTCTGGGGCGGCCGCGCGCTGCTGTTCTGCTTGGACCATCATCGCCCTTGTGCGCGGATGTTTTCAAAGGCACGGGGATAACCCATGTGGCCGGATCCAGGGTAAGGGACGTGGATGCCGTCCTGCGGATCGTCTCCGAAGGCGGCGGCACAATGCTCATCAAGAAGCACGTGGATTTCGAGACGGTAAAGGTCTAGCGACGACGGCGGGCCGGCGGGATTTCCGTATTGAATATTTAGCGCTCCCTTTGTCCTGGTAGATGGAAGGGGGCGCGAGATAAACCGATGCGGCGCCTTTTTTTCTTATTAAGAAAGATGGATTTTCCGGCGCCAAGCCGTCTTGAAGATGAAACGTTCCTGAAAAGGAGTTGATGGTAATGCCAAGAGGAATATGCAGCCGCCATGGCCCGGACACCCCCTGTTCCTGCGGGATGGGGAATCTATATCGCTTCGTCGAGCCGGTGACCCTCTATCTGCTGAAGGCGCGCGGCAGGTCTCACGGGTACGACCTGGCGAGCGCATTGAATGAAAACGCGCTTACCGATTCACGCATCGAACCGGGCGCCCTGTACAGGACGCTGCGTCGTCTCGAAGAGAGTGGACTGGTTGTTTCCGCATGGGATGTGAGCGGCGCCGGACCGGCGAGAAGGATGTATGATCTGACTCCAAGCGGAGAGGAGCACCTGTCGGAATGGCTGGCGGTCCTGGAAAGGATGTCAAGGTCGTTGTCCAGATTTGTCGCAGATATGAAATGCGTAACCGGCAAGAACGATTGATCTGTTTTTCTCACGGGAGTATGGATTTCCCAAGTTTGGAATAGAGGTAATAATGGAGACAAGAATGTTGCCTGTTGTTTCTGACCTGTTGCTTGAGCGGTTGATGGAAGAGGATGTTCCCTATGGCGACCTGACAACGGATATACTGGGAATCGGCGCCAGGCAGGGGAAAATAGTGTTTACGACCCGGGAGACGACCGTGCCGTGCGCAACAGAAGAGGCCGCCGGGATACTGGAAAAATACGGCGCTGTGATACGGCATGTAACCCCGAGCGGTGAACGCCTCGAGGCGGGCATTGATTTTCTGGTGGCGGAGGGGACCGCGGCGGCTCTGCATGCCGGGTGGCGTCTGTCCCTGAATCTTCTGGAATACATATCCGGCATTGCCACGCGCACCAGAAAGATCGTCGACATTGCCAGAAAAATCAATCCGGACGTGTCTATTGCCGCTACGCGCAAATCATATCCGGGTCTGAAAAAGCTGGCCATCAAGGCGGTGGAGTGCGGCGGCGCCCGTCCCCATCGCCTGGGGCTGTCCGAATCAATCCTTATCTTCAAACACCATCTGGTATTCATGGCCGGAATGGAGTCCCTGTGCGCGGAGATAAAGCGGATAAGGCGCGAACTTCCAAGCATGAAACTGACCATCGAGGTTGAAGATGAATGCAGTGCGCTACGGGCCGCCAGAGCCGGGTTCGATATCATACAGGTGGACAAGATGGCATGCGCGGATCTGGCGGAGGTTGTAAAGAAGACCAGGGACGTAAATCCTGACGTCATGATTGCCGCCGCGGGGGGCATAAACGAAGTAAACGCCGCGGAATACGCCGCTACCGGCGCCAATGTCCTGGTATTGTCTTCGGTCTTTTTCGGGAAACCGAGCGATATCGGCGCGCGCATCACTCCCTTATGAAACAGGGGCGGCTTGCCGGTCTGTTGTGACATGCCGGAATACAAGGGATTTCAGGCCATTATTTTTCCCTGACCGCCGCGACCGCTTTCATGAAATCCTTTACCAGCTTGACGTCAACCGGATTTTCCAGTCTGCCATCAATCTTGAATGCGCTGCCTGCGATGGCGCCGTCCACGATGGTCAGGAGCTCCTTGATATTGTCTTTGCCCAGACCACTCCCGATGAGCAGCGGAACACTTACAGCCTCGCGAATGGTTGAAAGCTCGTCCGCATCAGGGGCGGACCCGGTTTCACGGCCGGTTATGATAATTGCGTCGGCCAGTGAGGTTTCAGCGTCGTGGGCAAGTTCAGCCCGGCTTTTGTCCGCCACCAACTGATGACTGCCATGCTTGACATGATAGTCGCCGAAGATCATGACTTTTTCTTCCGCCCTCAGGAAACAGCGGTAGCGGAGCGCGCGGGGACCGGCGGCGTTGATGATTCCTGACGGGGCGACATAGGCATTTGCAAGTTCGAACGCCCGAACCCATTGGCACTCCGTGGCCACGGCAATGGCCAGCGCCTGGCATACTCCGTTGAGATGGATATTTACACCCATTGGCACATCAAATCGATCCCTGATGCGTGATACCGCCGCTGTTACGGCCGCTACGGTCTCCGGCCCTATCTCTTCCGGCGGCTGAAACGGCCAATCTCCCTGGTTTTCAATCTGTATTCCATCCACCCCTCCTTCAATGAGGCGGGACGCATCCTCAATTGCTTCATCAATAATCGTCTTCATGCCGCTGCCGGATCGGTAGCCTGCCGACCCCGGCAGCGGCCGGAGATGCACCATTCCAATGATCGGTTTATCAACCCTGAATATTTCATTCAATCGGAAAGTGGATTTCATGCCAGGCCTCCATTCTGTATGCTATCAGGGGGTAAAGGATTTTTTGGTGTGACAAAAAACATTCTTGTAATATGAATATATATGCATTATACATATATTCATATATATCATATCCAGTCGGATATCAGAAAACCTGATGGGGAGGAATTATGTGGAAACTTCTGTCTTTTCTGCAAAAGAACCTGGTATGGACAATCCCGGCAGCCATGGCGGCAGGTCTTTGTTCTGGATGGCTGTGGAACGCATCTCCTTTGAAGTCAGCCATAGTCCCGCTCACCTTTCTTATGGTTTACCCCATGATGGTGAACCTGCAACTGGAAAAGGTGTTTTCCACCGAGGGTCTCCGTTGCCAGGCCGTGACCCTGCTGATCAACTTCGCGGTAATTCCTTTTGTGGCATTCTACATGGGAAAATTGTTCTTCGCCGGTGAGCCGCTTATCATACTCGGTCTTCTGCTGGCGGCGTTGCTCCCCACAAGCGGAATGACCATCACCTGGACCGGATTCGCGGGAGGCGATATCAATGCCGCCATCAAAATGACGGTCACGGGATTGATCGTGGGCTCCGTCGCAACCCCCTTTTATGCCCTGTGGCTGATGGGCGCGGCCATTGAAATTCCGCTGGCGGATGTCTTCAGGCAGATAGCCTTCATTGTGTTTCTTCCCATGCTCCTGGGCTACATAACGAAAAAACTGCTGATCAGGAGTTTCGGCGCGGAAAAATACCAAAAGGATATGCAAAAGAAGTTTCCGATGCTCTCCAGCGTGGGGGTTCTGGGGATCGTATTTGTCGCCATGGCGCTGAAATCCGTGGACATCCTTGGCAATCCCCTGATGCTGCTTTCCTTCCTTGCCCCCCTTGTCTTGCTCTATCTGATGAATTTTCTGCTGAGCACCCTGGTCGGCAGGATGTTCTTTTCCCGCTCCGAAGCCATTGCTATCGTATACGGTACCGTTATGCGCAATCTGTCCATCGCTCTGGCCATTGCCGTTACCGTTTTCAGGGAAAAGGGCGCGGAAATTGCCATCATCATCGCAGTGGCCTATATCGTCCAGGTACAGGCAGCCGCCTGGTATGTGAAATTTACCGACCGGATTTTCGGGAGGGCGGAGGCGCCGGCATAGTACTGATTGCTGTTTGATGTCCTGTAAATAACGAAGAGGAAAAAAAAACGTCGAGTGATAACCGAATCGCCCGGACGAATCATGTTCGACGATTCTACGATTGAGGGGAGCTGAGAGTTGGTTTGAAGACGGGATGCGAGATGTTATATTTGTTCTCATTCTGTACCTGTTCTCATCCAGTACCTATGAAAGGAGTCGCACCATGAAAAAATACGCGCTTTTTGTTTTCAATGGAGAACCCATGTGTTTCATCCATGTCCTCTTGAATGCCCTGGACATGAAAAGCAGGGGGCACGACACGAAAATCGTCATAGAAGGCGCATCGGTGAAACTGGTCCCGGAGCTGGTAAAACCCGAAAACCCCCTGAACGGATTGTGGAAGCAGAGTCTTGCGGCAGGACTGGTCGAAGGTGTATGCAAGGCGTGTTCGTCGAAGATGGGCACGCTGGATGCGGCGAAAGAGCAGGGACTTGCCCTTCTGGGTGATATGTCGGGACATCCCGCAATGGCGCCATACAGGGATAAAGGTTACGAAATTATTACTTTCTGAAACTGGAAACCGGTTCAGGGTCGGAAAAAATACCGGCAAACGGGGAGATGCGTTTGCCGGTTCGAATATCAATCCCTGAATCTTGAAGCGTAAATCCGCAGGAAAATCTAGTCGCATTCCATGTCGGTTTTCCAGACTTCCCACACCCTGCCCACGAGTTCAGGTCCCGGTTTAAGGGTTGGTTTTCCCGGTTTCCAGCCAGAGGGAGTCGCTTCGCTTCCTTTGCTGTCCCGCACCAGCTGGAAGGCCTGAATCTGGCGTAATGACTCGGCTATGTGTCTGCCGACGGGCGGCGTCAGCACTTCATAAGCCTGGATTATTCCTTCGGGATCGATTATGAATCTGCCCCGGTTTTCCACTCCCGCATCCTCGTCATAGACGCCGTAGGCGGTCCCGACCTTGCCTCCTCCGTCGGAAAGCATGGGGAAAGGTACACCTCCCGGGACCATTTTCGACAACTCCTTGTCATTCCACATCTTGTGCACAAATACGCTGTCCACGCTCATGGAAAGAACCTCTACTCCGAGTTTCCTGAAATCTTCATAACGAGCGGCGACCGCCGCTATTTCAGTCGCTCAAACAAAGGTGAAATCACCAGGATAGAGGCATAGGACGACCCATTTTCCCAAATGCTCCGATAACCTGACAGAAGTGAATTCTCCTTTGCAGTAGGCCGGAGCTACGAAATCCGGCGCCGGTTTTCCCACCTGGATCATTTTCCTAGCCTCCTTTACTGGTTGTGTATCCTTAGTTTCCCGATTTGCGTCCGCCTCTCCGACAAGGCCGCCTGTCGGACGCGCACAGCCGGCCTTCGGTTTTTCCGCCATGGCCTGCCCCCTTGTTTTTGATTTGTTTACTTGCAGCTGTAATAACACCGGTGAAGAAAAGTCCGGTCGCGAAATGAAGGGGTGTTATTTGCAAAATCGAATAACACCTAGAAGTGTATTACATTTATCAATATAATCAAGTCTGCGAATATGGACCTTCTTCGCTGAATAACGGCATTTGTATTTATGCGGATGCTTGACATTATTGGCTTTCGGTAAATTTTGCCTTGAGGTTTGCTGTGTTATGAGCAATATAGCGCCCGTCCTTATCTACGAACGCTATGAGGCTTACGGACTCAAATATTCACAGCCTGTATCGGTCTGGCTTGTCCTTATCTGCCTGACGCTGTTTCTGGCGCTCAGAGTCCTTGCTCTTCCACGGAAAAAGACATCATGATTCAAATAGAGGGACTTAAGGTAAGCCTGGATGAATTCAGGCTGAAGGATATTGACCTTGTGATAGAAGAGGGTGAATTTTTTGTCCTCATGGGACCAACCGGCGCGGGCAAGACCGTACTTTTGGAAGTCATCGCGGGGCTTGCGCCCGTTGCCGGAGGCAAGGTCAGGATTGGCGGCCGCGACATGACCCGTTTCTCTCCTGAACAGCGTGGTATCGGGATCATGTACCAGGACTACGCCCTCTTTCCCCACTTGACCGTAGCCCGAAATATCAATTACGGATTACGGTATCAAAAACGAAAAGACTCCTCGAAAGCGCTTTTCAGGAGGCTTGTAGATGAGCTGGGAATCGGCCACCTGCTGAAGCGTTTTCCGGAAACTCTGAGCGGCGGTGAACAGCAGAGGGTTGCTCTGGCCAGGGCGCTGATTGTTGAGCCGAAGGTTATTCTGCTTGACGAACCGCTTTCGGCCCTGGATCAGGGATTCAGGGAGGAAATCCGGCTCCTGCTGAAAAATATCCATCAGACCTCTAAAATTACATTTTTCATGGTTACTCACGATTTTTCCGAAGCCCTTACCCTTGCAACCAAGGCGGCGATAATGAATGGCGGCTCGATTGTCCAGTCCGGGACGATCCGTGATATCTTTCAGAAACCCGCCGGTTCGTTCGTCTCCAATTTCGTGGGCATGAAAAATATATTCCCGGTCACGTTTAACGGAGATGAAGCATTGCTGAACGGAGATGTCTCCATCCATACTCCCCATCCGCGCACAGACGGGACGGGGCATGTCGCCATCCGGCCGGAAGATATCGTAATCAGCCAGCTGCCTCTGGAATCAAGCATTCGTAACTCATTTTCCGGGACTGTAAACGGGATTATCGACCAGGGTTTTCTCTACGAGGTCCACATCGGTGTTCAGAAAATGGTATTCAAGGCGCTCGTCACGAAAGGCGCGGCAATCGATCTGGGCCTCGATATCGGCGAGGAGGTTGCCATTTCGTTCAAGTCTTCCGCCGTTCATGTTTTTTGATTGATACGATATCCGGGCTATATGAATGAGAATTCAAGCGGAAATCTCTCTCTATCCTTTACGGGAATTACACCTCGGAACCCACATTGACTCTGTCATCGATACAAAACCAGGCGCGACGGAATTGCCATTAGCTATGGAACGATGAGCACGGTAATCTCCGGAGAAAGGGAAATAGTGTCCGCCGCGGTTGCCGAAGGCTTCGCGCGAGTGGCCGACCATTGCGATGTCGTTTTGCACGTCAGCTATTCCAACGCATGCCCGTCATTTTCCGGAGGCTCATGCCTGACCTCCGGTAACGTGACTTGAGATCGTTACAAGCGCCTTTTCCTGAAACTCTTGCTGAATACGACCCGTGCGGGCGTTCTGGGAATGCCTTCGATTCCCGCTTATTGATGCCGCCGCCGGAAGGAAATGGATTCAAGCCGCTTGAAATGAACAGTCACCCGTGGATATCAGCTCGCGACACGATCGCGGGTTTTTTCTCACCTGACCATAAGAAAGACTGACCGGTAATTTTCTTCCCTGATTTCTTGCATATCATAGCTTCTCCCTGATCTACCCGCCGCTTCTGATTCGACCTTGATGATCTCCTGGTTTTTCTCGAAACACATATCACTTCGTAGCAATGATTCGTTGAGCGCCCTCATATTGGGCTTTCTACTGAGTGTCACGGGCAGTCCAACGTATTATCCGTACGCTACCCTTGAAACAAATTCCTTTCTGAAAAAAATGATTTCAACCCAAAAAGAGCTTGTCAAATCCATATAAGTGTATTATGCATATAAACGAATATATGGTATCAATACTGAAACAGCAAAAACGGCCAGATGCCGAGAAAGGAAGGGTGAAGTACCGATGGAATTGAAGGAAATTTTCGAGAAATACGGAAAGGACACGAAGAACCTGGTACCCATACTCCAGGAGATTCAGAACGGCATGGGACATGTTCCGCTGGATGCTCAGCGGAGGGTTGCCGAACACCTTGAACTACCGGTAAGCAAGGTGTACGGGATTGTCAGTTTCTACAATTTCTTCAAGATGAGTCCTCCCGGCAGGCACCAGATCCATGTCTGCATGGGCACGGCCTGTTACGTGAGGGGGGCGGGCAAGCTTGTCGACAAGATACGCGCTGATTACGGAATCGAGCCGGGCGAAACGAGCGAGGACCGCAGATTTTCCCTTGAAGAAGTCAGGTGCGTGGGATGCTGCGCCATTGGGCCGGTTCTTACTGTAGATGGTGATGTGTACGGCGGTATTACCCCGGACAAAACTCCGTCAGTGCTGAAAAAATACAAGTAGAGGTATTGCCATGCGTATACAATCATTTGAAGAACTTTCACTGGTGCGGGAAAACATATCGAAGACCAAAGCGGCGAATCAGGGAAATATCAGGATAATCGTCTACGGGGTCCACATGCGGGCTTGCATCCGGATCGAAAAAAGTGCTGGAGGCCGTGCGTGAAGAACTCAAGGCATGCGGTAGAAGCGATGTTCTCGTTCTGGAGCACGGCTGCATGGGGTGCTGTTTTATAGAACCGTATCTTTCGATACGGCAGGAGGGCCTTGGATTCAACGTGTACGGATATCTCGACGGCAAGAAGGCGGCTGAGGTGGTACGCAGCCATGTGGTTAAGGGAGAGATCCTCGACACGTACAGAATAGACCTCACCATGCCCTTTTTTGCCAACCAGGAGCGCAGGATAACGGAGCTGCTCGGCGAGATAGACCCATTCAGCATTGATGATTACATCGTTCACGAAGGATATGCCGCTTTGGCCAAAGCCCTGCAGATGGACAGCGTTGGAGTGCTGGAAGAGGTGAAGGCCGCCGGTCTGAGAGGAAGGGGAGGGGCAGGCTTTCCCACCGGACGTAAATGGGAATTCGCCCGGAACGCGGCAGGGGACCAGAAGTATATTGTCTGCAACGCGGATGAAGGGGACCCAGGGGCGTACATGAATAGGGCGGAACTGGAGGGGAACCCCCATGCCCTCCTTGAGGGGATGGCCATTGCGGGCTATGCAATCGGCGCCAGCCGCGGCTACATCTATGTCAGGGCCGAGTATCCCCTGGCCGTGGAGACCCTGAAGAAGGCCATTGCGCAGGCCCGGGAGTACGGCTTCCTGGGCAAGAACATCCTCGGCGCCTCATTCGATTTTGACGTGGAACTGTTTCTCGGCTCAGGGGCCTTCGTCTGCGGAGAAGAGACTGCCCTGCTGGCATCCCTGGAACAGAAGCGAGGCAACCCGAGGACGCGCCCGCCCTTTCCCGCCATCGAGGGGCTGTTCGGCAAACCGACCGTGATCAACAACGTAGGCACGCTGTTCAACGTGCCGCTCATCATCCGCAAGGGGGCGAAGTGGTGGAGTTCAGTCGGTTCGGAAACCACTAACGGAACCAAGGTGTTCTGCGTGACCGGGAAGATACGGAACAGCGGTCTGGTGGAGGTCCCCATGGGGACGACCATGCGCGAGATCGTTTACCTAATCGGCGGCGGCATCCCGAACGACAAGGAATTCAAGGCGGCGCAGCTGGGAGGGCCATCGGGCGGATTCGTTCCCAATGAACATCTCGACTTGCCCATGGACTACGAGTCCCTGCAGACCATCGGTTCCATCATGGGATCCGGCGGCATGGTCATCCTCGACGAGGACTCCTGCATGGTGGATGCGGCCAAGTTTTTTCTCCAGTTTGATCAGGACGAATCATGCGGGCAGTGCCTACCCTGTCGGAGGGGTCTACCGCTGATGATCCATTACCTGAAAAAGATCAGTGACGGGAATGGGAAGATGGAAGACCTGGATACGCTGGTCGAGTTGGCGGACTGCATCAAGAAGACGTCTCTGTGCGCCTTGGGGCAGACAGCGGCGAATCCGGCATTGAGCACCCTTCGTTTTTTCCGTGATGAATACGAGGCCCACATCCGGGACAAGAGGTGTCCGGCAGGGGTCTGCAGGCCGCTCATCCGGTTTTCCATAGATGAAAAGAAATGCGTAGGCTGCGGGCTCTGCAAGAAAATCTGTCCGGAAAACGCCATTGTAGGAGAGATCAAGAAGCCACCCGGATTATCTCCGGTAAATGTGTGAAATGCGGGCTCTGCAAGGATGTCTGCAAGTTCGACGCAATTATCGTCAGGTAGCGTTCATCTGGAAATCATTTACGAATCGAGGAAGGTACTATGATTACGATACTGATAAATGGCACATCATGCGCGGTAGAAGAGAATGCGTTGCTGTTGACCGCCTGCGAGGACAACGGCTTCAAAATACCCCATCTCTGCTACAAGGAGGGCCTGAGTTCCGTTGGGGTCTGCAGGCTCTGCCTTGTCAAGGTGAAAGGCATGCGGGGGCTGGTTCCCTCCTGCTCCATCATGGTAAGCGACGGGATGGAAGTTATCACCGAAGACGAAGAAATCAACCGCTATCGGCGCATCAACCTGGAAATGATCCTGTCCGAGCACGAACATGATTGCCTGGTCTGTGAAAAATGCGGTACGTGCGAATTGCAGAAACTGGCATATGAGTATGATATCAAGAGCGTCCGCTTCCCGATCAACAAGGAAGTAAGCCCGGTGGATGATTCCAGCGAGGTTATCGTCAGGGATCCCAACCACTGCATCCTGTGCGGCAGGTGCGTGCGGACCTGCGCCGAGGTGACGGACCGCCAGATTCTCGATTTCGCCAATCGCGGTCCCGCCCTGGCAATCAACACGGGATTGCGCGAACCATGGGGGGATACCGACTGCAAATCCTGCGGCGCATGTCTCCAGGCATGCCCCACCGGCGCCCTGACGGAAAAGCTGGCCCGTTTCACAGGCCGTACCTGGGAGGTCGAAAAGGTACAGACCACCTGTAACCATTGCGGAGGCGGTTGCCAGATAGAATTCTGGGCCAGGGACAACAGGCTGATCCGGGCCTATGGCGTTGAAAGAGAAAATACGGAAAACAAGGGACATCTGTGCGTCAAGGGACGGTTCGGTTTTGATTATGTCAACAGCCCCAACCGGCTTACGACGCCACTCATAAGAAGAAACGGCAAACTCGAACCTGCGGGATGGGACGAAGCCCTGGACTGCGTGGCGGAAAATTTCAGAAGAATCAAGGAGAAATACGGCAGCGACGCCATCGGCGGCATAGCTTCCGCCAAGACCACCAACGAAGATGACTATATTTTCCAGAAATTCATGCGCGCCGCCATCGGCACGAACAATATCGATTTCTGTGTCAGGTTCTGTCACTCGCCCAGTGGCGTGTCTCTCGGAAGGGCCTTCGGCGGCGGCCCGGCGACCAACTCGCCTGCGCTTCTCGAGACAACGGAAGTGGCATTCGTCACGGGCCTGAACCTTACCGAGATGTATCCGGTCTTCGGTGACATGTTGAAACGGAAACTCAAGGAAGGGAAGGTAAAGCTTATCGTCGTGGACCCTCGACGCATCGAGCTCGTCGAGTACAGTGATCTGTGGCTGCGGCCGAGGCTCGGAACGGATGTGGCCCTGATCAACGGCCTGATGAACGTGATTCTGTCGGAGGGACTCGAGGATTCGGCGTTCATCGCGTCAAGAACCTCCGGTATCGATGAAGTGCGGAAGGTGGTGGCGCAGTACACTCCGGAGAGGGTAGAAGAAATAACCGGCGTGCCCAGGCAACAGATCATCGAAGCCGCGAGGCTCTACGGCAAGGCCGACCGTGCCTCCCTGTTCTACGGCATGGGGGTTATCCACAACATCCACGGAACGGACAACGTGTCCGCGCTGTGCAATCTGGCGCTGCTTACCGGAAACGTGGGCAAGCCTGGGACGGGCGTCAACGGTATCGGCAAGCACAGCAACGGCCCGGGCGCCGGAGACATGGGGTGCTCGCCGGTCGCCTATCCGGGGGGGCAACCCGTGGCCAACCCGCAGTTCGCCGAAAAATTCGAAAAGGCCTGGGGCGTCCCGCTTTCCCGAAAGCCGGGCCTGACCCAATCAGGCATGGTCCTTGACGCAGGCGCCGTAAAAGGTCTGTACATTGTGGGCGATAATCTGTTGAGAAACACCCCCAATCTCGGGAAAGCGCGGGAGATACTCGACGCCATGGAATTTGTCGTGTTGCAGGATCTTTTTCTTTCCGAGACCGCCGAAATAGCGGACGTGGTACTTCCCGCCTCCTCCTTTGCCGAAAAGGACGGAACGTTCACCGGTTCCTGGCGTCTCGTGCAGCGTGTACGCAGGGTCATCGACCCCGTGGGGGAAAGCCGGCCGGATTGGGAGATCCTGTGCGAACTCGGCCGTCGGATGGGTTATGAGATGAACTATGCTTCCCCTTCTGAAATCATGGAAGAGATCGCATCTCTGACCCCTTCCTACGGCGGCATTTCCTATGAACGGCTGGAAGACGCCGGACTGCGAGTGCCCTGTCCGGCAAAGGACCACCCGGGCACTGAAATTCTCTGGAGGGAAGCCTTCAAGACCGACACCGGGAAAGGGAAATTTTTCCCGGCCGAGTATCAGCCGCCGGCGGAGAAAGCGAATGAAGAGTACCCGTTCATGCTGACCACCGGCAAGGAGCTGTATCACATCCATATCGGAAGCTATACCCGTGAATCGAAGGCGCTTTTCCGTCTGGCGCCCGATGACCTGTTGGAGGTGAATCCGGTTGATGCGGAAAAGCTCGGGATAGGCGACAAGCAGCGGGTAAGGCTGCGCTCCCGCAGGGGCGGGATCGAAATTGCAGCGAAGATAACGGATCGCGTTCCTCCTGGAACGGTGTTTTCAACGTTTCATTCAAGCGAAATCAATGTCCTGACATCGGATAGCCTCGATGTGTTGGCCAAGGTCCCGGAGTTCAAAGTCTGCGCGGTTGCAATCGAAACGATCGAACAGAACCTCTGAAGCCCCGGCGGCTGTTCCTGAGGGTTGGGATTACGTCAAATCACTCCCGTCTCAGGACACCGGCTCCAGTTGGAGCCAGCCGATAAAATAGCGGCCCCTATTTCCAAGGGGCCGCTTGAATATACCAGTCTGTGCCGAACCCGCCTTGAATGGATGATGCCCGGATCCCGGCGCAAACCAGCCACTGAAGCCTTGCGGTATTCCTTGCCGCGGCCCCAGCGGCTGTCCGGTTTAGACTTTGTCAATCGGCGCGTTATTCCTCGCCGGTTCCGGCCTCGAGCTCTTCCAGGCGTTTGCGGATAGCTTCCAGTTCGCTTTCAAGGCATCCCGCCTGGCCCTTGAGGGCGTCGATCTGCTGCTCCCTGGTAAAGGGAGCGCCGTATCCGGGAGCATAAGGCGCGTAAGGTGGCGCTCCTCCCGTTCCTGCCCGCTGCCATCCCGTCAGGCCGGTCGCGTAAAACCGGTTCCGCCAGCCGAAACCGCCGCCGCGACCCCAGGCGCCTCCGAATCCCCTTCCGTAGGGGTTCATAAATCCGGGTGCAGGATAACCGGCGCAATAACCCGCCGCTCTCCCCGTCATCGGCCCGAACCCTGCCGGACCTGTTCCATCTCCTCTTGGCATGACTATTCTCCTTTCCCTTGAGATTTTACTTCACCAGCCCATCGGATACATGGGCCAGCCACCGGCAGCCCACGGTCGGGGCGACAGGCCGTATGAGAAAAACCTGTTTCGCCGACCGCGGCCTCCACCGCGTCCAAAGCCCATTCCACGTCCTCTTCCGAAAAGATTGGGCGTCAAACCCGCAAGCGGGTATCCAGACCAGCCTCTTGCGAATCCTCTCCCGTAGAATGGATTCATAAAACCGGCAAACGGATAGCCGGCGCAGTACCCCGCCGCTCTTCCCGTCATCGGCCCGAAGCCTAGAGGACCTGTCCTGTCACCTCCTGGCATATCGCATCCTCCTTTCTCTTCCGGGTCCGCGCTACCCCCGAACCATGATTGCGCCACAGTCGGGGCATGTTTGCTCATTGCATGGCTGTCCGGCTGTGTGCGCCGTTTTTCGACCACATTTGGGGCATACGCAGTCCCCGCCCGGACCGGCCGCGTATGGGCCGGCCATCCTTCCTCCTCCGTGTCCTCCACCTTGTGGCGGTCCTGTTCCATCTTTAAGCGGCATGATATCGTCCTCTTTTCCTCCCTGCCCCTGTCCAAGGCGAAGGGGCCTTTCCGGTGAAATATTACTCTGTCAGTAAGTCCCTCCGCCCCTTTTTCCCCAGCGAAACCGCCTTTGATGCCCACGGCATCCCGGCATGAAAAACGTCGGCTGACCTAATCGGCCTTCTCTGTATGCGTCGAGAACCTGTTCTACTTCTCCGCATATCTGCGAGATTACCTGTGTGCCGGAGTGAAGCAGGGCAAGTTCCAGCGGCCGGGAAACGGCGCCGCAGATGAGTGTGTGAATTCCCATGGCTGCCATGCGCCGCCCCCGCTCTGCCGGGATATCGTCCGTCATGACGACATCTTGGCGGGCGATTTCCACCCCCTGTTCCAGGTCGATCAGGAGCAGGTTTCCAGCTACGTCGAATACCGGGGAAACTCTGCTCTCCCATTGTGGAATCGCAACTCTCATGTAAATGTATAAGCACATAACGCGCCATAATAGAATAAGTACAAATAAGTCAATAAAAACAAAAGGTTGACATTGTGTGCCAAGGTTTATCTTGACTTAATCGTGCATTATGCGATTGTGTGTATGCATTATAATTGCAAATAGCACGATTAATGGGCTGGATTCAGGGAGGATGTCAATGCCTCGCGGAAACAATAGCGAAGAACGGGAAAGCGTTATCCTCGATTCGGTGAACGAAGGCGTTTTCACGGTTGACCGGGAGTGGCGCATCACCACATTCAACGCCGCGGCGGAAAGGATTACCGGCATCAGCCGCGCGGAGGCGATCGGTTGCCGCTGTTGCGATGTATTCCGGGCGGATATCTGCGAAAAGGATTGCGCTCTTCGCCGTACCATGACCAGCGGCCTGCCGGTCGTAAATGCCACTGCCAACATTATCAACCGGGAGGGGGCGAGAATACCGATTCGGATATCCACGGCCCTGCTGGAGGACAATGCGGGAACGATCATCGGAGGGGTTGAGACCTTTCAGGATCTGACCCAGGTGGAACAACTCCGGAAAGAGCTTCAGGGGCGATACACATTTGAGGACATAGTGGGCCGCAGCCCGGCAATGATGCGTCTTTTCGAGGTGTTGCCGCTTGTTGCCGAATCCGGCAGCACAGTGCTTATTGAAGGTCCGAGCGGTACGGGAAAGGAGCTTTTCGCCCGCGCCATCCACAATCTATCACCTCGAAGGGATAAGCCTCTCATTGCGGTAAACTGCGCCGCGCTTCCGGATACGCTGCTGGAAAGCGAGTTATTCGGATACAAGGCGGGCGCCTTTACCGATGCCAAGCGGGACAAGCCGGGTAGATTTTCCCTGGCCAGCGGCGGGACTATTTTCCTGGACGAGATTGGAGATGTCTCTCCGGCAATGCAGGTACGGCTGCTTCGTGTGCTGCAGGAAAGGACCATCGAGCCCCTGGGCGCCGTAAAACCGGTTGCCGTCGATGTGCGCGTGATCGCCGCGACGAACAGGGTTCTGCTGGATGAAGTCAGGGCGGGACGATTTCGTGAGGACCTTTTCTATCGAATTCGTGTTGTGCGCCTGGAATTGCCCGAACTCAGGAAACGGCGTGAGGATATTCCACTGCTGGTGGAACGTCTCGTCACAAAGTTCAACGGGCTGCACGGCAAGAGCATCGCCGGTGTATCCGATGATGTGATGGCCAGGTTGATGGAGTATGATTATCCCGGGAATGTTCGCGAACTGGAGAATATCATCGAGCAGGCCTTCGTGATGTGCCGCTGTGGCATGATAGAGATGATTCATCTTCCGCCCGAGCTGCGTCCGACAAGCGGACGGGGCGCTGAGGGCACGCAACCCATGCGGCTGGATGCGATTGAAAAAATGGTCATTTCCGAGGCGCTGCGTCGCAACGGCGGCAGCCGGAAGCGCACCGCCGGGGAACTGGGCATTGATGTCAGCACCCTGTTCCGCAAGATACGGCAACTCGGTATTGAGCTTCCGGAAAAGGATGGCCGCGGCCGTCGTCGGTAATAGTGCAGATTGCACTGATATGGCGCCGTCTTTGTGAGCGGTTTGAATTTAGGTCTGCAGGAGGGGATGTATCAACCTCTCTTTTTTGTGGGTTTTTACGTTTTCGGACAAGGTTGCCACGATCGGCGCCCGTATTGCGGTTGGATCAGGAAAGAGATTTGCATGAGAAGGATGCCATCAAGGAAGGGCAGAGGGGGGGGCTGCGGCCTATGAATATCTGTCTGGACTATGCCCTGTTTCGTGCCGCAGGCATTGGAAACAGGCCGGTTTGCCACGGTCAATCCGCTTATCCAGGAGTCGGTCATCCGAGGCATCCGGTGGGAAACGGCGCAACGGTAAAGCACTGTAGCTATTTAGGCAATATCCACACCTTGCGCGTTGAGTTGTCCCATTTTTTGCCGCTTGAAAAGAGATCGAGAAATAATTCCGGATGTTCCACGCGGGAGTATCCCACAGCGTGAATTCCCAGCTCGAAAAGCGCGTCGGGAAGAAATCCCGCGGTTGGTCCCATGACGGTCACGAAATTAGCCCCGGAACAATATGCCGTTAGCGCAGGCAATGAATCGTTAAGCACGGTTGTTCCCGTGATGAGTACCTTATCACAGTGTCGCAGTTCTGCCGGGTCGCTTGTCATCCTGAAAGGGTATGTTCCCCTGAGTAGTTCTTCGGATTCTTCCAGTACAATTACTTCACCTGCCTGGCTGAGGAGTTTTTCCATCATTGGGCGGAAATACCCTACGAGGCCGACCCGGTTCGTTCTGTCCAGTTTCATAAGGCCGAAGAGGTTGCTGGTGTCATCGATACGGTACCTATCGGGATTTCTGTTGATGAAATCCTGCGAGAGGGCATTCAGCACCGCAAGTCCGGCGGTCTTTTTAACCGGGTCCCTGGAAAGAAACCATGGCGCCAGTTCTCCTGCCGTTTTGCCGATGATGTCTTTTACGTCCCACCTTCCGTATCTTTCCACCGCCTTTGGGTCGCGATGGAACAGGTTGTAACTGATGCCGATGGCCCCGTTGCCGAGCACCGCCACACTGAAGGGCGCAACCTTTGATTCTAATACGGGCGGTTTTATAAAGGCGCGCAGAGTTTCTTCCCTAGCCCCCGCACATTTGTCCTGGACAGTTTGCAGTATCTTTTCTCTCAGATTCACTGTGTTCTCCTTCGTAATACCAATTGGCGGACTTGTCGCTCACTGATCGTTTTCATGGAATGTCGAAGATTTGCTAACACAAATGCAGGTGTTTGGCAAGCCGTCGTTTCTCCTTCACTGGTATTGGAGAGTTGGCAATCGCGCCCATGGGCCTGGGCATTGAAAGTCGCCCTCCCCCGGAGGGCCGTTGCCGGCTATACTCAAATAGTGTGGCCGTGACTGTTGTTCCTGCGTTCAATCGCTCTCGGTATTTCGGATTTATCGTACGCTATCCCACCCTGTTATTCAAACAGGCCCCTCTTCACGACAGGCAATTCCTGGTCACAAAATGAACAAACCACAAACTGAACTGTTCAACAAATAATCCGTAAATGTATCTAATGGTTACAAATGTCTGGAGATAACATGCCAATATTATTCATTAAATATTATTGTGTTGCTAAAGGTAGCAAGTGTGTTTCGCTTTAAATGTTTGTTAAACCGTTGCCGGAAATAATGTTGTATCGATTGGATACGAAACGCGGATAAGCTGCCGCGTAAATTTCTTTAATGTGCTGAGATGTGCCTGATTCATACTTTCGGTAGACAAAAAAGAATGGTCCCCCGAAAAAATGATCTGATTGCTAATAGATTGAAATTGTTGATTATTATCATGCCTACAGAAGGCTCGGGTCTAGGCGAGGGGTGATTATGGAGAAGTTCACGAAGCTTTTTTTGTAAAAAAATTAATTTGGCGTATTGGTTGCTAGGTTGTTTGCATGGAAAGACGGGAGAAGATATTCATATTGGATGAGGCGGGTTTTTCCCGTGTTTGTCTTTCGATCCTTTCGGGTGAAGGTTTGAAAGCGGAGTCGCTGGCGCAAGGCGTTAATAGTCTTCCGGTGCGCATCCTTGACGGCGCGGCCCTGATCATTACCAGTTATCCGTACGGCAAGCCCATACTCAACAAGTTGGTCGGAGCCGTCACTCCGGTAATTGTGCTTACTGATTACATGGGGAAGGAGATTATTGAGGTGCTTGAGCAGCTTGAGAACTCTTACTGCATGGTAAAGCCGATAGATTACGGAAGGTTTACCATGCTCGTTAAGGAATTGGTTCAGAAGAAATTATTTTGTTCCGGAGGGTACAGCATTGTCTAGGCGAACATTTTTCATTGTTGTTTTGATACTGGCCCTTTCTGCGTGCAGCGGCAAGACAAAGGAAGAGTTGTACGCGGAGGGTGTAAAGCAGGTTCGCGTTGGTAATCCGTCCGGAGCGATTGTTCTCCTGAAAAATGCTCTTGAGAAGGATCCCAATTATCTGGATGCAAGATACCAGCTTCACATTGCCTATGTGGCGGCCGGAAAGTACGAGCAAGCGGAAAAGGAACTCCGGAAAGTTCAGAGGCAGGACCCGTCGCGGAAAAATCTTCAGCTTGAACTGGCGAAAATATATCTCTTGATGGGTAAGTCGGATCAGTCAATTGCCGAAAGTGAAGGATTTGTCAAAACTAACGGTGAATCTGCCGAAACTCTAGAAATATTGGGAAGGGCATATGCGCAGAAAAAGGAGTTCGATGTCGCTGAGAAATATCTGGCCGGATCCTTGAGGGTTGAACCGAAACGTACCCATGCGAAACTTGCCCTTGCCGGTGTGTATATGCAGGGAGGGAGGACCGATGATGCCCTCAAACAGATTAACGAGATCATTGGTATTGAAGATAAAAACGGCCAAGCCTGGCACATGCTGGCAAGTATCGAGGCCTCCCGGGGAAACAGGGATAAAGCCTTTGAGGCTTATAATCGAGTATCCGCGATAAATCCCAATGATACCGAGGCAATTTTCAAGTCTGGCTTGTTGTTGCTGCAGAAAGGAGACAAGAACAGGGCCTTGGGTATAGCGGATGATCTCTTGTCCAGGTTTCCCAAGCGCCCTGAAGGGTACATGCTGAAGGGGCTGATAAACTACCAGGCGAAGGATTACAAGAAGTCCATCGTCGATTTGCAGAATGCCCTCAAGATAAGGCCCGAGCCTCGAGCTTATTACTATCTAGGTCTGAGCCATTATATGAACGGGGAACTGGAGACGGCGTTGAGCCAGTTCCAGAAAGTCATTGACTTCAGGCCATCCTTCCTTCCCGCCAGACTTATGGTTTCCATGATTCTGCTCAACCAGAAAAGGTTCGATGAAGCTGTTTCCGAAGCGAAGGCTGTTTTGAAGCAGGACGAAAAAAACGCCTTGGCGCACAATATTCTCGGCAGTTCCTACATGGGTAAAGGGATGTATGACGAGGCGCTGTCGGAGTACGACAGGGCAGTTGAGCTGGATCCCAGACTCGTCGACGTCCATCTGAAAAAAGGGATGTATTTCCTGGGGAAAGGAATGCCGAGCCAGGCTGAGATGGAGCTTGAGACAGCGGTAAGGTTGTCCCCGGAAACCCTCAATCACCGAATGCTTCTGGCCGCCCATTATCTACGGAAAAAAGACTTCCAGAAAGCCATCGCGGTTTTGCGGCAGGGGATAAGGGGGCAGAAATCGGATTCGGCCCTTTACAACACCATGGCGGGCGCCTATTTCAGCCAGAACAAGACGAAAGAAGCGCTGGAATCTCTGCAGAAAGCAAAACAAGCCAATCCAGACCATCCGGCGCCGTATATGAATATGGCGGGATACTATCTGGGAAAGAAGGAATACGGAAAGGCGCTGGAGGAATATCAGGGTCTTCTGAAAAGGGATCCGAAAAACCTCAAAGGATTAATCGCAGGTGGCGCAACCCTGGTTGCTATGGGCAGGGATTCCGAAGCCCTCGAATATTACAGGAAAGCTGCGGAGACCCGACAACCCGCCGGTTATCTCTCTCTGGCTCAGTACCATTTTCATAAGAAGAATCCGGGCAAGGCACTGACCGTTCTTGATGAAGCGATAAAAGCCCATCCCCATGATGGCGGGGCTCTGTATATGAAGGGAAAGATTCTCCTTTCCGAAAAGAAATACAAGGAAGCCGCGTCGGTGTTTGAGGAACTCGAAAAGGTCAGTCCCGAACGTGCCCTTCCGATACTGGTCGGCACATATGAAACCATGAAGAACACCGGCAGGGCCGAGGAGTACGCCAGGAAGATGATTGCCTTGAAGCCCAAATCCGCTCAGGGCTACATGGCCCTTGCCTCGGTCTATGCCGGTCGGAACGATCTGGATCGAGCCATTGACTCGGCTAGAAAAGCTCTGGTCATGGAGAGTGGAAACGGTCAGGTGAAAATGGCTTTGGCGAAGCTGTATGAGAGAAAAAGACAGTTTCCTCTGGCCGTGCAAATGTACGAGGAAGTCCAGAAGCAATATCCTGGCTATATTCCCGCCTTCTTCGCGGAAGGCGCCCTTCACGAGCAGATGGGGGCCGTTGACAAGGCCGTTGGAAAATATAACGAGGTGCTGGCGAAATCAGATACTTACGTTCCCGCCCTGAACAACCTTGCCTATATTTATGCCGACGGCACGAGCGAACAGCGCCGGCTGGCCTTGAGATTTTCTGCGAGGGCGTACCGGTTGTCTCCAAAGCACCCGGGAATCATGGATACCTACGGGTATTCGCTGCTTCGCAACGGAGCCTACAAAGAGGCCGTAGCCGTTCTGGAGAAGGCTTCGTCACTGTTACCAAAAAACGCGGCAGTTCATTATCATCTCGCCCTCGCCTACAACGCGCGTGGGGACCGCTCCCGAGCGGTAAAAAGCCTCAAACAGGCGGTGCAACTGGGAGGTTCTTCCGAAGCAGCCAGTGCCAGAAAGATGCTGAGCGAGTTGGAACGATAGTTATCGTGAGGAGAAAGAAATGTTATTTCAATTAATTACACTGATTGTGGGAGATGTGGTCTGTGCGACCCTGGCTATTTCTTCGAGTTTTCTGCTGAGGTTCGATGAATTGCCTACGGCCTTGGAGTTTTTCGCGTCCTACGGACTTCAGGTGGCTTTTTTTACGGTTGTCGCTCTGTTCACTTCCTACCTTATGGAATTGTACGACATCCAGAAAAAGCTGAAAAAGAGAGAGATAGTTGTCCGTTCAATTGTTTCTTCCCTTGCCATGTTTTTCATTTTGTCAGCGCTTTACTATCTCCTGCCGGTTATTATGTTCGGACGCGGGTTGCTCCTTTTGTCTCTTTCCTTCTTCACCGTCCTGCAGGTTTTCTGGCATGTCATTCACAAATACGGTCTTGAGTTTTCCGGTGGAGGGCGCAGGGTGCTTGTTCTCGGCACCGGTCACCTGGCCAATCTGATTGGAGGGGTGATCACATCTACAAATCACAGTCATATTCTGGCCGGTTATTTTGGTTGCTCAAGGGAAATGGTGTCCGTTCCGGACTCCTGTATCGTTGGGTCGGAAGAAGAAGGCGTCGCGAATGCCGCCCGCAGGCAAAATGCGCAGAAAATAGTAATTTCGCTTACAGAGAGGCGAGGTGTGTTTCCATTGACTGATCTTATGGACTGCAAGTTCAGCGGCATAGAGGTCATTGATGCGCCCTCCTTCTATGAACAGGTAACGGGAAAGCTGCTCCTGGAGAATATTACGCCGGGGTGGTTCATTTTTTCCAACGGTTTCAAGGTTTCTCCTCTTTCCCGTATCTTCAAGAAGATGTTTGACAAGGTTCTTGCCGTGCTCGGGCTTGTTGTCTCATCTCCATTGCTGATCATCGTAGCCGCCGCAGTCAAGCTTACTTCTCCCGGCCCTGTATTGTTCCGCCAGGTTCGCACCGGTATGCACGAAAAGGAGTTTGTGCTCTATAAATTCAGAACAATGCGCAACGACGCGGAATCCGGAACCGGCGCCGTTTGGGCCCAGAAGAACGATCCACGCGTAACCGCTATCGGAGGTTTTCTCAGAAAGACGAGGCTGGATGAGATACCCCAGTTGTTCAATGTGCTGAAGGGAGACATGAGTTTCATCGGTCCCAGACCGGAGCGCCCTGAGTTTGTGGAAATGTTGAAGAAGGAGATTCCATATTACTCCCAGAGACATTTCGTCAAGCCTGGGATAACCGGTTGGGCACAGATTAAATATCCCTATGGCGCTTCCGTTGCCGATGCCATAGAAAAACTGCGCTACGACTTGTATTACCTGAAAAATATCTCCTGCACCCTTGACCTGCTCATATTTTTTGAGACCATGAAAGTCATCATCTTCGGTAAGGGCGCCAGATAATCCATAAACGTCTTCCGCATGACGGGAAAGTCACGGTATGTCCCATGGACGCCGTGTTTTTCCGTCTCTTGATTGTTTACAACATCATTAACAATTGCACAAGAGAGGAGAGCGGCATGAACATGAAAGGCATTATTCTTCTGTTTGCATTGGTTATGGCGGCGCCATTGGCGGCTTATGCCGGCGGTGACTATGTAATCGGTGACGGTGACGGACTGCAGATAAGCGTGTGGGGAGTGCCTGAGATGAGCGTGGCGGTGACGGTCAGGCCTGACGGCAAGATTACGCTTCCTGCCGCCGGGGACGTGATGGCGTCGGGATACACGCCGCCCAAGCTTGCGGAAAAGCTTGCCGAGAAACTGAGTGAATTTGTCAAGAAACCGATTGTTACCGTGACCGTTACCGGTATTACAAACAGCAGGATTTACGTCATCGGCGGGGGGGTCGCTTCCGGCGTATACAGCCTTCCGGGCAGGACGACTCTCATGAAGTTCTTGAGCAAATTCGGGAATTTCAACACCGCGGACCTTGACCGCGCATATATCGTGCGCAATGGAAAAAAGCTGGATGTGAGTTTTTCCAGAATACTTCTGAAAGGTGATTTCGCGTCAGACATTCCTTTAATGGCGGAGGATATTATTTTCGTCCCTGATAACGAACTGAAAAAAATATATGTCATGGGGGCCGTCGCTTCCCCCAAATATGTCTTTTACCGGGAGAACCTGAGGATTCTTGATGCCATTCTTGATGCCGGAGGATTTACGAAGTTCGCCAGGGAGAACAGTGTTGTTGTACAGAGAAAGACCTCGAAGGAGATGCAGGAAATTCAGGTAAAGGTGAAGGATTTGATGAAAGACGGCGACCTCAGTCAGAACATTCCTCTCATGCCAGGTGACTTTGTAATCGTCAAGGAAGGTATTTTCTAATATTGGATCCGGGAGAAAGCAATGGAATCACCACGAAAGGAATTGGGGAAGTATCTCTCGATGATAACAAAACGGCGCTATCTTTTTATCGTCGTCGCCCTTGTTATCATGTCCATATTCGCCTGGGGCAGTTTCTGTCTTCCCAAGAAATATGAGGCGAAGAGCACCATTTTCATAGAGAAGACGGTAATAAGCGAACTGGTAAAGGGGATCGCCATATCTCCATCCATGGAGGACAGGATACGCGTGCTTCGTTATGCCCTGCTCAGCAGGGGGCTAATCCTGAGGGTAATGAAGGATATGGATCTGGATGCGGCTCTGAAGTCTCCCAAGAAGCAGGAGGAGGCCATCGAGGAATTCCAGAAAAGGACACAGCTGACCATCAAGGGCGGCGACCTTTTCATCGTTTCCTTGAGAGACGAGGATCCAAGACTCGCGACAAATTTCGTGAACAATCTGGTCCGGAGATATGTGGAAGAAAACGTCTCCGCGAAACGGGAGGAATCGTTCGGTGCTACCAGATTCCTTTCAGAGCAGTTGACTCTTTTCAAGGACAAGCTCAACAAGGCTGATGATGCGGTCATTAAATTCCGCCAGAAACAGGGTGTCGCGGTGGCCATGGACGAAGAGTCCATCGTTCGTGAAATAAAGGGGTACAAGTCGCAGATAGACGATACCCGGGTGAAAAGAAACGAGCTGGCCGCGACATTGAGGAGCGTAAGGATGCAGATGAAAAGTATCCAGCCGACCGTTGCCATTCTCAGCACCAGGGGCGGAGGCGGCAATGTGCAGGCGCTGGAGAACAGAATCAGGATGCTCCTTGTCAGCTATACGGAAAACTATCCGGAAATAGTGAAATTACGCGCCGAGATCGAGGCGATCAAGAGACAGAAGCAGGCCCCGGTTTCCGGAGGGATTGCTTCCGAAGAGATGACGACGGTGAACCCGGTTTATCAGCAACTGGAACAGACCTCGCTTCAGGCAGAGGCGGAGATCCAGGCTCTGGACGCCAAGCAGAGGCAGTTGGCGGGCCTGATCGCCGAGCGTGAGAGGGAACTCAGAAATATTCCGGAAAACCAGAAAGTTCTGGCGGACCTGGAGCAGGAGAGGATGACGTACAAGAATCTGTATGCCCAGTTGCAGGGGAGGGCGGGCCAGTCGGAGGTTTCCAAGCAGATGGAGGTTGAAGACAAGTCCGCTTCTTTCAGGATCGTCGACCCCGCTGTAGTACCTATCAAACCTGTCAGTCCGGACCGGGTCAAATTGATCCTGGCCGGAATATTTCTCGGAATCATAGGCGGTTTCGGCGGAGTTCTGTTGCGGGAAACCCTTGATTCGACCATCAAGGACATCCATACCCTTAAAGGGCTGGGCATCGCCGTTCTTGCGGTAATTCCGAAGATAACGAATGCGGCTGAGGAGCTTGAAACAAAGAAAAAGGACCGGAAGGTGTTTATCGCGGCCGGTTGTTACTTCTGTGTCATCTGCCTTCTCCTGTTGCACGAGATTCTCGGACTGACCTATGTGGACAGGCTTTTTTCCCTGTTCAGGCTTTAAATGGATGATGAACCTGATCCGCCTTTCAGGCGCGATTTCGTGGAAGAAAGGATAACAGCGTTATGAGCAGAATAGAGAAAGCACTTGAGAAGGCCGTGAGATTGCGTGAGGAAGCGCCGGATGAGCCGGTCCTTGAAAAACAGGGCTTTGAACCCGTGACCCCGGAGTCTTTTGTAGCGGATCAGCGTCCCGTGATAAAAAGCCCTTACCTTGTTACCGTACAGGAACCATATTCTCCCGTGTCTGAAGAATACCGGAAACTGAAATCCATGGTTGTAAGGCTGACCAGGGAAAAGTTCCTTAACACAATCATGGTGACAAGCACCTGCAAGGGTGAAGGGAAGACCATCACAGCTCTGAATCTGGCAATCAGCCTCGCCCACGAATACGATCATACCGTTATGGTTGTAGACGCTGATCTCCGCCAGCCGTCAGTCAGCCGTTATCTGGGAATAAAGACTGACACCGGTCTGGTGGACTGTCTCACCAACGGTACGGACGTGGGGGATGTGCTGGTGAAGACCGGTATCGGCAAACTGGTGGTTCTACCCGCCGGCCGGCCGGTGGAGAATCCGGTCGAGATGCTGTCATCGGCGAGGATGAAGGAACTTGTGAATGAGTTGAAAAACAGATATCGGGATCGTTACATCATCATTGATACTCCCCCCATTCTCCATTTTGCCGAAGGCCATTCCGTCGGCGACTGCGTGGATGGTGTCCTGTTCGTGGTGGGGGAGGGAATTGCTCCCATGTCGGACATCAAGGAAGCCATAAGGCTGATGAAGGATTTCGAAATGCTGGGCATTGTCTACAACAACGTGCTTTCGGCGCGTTTTTCCGACAGCTACTATTACAGATATAATTATAATTATTATAAAAAAGGTCCAGAGGAACGTTGAGCCGCCACTTTTTCGCGGAAACCGGATTTGACGGGAACCGGATTCTTGCGTGGATTTACAGACTTCAGGTGAAGGGGTTGGAAATGAATATCCCGAAAAGCTTGTTATTATTCGCGGCGCTTGCAATTTGCTTCTTATTGCCATCTTCAGCCGGAGCTGAGTTCAACTTAACTCCGGGATTCGCCGTGAGCGAGGAATATAACGATAATGTCTTCCTTACGGCGAAAAACAGAAAAAGTGATTTCATTACAACGATCAACCCCTCCTTCAACATATATTATGACAGGGAATCCCTGAATCTTTTCCTGGATTACGGTTTCAGGTATCTGCTGTACGCCAACAACTCGGAAGATGACAAGATGTACCATAATGTCAATCTTCAATCCACCATCCGGCCTTTCCGTGACTATGTGTTTATCAAGGTTTCGGACTTCTTTTCCAGGGTGCCCATCGACGAAAGGCGTGCCGTAGGTTACGAAAACAACCTGGCAAATATGACTAATTCCAATGTATTTTCGGTCAATCCCTACATAGAATACCCATTCAGCTCCACTTTCAGGGCCAGAGCCGGATATACCTATCAGAACACATGGTACGAGGACAGGGACGGAATAGACAGCCAGGATCACACTGCGGGGATAATGCTTACAAAAGAGCTCGCGGCGAGGTTGAACACATCACTGGGTTATAGCTATCTGTTTCATCGTCCCTACGGAGAAGAATACAAGTATGACGAATATGATCGTCAGGACGTATATCTTTCACTTTCTTACGGGGTTACGGAAAAACTGTCTCTGGACGGTTCAGCGGGTTGGGTCGCTTTCAGATACGGTGAGCATTCGGGAAGGAATGACTTCAGCGCGGTTAACTGGAGCGCCTCCGCCCGGTACCTGTTGACTGCCGCTGTAGCGCTTCGCGCTGGTTATGCGAGAAACTACACCGACAGCTACAGCCGTACCGGCGTTACGGCCCTGAGCCCCCAGTCAGCAACCCAAGCAATCATCTATCCGGGCGAGGGGTACATAACCATCGGGGATCAGACGGTACCGACCTCCATGGTTCTCCTTGATTCAATCAACGGCGGTCTCAACCGGAACGACTCGATTAACCTGGGGTTCGCATATTCCGGAAAGATACCCTTTGCGGTAACCGGTTTTCATAACATAAGCAAGTATATGAATATTGACAGGGAGAACCGTTCAACCGGGGTGATCCTGTCTGGCAGCGTGCCCATATCATCGATGCTGACGGCCCAGTTTGCCGGGAATTACAGCTATAACAAATATCTGCCGGAAAACGAAAAAGTGAACAGGTATGGGGCTCGGCTGGCTCTGGACTACAAACTGAGAATAATAACACTGACCCTGGGTTATGTCTTCAATAAGGAAGATTCAAACATCGATACCGCTGATTATGTGAATAACGTAGTCTGGCTCGGCGCAAAACTGGTCTTTTAAGGAAAAATCACAACATGTACGAGAATTTTTTCAATCTGCGAAAAAAGCCCTTTGAACTGGTGCCCAACCCTGAATTCCTTTTTATGAGCAAGTCTCATAAAAAGGCCATCGTATACCTGGATTACGGCATCAAGGAACATGCCGGATTCATTCTGATAACCGGGGAAGTGGGATCCGGGAAAACGACTATTGTCAGGAATCTATTAAAGAATCTGGACGGAAGGGTTACCCTTTCCAAGATATTCAACACCAAGGTTACCTCCGAACAGCTCATCGCCATGGTAAATGAGGATTTCGGTCTTGACGGCGCGGGCAAGGACAAGATCACCCTGCTCCGGGAGCTGACCGATTTTCTCATCGAGCAGCATGCCATGAACCGTTGGCCGACGCTCATCATCGACGAGGCGCAGAACCTGTCAGCCGATCTCCTGGAAGAAGTAAGGATGCTTTCCAATCTCGAAACCGACAAGAGCAAGCTGTTGCAGATTATCCTTGTCGGGCAACCGGAGTTGAGGAAAATGCTCGCCAGGCCCGAGCTTCGCCAGTTGCGACAACGGATAAGCATCTGCTGCCACATCATGCCCCTTACCCGGCAGGAGGCGGAGGAATATATCTTTCACCGACTGGAGGTTGCCGGGAATCGTGACGCGGTCAGCTTCGATGAAGAGAGTATCGATATCATTTTCGGATTCAGCAGGGGGATTCCAAGGCTTATCAACATCATCTGCGACTTTCTCATGCTCTCGGCATTCGCCGAGGAGACAAAGGTCATGACCAGGGAGCTGGTTCAGGAGGTGATAGGCGAGATCGAAGTGGAAAACGCCTTCTGGAACGACGTCGCCCAGGAAGATGCGATTTCCGCCGACAGTTCATCCCTGGCCGAGATAAACGATCGTCTGGCGCGTCTCGAGGAGTTTGTCGGCAATTGCGGGATTTCGGAGAAGGAGAGGATGAACCTTCATGACAGCATGGAGGTCATGGAGAACAACCTGTCCGCGTTCATATCCAAATCCCAGGCGGAATATGCCGCTCTCGACAGGCGGGTCAAGGAGACATTGCGGAACCTGGAGGAACATAGATTGACGGCCCGGGAACGGCCTCCCCTGGAGGTGGTGAAAACGGATGTTCCGAAAAAGCGTCTTTGGGGGAGGATTTTCGGGTGACGGAACATGCCGGAGACAAGGGGTTCAGGGTACTCTTCATAACCCAGGATGATCCCTTTTATGTCAAGCTGTTTTTCGAGGAGTTTTTTTCCCACTATCAAAAGCTTGAAGAAATTGCAGGAGTCGTGATGGCGGCGCCTATGGCCAAGAAAAGCCCGTACCGTCTTGCCCGGCAGATGTATGATTTTTACGGACCGGCGGATTTTCTCCGGGTCGGCATGCGTTTCGCCGCGTACCGGGCTCTGGACGCTGTGAGCTGCCTTAATCCGGGCAACATCCCCCGCGGCATCAAGGGCCTTTGCGGCAAATACGGAATACAGGTTTTCAATGAGAGTCGCATCAACTCGCCGGAATTTCTGGCCAAGGTGAGAGAGATGGCGCCGGATCTCATCATTTCCGTTGCCGCGCCTGTCATCTTCAAGAAAGAGCTCATCGGCATACCTAGGTGCGGTTGCATTAATATCCACCACGGCATGCTGCCCCGTTACCGGGGAATGCTCCCCAATTTCTGGCAGATGTACCATGGCGAGGAACGGGCCGGTATCACGGTGCATGAACTCAACGAAAAGCTGGACGACGGGAGGATTATTCTTCAGGAAGATACGCCCATTGATCCGGAGGAGACCCTTGACAATCTTATCAGCAGAACGAAGCGCCTTGGCGCCCATCTGATGATAAAGGCCATCGGACTCATCAGGTCTGGAAATCAATCCTATCGTGAAAACCGGTCGGAAGAGGGGTCCTACTTTACCTTTCCGACCAGACGGGACGCCCGGGAATTCAGGCGCAAGGGAAAGAGGATTCTGTGAGTCGGGGAATATTCGGCATAATTGACGTCAATGGATGCCTTGAGAATGTGGAAGCGCTCGCGGTTTCCATGGAATCATTTCTCGGTCGGGATGACGGCGGTGGCGGACGGCTGGAGGTTATCCGCAACAGGCATTATCTGCTCGGCATGAAGCGTCCCGGCTCCGAACGGGAGTGGCGCCGGAACAGGATAGTCAACCATACCGGGCTTGGGGCGGCCTGTCTCATAAACGGTGAGATACACAACTGTCCTGAACTCATGGATGAGTTTGGGGACGAAGGCGCTGCCATTACCGGTGATCTCGACCTGGTCCTCCGCCTCTACCGGAAACTTGGCGCCGGATTCGCGAAAAGGCTTAACGGCCTCTTTTCCCTGGCGATTATGGACCACCGGGACTCTTCCTTCCATCTCTTGTCGGACCGCTTCGGCATGGCCAACCAGGTATACTGGACAACGACGGGAACCAGGCTTTTTTTCGCCACCCACCTGAAGACTCTCCTGGCCTGCCCCGGTGTGGGGAAATCGCTCGACACCGACGCGCTGAACCTATTTCTGAAATACGCTTACATCACATCACCCTGGAGCATATTCAAGGGGATCAGGAAGCTTCAGCCTGGTCATATCCTCTCATTCCGTGACGGGCGGGTTGAGGAATGCCCATACTGGGAGTTTTCCCCATCCAATGTGACCCCGGTCTCCAGCTGGGACGAGGCCGTATCCGGATACCGCGCCGTGATGGGCCAATCCATTGCCCGGAGGATTGGCGATCCCGAGCGTACCGGCATTCTTCTGAGCGGAGGGCTCGATTCCAGCGCCAATGTGGCCTTTGCGGCCCAGTGCACGGACCGGCGCATCAACACCTTCGCCATAGGATTTGAAGATCCCCGGTTTGATGAGCGGCCCTATGCGCGGATGGTCGCGCGGAGATTTAACACAAGGCACAACGAATACACTATTACCGGCAACGAGATCCAGGACCTTCCCAAGCTGCTGTGGCGTCTGGAGGAGCCGTATTTTGAATTCGGCCTGTTTCTCACCTACAGGGGGCTTGCAGCCGCCGCTCCCCAGGTGGACGCGGTCATCGGAGGAGAGGGCGCCGACCAGTTGTTC
The DNA here is from genome assembly GCA_964536305.1 of uncultured Geobacter sp. Taxonomy (GTDB): domain Bacteria; phylum Desulfobacterota; class Desulfuromonadia; order Geobacterales; family Geobacteraceae; genus RPRC01. Next base: position 74,504 of record CAZHVY010000003.1, on the reverse strand, counting down.
GGGACGGGAGGTTTCGCCGGCGCCCGGCCGGCCGCCGTCCAGTATCTCCTGCGCCGGACCGGGCTGATGGGACCCGCCCGGGCCGCGCGTCGGCTGATGACAGGACCTTTCTTCTATGAAAGGGACAATGCCGCCTTCAAGCTGAGACTGTTCTGGAACCGGGCAACCGACCTCAATGACTGGTATTTTTACGGCTACGACGAGAATGAGATCTCGCTGGCTTGCGCTGACTCCACAACGGCGGGTGTGCCGCGGATATTCAACGGTCGGGACGTGGACGCGTCATCCTTTCCCGCCTTCTTCCTGGACACGCAGATACACCAGGACATACGGCACTACATCAATGAAAACGTCATGGTGAAGACCGGCCGCATGGCGGACATGCTCAATCTTTCCCTGCGGGAGTCATTTCTGGACAATGATGTGGCTGATTTCGTCGTGGGTCTGGATTTTCGCTTCAAGCGGGGAGGGGGACTCGCGGCGCACCTTGCGGGACGGGGCGTTTCCAAGATACTTCACAGGAAGGCCATGGAGGGGCTCCTTCCGGAGGAGGTGCTGCGCAAGCCGAAACAGGGCGGATTTGTTCCGGTGATGCTCTTTCTGCGGGACGCGGGACTGCGGCGCGGGATCTATGAGTACCTGCTTCGCTCGAAGGTCATGAAGGAGCATTTCAGGAAAGACTATCTGCAAACCCTTTTCAGCGCCTATGAGGAGAGCCAGGCGAAACCCCTCTCCTGGCCCAATTTCCTCAATTCGAAGGCGAACCGGGTGCTCTTTCTCCTCTCCTTCGATATCTGGCACCGGTTTTACCTGGAAGGCGACCCCCTGCGCGCGCATGTGGGCACATTGAGCGAATACCTGGATTCGGCCGGGGGGTAAGGGAGAGGGATGTTTTCTTTTTATTCAGCGCAGGTTCTCCGTATCCCAATTTTCATGTACCACCAGGTGGTGGCGTGCGCCGAGCGGGCAAAGACGATCCGCGCCACCAACCCCGCCTATACCGTGACGGTTGAGCTGTTTCGAGAGCAGATGGCCTGGCTCTCCTCCAACGGCTATCAGGCTCATACGCTGGCGGAACTCATCACTCCCGGTTTTTCGTCACCCAAAGGCGTGGTTATTACCTTCGATGACGGATGGTCCGACAACCATGCCCATGCCCTGCCGGTGTTAAGGGAGTACGGACTGAAGGCAACTCTTTTTGTGGTAACCGGGTTTGTGGGCATGCCGGGTTATGTGGACTGGACCCGCCTGCGGGAAATGGCCTCGTCGGGTTTTTCCGTGCAATCCCATACGGTAAGCCACCGCCCCCTGGAGACATTGAAGAAGGAAGAGATAGAGGAAGAGCTGGATACGTCGAAGAAGACCCTTGAAGATCGGCTTTCCATGCCGGTCGATTTTGTCAGCATGCCCCAGGGATCCTGGAACCGCCGAATCATTGACTGTGCGCACGGGGCAGGTTATCTGGGTGTCTGCACCTCGGAACCGGGTTATCGCCATCGCATGGGAGCGACGGCCGTATTTTCCCGCATCAACATCGCGGACCGCATGCCCATCAGCTCTTTTGCCCGGATTTCCCGGATGGATCGCGGGTTTCTGCTTCCCGTTCTCCTTTCCACCAGACTGAAAAGGGCGGCGCGGGCGTTGCTGGGGCACGGGCTTTACCGGCGGCTCTACAGGCTCCGCTACCACATTCGTGAAGAACGCTGAACCCATAAACGGGGGCGCCTCCAACCACCCAATCCAGGCTGAAAGGTCAAAGGTGAGATCGCCGCATGAAGACCGCGCTCACATACACGGCGACAAATGATTATCCCGCCGCCCGGCAAGGGATGCTGGACCTGTATCGCAGGTCTTACGCCAGGGATAACAGCGCCTTTTTTGATTCCTTCTACGCGGGAAACCCTTTCGGGGAACCCTGTCTTTTTCTCTGCCATGACGGTGACAGGCTGGTCGGGCAGGAAAACTACCTTCGTCAGATGGTTGTCCGGAACGGAAGGCTTTTGTCCGCCGGCCTCGGGGTTAATACTCTCATCGATTCGGATTACCGTCTTTTCCATGGCGTGTTCGGCAAGCTCTGCCGGCTTTCCCTGGAAAAGCTGGCGGGAACCTTCGATCTGCTCTGCGCCTACGCCAACGAGGAGTCGAAGAAATACTACCTGAAGTATTACGGCTGGCGAATCGCCGCCAGGGTTCAGGTTTACAAAAAGGTGACGGGATTTTCCGGTTTCGGCCCTGAGGGTCTCTTGTCGCTTCTCTGTCCCGGCGGAGAGAGAAAAGGGCTTACCCTGTCACGAACCGGCGAATATGACCCAGCCATCCTCGACCCGGTTATCGAGGGATGCCGCGCCATTTCCGGGTTTACCTTTTTCTACAAGACTTCGGCCTTCCTCAACTGGAAGTTCCTGAGAAACACCCATTACCGGATTGACGGATATTACCTCATGAGCGGTGAGCGGGTCAGGGGGTACTGTCTTACATACGACACGCCCAGGGAGAGACGGATAATAGATATCCTTGTGGAGGATAATGATCCCGTTCTTTTCAGCAAGGTGCTGTCGACGCTCTCGCACATGACGAGAAAGGACGGACTCTCCAGGCTCGCCATATACGCGGTTCCGGGTTGCTGGTATGAAAAGACCCTGAAGAGGCATTTTTTCTTCCGCCGCTGGGAACTGGATTTCATCGCCCGATCCATGGGGGATGAACCGCCGGATGGCGAATGGGTAATACACATGGGGGATTTCGACATGTTTTAACCACCGGAAACCGGACGCTATGGGCATCCTGTTTCCGCATCATGCTGAAGAGGTGAAATTGTATGGGTATTGAAGAACAGCTTGTGACCTACTTCCGTGAAAACTTCGCGGCGGATGTGGACGGCGCCACCCCTCTCATCGAGTCCGGCGTCATCGACTCCATGGGGGTAATGGAACTGGTTGAATATCTGGAGAATTCCTTCGGGATAGAGATGGACATGGATGACCTGACGGTGGATCGCTTCGGCACCATCACGGCCATCAGGCAGCTTATAAACGAAAAGCAGGGGACGGCATGAGCATGCGACCAAACCTGGTTCATCATCTGATTGAACAAACCTCGGCCCGTCTGCCGGACAAGGTCGCTGTGCGCCATCTGGGCCGGAATACGACCTATGGTGAGCTGCTGGAAGAGGCCCGCCGCATGAAGGAATTCCTCCAGGGAGAGGGGGCGCGCAAGGGTGACCGTATCGGCATCTTACTGGAGAAATCAGTGGAGCAACTGTCGTCCATGTTCGCCATTTCCATGGCCGGAGGTGTCTTTGTCTTCATCAATCCCATCCTGCGCAGGGAGCAGATCGACTACATCGTAAAGGATTGCGGGATCAAGATTCTTATCACAAACGCCCACCTCGCCCGCAAGGCCGGGCTGGACATGCCCGGGAAAATGCTCTACGTGGACATGGAAGGGCCGGGAGATTTTCCGGTCTGGCCCCTGATCCGCGACAGGTTCCAGGCGACGCCGGAAACTGTCCGGGCCATCTCCGGCGATACCGCCTGCCTCATCTACACCTCCGGCTCCACCGGCATGCCCAAGGGTGTCGTGGTTCCTCACCGGACCGTGGTGGACGGCGCGGAGATCGTCAGCGGATACCTGGATATCACCGAAGATGACCGGATTGTCAGCATCCTCCCCTTCAATTTTGACTATGGCCTGAATCAGGCGACCAGCTCCATCCTCCGGGGGGCAACGCTTGTGATGCATCACTTTGTCATGCCCAAGGACCTGCTGGACATTCTGCGGGACGAGGAAATCACCGGATTTGCCGGGATGACTCCGGTCTGGGCGAAGCTGTTCGGAGGAAAGAGGGAACTGAAGTCGGAGATGCGCTTTCCGCGTCTCCGCTATATCACCAATACCGGCGGAAAGGTACCCAGGATAATGGTCCAGCGCATCCGCTCGTTCTTTCCCGATGCGCGTCTTTTTCTCATGTACGGCCTTACCGAGGCCTTCAGATCCACATTCCTTCCCCCCGAGGAGATAGAGAGGCGTCCCGACTCCATCGGCAGGGCTATTCCGGACGTGGAGATCCTGGTGGTCAATGACAAGGGCGAGGAGTGCCCTCCGGGAGTTCCCGGCGAACTGGTGCACCGGGGCGCCCTCGTCACCCGTGGCTACTGGAACGATCCCGAGAAGACAAATCGCGTATTCCGCCGGAATCCCCTCCTCAACGGCCAGGATCACCTGCATGAGACGGTGGTCTATTCGGGCGATCTGGTGAAGAAGGACGAAGAAGGCTTTCTATATTTCATCTCACGCAGGGACGAGATGATCAAGACCTCCGGTTACAGGGTAAGTCCCACCGAAGTGGAGGAGATCCTGCTGGAAATTAACGGCATAAGCAACGCCGTCGTCTTCGGTCGTGAACTGGAAAGCGGGGACCAGGGTATCATCGCGGTGGTGGAGACGGCTTTGACCGACGTAAAGGCTATTCTGGCCGAATGCCGTGTGCGCCTTCCCGCCTACATGGTCCCCCATGAGATAAACCTGGAAAGGGAGTTCGTCAAAACGGCCAACGGCAAGATCGACCGTTCCCTGTTGAAGAGGAAATGGCAGGGAGGCTCTGAAGACTTATGAAACTCCACGACTATCAGGGACGGCTCCGGGTTAATGGCGTATCCTTTGCTGAGATAGCGGAACGGTATGGAACCCCCTTCTATCTCTATGACCTGGACTCGGTCCGTGAGCGCATCGACGCCGTCAAGCAGGCCTTCGGCGGGTCCGCGGAACTGCTGTACGCGGTTAAGGCGAATCCCAACCGGGAGTTGCTGAGGGGGATCCGGAACCGAGTGGACGGCCTCGACATCGCCTCCGGCGGCGAACTGGGACTGGCGCTTGACGCGGGCTATCATGCCGCCTCGGTCAGCTTTGCCGGGCCAGGCAAGACCGCTGATGAGCTCCGGAAAGCGATCCGCGAAGGGGTTGGCATTATCAGTGTCGAATCCATGCGGGAGCTGTGTCAGCTAAGGGATATCGCCGCTGAGGAGAATATCCGCGTCCCTGTTACAATCCGCGTCAATCCCGCCTTCGTCATCAAGGAGTTCGCGGTAAAGATGGGCGGCAGGGCGAGCCAGTTCGGCGTCGATGAAGAGGACCTGGGCGCGGCGGCCGGCTACCTGCGGGAAAACGACCGTTTCTTCGACACGCTGGGCATCCACATCTATGCCGGCACCCAGTGCCTCAGTGAAGAGGCCCTGGCGCGGGGGCTTTCGGAGACCTTGCGCATCGCCATAGACATGCGGGAACGGCACGGGATTGAGTGCCGGGTGATCAATGTCGGGGGCGGGTTCGGCGTCTCCTACTATGATGAGGGACGGGTCCTGGATCTCGCTCTTCTCGCCTCCCTCTATCATGAGGCCTTTGAACGCTACCGCCGCGCAACGGGAACCGGCCCCCGTTTTCTCCTGGAACTGGGCCGTTATCTGGTGGCGACAGCGGGAATCTATGTGACGCGGGTCGTCAGTGAAAAGAGGTCCCGGGGAGAACAATTCTATGTTCTCGATGGCGGCATGAACCATCACCTGGCCGCGTCGGGCAACCTGGGCGCAACCCTCCGGAAAAACTATCTGGTCCGTAACCTTTCCCGGCCGGGAGAGGAAAAGGAGACCTGCAACCTGGTCGGTCCCCTCTGCACTCCGCTGGATCTGATGGGAAAAGGGGTCGCCGTTGAATCACCGGAAGTGGGTGATCTGGTTGGATTTCTCAATTCGGGAAGCTATGGCTACAGCGCCAGTCCGCTTCTCTTTCTGGGGCATGAGCCTCCGAAGGAAATAGTGCTGTCCGGTGGCGTCCTGACGGACGGATCCTTCTACGCGGCGCCTCCGGCGGAGGATTGAACGGCGGATGACGGGTGAATCAGGAAACGGAATGTTCGACGAAGTATATCCATGCACAGGTCCTTACAAGGTCGGCGTCGCGCGGACCATGGAGAGCTTCATGGCGATGGGTGGTGTCTGGGACCGGCTGGCGGCGGAACACGGCCTTCATGAACCCTTTCTCCGCCACGACTGGTTCCGCATCTGGCTGGGGCATTTCCAGGGACCCTCGGACCTCTTTATCGCAACGGTAATAAAGGATGAAGCCCCGGCGCTCATCGCGCCTCTGCTGACAAGGAGGGAAAGGTACAAGAAGATCGCCTCTGTCGTAAAGATCCAGTTCATGGGGAATCATCATTCACCCGTGAGTTCATTTATTTTCGGCGACAGCCATCCCTCTGAGAAGCTGGAATCGCTCCGACGTCTTTTTTGCTTTCTGAAAGAATCATATCGCCGATGGGATGTAATGGAGCTGGATGCCGTTCCCGAAGAAGGAGATGCCGCTGCGACATTGGAAAGGGCGTTGGAGGAGAGCGGCATCAGTTTTGTCAGGCAGCTTGCCTACAATGACTGGCTGCTGGAGGATATCGGGTATTCGGGGGAAGAGTACCTGAACGGCAGGACCAAGAACCTGAAAAAGGAGTTGCGGCGCAGGGCAAGAAGGCTCGAGGAGGAAGGGAATGTTTCTTTTGTAACGGGCAATCGCGTTGAAGAGTTGGAAAAGTACCTGGGGATATACCAGGAGGTGAGGAGAAAAAGCTGGAAGCATGACGAAGCGGACGCCGCTTTTCTCATGGATTTCCGGGAATGGGCGATGGAGAAGGGATGGCTCAGGTTCGCCTTTCTGAACGTGGACGATTCGCCGGTGTCGGCGCACATCAGGCTGGTATCAAACAATAAGGCATACCTGATGGAATCGGTCTATGACGCCGCCTACAGGGAGTTCAGCCCCACCACCCTGCTCCGTTCCCTTCTTATGAAATATATCATCGATAACGAGGATGTAAGGACGATAGACACCATAAGAGGCGACGAGCCCTACAAGGCCGATTGGACGCCCGTGAAAAGAAGGAGAATATGTTTCTCCGCATTCAATAATTCCGCCAGGGGGCAATTGTTCAGGTTCCTTCTGAAGGTGGCAGCTCCGGCTGCGAGGAAGATCAGAACCCTTTCCGGACATGGGCGGGCCGGGCGGCAAGGCGTGGAACCGTAATGAAAAATGGCTATTCGATGAAATCCGTTCAATCGGTGGAAGAATTTGAGGCATTGTCTTCCTCTTGGGCGCCGGTCGCGATGCTCAATACGCCGATACTCCCTTTTGTCTGCCATGACTGGTTCCGCGTCTGGCTCAGGCATTTCGCTTTCGACAATCAGTTGAGGATCTTTGCCCTTGCCGAGGATGAGGTCTTCTTCGCTTTCGCTCCCTTTCTGATAAAGAAAGAACGGTACAGGGGCTGCCGGATCAGAAAGCTTGAACTCATGGGAAATACCTATTCGCCTGTTCGCCTGTTCATCGTTGATCACTCCTCCCCTGAACAGGTGGGAAAGGCGGTTGATGCGTTCTTATCCGGTCTGAAGGAACAAAAGGAACTGTCCTGGGATGTCCTGGACCTGAACTCATTGCCGGAAGAAAGCTCCTTTTTTGAAATACTGGTGCGATACATGGAGGATCGCCAGATCCCTTTTTCCCCATACCCATGTTTCGGGGACTGGTATCAGGACGGCATAGAATGCTCCGGAGAGGAGTACCTCTCCCTTCTTCCGGAAAAGATAAGGAAGGATTTCCAGTATTGCAAGAGGCGTCTGGAGCGGGAAGGACGTCTTGAATTCCGGGTGGTTTCCGCGGGGGAAGGTGTTGAAGAAGCTATTGACGCCTACTATGGGGTCTACGGACGGAGCTGGCAGAAGCAGGAGAAGATCGGCCCCACGTTCCATCGCGACCTGGCGCGGATCGCCGCCGAAAGAGGGTGGCTCAGACTGGCCTTCCTTTACCAGGATGATCTGCCCATCGCGGCGCAGTTCTGGATGGTCAGCGGCGCGACCGCTTACATACTGAAGACCGTTTATGATCAGGAATACCGAAAGTATTCACCGGGCAAGGTGCTGACCTCGGAGATGTTCAGGTACGTAATAGATGTGGACGGGGTAACCTCCATCGATTATGTCCAGGGCGACGAGGACTACAAGAAAGACTGGACGCCGAAACGGAGGGAACGGAAGGGAATTCTTGTCTACAACGATACCCCCAGGGGAAGATTCCTTGCATTTCTGGACAGGCGGCTGGTCCCGTTCGTCAATGGCAACAGATTCCTGCGCAGGCTGAAAGACGGAGTATCGGTTCTGGTGCGGCGGGGATGACGGCCGGGATGATCGGCGGCAGGCCGGCGGCGGGCCCTTTGCTGCACCTGATAGAATCAGCCGCATATGATCTCCCTTTTCCTTTCAACAGTCCGGGGCGCCGTTATTTTTACAGCGCCCGCTACGCCCTGGCCGGAGGGATCAGGGCGCTTGGCCTGAAGGCCGGGGACGGGGTTCTCCTGCCGGCGTACAACTGCGGTGTGGAGATCGAACCTTTTTCACGTCTGGGAACAAGGCCCGGTTTCTACCGTATCCGTGAAGACCTCGGGATCGATGTGGACGACCTCCGGAACCGCCTGGACGGAAATATCAAGGCCGTGCTCGTGACGCACTTTCTTGGTTTTCCCCAGCCTGTCGAGGAAATCCGCCGTATCTGCGACGACAGAAAGGTGTTTCTGATAGAAGACTGCGCCCACGCGCTGCTGAGCGTCCGCAACGGACGGTACCTGGGAACCTTCGGAGACGTTGCGGTCTTCAGTCTCCTCAAGACCCTCCCCGTTGCAAACGGCGGGATACTGGTCCTGAATAACACGGACCTTTCCTCGCCGGCAAATAATGTAAGGCCCAGCTGTTTTTCAGCCTTTTACTACCTGGCCGATCTGTGGCGGCAGAAAACGGCGGGGAGTCCAGGCGCCGCTGTTTTTGAAAGGCCGCTCGTCTCCGCGCTCTGGCTTATTGCTAATGTCCTGAAGCTGGGAATATCCGCCTCGGGGAAATTGACGGGAAAAAGAACACTGTCGCTGACAAGGCCGGACTCGTTCTCATTCATCCCCGATGTCATGGAATGGGGCATATCACCATCGGCCCTGAATCTCGTGAGCAACACTGATCTCCTGTCAGTCAGGGATGCCCGGCGACGAAATTTTAATTATCTGCTGGAAAGACTGAAGCTGCCGGCCTGGGATGGGATATTCGCCTTGCCGGCGCCCGTCCTTCCCGAAGGAGTCTGTCCGTTGTTTTTTCCGTTGATAGTGGAAGGAAGGGAAAAAAGGGAGGAGTTGTATCTGTCCCTGAAGGGCGCGGGGATAACATCCCACCCGTGGTGGGATACCTTTCATCCGTCGGTTCCGTGGAATGAATTTCCGGAAGCCGCATACCTGAAGGACAGGCTTTTCGGACTGCCGATCCATCAGGACATTCAGCCCGGGCATCTGGACCGGATGATCCTGGAAGTGGAGAAGGTATGCCGAAGGTGGCGGGGGTCCCATGTCTGACATAAGGGCTCTGGTCAAGCAGTCGTCACATTATTTCATAGGGCAGGCCGCCATACTCGCGGCGGGATTCCTCTCCTTTCCCATCCTGACCCGTATATTGTCCGTAAATGATTACGGTCTGATGGGCCTGGTCACCACGACCCTGTTCATTGCGGTGGCCATCGTAAAATTCGGCATGCCCAACTCCATAGTCAGATTCTACGCCGAGTACCGGGCAAAGGAGAATCTTCCATCCTTTATTGCGACCACATTTCTCGCCGTTTCCGCATTCGCTATCCTGGCCGGCGGTACATTAATCCTGGCAATCCAGGCATTGAGTGTCTTTTTCCGGGACCAGAATCTGGCCCCGCTCCTTTCCCTTGCCTCGATGCTGATAGTGACCGGTTGCCTGAGCGATACCCTGATGAGTTTTCTGCGGGCGGAGCAGAAAACAAAGCTCTATAACCTCTTCGCCATCCTGAGAAGATACGTGACCCTGGCCTTTGGAATTGTCTTTGCCCTTTATCTGGTCAAGGGAGTAAAGGGCTTTTTTCTGGGGCAACTGCTCTCGGGCGCGGCGATACTGGGCCTTCTGCTCCTTGTCTTCCGGAAGCGGATTCAGATCAGAAAGGAGAATTTATCCAGGGATATCCTGAAAAGTTCCCTGATGTTCGGATTTCCCCTTGTCTGGGCTGAATTCGGGCATCTCATCCTGAACTACGTGGACAGATATCTGATCCAGTTCTTTCTGGGCGCCGGGCCACTGGGCCTGTACACGGCCGGTTACAATCTGGCTACGCACATTACCGAGGTACTCATCTATCCCATTAACTACGCGATGACCCCGGTGTACATGTCCATCCTGGTGAACAAGGGAGAAGGGGAGACAAAAGAGTTTTTTACCAAGATGTTCAGGTATTTCATGTTGCTGCTGTTGCCTGTCACCCTGGGAAGCATTGCCGTGGGAAGGGATATGATCTCAGTGCTGGCCTCGGAAAAGTATCTCGAATCCTATGACGTCCTCTGCTATGTGCTGGTCGGCCAGGCGGTATATGCCTGCACAATCATTCTCAACAGCGGTCTCTTCATCAGGAAGAAGACCTATGTGCTGAACAACATCATGATCACGACATGTGTCATCAATGTTCTGATCAATGTCCTGATGGTTCCTCGTTTCGGAATTATCGGAGCGGCCGTCGCTACCCTTGTTTCATATGTCATGTATGCATGCGCAGTTGTATATTATTCCTTCAGGGAGTTCAGCTTCCGCATCGATTACCTTCGTATCTCTATCTACGGGGGGGCGTCGTTTCTCATGTTTTTCGCGGTAAAAGCGGTCAATCTCCGGGCCGGATTGCTGAATATCATGGTCCAGGTCCTGGCGGGAGCGGTTGTCTACACAACCATAGTGCTGCTTTTTGATGCCGGTCTGAGACGCAAGGTATTTGATTCGCTGGTTCGAGCAGGCAACCGCCATGTCTAGTTCAATGAAAAGGGCCATCAAACGGTCACTGTATTTTCTGCTCTATTATTCAGGCCTGTTGCGGCTGATGGTATTTTTCTGGAGTTACAGGAAAAAGCAGCATGCGGCGATCCTTTTTTATCACCGTTTTCGCCGCCCTGGCGATGGGGCGGAGGACCTCCTGCCGCGCCTGGATGGCGATGAGTTTGACAGGCAGCTGGCATACCTGAAGGGAACCTATGATGTTCTGAGTCTCGATGAGGCTTGTGCCCTGATCCGGACCGGGAAGGGTTTCCGGAAGCCTGCCATCGTCCTGACCATTGATGACGGTTACAGGGATAACTATACGGTTGCCTTTCCGATTATCAGAAAGCATTGCTTGCCGGTCACCATCTACCTTGCGGCGGGGTTCATGGGCGGGAAAGAGGGCCTCTGGGTCGACGACATTGAATATGCCCTGCGGAAAACGGAGCGGGACACGCTCATGCTCCCCGGAATATTCGGGGAAGAGCGGGTTGATATCGCCACCCTGGCGGGAAAGAGGTCCGCTGAAAAAAGGCTCTATCACCGTCTGGCGCACGCGGACTCCAGTGAAAGGCGCGCCTGCCTGCGCGAGTTTTTCGCAGCGCTTGATCTCCCCGCGGATGACGGCGCCGGACGCCAACGGGGGATGATGAACTGGGAAGAGGTGAACGAGATGGCGGGGCATGGAATTACCTTCGGGGCGCACACCATGACGCACCCCTGCCTTGCCTCGCTGCCCCTTGAAGACGCGAAAAGGGAAATTCTTGATTCCAGGCGGGTGCTGGAGGAAAGGACCGGGAAAGAGGCAAGGCATTTCGCCATACCCAACGGCAAGGCCGCGGATTTCAGCGATGAATTGAGGATTGCATGCAGGGAGATGGGGTTTGCCTCGGTGGTTACCACGGAACCGGGCGTGGTGAATGCTTCCTCGGATCTCTTTTCTCTGGAGAGGATTATCCCTCCGCCCCCCATGTATTATTTCGCCTGTGAATTGGCCCGTTATCTTTTTCGGCGCGGGAAAGACAACAGATAAACAACCGACCGTTGGCCATTCAACCGACGCAGTAGGAAAGCAATATAACTTATGCAAATCCTGAGCAAAGCAATCCTGAGCGTGGCAATTATCCTGACAGCCACGGCAATAGGGAAGAAATTCCCGTCAGCGGCCGGCCTCATCGGTGTCATGCCTCTCACCGGTTGCCTGGTCCTGGTGTGGATGCATCTGGAAAACAAGGGCAATCCGGAGATAATGCGGAAATTCGCCAAAGGCGCCCTTTGGGGTCTTCTTCCCAGCATGCTTTTCTTCCTTGTGGCTCTGGTGTGTTTAAGGAAGCAGTTGCCTCTGCCAGCCGTCCTCATATGGAGTTTCGTGGCCTGGTTGATAGCGGCAACCGTCCATCAATGGGTTTTGAAGTGATCATTATGCAGAAAGGAGAACGACAATGCGTTACCTGGCCTTAATTTTCCCGGCTGTCTTCGTGTTTGCCACTATAGCGAGCGTCCATGGCGATGGCTTTTCTGATATCCCGAGAATAAGCGCCCGCGCCACCTACAACAAGTTCATGAAGGGCAACATTATCCTTGTCGATTCCATGAGCGACAGAACCTACGCCAAGTATCATATCGCGGGCGCCATAAATCTTCCCAATGACGGCGCGGAGGACCTGGCTCGCCTCGCTTCAGCGGACCTTCAGATCCCTTTCGACAAGGAAATAGTGGTCTATTGCGACTGCGCCGCCGAAGGGACGGCTCTAGGCGCCGCCAGGGTGCTTAAGGAGAAGGGATACACCAGGGTAAGTGTTGTCAATGGGGGGTTCAAGGCGATGACGAGGCTTGGTTTCCCTGTTATATGGGAAGGAAAATTCAGGATGCGCAATACAGGGGTTAGATAACATGTGCGCCTTTCATGCCAGCGGAGACTCGATTCCATGCTGACCTATTTTCTTCCCCTGGCGCTGTACATATCGTCCATCCCCATGATGTTCTATACCGTCTTCCGGGTAGACGTGGGCATTGCCGTCTTCGCGACGCTGGTGCCGGTGATCTCTTTAATGAAAAAAATTGCCGAGCTGCCGGGGGGGAACAATTTCGCGGATTATTTCCTGATTGCCATCTGCATCGGCTGGTTTATTGCCGCAGCCAGGGAAAACCGGCCGCTTTTCATCAGTTCGCCTCTCAATACCGTGGTCATAATGGTGTGCGCGGGCAGCCTGTTCAATCTCATCCGCGGCTATACCTACATGTCGCTTCCCGGTGAAGTGAATCTGACCCGGCTCATGGCCTGGAAGAATTACATGATTCTGCCGTTGTTATACTTCATCGCCGCCAACAACCTGAATACGGAGAAAAAGGCCAGGCTGGTACTGATGGGTATCCTGTTGTCGCTGCTGGCCATGGACTTCAACTTCTACAGCACGTTCCGGTGGATGAAGACCGAGCATTACTCCCATTCCATCAGGATTGAGGGGGCGTTCAGCAGCCTTGGCCCCAATGAGCTGGGGGCCTTTTACGCCATGTTTACCATGCTCCTGCTGGGCATCTCCTACTACATCGAGGAGAAAAAGCTCAAGTACGCCATATATTTCGTGTGCGCATGTAATTTCTATCCCATCCTCTTTTCCTACTCGCGCGCCGCCTATATCAGTGTCATGGCCGGTTTTCTGGCCCTGGGGATACTCAAGGACCGGCGCGTACTCGGCCTGATTGTCGTAATGGTCCTTTTTTACCGTTTCCTGCTGCCTGTTTCCGTTGTGGAGCGGATCGACATGACATTCATCGATCAGGGAAACGTAAGTGAAGAAAAAGAGCAGTCCAGCGCCGTCGGTGTCGGGGGGGTTGAACTGGACACGGTGGGAAGAAAGGAGCTGTGGGACAAGGCAAAGGAGTATTTCCGGGAGCAGCCGCTGTTTGGCATCGGCTTTGATACCTTCCGCCACAAGGAGGGCATGATAACCCACAGCCTGTATATGAAGATACTGGCGGAGCAGGGCCTTTTTGGCCTTTCCATTTTCATAATCTATATCCTGGCCCTCCTCAGACATTCCTACAGACTCTTCCGCGCTTCGGCAAGCAGTATGGGTCGGGGGATAGGGCTCGGTTTTCTTCTTTGCGTCGTCGCCCATCTGGCCGGCAGCATCAGCGGCGACCAGACGCTTTATTACAACCTGATGGCGGTTTTCTGGCTTTTCATGGGGATTACGGCAAGCTTTACCTTCTACTATGGCGAAGTGAAGGCGCCGGACGGAGTTCCGGCCGGAGACGCAGGCAACGTATCCTGGAAAGAAACGGGTAAAACATGGTGACAATAGTATTCTGGTCCTCGTTCCTGATCATCCTGTACACCTATCTGGGCTATACGCTTCTCATACCCTGTCTGGCGCTTTTTTTCAGGAAGCCGGTGCGGCGCAAGGACGTGGAGTTCCGGGTGACCTTTCTCATTACCGCCTATAATGAGGAGAAGAATATCCGGAAAAAGCTGAACGAGGTTCTGGAACTGGACTATCCCAGGGGCCTGCTGGAGCTGATGGTCGCTTCCGACGGCTCCACGGACCGGACCGACGAAATCGTGGGTGAGTTCGCTGACCGCGGGGTGATCCTGAAAAGGGTGGAGGGAAGGGTCGGAAAGACCGCTACCCAGAACGAGGCTGTCCGGTCGGCTACGGGAGATGTGATAATCTTTTCGGACGCGACCACCGTCTATGAGAAGGACGCCATCAGGAAGCTGACGCGGAACTATGCGGACCCTGAAGTGGGAGCGGTCAGCGGGCGTTATGAATATGTCAATCCAACCGGTGCGCCGGTCGGCACAGGCTCCATCCTTTTCTGGAGATACGAGAATTTCATCAAGAGCATGCAGACGAGAATACGCACCATCACCGGATGCTGCGGCTGCATCTACTCGGTTCGGCGCGCGGCCTACGTGCCTCTTCCTCCGGATATCATCAGCGACCTGGTGGAGCCTCTCAAGATCATCGAGAGGGGCTACCGGGTGGTGTTCGAGCCCGAGGCGGTTGCCTACGAGGAGACCACGGAGAAACCGGTGGAGGAGTTCAGTATGCGGGTCCGGGTCATTACCCGCGCCATGCGCGGCATTCTGTATGTGAAATCGCTGCTCAATCCGCTGCGCTACCCGTTCGTATCCTTTCAGCTATTTTCCCATAAGGTACTGCGCTGGCTCATACCGTTCTTTCTCGTCATAATGATGGCGTCCAACGCATTTCTGCTGGGCCATTGGTTCTACAACCTCGCCTTCGGACTTCAGGTGTTGTTTTACCTGTCGGCCCTTGTGGGGCTTGCGGGCGATCGATATGGAATAAAACTCCGTCCCCTTGCCATACCACTATATTTCTGCGTGGTGAACGCGGCCTCCATGGTTGCCTTCTGGAAGACGTTGCAGGGGCAGAAGATGGTCACCTGGGAGACGGTGAGAAAGTAGTTTATATGGAAATCAGCAACGGCCTCAGCTTTGACATTGAAGACTGGTTCCAGGTGGAGAACCTGAAGGGCGCCATTGCCGCCGACAGTTGGGACACCTGTGATCTCAGGGTGGTGGAGAATACCCGGCGCATACTTCGTATCCTGGAACAATACGATACGAAGGCGACATTCTTCATCCTCGGCTGGATTGCCGAACGGTGCGCCGGGCTGGTGAAAGAGATTTTTGCCGCAGGGCATGAGATAGCCAGCCATGGATACGGCCACGAGCTTATTTATAAACAGGATACGGTCCAGTTTGCCCGCGATCTCGGGAAATCGAAGGAAATCATCGAGTCCATCACGGGCGAGCCTGTGCTGGGGTATCGCGCCCCTTCCTTCTCCCTGACCCCGGAAACGGAATGGGCTCTGGATGTGCTCCTCGAGGAGGGATTCGTCTATGATTCCAGCGTGTTTCCCACCTCTTTCCATAACCGTTACGGTTTCAGGGGGTCTTCCCGCTTTCCCTTCCGGCACCACAACGGTCTCGTGGAGCTTCCCCTGTCAACGGTCAGGTTCTCGCGATTTAACATTCCCGCTGCCGGAGGGGGGTATTTCCGCCTCTTTCCCTATTTCATATTTCGCGGCTTGTGCCGCCGCATTGCGGGTGAAGGAAAGCCGATCGTGTTCTACCTTCATCCGTGGGAACTGGACCCAGGGCAGCCCCGCATGCGGATCCGCAGAGATTACCGTTTCCGCCACTACGTGAACCTGGACAAGACCGCGCGGCGTCTGGAGCGGCTCTTGACGGATTTCCGGTTCGGGCCGCTGCGATATCTGGCTGGAGGATTTCTCCCGGACCCCGTTGAGGTGTGAATGAGATGTATGGAATGAAACTATTTCTTTTCAGCCTGGTTACATTATGCCTGCTGATGCTCTCCGGCGGTTGCGCCTCTTCTCCGACGGCCGACACAACCGACAGGGATTTGTACGACAGGTACGTGAAAACGGTCCGCTCCCAGATAAGGGAGGACCCGTTGATAGGTATCTGGCAGGGGAGCAGGGGAGGGCGGCAGGCGCTTCTGGCCGTCTTCCTGAACAACGACGGCGGGTCGGAGAAGCTGAAGGCGGTTATCCTCAATGGCGATGAGTACGCCATGGGATTCGGTAACGAAGAGCCGTGGTTCTATGTGTCGCCACTGGCCCGGAGAGGGGTGTATGCGGGTAAGGCCGCCTACAAGCCATTTCTCTGGAAAGAATGGTTTCCCACAAGGGTTGTGATGAAGGATTTCAACCAGTTTGTATCTTCCGACGACCTGCCGGCGAAGGTGAAGGCGCCTGGCGGCAAGACAACCTCCTACCTTCGCAAGGAACCCAGGATGGTTGCCATTGACAACCTTCTCCGGTCGGGCGGGAGCGGTTTTCTCCTTTGGAACTCTGCTTATGTTGTGACGGTCAACCATGTGCTCGGAAGGTTCGCGAAGATTTCCGTCAGATTCCCGGACGGCGCCGTTTACGCCGCCGCGCCGGTTGCGAGAGACGCGCGGCTGGACCTTGCCGTCCTGAAGCTGGATGGGTTTTCCCCTTCCTCCGAGAGGGGCTTGCGGATCGACCGGTTGTCCGCCGTCGTGGCCGGAGAGGCGGCGCACGCCATTGGATATCCTCTGGGCGCGGCCCTGAGCAAGGACCCCAGCATTGTCTCCGGCCAGGTGAGCGCAACCTCGGGGATCCATGACGCGGCCCACCAGTTCCGTCTTACCGCGCCCATCAATCCGGGTAACAGCGGGGGGCCGATCTTCAATTCCCGTGGCGCGGTGGTCGGTGTTGCGCTGGCGGTGATCCGTCAACCGAAGATTGAGGGGGTTGCCTTCGGCATCAAGATCGGCGCGTACCTGCCGCTGCTCGACAAGCTTTCTTACGGATTTTCCGAGGCCCCGGCCGAGCCGATGGGCGCCGAGGATGTCTTCCGCGCCTATGCGCGCGATGTGGTGTTTGTCTATGGCGAAAAGTAACTTGATGACAGAAGTCCGACAAGGAAAGCCGGAGAAAGTCAAGGGAGGCAAGCCGATCACTATTCTCTATCTCATCGACACATGCCTTCCGCCGCCGGGGACCCAGTCGCGGGGCGGGGCGGAGAAACAGCTCTTTCTGCTCGCCTCGTCCCTGGACCCGATGGCGTTCCGGGCAATCGTCGCGCAACTGGGGCCATCGGGAACCTGCGGGATACCCACGGGTCCGGCGGGAACAGCGACCCTCCTTCACGTCCCGGTCCGCCGTTTCTACGGACCGGCGGGCATCACCCAGCTGTACAGGCTGTGTCGTCTGGCGCGGCGGGAGGGAGCGGATATCATCCATACCTTTTTCGAAAAGTCAGAAGTAATGGGATGGTTGATCTCCCGTTGCGCCGGGATTCCCCTCTGGGTCACTTCGCGCCGGGATCTGGGTTTCAAGAGGGGTGACTTCTACCGCAAGCTCTTTCGCCAAACCGCCCGCTACTGCGGCCGGTGCATTGCGGTGTGCCGGGCCGTGGCGGAACATGCCCATGCGGAGGGGAGCCTCCCCCTGGAAAAGATCGAGGTCATCTACAACGGCCTTGACTTTTCCCCTTACCGGACGCTCAAAAACCCCGCTGATGCGAGGCGTGACCTGGGCATTCCAGAGACGGTTCCGGTGGTGGGGATGATTGCCAACATGAACTTCGAGATAAAGGGTCATGATTTCTTTTTGGCCGCGGCAGGCCGGATTCTCGCTCAGGCCCCTGGTACAATATTTATTCTGGTGGGAGACGGTCCCCTCAGGCGCCGTTTCGAGGAAACGGCGTCGCGAAAGGGCATCAGAGACAAGGTCCTTTTTCTCGGAACCAGGAGCGACGCGCCGGCCATCCTTGCCGCCATGGACGTTTCGGTGCTCTGCTCCACCAGCGAGGGCATGTCCAACGTAATCCTGGAATCCATGGCGGCCGGAAAACCGATGGTGGCCACCAGCGTTGGCGGTAATCCCGAACTGGTGATCGATGGAGTTACGGGGCGCCTGGTACCGCCGGCCGACACCGGCGCCCTGGCGGAAGCGGTTCTCTCTCTGCTCAATGATCCCGCAAGGGCGAGGATCATGGGAAACGCGGGGAGGGAACGGGTCGTCAGGGAGTTTACCGTTGAGGCGATGGTGCGAAAGCATGAACAGTTGTATGAATATATGATGTCCCGAAATGTGGACGCGACAACCGGAGGTGGCGGTGAGAGCTGAATGCACGGCTGAGTTTTTTTCGCGGGAGAACCGTACCGTCCTGCTGTTGGGGGCGCTTTCCCTGGGATTGTTCGTCTACGCATACCATGACACTTTCCTGTGGCTTTACGAACGTTATACCAACCCGGATTCCCATTATTCCCACGGGTTTCTCGTGCCTCTCGTCAGCGGCTGGCTTCTCTGGCGGAAAAGGGACGAACTGCGCCGTTTGCCTGTCTCCGGCCTGAAAATCGGGGGTATTCTGATTGCCGTTGCCCTGCTGATTCATGTGGGAAGCGTCTGGACCCACGTCTTTTTCACCTCGGGCTTTTCCATTCTGCTCCTTGCCGTCGGCGTATCCCTCTACCTGTTCGGAGCGGCTGTCACCAGAAAATCGGCATTTCCCCTGGCGTTTCTTGCTTTCATGTTTCCCCTGCCCATGGGCGTAATCTCCGCCTTTTCCTTTCCCCTGAAAATGCTGGTGGCTGATCTGGGGGCGTTTACCATGAAGACTCTGGGAGTGGCCCTTTACCGGGAGGGGGCGATTATCAATCTCGCCAATGCAAGCCTTTCCGTGGGCGATCCCTGCAGCGGCATCCGCTCCCTCATCTCCCTCATGGCCCTGAGCGCTCTCATCGCCTGTATGTCGGACATGACCATGACGCGGAAGATAATCCTTTTTCTCATCGCGATCCCCGTAGCCATCCTAACCAATGTGCTCAGGGTCTGCGCCCTGATCCTGGTGGCGGACCGCTTTGGAGGCGCCTGGGCCTCGCCGGAGCACTGGTTTCATACCACCTCCGGCCTGGGCGTGTTCGTAATCAGCATGATCCTGCTTTTTATCTCCATGAGGGTTCTGGAGGGCCGCCGATGAAAAAAAGGCTTCTGATTGTATTTCTTATGCTGCTGGCGACATCAGGGTTTGTCTATCTGGACAACCGCCTCTCCAGGGGGACCGTACCGCTGGACCTTTCCACTCTGCCCCTTTCCGCCGGGGGATGGAGGGGAACGGAATACCCGGTGGATGAGCGGGTCAAGGAGATACTGGACACCGAGTATATCCTGAGCCGCGACTACGTGAACAGGTCGGGCGAGCATGTCTTTCTTTCTCTGGTGTACTACCCGGACAACAGGATCGGCTTCCATAATCCCGAGTCATGCAATACGGGCGTGGGCATGAAGGTCCTTGGACGCTCTTCCGTTCCCCTCAGGATTACGGACAAGGCGGGGGAAGGCCGGACGATTGAGGTCAATAAGCTGCTCCTGGGAAGCTCCGAGCCTGCCAAGGTTATCTATTATTTCTATGTAACCGGAACGGCCATGACCGGTAACTATCCCCGGTTCCGCTGGGAGATGATGAGGCAGCAGATGGGGTTCAGACGTCCCAGCGGCGCTCAGGTGCAGATCCATGTGCGGATGCCCGACGGCAAGGACGCCACCTATCCGTTGATGGAGGATTTCGCCCGCGCCATGATACCGGAACTGACCAGGTTTCTGCAGTGATTATCAAGGGGCAAGATAGGGGACCCATGCCGCCGCGGGTCTTTCACCTGATAAGCAGCTCCGGATTTCTGGGAGCGGAAAACGTTGCCCTGGAGCTTGCCGTTCAATGCCGGGAGAGGGGTTGCGATGTCTCCATGGGCGTGCTGGTCAATGCGGACCATCCAAATCCCGACCTGGCGGAAGAAGCGCGGCGACGGCATATCAATGTGACGGTCTATCCCTGCGCCGGCCGTCTCGACAGGACGGTGATGGCGGGAATCGCCCGTGTGATTCGTCATGAAAGAGTCGATATCCTTCATTCCCACAATTACAAGAGCAACTACTACGCCTGGCGCGCCATGGGCGCCGGGCGCCCCGGCTGGGTGGTGACCAACCACGGCCGGCGTTCGGGGCTGAAGCTGTTTTTCTACAACCTTGCCGACGCATATGTGGCCGGGCATGCCGACAGGGTGGTGGCCGTTTCGGAAAAGATTGCCCGCAAACTCCGTCGTGCCGGGATTGGGAGAAAAAGGCTGCGAATAATCGACAACGGCATAGACACGAGCCGGTTCGAGGCGCGCCCGGCTGTTCCGGTACTGAGGGATGCCCTTGGTATTCCGGCGTCCGCCAGGGTGATCGGCACGGTAGGCGCCCTCACCAGGGAAAAGGGTCAGACCTTTCTCCTGCAGGCGGCGCCGGTGGCCCTGCAAAGCTTCCCTTCGGCGTTTATACTCATCGTGGGCGATGGCCCGGAGAGGGGCGCGCTGGAGGAGGAGTCGGTCAAGCTGGGGATTCGCCGGCGTGTTGTCTTCGCCGGTTCGCGGAAGGATATCCCGGATCTCCTGGGGGTCATGGATGTATTTGTCTTTCCTTCCCTCAGCGAGGGTCTTCCCATGGCCCTCCTGGAGGCCCAGGCGTCGGGGACGCCGGCGGTGGCCACCCGGGTTGGGGCCATACCATCGGTGATCCTGGATCAGGTCAGCGGGCTTCTCATCCCTCCGGCGGACCGGGACGCCATTGCCGGCGCGGTTGTCCGCATCCTGTCCGATCCCGTTGCCGCGTCCATGATGGCCGCTAACGGCGCGGAAAGAGTAAGGGAAAATTTTTCCGCCAGGGCGATGGCGGACGGATATCTTGCCCTGTATCACGAAATCCTGAGAGACAGAAAAGGCGTGTCATGAACATACTCTTTCTTTCCACGAGAAGCCCGTATCCGCTCATCAGCGGCCACAGCCTTCGCACCTACCACATCCTGAAGGGCGCGGCGCGGGAACACGACGTGACCCTCGTCACCTTTGCGCAGCACCCGGAGCATGAGTTGAAGCCGGAAAACCTGGACCATCTGCGAAGCTTTTGCAAGGCGGTCCATCCTTTCCATATCCCGGCCGACATGTCCAGGGCGACCCTTTTCCTGTCCCTGCTCCGAAATCTCTTTTCCGGACTACCTTTTGTGGCCCGCAAGTACGACGCGCCGGAGATGAGAAAGAAGATCAGGGAAATACTGGCCCATGAACGGATCGACCTGGTACACGTGGACCTGCTGCCGCTGGCCGTCTATCTCGATGAATTTCCAAGCCTGCCGAAAATCCTCGTGAACCATAACGTGGAATCGGTCCGGTTGCGCCGCTGGTTCGAAACGGAGAGCAATCCCCTGAAAAAGCTGTTTCTTGGTTATCAGTGGATGAAGCTGCGCGCCTTCGAGAGAGACGCCATGAACAGATTCAACTGCTGCGTGACGGTCTCCGAAACCGACAGGGAGCTTTTGCGCGGCATGGGAGTGGCAAAACCCATGGTGGTGGTGCCCAACGGCACGGATACGTCCTCCTTCAAACCCTCCGGGAAGCCGGTCATGCCCAATACCGTGCTCTGGTTCGGCCACATGGATGTGCATACCAACAGGGACGCGGTTCTGTATTTCTGGAACGATATCTATCCGGTTCTGCGGGAGCGGCGGCCCGATGTGTCGGTTTCCTTTGTGGGCACCTCTCCACCCGCCCAGATTGCCGAGGCCGCCCGCTGCAATCCCAGTTTGAAAGCAACCGGGTTTGTGGACGATATCCGCCCCTACGTGGATGAGGCGGCCGTGGTGATTGTCCCCATCCGCATCGGCAGCGGAACGCGCCTCAAGATCCTGGACGCCATGGCCATGGGTAAGGTGATAGTTTCCACCTCCGTTGGTTGCGAGGGCCTTGCGGTCACGGATGGCGAGAACATCGCCATTGCCGACACCCCCCTGGAATTCGTGGCACGGATAGAGACGCTGCTGGGCGATGAACAAGCGAGACGGTCTATGGCGGAGAACGCCCGGCAGCTGGCGGAAACCTATGACTGGAGCATCATCAACGAGCTGCAGAAGGACGCTTACCGTTTGGCCCTGGAAAGCGCCGGGGAGCAAACGGCGACGCGATAACGAAAGATCGAGGGGATAAAAGAGCATGAAAGCCGTACTTTTCAAGTCAAAAGAGCGTTTCGCTGCGTTCCGGGAGATGCTGGCGAATTATGGGATCGATTGTACGGTCCTTGATTTCGAGTCCCAGGAGTGGGTCGACCATGACTATTCGGATACGGATATGGTCATCTACTATCCGTCTTTCCTGTACAGCTCGAACCACCCTCTGGCCCTCTACCATGTGTATGACAACCTGATCCATCTCAGCACGGAGCATCCACACCTGAAGATGTACCCTGACCCGAAGGTGATAAGGTTCTACAACGACAAATACAGGCAGTACCTCTTCCTGAGAAACCGGGACTATCCGATTCCGGACACCCTGCCCCTGTTTTCCAAGGATTCCCTCCGTCTCGCCGAGGAACAGCTGGGTTTTCCCATGGTCGTGAAAAACCGCTACGGCGCCGGCGGGGGCTCTGTGTTCAAGGTCCGCAACCGGAAGGAGCTTCTTTCCCTCTTCAGATTGTCGACCCTCGACCTTTTCAACGCCGGAGGGGCAAGGCATGTCATGTCCATGCTCACGAAAAGGATCTTTTACTACCATCTCATCAAGGCCAGGAGGATGACCTATCCATTCCTCTCCCCCCCTCTTCTTGCCCAGAGATACCTGACCCTTGATCGCGACATTAAGACCGTCGTCGGCGGCGGCAAGGTTGTTGAGGCCCACTGGAGGCTTCAGGCAAACCAGGAACAATGGAAGGTGAACATCGACGGCGGCGGCATCGGGGAGTGGAGCCGGGTTCCTCAAGAAGTGCTGGCTGTTTCGGAAAGGCTTGCCGGGGATCTGCGGGCCACCTGGCTCAACATCGACATCATCCCCAGCGGCGGCAAGTATTATATCACCGAGTTTTCCCCGGTCTGGCACCACTATGCCTACAGGGAGAAACCGAGCTTCGTGTACAAGGACGACTACAACATCGATGTCCCCCTGGAAGAGTCCCTGAACCTGGAAAAGATGATAGTTGAATCGCTCATGGCATGAATAGAGACGGGAGGCCGCTGCCATGCTGAAAATCTTTTTTCTGGCGCTGCTGTTGATGCTGACCCCGGCGTGCGGCCTCTCATCCGAAGGTTCGCCAGACCCTATTTACGTAATCGCTGCAGGGCATCCGAGAATCTTCCTCACCGCCGAAAGGATTTCCGGGATACGCGTCCGTTGCGCGGACCGGGGGAACGCCCAGAACCGCTATTACGCGAAACTCAAGGAATTCGGCGACTCCTATGCTCCGGGGAAGGGCAAGCCGGGTATTTCGGACTGCCTCTGCCTTGCCTTCCTGTATGCGGTCGGCGAGACGCCGGGGTTCGATTACTCCAGGCGTTCTATCCAGGATTACGGCCGCCTGGGCGCGGAATTGCTGTTGAAACTGGAACCTCCCGGCGACCTGGGCTATTTCAGGAAATACACGCCCTATTACATCGCCTGCTATGACTGGCTTTTCCATGCCATGACCCCGGAACAGAGAGCGGTTGTGTTCGGAAAACATACCTCCGTGGCGGACCGGATGCGTTCCGGTCTCAAGAAGGCCATCGGCGGCCGTTTTCGCGAAACCCGCGAGATGTATGGATTCTACGGTCTGGCATTTTACGGTGACGGCAGGATGATGTTTCCCGATGACACCTCCGCGGCCGAGGCCGCCGATAAAAAGGCGAGGCAGTATTGCGACTTCTTTGTCTCCTGGTGGAGGGACCGGACCCTGCCCATCCTGGAGGCGACCTGCGCCAGGGGCGGATATCCGGCCGGAACCATGTACGGAGAATCCCCTTATCCCGGAAAGCTCTGGGCCTTGGATGCCTGGGTTACCGCCGGCAGGGAGGACGTCGGCGCCACCACGTCCGCCATAAACGGCTTTTCCCTGTTCTGGCTCTATCAGATGCTCCCGTATGCCACCCACGTGCGCTATGACAACGCCAGCGGCCGCAGCGGCAGGCCCGGCGGCCTGGTCCGCTTCGGCGATTACCGCTACAATGGCTTCACCCCGGTTTCCGCGCCGGAGACCTTCATCAATATCGCCCAGGCGCAGGGTATCGCGGTGAGGACGGGCAGGCTGGATCTGGCGGCTGTGTTCGGCTGGATGATCCAGTATCAGGGAGACCTGGAAATAACACCTTTCGGCGGCCCCTTTTCCACGAAGAAGTGGCTGTCCCCCGGTCCTTCCCTGGTGTGGGACATCATTTTCCGTGACGGTACGATGGCGGCCGCGGCGCCCTCTCAGGCCGGGCTTCCCCTTGCGTATCACTTCGGCACGCTTCCCTCCGGGGAGGGCGGAGAGCCTGATTTTCCCGAAGGCAGGCCTTCGGGGAGCGGCATCACGGTCATGAGAAGTTCCTGGGACGACCCGGCCGCGGCCCTCCTCTGGTTCAAGGCCTCCTCCTATCCTCTGGTCCACGACCATCGTGACCAGGGCAGCTTCCAGATATACAAGAAGGGGTGGCTGGCCATTGACAGCGGACAATACGAGGAAACCGAACACCGGGGCAACTATTCCTCCCGCACCGTCGCCCATAATTCGATTCTCGTCTATCGTCCCGGCGAGTCCCTGGATGCGGAAAAGACGGATCCCGTCTGGAAAGGGTATGCCAATGACGGGGGGCAGAGGTGGGCCGATCCGCCGAAAAAGGTCGCGGATCTGGAGGACGCCGAACCTTTCCTGGGGGGTGTCAGGGCCTTTGAAAGCGTTCCGGGAGTCTTCGACTACGCAAGCGCGGATATCACCAGATCCTACAACTCAAGCCGGGTTGTCTCGGACGGCCAAGCTGCTAAAGTATCCCTTGTCACCAGGGACCTGGTTTTTCTGCGGCCCGACGACATCATCGTGGTTTTTGACCATGTGGTGTCCACCAGGGCGGACTATCCCAAGCGCTGGCTTCTCCATTCCGTTTACCGCCCCGAGCATGAAGGCCGGGAAAGTTTTTCCGGGATTGTACGCAACAGCGGCGCTATCCCCGGAAAGTCCGGGGGGGTGATGCTTGGGGGCAATCGGAGCGGCGGCATTTCCGAGACGCATGACGCCGGGATAATAACGATCCCCGGCTGGAACTTCGGCCCCTCGGACGGCAGGCTTGCCCTCAGGACCTTTCTTCCTGCTCGTTCAGTCACCAGGATTGCGGGGGGAGGGGATGCCAGGGGAAGCGTGAAGACCTGGCTGGCCCTCCCCTATGCGGGAGGGAACACCATATGGCTCAGGGATGTTTCGGGCTTCTCGCCCGGAGATTTCGTCTATCTCGGCGAAACGGACCGGCCCTTTTCCGAGGGGTTGAGGGGACATCCCAACTGGCTTGTGGACGACACCTATTACAGGGGTTGGGGAAAGGTGAAGAGCGTTCATCCGGAAAGCGGTTCCATTACTCTGATGGATTACCGTTACTCCATTCCCAGGCTTCCGGAAGGAAGCGTGGTGCTGCGCAGCGGGCACGCCAACAAGAACTCCTTCGAGTTCCTTGACGCGGAATACAAGCAGTGGCAGATGTATGGCGAGTCGGTCGCCAATGCCGGTCCCTATACCATGCAGCACGGCAACTGGCGCGTGGAAGTGGAGCCTCTGCAGATGTCCGGGGACACCATTTTTCTCCACGTCATGATCCCGTGCGAAACCTCGACCCTCTCCGCAACCAGGAGGATCCTGCGGGAAAATGTGAAGATGGCGGAGAACGAAAGCTCCGTCTCGCTGGAGCTGAAAGGAAGAGAGCGAATTTACAAGCTCCTGTTCCGGAAGAAGAGCCCTTCAGTGCGTATCACGGTCACCGAGGGTGGCAAGGAACTGGCGGATCGTGTTATTCTGGAAAGGAAGCCTGGCCGTCGGGGCGGCGCCTGAGATTGTGGCGGAGCTGCATGATGAAGACGAGGAGAATCACTCAAGCAGCGGCGCTTCTTACGGTGTTGCTGGGTGTTTTCGCGCTCTTTTCCTGCCGGGAGCGGGGAAAGGGCGTTGAACTTGTATCCTGGCTGGTCAGGGACGGCATCGTCTGGCTTGAATCTCCGGAGATACGTTCGAGGGTTATAGCCGGCTTCCGGGTCCGGCAGGATATTCCCCGGATGGAAAAACTTGAAGTCCACGGTGAACTGTTTCACAACGATGTCCTCATGGCCAGGGCGTCGCTCCTTTCCCTGGACGGTCCGGCCGGAAGCCTGGAGTTTGACCTTCCCGGAACCCGCTCACTGGCCTTGTCCAGGGAGACGCCGTATTCCATCCCCGATGGTATCTACAGGATAAGGGTCATGCTTATGGATGGCCATGGCCGTATCCTTTCCGCGTCCGGAATAACGCTACCCAGGGATCAGTTGTGCAGGACCTTCCGAGGCAGGGGACACAGATGTCCTCCGGCGGTTTACCGTTCTGTTCCCGGCGCCGGACACAAGCGAGCGTGGAATCCTTCGGCCAAAGACCTTGACAGGGGCTACGCGCTCTTCAGTAACGGGTCTCTGGATGATGCTCTTGCCTCCGACCCAACGAGGGATGGCAAAACACTGTCGGAAATATACGCTGTCGTCTCCAGAAACGAGGTGAAGCCGCTTGCCTTTTCCATGCGGGCGATTACCGATACGGGCAGGGCGCGTGTTACGGTTTCGCCGTTCCGCGCCGGAAAAGGCGTCGTCGGAAAACTATCCGTAAAGGTGTCTTCGGCCGGTCTGCTGACCCGGATTGAGGGTGGGGGCAAGCCGGAAGGGCCCATTCCCTGCAGCCTGGCGCCCCGGATACTGGAACCGGACCCGCCGGTTCTCAAAGGGGGAGAGACCGTCTCCTTCTGGCTGACACTGCGCTCAACCCCTGATACGTCGCCGGGAGAGTATGCCGCGGTGATAACCGTTACCCCGGAACAGGGCCGCCGGACAGAGATTCCCCTTCGTGTTACCGTTCTTCCGCTCGCGCTGACCGATACGGATATCCAGTACGGCATGATGATGGACTATGCCTTCTATGAGCTGGATTCGGGAGGCTGGACGGACCGGGAGCGAAAGATTCTTGCCCGCAGAGGCGCCGATATCTACCGGGACATGCGGGAACACGGCATGACCATGGTGTATCCCCACTCCCGTTTCGTCTATGCCCCTGCTGAAGACGGGACGCCTTCCCTGGAAAGCCTCAGGGAAGCCCTGGTGAATTACCGGAAAACGGGGTTTCCCGGTCCATTTTGCTGGTATCTGGGCCATCTTCTCCACACCGCGAAAACTTTGCATCCCGGAAGCATTCTCCTTTATGATGAAGCCGTTGCGGAACAGCGGCTGCGCTCTCTCCTGCGCCGCTTTCAACACATGGCCAGGGAGACCGGCGTCCCGAGGGAAAGGCTGCTGGTGCAACTGGTGGACGAGCCCGACCGTGAGGACCTGGCAAGGGTCGCTGCGGCGAAAAGGCTCCATGTCGTGGCACGGGAGATGGGCTTCCGCACCCTTATCACCCGAGCATGGCCCGAGGCGGCGGTGATGTGCACCCTTCCGCCGGAGAGCGAAGCGGAGGCATCCCGCCTTCGTTCCATGGGGAACCAGTGGTGGATATACCCCAATGAGGCCCTGGAAGGACGGAATCTCTGCCGGACCCGCTATGTATTCGGTTTCGGGGCCTGGAGATTGGGCGTGAAGGGCGTGGCGCCCTGGACCTACCAGATGAGCCAGGGGAGCAACGGCAACCCGTTTACCGTTCTGGACGGCCCGGAAATCATGGTGACGTATCCCGGGAGGGAAGGTATCCTGTCCACTCCCGTGTGGGAGGCTGTGCGGGAGGGTATCAATGACTATCGATACATTTACCAGCTTGAACGGCTTATTGCCTCGCTAAAGAAGCGGAAGGGCAGCCGGGCCGGCGACATTGAACAACGGCTTCTTGAACTGAAGCGCGCATATCCCCGCGCTCCCGGGGCGGAAGGGTTTGTCTACGGCGACTGGCCTCCGGATTCATTTGAGAAAAGAAGGAGGGACATTATCGCCTGGGCGTGTAAACTTTACGATGAATTACAACGGAACGGAGCCGCTTTTTCATGTATGAGATAGTACTTTCAGCCATATCCGCGATCCTATTCCTCTCCCTGGCGGTCCTTGTCGTGATCCGTCGGCGATCCCTTTCGGGGCTGGCCATGGCCGCCTCCGCCCTTGTCCTTGCAGCCATCGAAGGGGTAGACCGCCTTCTTCTCATGGGGTGGAGCGGACCGGCGGGCGTCTCCAGGCTCCTCATCTTCCCTTCATCACTCCTGCCCTCCATCCTGCTTTTTTACAGCCTGACATTCGCCAGAAACTACCTTGAGCGGCCGATAACGCCATTCTGGAAGGTCATGCTGGCCCTGTCCGCCGCCTTTCCCTTGTCCCTGCTCCTGTTCCCGGAAAATTCCTTTTTCTATGCTCCCGATCTTCATGCCGAGAGGATGCTCTTTCTGGGCGGCGCCGGCTACTGGTTTCATATGGGGATTCTCCTCTACTGCGTCCTCGCCCTGATGAATCTGGAGGCCACTTTTTCAGCCACCTCCGGAAGGGAACGCTACAGCATCAAGTTCGAGGTCATAGGCTTTGCCGCGATCCTTACCGTGCTGGTATTCTATTTCAGCCAGGGTCTGCTCTACCGGACCATTAACATGAACCTGGTGTCGGTGCGTTCGGGTGTCTTCATAGTTTCGTCCATTCTTCTCGGCTATTCGAAACTTTTCCGTGGCAATGGCGTCTCCATAGTGGTTTCCCGCTATATCTTCTATCGTTCCCTGACCCTGCTGCTTGTGGGAATGTATCTCCTGTTTCTGGGGGTGATGGGTGAGGGAATGCGTTATCTCGGGGTTTCCTTCAGCAGAAATCTCGTTATCTTCATTGCCTTTGTTACCGGTATCGCGGTATTTCTGGTCCTGTTTTCGGAACAGTTGCGAAGACGGGTGAAGGTGCTCATCAACAAGCACTTCTATCCCCACAAGCACGACTACCGCGAACAGTGGCTCGGATTTACCGGACGGCTGGCATCATGCAGAAGCCTGGATGAGGTCACTTCAGCGGTCCTTGCCACCTACCGGGAGACCTTCGGCCTGAAGGGCTGTTCCCTTTATCTGCTGGACAGCGGTGGAAAGAGATTTGTTCAGGTCGCCCGCCAGGGGATCCCCGACATAAAAGCGGAACTCCCCTCGGACACGCCTCTTGTCGGCTACTTCATGGAAAAGGGAAGAATATTCAATACGGCCCATGTGGAATACGAGCCTGCGGATACTGAAAAGGCCTTTATCGACAGGATGGAGGCGCGACTGGTTGCCCCGCTGCGAAGCAAGGAAGCTGTAAGAGGGCTCGTTGCCATGGGTGAGCAGTTGGCCGTTGATGAGTATATCTTTGAGGACTATGATTTGATGAAGACCTTTGCCCGCCAGTCTCTGCTCTCCATCGATAATTTTTCCCTCGCCGACGAACTTGCCGAAACGAGAGAGATCGCGGCGGTGGCAAAGGTCTCTTCATTTGTCGTGCATGACCTGAAGAATCTGACCTCAAGCCTTTCCATGCTCCTGGAAAACGCCAGGGATTATATGGATGATCCTGAGTTCCAGCGCGACATGCTCGACACCATCAGAAACACCCTGACGCGTATGAACAATCTCACCCAGCGACTGAAGATGATGCCTGAAGGAGGTTTGCCTTCAACCGCTCCGGTGGATATCCACTTGCTGGCGGCCGAGGTGACGGCTGAAGTCGGCAGATCCAGAAAACAGCCGGAGGTTGTTCTTGAAGGTATGCCGGCGGTTTCCATGGTCAATGCCGAGCAGATCGGAAACGTCATCCGTAATCTTCTGCTGAATGCGCTGGAGGCGACCGGGGAGAGGGGCCTGGTGCGGATCTCGACGGGTTCCGAGGACACCATGGTCTTTATCAGGGTGGAAGACAGCGGGTGCGGCATGACGGACGAATTCATGGCGCGGGAGTTGTTCAGGCCGTTCCATACGACAAAGAAAAAGGGGCTTGGCATCGGGTTGTACCAGTGCAAACAGACGGTAGAGGCCTATGGCGGAGTCATTGAGGCCAGGAGCGAGGTCGGCGCCGGCGCCGTCTTTACGGTCCGCCTTCCGAAATACGATGAGTAAGGGTTCGAGGGGTCAAGGAGGCCAGGGGCAATGGGAAAAACAAAAATCCTTCAACACTGGACCCCTTGACCCCTCGAACCCTATGTCTTTAAAGAGGTATACATGGATAAACTGCTGATAATAGATGATGGCGAAGATATCAGGAAACAGATGAAATGGGGTCTCGGCAAGGAATATGAGGTGTCTCTCGCCGCTGATGTGGAAGAAGGGCTCGTGTCTTTCCGCAAGAACAGGCCGGGCGTGGTGACCCTCGACCTGGGATTGCCTCCAGATGCCGACGGTACTACGGAGGGCTTCCGTTGCCTTGAGGAGATTCTCCGCATGGAACCGGCTACGAAGGTTATCGTGATAACAGGGAACGATGAACATGAAAGCGCCTTGCGCGCGGTCAGAACCGGCGCATATGACTTTTATCGCAAGCCCATAGATATCGGAGAGTTGAAGGTGGCGCTGGGGAGGGCTTTCCATATCCGGGCGCTGGAGGAAGAAAACCGGCGTCTCCAGGTGGCCGTTGAGGAAAATACCACCCAGTTCGGCAACATTCTTGGACAATGCCCGCTCATGGAGCAGGTTTTCGCTACCATCAGAAAGGTTGCATCCTCGGATGTTCCCGTATTCGTAACAGGTGAGAGCGGCACCGGCAAGGAACTGGTGGCCAAGGCCATTCATAGTATGAGCATGCGGAAGAACCGTCCTTTCATACCAATAAATTGCGGGGCGATACCGGAGAACCTTCTTGAATCGGAACTTTTCGGACATGAAAAAGGGTCCTTCACCGGCGCCCATGCGAGAAACCAGGGCAAGTTTGAATATGCCCATACCGGAACCCTTTTTCTTGATGAAATAGGGGAACTTCCGGCTGGACTCCAGGTAAAGCTCCTTCGCTTCCTTCAGGAGAAAGTAATCCAGAGGGTAGGCGGCAGGGAAGACATCCCCGTTGATGCGCGGGTGATTTCCGCTACCAATGTGGATATTGAGAAGGCCATCAGGGAGGGGAACTTCCGGGAGGACCTGTATTACAGGATCGCGGTTATCAACATACATCTTCCTCCATTGCGGGAAAGGGGCGAGGATATCCTCCTTCTGGCCAACCTGTTTCTGCGAAGATTCGGAGAGGGGCTGAACCGGAAGATAAAGGGCTTCAGCGCGGAGGCATTAAGGCGTTTACGGTCCTATGAGTGGCCCGGTAACGTGAGGGAACTGGAAAACCGTGTGCAGCGGGCGGTCATAATGGCTGACTCGCCGCTATTGGAGCCATCGGATCTCGGTTTTGAACGCAAAACAGGGTATGATGCCGGGCAGCCTGGAGGAAGGCTGACTCTCAAGGATGCCCGCGACCGCGTAGAGCAGGATCTCATAAAATCAGTCCTGCGAGAGATGGGGGGAAATATCGCCAAGGCTTCGGAGTCGCTGGGAGTAAGCAGACCGACACTTTACGACCTGATGAAGAAGCATGGCATAGGAGCTGGATAGAAAGGGTTCGAGGGTCCCGGGATTCCAGGGGGGCAGGGTCATGTTATCACTCCCCCCCCCTTGACCCCTCGACCCCTGGAACCCTAGATCTGCATCAGCGCTTGTTCCAGCGCTTTTACCACCTTCGGATCGTAGCATGTCCCGGAAGAGTTCCTGATAACTTCCAGCGCTTCGGAACCGCTCATTTCGTTCCGGTAGGGTCTCTTGGAAACCATGGCGCAGTATGCGTCCACTACCGCGATTACCCTGGAGACAAGAGGTATGGAATCCCCGGAGAGCGCGTCTGGATATCCGGCGCCGTCATATTTCTCGTGGTGATGCAGAATCGCCTGCTTTACTTCCGGAGAGGATTCTATGCCGCTCAAAAGCTCCACGGTGGTGAACGGATGGACTTTAAGAGACGCGAATTCTGATGGCTCGAGTTTTTTCTTGTGCAGCACCTCTTCATCCATGAGCATCAGTCCCAGATCGTAAACCATTGATACATAGAGAGCCAGCTCTTTCTCCTCATCGGTGGATCCCATTGCGTCCATGATCCTTCGCGTCAGGTTACGGAAGAGGCTCCCTTTTTTATTGTATTTTCTCCCGGCGGTAAGAAGTTTGTCGAATGACGCAGTGAATTCACGAAATCCGTTTTCCCATCCTTCATCATCTTTGAGCTTTTCCATGAGATTCGTGAGTCTGGCGCCGAGAGCGGCGGCAATGGAAAGATCTTGTTTGGTAAAGGGTTCAGCGGTTTTTTTGTTGTTGAGGTTCAGAACGCCCAATACCCTGTCATTTACACGGAGTGGAACGGAGATCAGGGATTTTGTGTTGTACTGGGGGATGTTTTTTCTGGCGAAACGCTCGTCAGATTCGATGTTTTCCACAAGCACGGGTTTCCCCTCCAGGGCAACCCATCCGCTTATCTGATCCCCCGGACGGATTCGCGTGCTCCTTACGATGTTCCGATCAAGCCCCAGGGCGCTTTGAATCTTCATTTCACCGCTTGCCTCGTCGCGCAGCATGATGGAGCAGGTGCTCAATCCCATCATTTCAGCGATAAATTCCAGGAACAGGTCAATGCTTTTGCCTACCGCTGTTTCTATCTTCTGACGCCGGCTTTTGGGAATGTCGATGGAGATCGTGAAGGCGTCTCCTGTATTGTCCATTTTCATTTCCCAGCCGTGGCTGTCGGCGGTTTTTCTGGCCAGGTACATCTTCACGCCTTCCTCGCTCCCTGTTTTCTGGAACGGATGGTTCGTCTGCATAAAGGTATCAAGGGTTTCCTTGGCAATCTCGCGGCTCAAGCGTATCCCAACCATTACATAATCGTTTCCTCCGACGGTTATGCGTATTTCGTCTCCTTCTTTCAATGAGGGAAGGAGACATTCAATCAGATTGATGAACATCTGGCAGAGTTTGCTTTTGTCTCCCACAATTTCAGGAATTCCCGTTTCCATGATGACATGAAGAGTCAATCCAGCCCTGTCGATCCTTTCGGACAGTTCCCTCGAGCAGGTCACCTCTCGCAGAATTTCCTCCAGGCTTATTACCGACTTCCTGATGGTTCTCAGTTCGTCTTCAAAGGCCAGAAAATCGATCTGGTTTTCTACAATCGAGGTCAGCTTGTCCGTTTCCTTGGAAATGATGGAATAAAACTCCCTTCGTTCACTGTCGGAGAGGCGTTCCGAACTGTTAAGGTAATATACGGAGCCTTTGATGGAGTTGAGGGGGGTTCGCAGTTCGTGGGAGATTCGGGTCAGGAATTCAGTTTTGTGGAGGTCGGATTCGATGAGTTTCCTGTTCATTTCTTCCAGTTCCGCTGTCTTTTCGCGAAATCGCGCCACAAGAAAGGCGTTTTCCAGAGCAACCGCAGTCTGGCAGGCAATTATGCGCATCAGGTCGAATTGATGCTCTTCAAAACGTGGAAAGTCCTTCCGATCGCTGGCGTTAAGTACGCCAAGCATCTTGCCGTTGCCCGCCACAGGGCATGAAATGAAGGATTTCGTAAGGTAATATCCTCGTCTGATATTCCTGAACCTCTCATCTTTTTCGATATCTTCCACAAATACAGGTTCAACCTGACCTACCACCGTTCCGGCGACCCCTTCGCCAATCCTGGACTTGAAAGCACGTGATATCTCCCTGTTTATGCCTCGTGACGCTATTATGGACAACTCCCGCCTGGCGTTGAGAAGCATCAGGGAACATTTTCCGGCATTAGTGTAGCGGACGACAATATCCAGAATCATGTTGGCTATTGCGCTGATGTCGTCTGTTCCAAGGATGATGTCAGTGAGATCCTTGTGAAGGGAAATCGTTTCATCTGTGATTACGGATGATTCTGAAGGTTTTATCATTGCTTGCATGGCGCCGCTCGTTTCCGGACAATTTGGTGGTTATCCTTTGCTGAAGAAACTGTTTTGCAGTAACAATGCCAATATAATACATCCACTAATCCGTGCGGTTGTGGTATACGGAGAGAAATGGAGGGTTAAATGAGCCTGTATGTGTCGAGAAACTTGACACAGCAAACCGAATGTATGGTTTAATGAAACCAGATGACCATTAAGTGGAGGCAAGGTATAAATGACATCTTCAGCTTTTTTCAGGATAGCGCCCTTTGCTGCCTATATGGGCTTTCTCGCCGTGGAACAGGGACTGCGCTATCTGAACGCCAAGGGATACGCCGCTATCCCTGAAGATTTTTTGATGAGTCTGTATCCCGTAAAGGCGCTGTCCGTGGCTCTGCTTCTTTTCCTTTTCAGGAAAAGCTACACGGAGATACGGGTCAAAGACCTGGGTGAAAGGTTTGCCTTCCCCGCCGCTTTTTTTGCGGGTATTGTCGTATTCCTGATGTGGATTAACATGGACTTTCCCGCCGCCGTCATGGGCACGCTTCAGGGATTTGATCCGAATGTGGCGCGTGATGGAACCTTGAGATTGTCGCTCACCATCTTCCGTCTTGCGGGGGCTGCCCTGGTTGTTCCGATAATGGAAGAGCTGTTCTGGCGGTCGTTCCTGATACGGTATGTAATATCAAATGATTACAGTAAAGTAGCAATAGGCCATTTTACCTGGACTTCATTTCTCGTAACAGCGGTCCTTTTCGGGCTTGAACACAATCTGTTTCTGGCGGGGATAATCGCCGGTCTTGTTTATAATCTGCTGCTTTATTACACCAGGAGCCTGACCGCCTGCATCGTCGCCCATGGGATTACCAATCTGGCCCTTGGCATCTATGTGCTCATGACTGGAAAGTGGCATTTCTGGTAGGAGGAGGGATTGGGATGATTAAAGGCTGCAACCGAAAATCGGATAGTCATCGTCTGTAACCCAGATACGGGAAACCTTGGGCCCTTATTGTCCACCGACAATGGACCTTTTGTATGACTGGAATGCCTCTGGCTGCTCAGCGGCAACTCTGCTTACGATATCGTCAATCGCTCCGATATATGGTATGCGGCGTCCATGATATTCCACTTCCGGCCCGATGGGTGTGAACTGGATCTTCATTCTCTTCAGCAGTATGCTCAGGCCGTTGGCCATGACGGCAAACCAGTGTGTGAGCCCTATCTTCGAGCTTTCCATGTACATGCAGATGTAAAGACCCATTATGATGAAAAATTCCTGCTTGCGTTTTTCCTGGATATCACGTGATTCCTTTCTCTGCAGAGGATCCGGTTCACCGTTGTTGTAAATAAGCTTGTCCACGGCGCGTTTCCGGTATTCCTTGCTTACCGCGAGCCGTGATATTTCGGCTATTCTGTTTCTGTCCAGCGAAGAGATATCCGTGTCGAATGTACAGTGGCGATCAATGGGGAAGCCGAGCTCTGAGTTAAGGATAAGCCTGATGGTCCCTATGAGATTGCCATCTTCCTGGGAGAACGCTCCCAGATGTATGGAATGCTGGTCGTATTCGTCCGTCTCCAGTTTTCCGGGGTGGTCTTCCGGCTTCTCAAACCCCCACTCTTCGCAATAAACCTTGTAGCGCAGACGATAGACATCGTAAATTACGGGGTCATCCTTGGGAATCTTTCTGAAGAAAAAACGTGTCATTGTCCGGAGCCCCATATGTCGAGTTTGTGATTAAAGAGGATTAAAATCTTAAGGTTCACATTCCGCCTTGTCAATACACAAAATAGTGTCAGACGATATAAAAACCTGAAACATGGTAGTTGGAGGTTATGTCGGTAAATATACCAGATTCGGCTATCCATGCATGGATACTGAATTTGCTCAGGAATAATCTCGATAATCCGGTGTTTTTTCCAGCAATGTCAGGTTAGTTTTTTGCAGTACGTCAAGATCCCCCCTCATCCGCCCCTTCGGGGCGCCTTCTCCCTGAGGGAGAAGGGATACTGAGCAATCCCTCTCCCAGCGGGAGGGTGGCCGAAGGCCGGGTGAGGGGTTAAGGCAGGGTTTCAGGGCCTGTGCAATTACCTGACCGGACACTGCTGGGTCTTTTCAGTAAATTGACGGCTTCGCCGGGAATTCCGTGTTTTTGGCATGGGAAACAGTTTTCAACGCTTTCATGACGGCTTGAGCTGAAAACACTTGCTTTGACGATACATATCTGATACTAGTTTCCAGGCAAAAATTGCTAATCGCTGAGCCGTTAAGATATACGAAAATACTAAACTGTCCGCAAGGGCAGGACGGAAAGCCCAGAGGGTCTCACTGAGACAGCCGGGACGCCGAACTATCTGAATGATATTCACGCGCCCGGCTTTTTTAGTTCTGGTTGCGGGTCACTTTCGCGACAGGAGGAGAGATCTTCATGATTTCAACTTGTTCATCGATCCGGAAAAGTTCAGCGTTCCATAGGGTTTCATCCATTCCGCCGGCCTATGACGATGGCGGCTGGTTCAATGTCTTATCCGCCGATACTCCGGCCCTCCGTGAAAAGGTTTATCGATTTCGCTTCCAGGTATACTGCCTCGAAAGAGGCTATGAAGACCCGGCAGATTATCCTGACCATCGGGAGACTGATTCATTTGACGGACATTCCGTTCACGGTCTTCTGGTGAACCGGGCCAGCGGCGCTGCTTCCGGAACCGTTCGACTGGTGCTGGCCGACAAAGATTATCTCGAGTCCAGTTTTCCCATACAACAGGTATGCCGCCATCCGTTCCTCAATGACGGGTTATTTGCCAGGATGAAAACAACCGCTGAAATTTCCCGTTTCGCGGTATCACGTAACTGTGGCGTCCTTTCCCCATCCGATCACTCCTTTCCCGGTCGTCGCAGGAGGAAATCAACGCGGGATTTCCCGTCAACACTTCCTTTCCTCACGCTCGGACTGATGAAGGCAACGCTGCAAATGAGCCGCCAACATGGAATAACCGATTGGCTTGCGGTCATGGAGCCTTCACTATTGAGGCTTCTGGCGCGTTTCGGCATTCATTTTCAGACCTTCGGTCCGCTTGTTGAATATCATGGTCTGCGCCAACCGTGTCATGCTTTCGTGGATAATTTGCTGGAAAGGGTTCAAAGGGAGCGTCCGGAGGTTTGGCGTTATGTGACGGACAGTGGCGCATATTGCCCATGAATGGATAAATGCTATTAATATTCATCTTTTCCTGGGCTATCCATAGAGGCCTTTACTTCAATACCACATTTTCCCTCATCGAAATTAACCCCCCAAGTCATTCCTGCTCAACTCGCTTCCGGATGGTAACTAACTCTTAAATTACAACCACTTAAAAGCGGAATCGGACACTGATGTCAAACTCCGCGCCAATCTCCTTTTAAGACCGTCTCAACACCGTTTTTGACTAGTACGTTCGGAAATCTTACCGATTTCGTCCGCGCTACAAAAAACGGGACCAGGCAGGTCAATCTGTAAAAAAACCGAATTGCATGTCGGCAGCCTTTACATGTTTATCTCGCGCAATTGAGTCAAAACGCTTAAGTTGCAGATATTGTTGAACAATATGATTGGCCCGGCAATTGCAAATAATGAGGCGACACTGAGAAAAAACAACAAGATGCTTAAGCGCATCAAAGAAAAAGGAGGTAAAGAACCATGAAAGCATTACTAGCAGCAACATTGGCCCTGGGGATGTTACTTGGCGCTTCGACCGGTATCGCGATGCCAATCAAGCTCAGTCTCGCACCGGCGGGAATAACGGGCCTTGGAGACAGCGTTACCGGCGCCTTTGATCAGATGCAGTTCTATGCGGAAACCACTTCCACATCAATCAACGGCGGAGGCGCTCCGGTAGTGGGTTCGGCCTTTTCGGACATCGGCGATCTTTATATCACTGCACTTCTGACCACATCTGACAACGAGGGACTTAATATTGAGTATCCGCCTTCCATCATTGGATATGAACTTACCGGTCGTTGGGAGGACCTTGGGGGAACGATAGCAGGTGTAGCCGTTGATCCGATAACGGGAAGAATCACTTATAACTATAACTATTCAACAGGCACTTTGCCCCTTTACGCACAACAAGGCGCTGAAGTGGCCAGCAATAAACCCCTTGCATTCGGCGCCACCCTGGGTTCCGATGACGATAATGTCGCAATGTTCACAAACGGGACCCAAGTGGCGATTTTCGAACTCCTGAGCGGAACGGGATCCCTTACCTTTGACATGCTTACCGGGAAACTTCTCTCCGGGTCCACTGAACTGACCTGGCAGGTTACCAGCGCACTCCCCGGATTCTGGCTGGATACTCTGGGGACAGACCTGTCTTCATACGTGAGCATGGGCTGGCTTTTCGCCACCAACGATTCCAATACCGACAACCTGACAGCGGAAGTAGTTGGTGAGAATCTGGTTATACGCTCCAATCATGACGGTTCCGTTGAGGTTTATGCTTCAGTTCCCGAACCATCAACCCTCCTGCTCCTTGGAGGCGGGCTCCTCGGTCTCGCTGCTCTCGGAAGGAGAAGGATGAAAAGCTGATTTCCTCTCTGACTGTTGACATGAAAATGGGGTGCCTGATACAGGCGCCCCATTTTCATGTCAGGGTTTTGAAATGGTCATCGGCTTGCGGGCTTTCGTTTTACGGATTTCTATCCCGAAGCTTATTCCTCAATAGTTCCTCTCATATTAAATTTA
Organism: uncultured Geobacter sp.; assembly: GCA_964536305.1. Taxonomy (GTDB): domain Bacteria; phylum Desulfobacterota; class Desulfuromonadia; order Geobacterales; family Geobacteraceae; genus RPRC01. Next base: position 35,491 of record CAZHVY010000003.1, on the reverse strand, counting down.
CTCTTTCCGCGGAGATAAAGGCGTTTCATGGCTTTTACTTCCCCATGGCTGCCAGGGCCTTTCGCAGGATTAGCTTGCGCTTCAGAATCTGTATCGGCCCTCTTCCTCCGAAGCGAAGTTTTCCGAGATGGAATTTTCCCCTCATCATATCGAACTGCAGGTAACAAGGGGCCGGCCTTACCGTTCCCATTCCCGTCAGCAGCTTCACTGCTTCCGTTGCAACCAGGGAGGCGGCCAGTGTACAGGCGGGCGCCACCGCCGGTCCGGTCTGCTTTTGAAGATTAACCTTTGCAAGGTCCAGGTAGCGGATATGATAGGGCCTTGGCGCGAGGCCCGCGGCAAAGGCCGCAATCTGCTCAAGACGGGTCATCTTTTCCGTGAAGCCGAAATAATCGTCAAACGCCATCCCGTCTGGTGTAAATAGCTGTAATGTGGCCCCGAATCCCAGTGGCGCGGCGGTAAGCGCGGGAATGCCTTTTTCGCGGCATCTCCGGAACACCCGGCGTCTTATGTCGAGGGAGAAGAAATCGATACCGTCGATGAAGAGATCGGCTCCATCCAGGAATGATTCCATGTTTTCCGGGGTAACGCCTTCGTGAAAGAGCCGCACGTCGGCGGAGGGGTTGATGTCCCGCACCATTTCCCCCAGCACACTTGCCTTGGGTTTGTCGATGGTGCTGGTCATGGCTCCGAACTGGCGGCTGATGTTCACTACATCGAAGGTGTCGAAATCGGCGATGTTGAAATTTCCGACACCCAGACGCGCCAGAGTAAGAAGGTGCAACCCTCCGACGCCGCCTGCGCCGGCTACCGCGATACGCGCTCTCAGGAGTTTTGCCTGCCCCTCCTCGCTGATGAGCCCCAGATTGCGTGAAAAAGCCTCAAGGGCAAATGAGTCAGTTTCCATTGGTTCCCCGCACGACGATTGCCCCGGACGGAACCCCGTCGGCGAAATCGCTTGCTTCCTTTCTGTCCCCAAAGCCGGTTACCAGAACCTTGAAGAGACCTTTTTTCCTGAGCACGATCACACCTTTGCCTCCTGATCTTGAGAGCATCTCCTTCCGCATCAGTTCGGCGTTGGCTTGGTTGGAATATGAACCCACCTGAACGGCAATCCTTTCCGCGAACGTTTTGGAAGAGGTCCGTATGGCGGGAGGAGAAGGCGGTAATGCTTTGGCAGGTGGAACTACGCCCTTGTCTGATGCCGGCGGATTCCTTCCCGATATTGGCTTGCTTGTCTGTTGTCCACCTTGTCTTCTTCCCTCGCGTATCCGTTTTCTGTATTTTCCGAGATCCGTGTCGTATGGCGCATCATAGGTTATCCATTGTTCCAGGGGACCAGACACCATGAAGCGGAGGTCTGCAAGCGCCGCGTGAAGGTCGTTCAAGGAGATGGAGTAGTCGGAGACCGCGGAGGAGCAGGAGGCTTCAGCTTCAATGAGATCCGATAGTTTTTCCGAGCCTTCAAGGTAGCGGTTGAGATGTGTATCCAGAAGGGCCCTGGTAGCCCTCAATCTTTTCTCCTTCGCCGTCACGTCCCGTTCCCAGTCTTTAACGCCACGCCATGCGGCTTCTACTCCGTATGCAATTTCCTTTTCCAGTTCGCGTTCCTCCCGGGCGGCGCTCTGTTTGAGCGCCTCGGCCCGGCGGACGTCGGCGACGGTCTTTCCCCATTCAAAAATAGGCCAGTCAAGGCGGGTTGTCAGAAGCCACTGATTGGGGCGCATCATTTCGTTCTGCTGCTGAACCCGGTATGCGCCGTCAAGGGAGATTGAGGGAAGAAATGACGACCTGGCTATTACGCGCTCCGCCTCTCCCCGGTTCACCCTTTCCCGGGCAGCGGCCAGATCTTTCCTGTTGCGTAATGCTTCACTCTTCAGTCTCTCCAGTTGTGCATCCAGGCGCGCCACTGTCGGGACCGATTCCAGCGTCAGTTCTCTATCATCCGGGAATTCCATGAGAAGTCGCAGACGAGAGCGGGCAATGGCCATGCGGCTTGACAGTTTCTCCCTTCGAGCTTCTGAGAGCGCGACGTCAGCTTCCTGGAGGAGTATCTCGTCACCCCTGGCGTATCCCTCTGTTCTTAATTCACGCAATACCCTTAGGCGTTCTTTTTTCGCCGCGAGAATTCCATCCTCGGATTGAAAAGCCAAATCTGAGTTGAGAAGGTCGTAAAAAGCGCGTGTTACATCCCTGATGAGGGCTTCCGACCGTTGTTCGGAAAAAAAACGGGCTTCTTCGCTGAGTGTTTTTGCGCGGGCATAGCGCCCGCTGTGGAGACCTCCGGTAAAGACGGGAAGATGAACTGAGAGTTCGGTTCGATAGAAATCACGGCCGCTGAGAGGGAACTCGCCTGGAGCAGGCGGGATGCCTGGCGCGAGAATGTCTGCCGGCACTTTCATGCGGTCCTGTTTATCCTGATATGAATAGAAGGCGCCAAAGCGCAGAGAAGGGAGAAAGTCCGCCCGGGCGGACTTGAGGTCTTCCTCGGCCGCGGTGTGGCGAAGGGTTGAAGCCCTCATGCCGCTGTTGTTTTCCAGCGCGTGGTTGATGCAATCCTTAAGGGACAGTTCTCCCGCGGATGCGGCGCCGGAAAGCAGGCAGATGATCAAGAACAATGAAGCAGTAAAGTGTCTCATCATTGGAACCGTACCATGACGGTCATGCCGTGATAGAGGCCGCGCCAGTCATCAAGATGGATGGTTATTTTCTGGGTGTTGATGTCAAAGGAGACCATCGGATCGAAATTCTTCTGAGTCTTTTTTCGGACAACCGGCGCCACTTTTGTAACCCTTCCGGGAAAACTTTTACCTGGGTGGGTGTCTGAAGTCACCGTCACCTTCTGACCTACGCTTACTTTTCCCACGTCAGACTCTTCCAGTTCCGCGCGGATCCGCATTTTTTCAGGAGAGATCAGCACCAGCACGGGAGTTCCGGCCTCAATGCTTTCTCCGGGTTCGCGCAATCTGTCCGCCACGAGACCGTCCATGGGAGAGAGTATTCGATGGTTGTTCAGACGGGCATCTGCAAGTTCTACGGAAGCCCGCGCTTCTTCCGCCATTGCCCGTCCCTGCTGGACCTGTTCAGCTCTTTCTCCCTTACGAAGTTTTTGCGCGGTCTGGCGAGCCTCCCGCATGGATTGTTCAGCCACCCGGCGGCGTTCCTCCATTCTGTTCAGTTCCACGAGGGTTACGGCATCCTTCGCGTACAGACGTTCGTAGCGTTCATGCTCGTCCCGAGCCTGGTTGTTTATGGCTACGGACCGTGAATATGCGTGTTCAGCGGCTTCCACATCTTCCATGCGGTATCCGCTTTCAAGTTCCCTGAGCCGCGCGGAATGTCTGGCAAGGGACGCGGACGCCTGTGCCCGCATGGCCTGTTCTTCAGCGTCATCCAGTTGCACGATGATCTGGTTTCTCGAGACCCTGTCACCTTCATCTACGAGAATCCGCGATATTCTTCCTCCAATACGGGGAGAGATGGTGACCTCTTCTCCTCCTTCCACAAGCCCCCTCGCGGCAGCGGCGTGAGGGCCCGTTGTTGTCTGCCTGGAGGGAGTTCTTTTCTTGCCGCCGGCCAGATATGGTCCCGCCACCGCTAACAACAGGGCGGCTGGAATGAGCAAGAGAAGGATCCATAGTTTGGATCTGCTGCTCCTTCTTTCGGGGGAGGCCCCTGTTTTGGTGTTTTTTTCTTGAGGTTCTTCACTCATGGTGCATTTCCCGTCCATGTGATTGATATTTGTTTGATGCTTTCATGGAAGTACCGTCCGGTTGGGTTGTTGGACGACTTTTTCAACTCCTTTCATCATCCGCACCCTTGCCTTCGAATTTTTGCCAGTCGGTCAATGCGGCCCGGTTACTTCACCGAACTGGCGGTCAATTCACGCATAAGCCTAAGTTTGCTGGTGTCGGTTGTTTCCTTTATGATCGATCCGTCTTCCATGAAAAGGATACGGTCGAAAATGTCGTCAATCCTGTTGTCGTGGGTCGCCACAACAACGCATTTTCCTTTTTCGTGAGCAAGTCTGCGCAGGATTTCCATAACATTCCTGCCGTTTGCATGGTCAAGGTTTCCAGTCGGTTCGTCGGCAAGAATGAGTGGACAGTCGGAAGCCAGCGCCCGCGCTACCGCTACGCGCTGTTTCTGCCCTCCGGAAAGGTCTCTGGGCAGAAAATCAATCCTTTCGGAGAGGCCGACTTCTTTCAGCACCCGCAGGGCCCGCCGTTCGGCTTCTTCTCCGGTAATACCTTTTATGCGGAGTCCCAGCAGCACATTATCCAGTACGGAAAGGGCCGGAAAGAGGTTGAATCCTTGAAATATGAAGGAAATGAAGCGTTTTCTCACCGTGGGAAGGTCTTTTTCACTCATTGCCGCCACATCGTTGCCGAAAAGCCGCAACGAGCCGGCTGAGGGCTTCAGGATGCATCCCAGAAGAGACAACAGTGTGGTCTTGCCGCTGCCGGAAGGACCGAACAGTCCTACTATCTCACCGCGCCTGAAGCGGACGTCGGCGCCCCGCACGGCGACCACTTCCTGCTTGCCGTCCTGGTAGACCATCCGTAATCCTCGTGTTTCAAGCATCTCCGCCATATTACCCCCGGAAGAGAATAGCCGGATCTATCTTCCGTATTCTGCGAATGGAGACGAACGCGGCCATCAGGCACATGAACAAGGTCAGAGCCAGAACCGTAAGGTTGACCCAGCCCCGGATTACCAGAGCCAGTCCGCCTGCGTCATAGAGAGGGATGGAAGCCATGGTTATGGCGAGGCTGATAATGTATCCCAGTAATGCGTTGAGAAGCGCCTGGAAGAATATGATTCGGTAGATATCGAGATTTGTTCCCCCAAGGGCCTTCAATGTGCCGAACTCCTTGATGTGTTCCATGGTGGAGTTGTAGATGGTCTGTCCCACAATGAGCATGCCAACAATGAAACTGATGACTATGGTAAGGAAGAAGGAAAAACCAACGCCGGTCTCCACGGCCCAGTAGCGGCGGGTCCGGTAGCTGAAATCATCACTGGCGTAGGCATCTACCGAGGGTATTCTGGCTCGCAGCGATCCTACCACCTTGTCCACTGAAACGCCGGGCGCCGTTTTGGCAACCACGAAAACCGTGCTGTCCGTGCCCATGTAGGGTATCAATCCTCGGGCTACATCAAAGGAGGTGAAGAGTATCGGAGCTGTTGTAAAAGATTTTACGCCCCTGCAAATGCCGACTATCTGCATGCGGTGCGATACTACATCCCGGTATTCGCCAACGGTTATCTTTCCCAGTCTTTTTTCCGCTGACTCATCAACAATGGCGAAATTGCCGTTCTTGACGGCATTGCGGTCTCCGACCACCATGTCCCATGGTCCGCCTACGCCGGTGTCGGGATCATATCCGACAATCTCAAGCTGCTCGTTTCCTCCCTGTTTCTGACGAATCACGCCCCACCCCACAATGAGACGATGGGCCCATTGGATGCCTGGTTCAGCCGCGACCTGATAGCGTATATACTCCGGAATTGGTTGGGAAAAATCGAAATTCTTGCTGTTTTTGGAAGTAATCCAGATATCTCCGGGTGTATTGTCGATAATCACCGAAGACGTTTCCATCAAACCCAGGAAAATGCCCGCCTGGTTGAAGATAAGACCCACCGCGAAAATCACCCCCAGCAGCGTGATGAGCGAGCGTATCTTGTCGTACAAGAGTATTCGCAGGGCCACATAAAACATAGTGTTAAATAGTAGTCACAGAACCGGTGTTTTGCAATTAAAAGTTTATCTGTAACATGAAAGAAAATGAAAATGTCGGGACAGATGATTACGCAGGGTCTTTTTTTGTATTAGTTCCGCTTTTGATACCCATGTTCCTGGACTGTAAGAAGGGTTTGTGTTGAATGATTGTCCTTTAGAGACTGGCTCGTTATTGCAGCTGCTAATCAAATGAACTGGCGGGATATCTTTTCCGGGGGATAAGCGGCAGGTTGTCCTTGAGATTGGTTTTTATTGTCCGGAAACGACGTCGGTTGAAGGGGGCCGAAGAGAACGAAAGATGACTCCAGGCGCCGGAACCAGGATTGTCGTTATGTGTTTCATTGTCTTGTTTGTCGAAATTGTTTACATAAGACAAAAGTCATGTTGAGTAAAAACATGATTCCGTAATGATACAATTATGTTACATAACTAGCACAAAAATTGCATATTAATTAAGCGTAAAGGGCTGTTTTGGGGAGATTTAACGATAAGAGCCGAAAAGGAGGTGAGATAGAGGGGCAGGACTAAACTACGACCCTGATGGGTCGTAAGATGGAAAGGGGGTGGCTTCAGTGAGAAAAGACAAGATGCTGCGCTGTGTCACGTTTGGATTGTTGTCACTTTCATTTTTGTTCCTTATGATCGCAAAGGCTGATGCCTTGACCATTTCTTTCAGCGATAAGGACTATCTGGGAGGAGCTTCCTGGGGGATGATGGAAATTCTTGCCTATGATGCCGATACCTTGACGGTCAGATATGAAGCGGCCGGCGCTTCCGTTATCCCCTCAGGGGCGCAAGTTACCGGATTCGGTTTTACCTTTGAACCGGTTACGACCGTGCCCGACACCGTTTCCAATCCTTTGGCCGGGGATTTCAGCGGGGACAGGGACGACCTTAACTGGGTAGAACTGGTAGGCCTTACCTCGATTCCAAATCCGGAGAACGGAGATGAGTTTACACCGGTAGTCAAGAAAACGGATTTCTTCTTTGGGGTGACAGAGGGGAACCCGGGCAACATCAATCCTCCCGGAATCAAGCCCGGTGAATTCGATGTGTATTATCTGAATTTCAGCGGCCTCCCGACAAGTCTGGAAACAATGGACGATGAGGCGTTGGGAGAGTTTGTCGTCCTTACGGGCATCCGGCTGCAGAGCCTTCCGGACAGTATTAACGGTGGCAGCCTGTTCCTTGTGGGAGAACCGGAAGGAGGCGGAGCGCCTCCGCAAGAGCAGGTTCCCGAACCGGCAACTATTTTGTTGATTGGGAGCGGGCTAGTGGGATTGGCCTTCTTCAGCAAAAGGTGGTCTGGCAAATAAATACGCTTTCGGGCCTTGAATAGAGTTTCGAAGATGGGACGGTGAGTGTTTCCGTCTTTTTTTTGTCTTCTGCAAAAGCCAGTCATGAAAGCTGCTCTCTGATTCAACCGGTCCCCCGCTGATTTCAGGTTACTTTTCACCCAGGATTTTCCTTCGACCGGTTTTGCCGAAATATTTTACATGATGGAATCGGTTAGTGGTTTTTTTTCATAGAAAAACCATATGATATTAATTGCTTGGGTTGTGGTATGCTAAATGCATTTGTAGATGCAATGTCAAAGGCTTTTGCAATATCAAGCAAAGCTGAAATCAACTGGAGGGCTTGCGATGAAGAAGACCCGGCTATTATTGATGACGGTGTGCGGTTTTGTGTTGTTTTCCTGGGGAACGGCATTGGCTTATCAGTTGAGTGACGGGACTGATGTTGGGGAAGTGGATGGATATGTTGCTTCCATCAGTCTTGGGGACAGTGGTGATGGTACGGAGCTTGACTGGGTACAGACCGTTCTCGGTTCTGGATATTCTCTCGAAGAGAAGTACGATATGGGCGAGACTGTTGGAAACATGGTAATGGATTGGAAAAACACCAATCAGGAAGGAACGTATGCCCTTAACCTCTTAGGCGCTCCTTCGTATTATTTTATAAAAATCGGCGCCAAACAAGATGAAGATGATCATTTTCTCTTTGAAAACCTTGCATCTCTTTCGTGGGCTGTAATAAATCTTCCCAATCTGGAGATTAAGAACATAGGAAAACTAAGTCACGTGGGTGAGGTTGGAGGAGGTGGGGCGCCTCCTTCCGAACAGGTTCCGGAGCCGGGAACGATTCTGCTGCTTGGCGGAGGTCTACTGTGTCTGGCTTTCTACGGCAGGGGGAGAAAGTGAATTAGTGCAAAAGGTTTTTCGCGAGGGGAGAAGAAAAAGGGGATTCGGCTTACAATGCCGGTTCCCCTCTTTTTTTTGCTTGCTGCAAGGGGTTTCCTCCTTGTTCTTTTCTGGCTTTCCGTGTGACGGCTTAATGTGGCGGACAACAGGGATTTTCTGATTATGGCTTGGCAAATTTGCCTCTTGTTCCCAGTATTCCGTAGTATTCTGTGGTTAATGGCCTTCCAAACCGGGCGGTTCCGAGGCATTCGGCATGTTCAGGCAACCGGCAATATGGCATGAATAATCAAAACTAGCCCCACTCAGTCCATCCTTCCCAGGAGGGAAGCCTATAGTTTCCCCTGAGGAGGGGGGGGGAGGTTTGAAGGGGTTTGACTCGAAATAAGAGCCGAAGAGTTCTGGATACATCCTGATAAAAAGGGGGGCGTCAACATGGCCCCCCCACTTTTTCTTGTTGCCGGTTTTCTTTACCACCGAAACCCTATTTGACCATTTTTCGTCTGATAAGCGCGGCTCCAAGGAGACCGAGGCCCGTGAGCAAAAAGGTGGATGGTTCGGGTACCGGTTCATCCTGTGGCGGCACATACGGGTCGCCTGCCACCAGCAGGTCCTGACCGTTGCGGCCATCTGGCCATTTGAGGTTTATGGCGGCCACATCTTCAATGAAGCCGGCGCTGTTGGCTTGAGCAAAGCTGATGAGGAGGTCGGCCAGCGAGTCGTTGGAATTGACAATCTCCTCTTCCAGTTTCCAGATAGCCCTTTGCAGCGCGTCGGCGCCCCGATTGCTGTTGTACGTGTATCCGTTTACAAGATCATCAAGGTTTCCTTGAATATAGTGCCAGAAGAGCCACTTCGTCTCGTTGCTCAGGGGATCTCCTGAGTTGGTGTTTACCCCCCCGTTGTCTGCCATGGCGGAAATATCGCCTACAATAAAAGGTTTATTGAGGTCCAGGTATTCGTCACGTTCCAGGCAGAAGGTCGTGAACAAATATTCTCCATTCGAGTTCGAAATTATCCACTCTCCTCCGTTCGTGGTCCCGTAGCCATGGGTGATATATATGATTTGATCCTTGGCTACAGGATAGCTCCAGGCAGAGGCCACAAGAAGCAATCCAAGAACGGTTGCCGATATGAAGGCTCTTGCGAGATATCTCATTTTGCGCTCCTTTCGACGACGTGTTGTAAGCTTATTTGTAGCTTTTTATGCGAAATATATGCCTTGAGATATCTTGGTTGGCTTCTTCTGGATAGACAGTCCGGTTGTCTTGTCCGCTATTTTGTTGGTGTGGTCCCAGGGGGAGATGGAAGAAAAAGCCGTTGGTAGTGAAATAGCTGATGTGTCAGGCCTGTATATCCCCAGATCACTTAAATGTATGCCGGGTTGATTTTGCTTTTTTTATCGGGATGATTTTGGGCAGGGCTATTTCTGAGGGTGATTTGGATGAATTGAAGGATCATGGTGTAATATTTTTCGACTATAAAGTCGGTATTGTTGACATTTCTGGGAGATATAGATCTGTTGCCACATAAGGATGTTTTTCAGGCCTCGGTACGATTCATCAGGGGACACTTGAAACAGGGATGGATGGTTCTTTCTCTTTCTGATGTCCGGGGGGGGCGGAAATCCGACCCCCCCGTTTTTTCGCTTATTTGTATACGGTTGCCGATGCCGAACCGGCGTTTCCAGCGGCGTCTATGGCCTTGACCATTATTATGTGCGTCCCCGCTGCCAGGCCCGAAGTATTCCATGTCCAGGTGATGCTGCTCCTGGAATAATAACCTTTGTAGACACCGTTGACGTATATTTCCATCCTTTTCACGCCAACATTGTCCGTGGCGCTTGCGTTGAGTGTTACAGATGACAGTCCTGTTATGGACGAACCGTTCAATGGATTGCTTATGGTGACAACCGGAGCAATGGTATCGCTGCCCGTGGGGACGGAGTTTACCGTAACCGTTATCTGGCTCGATGGCCCCGCGTTGCCCGCCGCGTCATAGGCAATGGCTTGCAGGTAGCGGGTTCCTGTGCCTGATGCGGCCGTATCCCAGGAGAAGCTGTATGGGGCTGCGCTGTCCGTGGCATGGAGGGCGCCATTGACATAGAATTCAACCCTTGCCACTCCAGTATCGTCGCTGGCCGCAACATCCACTGCTATCGTACCGCTGACGGACGAGCCATTGGCAGGGGAGGTTATGGATGAGACAGGGGGAGTGGTGTCCGATGCCTGGGTAACGTTCTTGTATACGGTCGCCGAAGCCGATCCCGCATTCTTGGCGGCATCATAGGCTTTCACCATGATGGAATGCGCCCCTGAAGACAGACCGGCAGTATTCCATGTCCAGGTGATGGAGCTCTTGGAGTAATAGCCCTTGTAGACACCGTCGACGTAAATTTCCATCTTTGATACGCCGACGTTGTCCGTTGCGCTGGCTTTGAGGACAACGGAGCTGATTCCGGTGATGTCGGCGCCGTCCACGGGGTTGGAGATAATGACTGCCGGCGCGGAGGTGTCACCTCCAGAGGTGACGGTTACCGTGACCTGGCTGGATTCGCCGGAATTGCCCGCCAAGTCATAGGCGACCGCCTTCAGGTAGCGGGTCCCCGCGCCGGAGACGGAGGTGTCCCAGGAAAAGCTGTATGGAGCGGTGGTCTCGGTGGCGAGAAGGGTTCCGTTAACGTAGAGCTCAACCCTGCCAATGCCGGTATCGTCGCTGGCTGAAACATTCACCGTGACTATTCCGGTTACACTGGCGCCGTTGGCGGGTGATGTAATGGCCGTGACCGGCGCGTTGGTGTCACCCGGTTGAGGCGCTGACCCTCCGGCGGCCGTAAGGCTTTTATAGGCGTTGATTCTGCCGTAACCGAAGTACTGATCGAATCCCGCGACGCCCAGGTCATCACTGTTTTGCTTGAGGATATCCACCACCTGTTCCGCCGTGAGACCAGGCTTTACCGACAGGATCAAAGCCGCGAGCCCCGCGGTTATGGGCGATGAGAAGGAGGTGCCGCTCACCGAGGCGTAGCCGCCGCCATTGGTTGTGGTAAGGATGGAAGAGCCAGGGGCCGCAACGGTAACCCATGAGCCATAACTGGAAAAACTGGAGCGGGTATCCGAAGAAGTGGTTGCCGTAACCGCGACCGCATGGTTACACGCCGCCGGATACTGGGGGGTGCTGGTGCCGTAGTTGCCGGCGGAGGCGAACAGGATTGTTCCTTTGTTCCAGGCATAATCAACGGCGTTCTGAAGGGTAGTGGAACTGCTGGAGCCGGCGAAGCTCAGGTTTATGACACGTATGCCGTTATCGGCGGCATGAATGATGGCCTTCGCCATGTTTGAGTAGGTGGCGTAACCGGTCGAATCGGCTACTACGAGGGGAACGATGGGATTGATCCATGCGACACCGGTGATGCCCGCATTGTTGTTGCTTATGGCGGCGGCCGCTCCCGCGACCTTGGTGCCGTGGCCATAGATGTCGCGTGTATCCGTGTTGTTGGAGACAAAATTGTAGCCGGGCAGGAGTTTCGCCGCCAGATCAGGATGGGTGGGATCCACGCCGCTGTCGGCGATGGCGATGCTGACGGAAACGGAACCCGTTGATATGTCCCAGGCCGAAGGCGCCGAGATTGCCGGCAGATGCCATTGCGAGGCGTAAGAATCATCGTTGGGGATGCTTGCCGCCTCCGCCAGATAGTTCTTTTCCACGTACTTGATATGGGGGTGCTTCTTCAGGTAGGCGCGGATCATTTTCTGTGCCTTGGCCGGCACCTTGATCCTCTTTGTGTTGATCCTGGGGATGTCCTCTTGGATGGAGGCGCCCAGTCCATCCAGCACCTCTTTCTTCAGCTTCTCCCTGCCTACTCCGGCGCGGGTCTGAACGAGCAGTTCGCCTTCTACGAATGGCGCGGAATCATCGCCTTCAATTCCCTTGGTTATGTCGCCGATATCTGTTTGAGCCTTTACGGTGTTGTCTGAACCTGCCTGAATATCGCCCGCGCCGCTGCCGCCGCATCCGGCCAAAGCAGCTGAAAAACAGCAAACCGCAGCGACTGACAATACCTTTAACCATTGAAGAGCTCTTCTTTCCATGTCTTCCTCCTTGGGACCTGTTTCGATTGCCTATGGAAACAGGTCGCCAGGGAGAACACGGAAGGGACCATGTTTCTTCGGCAACCCGGCTGTCCCGTTTGATTGCGGGACCCGTGGCTTTGTGTCCCCCGGTTACCCGAGGTTTACCTTTTCGGAAACTCTATTTGCAGTTCTTTAGTTGTATATAACGGCAAAATTGGCGATTGGGCAAGTGATTCAGATCACCGAAAGTCGACATTTCCGGCAAATTCCGGCTTCAGCAGCAGGTATTTCCCCTCCAGGACCTCAATCTCGCCGTCCCTGGCAAATCTTTTCAGGATGCGTGAAACCGTTTCTCGGGCGACGGAGGCGTATTCACCGATATCCTTGTGCGTCAGCTTTATGGAAATGATGATTCCACGACGGTCCCTGACGCCATACAGTGTGGCCAGTTGCCGGATGACCGCTCTGACCCTTTGTTCAGCATCGCTCATCCCCATGACCTTCAGCATCATCCAGGAGTCGCGGAGCCTTGCGCAGAGCATGATGACGATCTGGTGAACGACGGCGCTGTCCTTGAGAAGTGTGTGCTCGAAATCGGTTTTGGACAGGAGACCGATTTCCGTGTCTTCCATGGCGATGACCGAGGCGGGCCAGGTTTTTCCGTCCAGGAGCGCCATTTCCCCGAAATAGTCCCCCTGTTTGTGGAATGCGAGGATATGTTCTTTTCCGCTTTCGCTTTGATGAACCACCTTTACCCTTCCGGAAAATACCAGATACATGAACTGGCTGGTATTCTCTTCCCGCAGGATAATTTCGTTTTTCTGAAACCTTCTTTTCCTGACGATCTGCTGTATCCTTGTCAGGTGGTCGTCGCAAAGGGAGGCAAAGAAGGGAATCCTTCTCAGCAATGCATTGTTGTCCGTTACCCTGTCTCTCGATTTCGCGGGCGATTCCATACAGGACTCCACATTGATTCTCTGGTTGACGGATAGATATACAAATATACAAAAAACATGCGAACGGAGTGCCAAGATGAACACATACCACGATTCGTTTATCAAACTGGTGGGCCTGGCCAACTTTCTGGAACAGCAGACAGGGCTGGATGACTGCCTTAATGAGCTGGCGGAAATGGCCGCCGGGATCCTTGGTGTCGGAAACTGCTCCATCATGCTTTTTCACGGGGGAAAGGAGGATGGCGAGTTCCGGTTGCGTGTTTTCGCGAAGTACGGCCCATTGCCGGCTGACGCCCATGATGAGGCGGCAAAGGTTGATGAGGGTATCGCCGGGCATGTGGCCGCTACGGGTGAGCCTCTCCTGGTAAAGGATATTACACAAACGGAATTTCTGCCCCTGGCAAGACGTCCGCAGCACCCCGGCAGGAGTTTTATATCCGCGCCTGTCTTTTTGGCCGGAAAGGTCATTGGTATCATGAACTTCAGCAACCCGCTTCCTGATCGCCTTCTGGATGATGGAGACCTGAAACAGGCTGTCTTCGTGTCTCTGCTGGTGAGCAAGTCCATCCAGGTTATCGAGATGCAGAAGATCCTGCGCTCCCGCTTCTTGCAGTTATCCATCAGCAGGGAAACCGGTTCCCTGGTAAGCGGCGCCATTACGCCGATCAGCCAGGACCCGGAAAAGCTGGCGAAGATAGTCGCCAAGACGTTCTATCGCGAGATGACCAGCGCGGGGTTCGACCCTGGCCACATCGTGAAGGCCGCAACGGAAATAATCTCCCTTCTCAATCTGACCCTGAAGAAACACAAAAAACGGCTTGACAGCGCGCAACCGGACTTATGAAGGCAGCTGACTTCAAAGGCTGACTACAGATTAACCCTCCTGTTGACTTGACTGATGCCCTGGGCATGCCTATTTTTCCCGTATCTGAATGTCAAGGGACTTGAAATGAACTCATATTCATATTTGTTTGTTGCCGGTCCTTGAGAAGGGAGCCATATCAATGATCAGATCGGAAAAGATGACCATAAAGACACAGGAGGCCCTGGGCGCGGCCCAGCAGCTTGCCGCCTCCCGCCAGAACGGTTCCATTGAGCCTGAGCACCTGCTCCTCGCGATGCTGGACCAGGAAGGGGGATTGCTGGGCCCGATCCTGCAGAAGATCGGGGCCAATCCGGCCCATGTCCGTTCCAAGGTTGAGGAGGCTTTGAAGCGTCTTCCCCAGGCGACCGGTTCCGGGGTGCAGATCTATCTTTCATCGTCTCTGCACCACGCGCTGGATACGGCGCTGCGCGAGGCCGAGGCCATGAACGATGAGTTTGTTTCCACTGAGCACCTTCTGCTGGGACTCATCGAAGAAAAGGGGAGCAATGTGGCTTCCCTCCTCGCCGATAGCGGCATCTCCCGCGATGCCGTGCTTTCCGCCCTCAAGGACCTGCGCGGAGACGAAAGGGTGACCGATCAGAACCCGGAGGAAAAGTACCAGGCCCTGGCCAAATACAGCAAGGACCTTACCGAATCGGCGCGAAAGGGAAAACTGGACCCGGTAATCGGCCGTGACGACGAGATACGCCGGGTGATCCAGGTTCTGTCCCGCAGGACCAAGAACAATCCGGTACTTATCGGAGAGCCGGGGGTGGGAAAGACCGCGATAGTTGAGGGACTTGCGCAACGTATCGTTTCCGGCGACGTGCCCGAGACCCTGAAGAACAAGCGCATCGTGGCCCTGGACATGGGTTCACTCATCGCAGGCGCCAAGTACCGCGGTGAGTTCGAGGAGCGGCTGAAGGCGGTTCTCAAGGAGGTCGTCAAGTCGGAAGGCAACATCATCCTTTTCATTGACGAGATGCATACCCTTGTGGGCGCGGGCGCCGCGGAGGGGGCCATGGATGCGTCCAACCTCCTCAAACCGGCCCTTGCCCGGGGCGAACTCCACTGCATCGGCGCCACCACCCTCAACGAATACCGCAAGCATGTGGAAAAGGACGCGGCCCTTGAGCGGCGTTTCCAGCAGGTGTTTACCGGGGAACCGAGTGTGGAGGACACCATCTCCATCCTGAGGGGCCTCAAGGAGAAATACGAGGTCTTTCACGGAATCCGTATCCAGGACAGCGCCATAGTCGCGGCCGCGACCCTTTCGGACCGCTATATCACCGACCGTTTCCTTCCCGACAAGGCCATCGACCTGATCGATGAGGCCGCTTCCCGGTTGCGTATCGAGATCGATTCCATGCCTACCGAGATCGACGAGATAGGGCGCCGGATCATTCAGATGGAGATCGAAAAACAGGCCCTGCTGAAGGAAAGCGACTCCCATGCGCAGGAACGTCTCAGAAAGCTTGCCGACGAACTGGAGCAGCTGAAGGGCGAATCCGCGCGGCTCAAGGTACACTGGCAGGGGGAGAAAGAGATTATTAAATCGTTGCGGGAATTGAAGAACCGACTGGAGGAAAAGAAAACCGAAGCCCAGCGAACGGAGCGGGAGGGCAACCTGGGAAGGACCGCTGAGATCCGCTACGGTGAGATACCGGCCATCGAAAAGGAAATGGCGGAAAAGAACAGGGAGCTGGAGCAGGCGCAGCGGGAAGGCAAGATGCTTGCCGAGGAAGTGGACGGCGACATGGTTGCCGAAGTGGTGGCCAAGTGGACCGGCATCCCCGTTTCCCGCCTGCAGGAAAGCGAATCCGCCAAGCTCGTCAGCATGGAAGACCGTCTCAAGTCCCGAGTCGTGGGCCAGGACGATGCCCTGCTTCTGGTGGCCAACGCCGTGCGGCGCGCCCGTTCCGGGCTTTCCGATCCGAACCGGCCAATCGGATCCTTCATCTTCCTGGGACCCACCGGGGTCGGCAAGACCGAGACCGCCCGAGCCCTGGCCGAGTTCCTCTTCGACGACGATCAGGCAATCGTGCGCGTCGATATGAGCGAGTATCAGGAAAAGCACACGGTGGCGAGACTCATCGGAGCGCCTCCCGGTTATGTGGGTTACGAGGAGGGTGGACAGCTCACGGAGGCGGTACGGCGGCGTCCCTACAGCATCGTCCTCTTCGACGAGATTGAGAAGGCCCATCCGGAGGTGTTCAATGTCCTTCTCCAGGTCCTGGACGACGGCCGCTTGACCGACGGGCAGGGGAGAACGGTGGACTTCCGCAATACGGTCATCATCATGACCAGCAACCTGGGTTCCCAATGGATCCAGCAGTACGGGGCCACCGATTACGCCCGCATGCGGAGCATGGTGATGGAGACCCTCAAGGAGGCTTTCAAGCCCGAGTTTCTCAATCGCGTCGACGAGATCGTCATCTATCATTCCCTGCCGCTGGAGCAGATAAAGATGATAGTGGATATCCAGGTGAGAGCATTGCAAGCAAGGCTTGCCGAACGCCGGATTTTACTGGAGATATCCGACAAGGCCCGGGAATACATCGCCCGGGAGGGGTACGACCCCGCTTATGGCGCGCGTCCCCTCAAGCGGACCCTGCAGCGCGCGGTCCAGGACCCTCTGGCGCTGATGCTTCTGGAAGGAAAGTTCATGGAGGGAGACACGGTTCTCGTGGACATTTCCATGGGCGGAGAAGGTCTGGTTATCAGAAAAAAATAGACAAGGGGGCGATTGGGGCACAACGAACAAGGCCGCCCGGTCTCGAAGTGGGACGCGGGCGGCCTTGGTTTTTTCAATCGTTAACGCCATTTCTTATTTGGTGGTTTTTTTTGCCACGATCTTCTTTTTTATTCCCTCGTATTGTTCGGGGGCAATGATTTTTTTCTGCTTCAGTTGGTTCTTTCGGGTGTAGGGGCGGCCGGCGATGATCTTCTTCACGTCCTCGTCGGTCAGGCCGGGAAGGGTCTTAAGTTGACCAGCTTCGGCGGTGTTGATATCCAGCAGCCCCTCACCGTACGCGGGTTTTCCGGATTTCTCCTTTTTGGCGGATGCCCTGCTCTGTCGTGAGCTGGGCTTGTCCGTGTCCGGCGCCGCGAATGTTGTCGTGGACGCAAGCAGAAGCGCCACCAATCCCCATAGAAGCTGAATGCAAAGACGTTTCATATAGCACCTCCTGGAATGAATTTATTAACAGATAAAATAATAATTAATAAATGTCAATTGATAAAAGCGAAAATTGCCATTGTCCTCTCAAGTGGTAATCTTTCGGAGAATTTTCAGCGTATTTTTTGTCTTTCACTTTCAAGGGGGTTCGAATGGGAAACGAAATCAACATCGGCGTCAGTTCCTGCCTTCTGGGCGAAAAGGTAAGATATGACGGGGGCCACAAGCATGACCGGTATATTACCGGTATCCTGGGCCAATTCTTCCGTTTCGTGCCCGTCTGCCCGGAGGTCGGCTGCGGGCTGCCGGTACCCAGGGAGTCCATGCGTCTGGAAGGGGACCCGGCCGCGCCCCGCCTGGTTACCAACAGAACCCGCATGGACCTGACGGATCGGATGGTGGATTATTGCCGTGCAAAGGTCAGGGAATTGGAGAAGGATGACCTGTGCGGGTTCATTTTCAAAAAGGATTCCCCCAGCTCAGGTCTTTTCCGGGTCAAGGTATACTCAACCGGAATGCCGTCCAAATCGGGCCGGGGACTTTTCGCCGATGCTCTGGTAAAGCATTTTCCCCTGCTGCCGGTGGAAGAGGAGGGGCGCCTCTCTGATATGAACCTCAGGGAAAACTTCATAGAGCGGGTATTCGCCTTTCGGGCCTGGAAGGACTTCCTTCTCGGACCCAAGAGCATGGGTGATATGGTGACTTTCCATGCCACGCGTAAATTGCAGATAATGGCCCATTCGCCGGAAATCTACCGGGAGATGGGAAAACTGGTGGCGGAAGGAAAAGGGATGGAGCGGGAGGTTCTGCTCTCCCGTTATCAGGAGCTTTTCCTGCGGGCGCTTTCCCTTCACGCCACGGTGAAGAAGAACACCAATGTCCTCTTGCACATCATGGGCTACTTCAAGAAGAACCTGACCCCTTTGGAAAAGGAGGAATTGCTGCTCATTATTGGCCAGTATCACGAACAACTGCTTCCTCTCATCGTGCCGGTAACCCTTCTGAAGCACTATGTCAACAAATACGGGCAGGACTATCTGAAAGGCCAGTCATTTCTGAGTCCTCACCCGATGGAACTCATGCTGCGCAATCACGTGTAAATTTTCCGGAACCATTTTCGCTCCCGCCCTGTCTGATGAATCAGAGAAAGAAGTTCAGCAAGCAGGACAGGGAGGATATTATGAGAACCATAGCGGTTTTGGCGGTATTTCTGGTTTTTGCCGGCGGGGCGTGGGCAGGGAGCATCGGAGACGCAGTGGAGTTGGAGGTGCGGTCCGAAGGCGGGAGGAGCATGCCGGTATACCCGGCGGGGTGGCGTTCCCCCAACAGGAGGGCCTACCTGGAGGCGGTGAAAGGTGAGAGCTATTCCATCATCGTGCGCAACAGGCTTGATCGGAGAATCGGCGTAGTGGTGGCGGTGGACGGCAGGAACATCATTTCCGGAAAGAAATCGTGGCTGCGCAACAGCGAGCGGATGTATATCCTGGAACCATACGGAACGGGGGAGTATTCGGGATGGCGGACCGGCATGGACTCTATCAACCGCTTCTACTTCACCAGCGCCGGTGATTCCTATGCCGCGGCATTCAATGACAGGTCTGCCATGGGGGTGATTGCCGTGGCGGTTTATCCGGAGGTCAGAAGATATTTGGAACACCAGGAGATGTCACGCTACAAGGGCGGGGACAGGTCCGCGGCCGCTCCTTCCGCCAAGTCACAGTCGGAGTCGGCGGGGACCGGTTTCGGGAGGGAGGAGTACTCACCGGCCCGGATGGTCACCTTCGAGCCGGAATCGTCGGCCGTGGAAAAGATCTTTCTGAAGTACGAGTGGCGTGACACCCTGTGCCGGAAAGGGATTGTCCATTGCGGAACGGAAAGGAGGAGCCGGAACCGGATGTGGGATGACGACGGTTTTGCGCCGCGCCCTCCCGGTTGGCGATGACAGGGGGGATTGCAATCTGCTATTGGTTGCCAATTCGGAAACGGAATGCCGAATGGGCGGCTTCATCATCGGCCCGGAACGGCAAAGGGGAGTGAAGGATCGACGGTAATTCACCGTTCCTGCACTCCCCTTTGCGTCAACTATGGCCTGTCAGTCCTCGATGACCCTGTTCAACTCCTCAAGCAGCCTTTCGATGTCAACCTTGTGGACCCCGGCCCCGTGCTCCAGGTCCTCCAGGTCGGCAATCTGACATTCCAGGCAGTCGAGGCCGAAGCGTTTCAGGACCGGCGCCGACTGGGGGTAGAGTCGGCATATCTCGCCAATCTTCATGTCTCTCGTGATCATTAAGTGTCCTCCGCTCCCGGTTGTGTGTCATGGTTAGTCAAGTTTCGCTATGGCCTCCTGGATGCGGTCAATCCCCTTGCGGATGTTGTCCATGCCGGTGGCATAGGAGAGTCTGATATAGTTCTCCGCGCCGAAGGCTATGCCCGGCACTACCGCCACCCTTGCCTGCTCCAGGAAATAGGCCGCCAGTTCGGTGGAACCCGTGATCGGCTTTCCATTGAAGCTCTTGCCGAGGACCCCGGAGATGTTGGGGAAGGCGTAGAACGCGCCCGTGGAGCGGAAGCAGGAAATACCCGGGATTGCATTGAGACGATCAATTATGTAGGTGCGGCGTTTCTCGAACTCCGCAATCATCATGACGATGGCGTCCCTGGGGCCGTTGAGGGCTTCCACCGCCGCCTTCTGGGCCACAGAGGAAGGGTTTGAGGTGGATTGGGACTGAAGCTTCGTTATCGCGGCGATTATCTCCTTGGGTCCGGCGGCGTAACCGATGCGCCAGCCCGTCATGGCGTATGTCTTGGAAACGCCGTTAACGACTATGGTTCTGGACGTCAGTTCCGGGACCGCTGAAGCGATATTGGAAAAGACCAGACCGTCATAGAGGAGGCTCTCATATATGTCGTCGGAGATGATGAGAAAGTCATGGCGGAGACAGACGCGCCCCAGTTCCCGCAGTTCATCGGCGCTGTAGGAAGAGCCTGTGGGATTGCAGGGTGAGTTGAGGATCAGGGCCTTGGTGCGCGGCGTGATGGCCTTTTCCAGCAGTTCGGGGGTGATCTTGAAGGCTGTCCGTTCGTCGGTCCTTATGAATACGGGCGCGCCTCCGGCCAGCACTACCTGCTCCGGGTAGGATACCCAGTATGGCGACGGGATGATTACCTCGTCACCTTCCTGGATAAGGGCCTGGGACAGATTGTAGAGGGAATGCTTGGCGCCGCAGGCTACGGAAATCTGGTCCCGGGCGTATGTCAGCCCGTTGTCCCGGAGAAGTTTTGCAATAATGGCGTCTTTCAGTTCGTCGGTTCCCCCCACCGGCGTATAACGGGTGAAGCCCGAGTCAATGGCGCTTTTTCCTGCTTCCCTGATATTTTCCGGGGTGTCGAAGTCCGGTTCGCCGGCGCCGAACCCGATGACATCAATCCCCTCTGCCTTGAGGGCCTTTGCCTTGGCGTCAATGACGAGGGTGGGGGATGGTTGGATCCTGTGAACACGTTCCGCTAGTTTCATGTACTGTGTCTCCATCGTGAAAAAACGCGCTCAAAGCGCGTCCTTCTGTTACCTGTTGAATTTTGCGTCAAGGGCTTTCTTGACCAGAGGAGGGACCAGCCCGTCGATGGGGCCTTTAAGGGAGTGCACTTCCTTTACCATCGACGATGAGAGAAAGCTGTAAAAAACAGAGGTCATCAGGAATACGGTTTCGACTTCCTTGGAAATACCCCGGTTAATCTGGGCCATCTGCAGTTCGTACTCGAAGTCGGAAATGGCGCGCAGCCCCCGTATGATGGCCTGCGCCTTCTGAGAGCGGACGTAGTCTACCAGAAGGCCTTCGAAGGTGTCAACTTTTGCCCGTTCGTTCTGTTTTAGAACCGCTTTGATCAGCTCTACCCTTTCGTCTACGGAAAAGAGGGGACTTTTCCTCTCGTTCCGGGCGACGGCGATAACCACCTCGTCGAATATCTTCAATGCCCGGTTTATGATATCCAGGTGGCCGAAGGTAATAGGATCAAAGGAGCCGGGGTAGACGGCGATTTTTTTCGTCATGGCTGACCTTTCCTTGTCATGGTGAAAAAGGCGAGGGCTGTGTCGCCGTAAACCCTTCTGTCCATCAGTTCCAGGTCGCCGAAAGCCGTGTCCAGATGTTCCCGTGAGGAAAGTTCGGCGACAACCACGCAGTCCCGCTCAAGCAGTGTCGATTCCTGGAGGCGGTCAAGGCATTTTTGCAGCAACCCTTTCCGGTACGGCGGGTCCAGGAAGACAAGTCTGAATCTCATTCCTTCTTGCTCAAGAAACGAGAAGGCCGCGTTAAAATCCCTTGTTATTACCCTGGACCTGGCGACGAATCCGGTAGCTTCGAGATTCCCGGTGACAACAGCCGCCGCTTCCCGGTTTGAATCGATGAAGACCGCGCAATCCGCTCCCCGGCTCATGGCCTCGATCCCCAATGCCCCGGTTCCGGCGAAGACATCCAGGACGGTCCCGCCTTCCAGTGGGCCTGACATGGAGGAAAGGATAGCGAACAAGGCCTCCCTGACCCTGTCCGAGGTGGGTCTGGTCCGATGCCCGCGGGGCGCCGAAAGCCGACGTCCCCTGGCCGTTCCGGCTATGACCCGCATTGTTTCCGCGCCGAAAGGGATTCTGCCAGCATTGCCGCGCTGCCTTTCGCGCGGAAGGCGGTCAGGAATTCCCGCGCCTCCCGGTAGGCAAGCTCCCTGATCTGGGCCATGTTATCCTCTGGTATGGAGTTGATCTCGTCCTTGAACACCTTTGTGGCGTATTTTATGTCCCGGTCGTTTTCCCTTGCCCAGTGGCGCATGGCGTCCATCAGATCAAGAGGGAGGCCGGCGTGGGCTACATTCTGCCACAGTGTGCCGATGTTTCCCTTGCGAATGCCGAAGTCGGCGAGTTTTCCCACCAGATGCAGAGGGGTTCCGGTTATGCCGTGCTGCACCAGACCGGACAGGCCGAAGGAAACAGCCGCCCGGTGGATGCGTTGAGTCCTCGCCAGATCGATTCTGACCACTTCCCCTTCCAGGTAGTTGCCGCGTTTCGAGCCATTATTGATGGCCAGCAGGTCGGGTGATATTCCGTGCATGGAAACTCCGGCTAGAAATGCCTTGGCTTCCGAAACAGTGGTCAGAGGGGAGCGTCCGGGAGGGTGCGCGGTTTCTCCCAGTTCCAGTTCCAGTCCGTAGCCGTTGCGGATTACCGGCTCCGCCAGATTGGTGATTATTTGTATGTGTTCCGGAAGTGGATTGAACGATGCGTCAAGGGCGAAGGAGGTGTATCCGGCTTCGATCTGCGCAGAGATTAAGAGTCGAGCATCCCGCAGTTCTTCAGCGCTGGTGTCCCGGATGGTGATGTGATCCGCGTGGATAATGAATGGTTGGGAAAAGCGCAGCTGTTCGGCGTATTCAATTACCGTGTTAAAGAAGATCTCCGGTGTCTGCCCCGTGTAGCCGCCGTCGAGTCCCCCTTCGGTACGGGTCAGTTCAAAGGCGACAACCGCTTCCAGTTCCTGGGCAGCCTTCATTATTCCGGGAATGGCATGCCTGATGCGCGGATTGCATGCCATGACGATCAGATTCTTGTCTTTCAGGGCGGAAAAAACGTCCTTCCCGCTCAGCAGGCAGATGGGAGAATTCCCACCCAGCTTTTTCCTGATGCGATCCGGAACAAAGTCCAGAAGGTGTTTGCTCATGCTGAATTCCATTTTGGAATAGTAAAATTACTCAAAAATATTGAGGAAATTTATCAGCTACCGTTTCCTGAGTCAAGGGCAACTTTCCGGTTGACAGCGGCCGGGGCCGGGGTTTTAATAAAAAACTCATGGAGGATACATGTTCATGTCAAACAACGAATCCACGGAACGGCCTGATCTCGCCGGGTTTGCCGCCCGAAGCCGCCTTTCCCTCGGCAGACGCTATCAGGAGGAATTTCGCGACGACCGTCCCGCCTTTGAAAGGGATCGGGACCGTATCATCCACTGCGCGGCCTTTCGCAGGCTGGAATACAAGACCCAGGTCTTCGTCAATCACGAGGGTGACTATTATCGTACCCGTCTGACCCATTCCCTGGAGGTGGCTCAGATTGGAAAGGCGTGCGCGCGACGACTGCGTCTGAACGAAGAACTGACCGAGGCCCTTGCCCTGGCCCACGATCTGGGTCACACCCCATTCGGCCATACCGGGGAGGAAGTGCTGGACCGTCTCATGGTCGAACACGGGGGGTTCGAGCACAACCGTCAATCCTTGCGGGTGGTGGACGAACTGGAGGAACGGTATCCGGGATTCAATGGTCTTAACCTGACACTGGAAACCAGGGAAGGAATTATCAAGCATAAGTCCCCATACGATACCCCGGAAGAGATAATGGCGGATCTGCTGCCTGGCACGGTTCCGACCATCGAGGCCCAGATCATCAATTTCGCCGACGAGATCGCCTACAACAACCATGACATTGACGACGGCCTTAAATCGAAACTGATAACCGTTGAAATGCTGTCGGAGGTTGAATTGTGGCGCGAGGCCCATGAAGGGATAGCGGCCCGATATCCGGACATCGACGCGGATCGGGGACGGCACCAGACTGTCAGCGCCCTGATAGGCATCCTCATAAGGGATCTGTGCGCCACTACCATGGAAAACATCCGGCGCTTCGGCATCGAGACACTGGAAGACCTGCGCCGGGTGAACCGCCAGGTGGTCGCCTTCAGTCCGGGGGTGACGGAAAAGAACCGGAGGCTGAAGCAGTTTCTTCTGCTCAATCTATACCGTCATTACAAGGTGGAGAGGATGCGGGTAAAGGCCGAACGTTGTCTTACCCAGTTATTCGACACCTATCTGCGACACCCTACGCTTCTTCCCCGCAAGTATCAGCGCAAGATGGAAGAGTGCGGCAGGGAGCGTGTGATCTGCGACTACATCGCAGGCATGACGGACCGTTTCGCCCTGGATGAGTTCAAGAGGCTCTTCGAGCCGTACGAGAGGGTGTAGACGCGCCTGGTGGAGGCCGCGGGATGGCGGGAATTCTCAAGAAACGCTCGGTCAAATCAGGGCTCCCTCCGGGAAGCCTCGTCTATGTCGGTGACAAGGCCGCCGCTCAGGCGACGGTGACGGTCATCGAGTTCGGAGAGGGGAGCTACCGTGAGGAGGTGGTGACGTCCCCGGACGACTGTTTTCCCTCCGACGACCCTTCTACAACTACATGGATCGACGTGGACCTGGTGCATCAGGTTGATCTCGTCGCCGGCATAGGGGAACGATTCGGTCTCCATCCCCTTGTTGTCGAAGACATCCTCAACACCGATCAGCGGCCGAAGATGGAGGATTTCGGGGAATTTGTCTACGTGGTTCTTCGCGCGCTCACCTGCAAAGCTGAAAGTGGCGAGTTGGAAACCGAACAGGTCAGCCTCGTCCTGGGGCGGAATTATCTGATTTCCTTTCAGGAAAGGGACGGCGTCGTCTTCGGAAAGGTTCGTGATCGCATAAGGGCCGGAAAGGGGCGCATCGGAAGATCCGGCGCCGATTATCTGGCCTATTCGCTTCTGGACACGGTGGTCGACAACTATTTCATCGTTCTCGAAAGAATAGGAGAGCGTTTAGAGTTTCTGGAAGACTCGCTGGTGACGAATCCCGTCCCCTCTACGCTCAGGTCCATTCACGAGCTGAAAAGGGACCTCATTTTTCTGCGCCGGTCCGTGTGGCCGCTGCGGGAGGTCCTGAGCGGTCTGCAGCGGGAAGAAACCTCCCTGGTGAGCGCATCGACCCAGCTGTACCTCCGTGATGTCTACGATCACACCATCCACGCCATTGACACCCTGGAAACCTTCCGCGACATGATAGCGGGGATGCTGGATATCTATCTTTCCAGCGCCAGCAACCGGCTGAACGAGGTGATGAAGGTCCTCACCATGATCGCCACCATCTTCATACCATTGACCTTTATCGCCGGGGTATACGGCATGAATTTCCGCGGAATGCCGGAATTGGAGTGGCGCTGGGGCTATCCCGCCATCCTGAGCCTCATGGCGGCCGTCTGCGTCTACATGATTTTCTATTTCAAAAGGAAGAAATGGCTCTGACGCCCCTTCAGGCCTGCTTGGTTTATAAAACGCCAGGTCTTCGGGTTGCCATCATTAGCCGACAAAGGAGGACCCATGTTTGAATCCGCGGAACTTGGACATGCCATCGACAAGGAAACCTGGCGCGGGGAGGCGCCTCTGCTGAGGGAGGCCCTGCTGGACGCCCAGTATGATCTGCTGCAGAAGGCGGAATTTCCCGTGATAATACTCGTTTCGGGTGTCGATGGAGCGGGCAAGGGGGAGACGGTGAACATCCTTAATGAATGGATGGACCCCCGCCATATCCAGACCAATGCCGTCAGCGACCCGACGGATGAGGAACGGGAGCGTCCCCCCATGTGGCGCTACTGGCGGCTTCTGCCTCCCAAGGGGAAGATCGGCGTCTTCTTCCGCTCCTGGTATTCCAGCCCCATCAGCGCCATGCTTCACGGCACGGCCAAAAGCTCGGAGCTGGATCTGCAGATGGACCGGATTGTCCGTTTTGAAAAGATGCTGGCCGACGAAGGGGCGCTTATCCTGAAGTTCTGGCTCCACCTATCCAAGGACAGTCAGAAGAAGCGCCTGAAGTCGCTGGAAAAGGACCCGGCCACCCGCTGGAGGGTGACGGAGCGCGACTGGCGAAACTTCAAGATCTACGACCGCTTTCGCGGGGTCGCCGAACATACCCTGCGGCAGACCAGTACGGCGGAGGCCCCCTGGACCATCATTGAAGGCGCCGACCCTCGCTATCGATACCTGGCGGTGGGTAAGGCGATCCTGCAGGCGGTGAGGGCCCGGCTGGACGCCGGAGAACCTTGCAAGGCCGCGGCCATCGTGCCTCCCGTCATTCCCCGAATCGATCAGATCTCACTCCTGAACCGTCTTGATCTATCCCTCAAGCTCCCGAAAAAGACCTATGAAAAGGAACTGGAAAAATACCAGGGAAAGCTGAATCTTCTGACCCGTCACAAAAATTTCAGGAAGATGTCGGTTGTGGTCGTTTTTGAAGGCTTCGACGCCGCAGGCAAGGGAAGCGCCATCCGGCGCATCACCGGCGCCCTGGACGCGCGCTACTACCGGGTGGTTCCAACGGCGGCGCCCACGGACGAAGAACGGGCGCAGCCCTATCTGTGGCGTTTCTGGCGGCATGTGCCACGACGTGGTCATCTGGCCGTATTTGACCGGTCCTGGTACGGGCGGGTCCTGGTGGAGAGGGTGGAGGGTTTCTGTTCCGGGGCCGATTGGAAGAGGGCCTACGGCGAGATCAATGATTTCGAGGAGCAACTGGTCCGGAACCGGACGCTGGTGATAAAATTCTGGCTCCACATCAGCAAGGATGAGCAGTTGCGCCGCTTCAAAGAACGGGAGCAGGTCTCTTTCAAACGCTACAAGATTACCCCTGAAGACTGGCGAAACCGGGAAAAGTGGGACGAATACGAGGCGGCAGTGTGCGACATGATAGACCGCACCGGTACGGAGATAGCGCCGTGGACCCTGGTGGAATCCGATGACAAGCAGTTCGCACGCATCAAGGTGCTGAAGACCTTGTGCGACAGGATTGAGGCCGGGCTTTAGCAAATTGGAAGGAGGCTGGAGTGACGAAAGTAGTCATAATAGGCATGGGGTTCGGAGGGGTCCGGGCGGCGCGGGCCCTGGCCGGTAAAGATCTGGATGTCCTGATTATCGATCGCCGGAACTATCACCTTTTCCAGCCTCTGCTTTACCAGGTGGCGACCTCCTCTCTGGAGGAGGAGTCCATCGCCTATCCCGTCAGGGCCCTCATCCGTGGTTGGAAAGGGGTCCGGTTCCGCATGGCGGAGGTAACGGGCGTGGATTTCGACAGCCGCCTGGTGAGGCTCTCCGACGGCGAGGTGGAATACGATTACCTCATCATGGCCCCTGGAGGCGCCACGAGCTTCTTCGGGCTGCAAAGCGTCCGGGAGCGGGCCTTCCAGTTGAAAGGACTCAGCCATGCCGTCCGTCTCCGCAACCACATCCTGAATCTCTTCGAACAGGCGGATGGGGAAAGCGATCCGGAGCGGCGGCGGGCGCTCATGACCTTTGTCATCGTTGGAGGAGGGCCGACAGGGGTGGAGTTCGCCGGCGCCCTGGAAGAACTGATCCATCACGAGCTTTCCAGGGATTTCCCCGGACTGGACATGAAGGAAAGCAGGATTATCCTGCTGGAGGCGCGGGACGCCATCCTTCCTCAGGTTCCTCCGAAGCTGCGGCTTTATTCACTCAAGAGACTGGAAGTCATGGGCGTAGAGGTCAGGTTGAGCGCTCAGGTGAAAGGCGCGGAGGACGGAAAGGTCCTCCTGGCGGATGATTCGGTCATCCATTCCCATACCATGGTCTGGTCCGCGGGGGTCCAGGCTTCGCCACTGGCCGAGGTTCCCGGCGTTTCACGGGCCGCCAACGGCCGTATTTCCGTCCTGCCGGACCTGAGTATCAACGGTCATGGAGAGGTCTTCGTCATCGGCGACACGGCCTTTCTTGAGCAGGACGGAAGGCCCCTGCCCATGGTCGCGTCGGTCGCCATGCAGCAGGGCGAGTATGCGGCCCGCGCCATCCTCAGCCGCATCAGGGGAGACGATATCCCTCCGTTCCGCTATTACGACAAGGGCGCCATGGCCATCATCGGCCGGAACAGCGCGGTCGCCAGGATATTCGGCATCAATATGACCGGTTTTTTCGCCTGGGTCGTCTGGCTGGCGGTCCATCTCATGTTTCTGGCCGGGTTCCGCAACCGGCTCCTGGTGCTTCTCAACTGGGCCTACTATTACTATTTCCGGGCCCAGCAGGTGCGGCTTATAACCGGTGATGACCTGAAACCGCCACCCGGCCCGTGAAAAAACCGGAGCAGAGATTTGTTTACTGCCCGCAACGCCCAACGCTTGAGGACGCATGATTGATGATGGTCCTCAGGCGTTTTTCATGCAGCCCGGAAAGGGTCATGATACCACTCCTTAGCCTCCTTCCTCAAATTGACCTTCCCTCTATCTATGCAAAAATTAGCCATTTTTCGCCTTCTCTGTTGCAAATCTTGCACAGACGCGCCCGTATGATTTTTACCTTATGTAAAAACGTCCCCGGATGGATTAGTGATTATTGTTAGCCGTTCCTTATCCGGTCGGCTAGGGGAAGCAGTTATAAGAAAATGACATGCAAGTGACAACGTGGTAACGGAAGCAAAATAATACCCTCTGACGGATGGTTACGGCGTTATGGAGTACAAACGCTAAAGAAGGTTCATTTAGAAAATGGCTTTCGCTATCATGATGTTGTTTATAATTCTATATTCTAATGTAGCTTCAATCATCTGATATTTAAGGAAAATCAAATATGTCAACCGATTGCGAATGGCATATTCCGTGCTAGAAATGATACTGAACAGGAATAATTTGGTAACAAATATGTCACGTGCAGAACCGGCCACGTCTACCCATGGATGCCGGAGGAATGGCCTGTTTGCAATCACCGGGCCGCAGTGGAAGAGAGAGGTGGAAGATGAGAACGAGATTTGCCGCTATTTGCGCCTTTTTGACAATCATGGCGGGTCTGTGGGGGGCCGTGCCGGTCTTCGCGGCCATGAACGACTATTCCATAACCCCGCCGTTCATACAGGAAACCATAAAGCCGAACATGCTTTTCATGATCGACAATTCCGCCAGCATGTATGATCTGGCGAACATAGACGAAGGACGGAAGACATGCTCCTCGTCCGGAACGTCATGTACTAAGGATTCCGATTGTCCCGGCGGGGAAACCTGTTCGACCTTTCTTCGCAGGCCCTATTACTGTTACGATCAGTCCTACCGCGGCGCCAATACCTACATTGGAAACTTCGATTCCGCCAAGCTGTACCGCTACAGCGCCAGCAACAGCCAGTTCGAGGAAGAAAATTCGGCGTTCAGTTGTACGGCCGGAGCGGGTGAGGAAGCGAAAAGCGTTTCCGGCGCTCTCTGCGTCATATATTCCAGTACGGCGCCATACAGCGTCAGCAAGTTCCTCGCCTCCGGAAATTACCTCAACTGGCTCACCGCATCCAAGTTCGACGTGGAGAAGAGGATTCTCACCGGCGGGAAATACGTAGGAACCCAGCTCATCTCCGAGTCGCGCGGCTGCGTCGGCCAGTCTTTCATCAAGGAGGCCAACACCGGTGATTTCCTGAATTACAGCTCTCCGGAAACCAACAATACCAATACGCCGCTGGGGATAACCTTCGGTGTGCGGGGGCCGTACGACCCTTACAACCAGTCAGCTCCTTCCCCCGGCGGCCAGACCTATATAGATATCTACAAGGGCAATTACAACCAGGCCGACTGCCAGGACGCCATTTACCAGCTTCAGTACGGCGGCAACGCGGATATCAAGAAGTCCGTGGAGGCCTGTCTGAATTTTACCGCGGGAGGAACCCAGACGGCCGCGGTAAAAACCAAGGTGGCCTTCCAGCAGAGCATGCAGGCCTGCTGGGCGCTGCGCAAAGGAACGGACATAGGCATTGACGACATCAACACGGTGAAGAACCAGTGCACCGATATCTATGCGGGCTATGCCACCTGCTCCAATAATCCCGCTCAAGTGTGCACATCGAGCTCGGAATGCGGGGGCGGTACCTGCGAATACGGCCCTCCCGCCATCGTTCCGGGAAACCCGGCGCTCCTCTGCGGCAATGACTACGAGGGGCAGTACTATTACTACCAGGGGGCCGCGGCGGCGGGCACCTGCACCCAGTCGGGTGGCGCCTGCACCAGTGACGCCGACTGCGCCTCGATTATGAAGTGCACCAAGGATCCCTACAATATCTGCACCTCTGACGCTCAATGCACGGTGAATGGCTCCAAATGCAGGGCGGTCAGCAATACATGCTCCATGGGCAGCGTGACAACCGGCTGGTTTCTCCGTCCCGGGGTAACTACTGAACAGATGATCCAGACCCACCGGGAGTTCTGCAACAACCTGATGGTGCCGAACGTGGTTGATCCTACCGATGCCCCTTCCGACACGTCGTTTTATGACAATCTTCCGGCGATCATCAGCGGCATCGGGGTGCAGGCCCAGTTGAACCAGCCCATCGCGACAATGACGGCCAAGGCCTATAAGGCAACGCCGCCCCAGGGACTGGTGCAGAACTTCGACGGCCTGATCCGCATGGGGCTGATGAGCTTCAACTTCAACGGATCAGCCACAGAGTCAGGAAACGGCCTGCCGACCACGAAGGTCTGTTCCAACGACACCTCCAAGGTCTGCACCTCCTCCGTTGACTGCCCGTCGGGCGGGACCTGCGCCGCGGCAACAAGCGGCACGGAAAACAAGGACGGCGCCGCAATACTGCACTATATCGGTTACGGGAAATGTTCCTCCTCCGACACATTCTGCGCCACCAAGGCCAACTGCCCTTCGGGAGAGAAGTGCGAGGCCTACGGCGCCGGAAATCATTCAGAAGGAATGGTAAAGGCCATAAACGACCTCCAGGCCAGGTCCTGGACCCCATTCGCCGAGGCATTCTACAACGCCATCGGCTATTTCGCCAAGTCATCGTCGGATTCGACCGGCAAGACCAGCAGGACGGATCTGCGCATCAATGCAACGGATTTCAGCGATACCCTGAATCCTTCCGAATATTATTGCCAGAACAACAATATCCTCCTCATCTCCGACGGCATGTCCACCGCGGACAGGAACACCGCCGTGGACAACCTGGCGAAATTGTATACAGAGGCCGGCGGTTCCACCAGCTGGACCTCGACCTGTCCCCAGTATGCGGGGAGTGTCAACCTGGACAATCTCTCCTGGATTGCGAAGAACCGCAATATCAACACCTTCAGCACATCCACTGCCTCCACCGAGACCCCCCAGCAGAAAAATCAGTATATAAAGACCTATGTGGTCTTCAACGGCGCTTCCAACGGACAGAGCGGCGAGTGTAATTCCGAGACCCTGATGACCAATACCGCCACCAACGGCGGGACAACGGTTTACAAGGCCGAGGACCCTGCTTCACTGGCGGACAGCATCGCTGCCGCGCTAAAGGAGATCGCGGCGGGCACCGCTTCCGGAACAGCCGCGTCCATCGTCAGCAACCGGGGGCAGAGCGGCGCGAACCTCATCACCGCCATCTTCTATCCGGAAAAGGATTTCGGCAAGGACGCGGCCGGGGCGGAGCAGAAGCGCAACTGGATAGGCGATCTGCAGAACTACTGGTACTATTTCGATCCCTATATCAACAACAGCACCATCCGGGAAGACACCAACGGCGACAAGGTCCTGGACCTCAGGGATGACTACAAGATCGATTTCATCTTTGATGATTCGACCAACAAGACGGTTGTGAAGAAATACCAGGACAGCGGTTCGGGGACCTACACCTTTGTGGGGCAGGTTGACCCCGACGCCCTGAAGGCGCTGTGGAAGGCGGGCGTCGAGCTGTACAAACGCGACCTTACGGTATCGCCCCGCAAGCTCCTTATTAACAAGGGCGGCACGCTGTTCGAGCTGACCAATGACAAGTTCGCCTCTCTCATATCCAGCCACTGGACCGACCTGAAGGACTATCTCCATGCGGACGACGATACAACGGCCGTGAGGATCATGAAATACATCTACGGCTATGATATCTCCGGCTTCCGCAAGCGGACCGTCAGCGGCTACGCCGGCGTAACTACGGCGGACCCGGACACCGGGGTCGGGGTCTGGAAGCTGGGGGATATCATCACCTCCACGCCCAAGGTGCAGTCGGACCGCCAGTTGAGCGGCTACAATCTGGATTACGGAGATTTGACTTACGAAGAGTTCATCAACTCCAATGGCTACAAGAACCGCGGGATGGTGTACGTGGGCGCCAATGACGGCGCTCTGCACGCCATCAATCTCGGCAAGGTGGTGAGAAGGACGGACGGATACAAGAAGGCGCAGTTGACCGGAACCGGCGTGGGAACCGAGGATTGGGCCTTTGTGCCGAAAAACGCGCTTCCCTATCTCAAGTACTTCACCGATCCCGACTATACCCATCTCTACTACGTGGACAACACGACCCTCTTGTTCGACGCCAGCCTGAGCAAACCGGCGGGATGCGCCTCGTCCAATTACTGGGATTGTAAAAGGAGCGCCTCAAGCTGGGGTACCCTGCTCATCGGCGGCATGGGTCTGGGCGGCGCCAGCAGGGGGGCGGGAGACTCCTGCAGCAACTGCGTCAAGGCGCCCATAAACGTCTCGGGATTTACGGAGCACGGTCTCTCTTCGGTCTTTGCCCTGGACGTGACCGACCCTCAGAATCCTAAACTGCTTTGGGAGTTTACCCATCCCGACCTGGGGTACACCACCTCGGAACCGGCCATCGTGCGCATCAACGGCGTTGATTCCGCCACCGGAAATCCGGATCCCAACACGAACGGCAGATGGTTCGCCGTACTGGCGTCAGGTCCCACCGGGCCCATTGACGCGGCATCCCATCAGTTCATGGGGAGGTCCGACAAGACATTGAAATTTTTCGTGGTGGACGTCAATGCCTCTCCGCCCTTCGTACAGAATACCAACTACTGGATTATCGACACCCTGAACGATGGTTCGCAGATACCCAACGCCTTTGGCGGTTCCCTGGCCACCAACGCCATCGACAGCGACAAGGGAAACCGTTTCTCAAGCGGCTTCTACAGCACCGATGTGGTATACGCGGGCTATGTCAAGCCCAAGACGGTCTTGGGAGTCACCACCTGGACGGATGGCGGGCTCCTGCGGTTGATGACCAAGGAAGACCCGGACCCGTCAAAATGGGTGTTGAGCAAGGTTATCGACGGCGTGGGTCCTGTTACCGCTTCCATCGAGAAGCTCTACGACGACAAGGACAAACTGAGCGGCAAGCCGGTGCTCTGGCTCTATTTCGGCGCCGGGCGCTATTTCTTCAAGAACAACACCGACGGAATAGACAGCGCCGATGACCGCATGGCCCTCTTCGGCGTCAAGGATCCCTGTTATCACACCACTACCGGACCGGTAAAAGACATGGATCCGACATGCACGGCCTCCCTTTCTTTGTCGAACCTGACAAACCAGTCCTCCGACACCCCCAATACTTCCCTGTTGGACGGCAAGACGGACGGCTGGTATATCGAACTTGATCAGACCGGCACGTTCGGCGGCAAGGATTTCAAGGCGGAGCGGGTTATCACGACGCCAAGCGTCCGGACCAACGGTCTTCTGGAGTTCACCACTTTCAAGCCTACCGCCGATATCTGCGGCTTCAACGGAGAGACCCTGTTCTGGCTCTTGAATTACGCGACCGGGGCCGCGCCTGCCGCCGGTGTCCTCAAGGGCAAGATAACCATCCAGCTCTCCACGGGCGCCATTGTGGTGGTCGACCTTTCGAAACTGACATCCGGTTCATTCTCCCGCGGCGGCAGGCAGATCGATGTCGGCGTAGGAAAGCCCCCGGCCCCCGCTCCTCCGGCGGACACGCTGAAGAAGCCCGTGAAGAAGATACTCCATATCCAGGAGAGATAGGATTATGAACAGGCGCGGGATTACACTTATTGAGCTGTTAGCGGTTATCGCCGTCATGTCCATACTCCTGGCGCTGGCGACCATCAACTTCAGGAACTGGTCGGCGCGCCAGCGCGTGGAACGTCAGGTGCGGGAGATGTACACTGATATCATGTCAATCCGGCAGCAGGCGATGGTGACCGGGAACAATCATGACTTCCGTTTCACCGGCGGATTGAACATGGCCTTCCGGCGTTACACATCCGACGAGAGCCGCGGCGGCGCGACTCCGGCGCTGTTTCAAAAGAACCTGCAATTTCCCGTTGTGGCGAATCCGGCGAATCCGGTTGAATTCAATCACAGGGGGCTGACCGTCGGAAGCGCCCTCATCTGTGTCTTTACCAACGAAAACCCTTCCAGGGATGCGCTGGTAATAACCCCGGCCAGGATAAGCATGGGAAAAATAAGAGTTCAGGGGAGTCAAGATGCCACGGCTTGCACCAAAAACAACATTGATCTCAAATAGCGGCGGTTTCACCCTCATCGAGGTAATGGTTGCCATCATCATCCTGATGGTGGGACTTCTGGCCTTGTTGCAGTCCATTAACCTCTCCATCGTCACCAACCAGCAGACGGCCATGAGAACCCAGGGGACCATGATTGGAGAGGAACATTTGGCGAAAATCAAGAGCCAGCCATTCGATAGCCTGGTTGATGGAGAAGAAAAAGTCGTGGCGACTACGCGGATGCGCGGCACGTTCGTTAATTACTCGGTATGGCGGAAGATCGATTCGGTTTCCGCTACGGCCAAGCAGATCGACGTGGGCGTCAGGTGGCGGCACCGTGGTAACCAGTACGAGGAACACCTGGTATCCGTTGTGACATCTTCCTCCGGCCGCTAGACGCCGCGCGTACCTGGATGAAAGGGATGAAGGGAAGGACGATGATATACTCCAGCAGAGGTTTTACACTCATTGAAATGATAGTGGTCATGGCGATGTTTGTCATAGTCATTGCCGCGGCGGGCAACACCTTCAGCAGGATTATGCGCTATTCCGCCCAGGAATCCGGTATGGCGGAGAGCAACATCGAAGGGGTTGTGGGGCTGGAGATGATGAGAAAGGACATCTCATCGGCCGGGTTCGGCCTCCCTTGGTCTTTTCAGACGGCAATCGCCTATGACGAGGTGAATCCAGCGGAAGGTATCCGGGAAGCAATCGCGGCCGCATACAACGGTACCCCGAACGTTGAGGCGCAGACCGAAATCCCCAGGGCTGTCTGGGGTGGGGATAATGTTACGCCGGGCAACCCTGAGAGGCTGATAGAGGGCTCCGACTATCTGGCCATCAGGGCGACCAGCCTGGGGGAGTCAGCTACTGCCCAACGGTGGAGCTTCATGAACTATACAGGACAAGTGAGGCCGTCACCTGTTCTCCCGCAATCATGGACCAGGGATAACCTGGCGAGTACGGACTGGGTGTCCGTGATCAGGGTCGGACTCAGCGGGTCATTCACCAAGGAACTGGTTATGAACGGCGCCTCTTTTACTGCCACTTACGGCAATCTGGGCGCCTTTGAACCCGATGAATCCAAGGTCACCCACTATGTCTATGGCTTGAGTAATGCAGGACAGCCGAGGATGCCCTTCAACCGCGCCGACTATTATGTCCGGGTTCCGGCGGCAGCTGACGAGGACAGGCTTCCCCAACGCTGCGCGCCCAATACCGGGGTCCTTTACAAGGCGGTCGTCGACCATTCCGATGGAACCGTAACCGCCACCGAGTCCCCTGTTCTCGATTGCGTCGCGGACATGCAGGTGGTGTATGTCCTGGACTCGCTTAACAATGGAGTCACCACGGAAACCGGGGACATTTCCTGTAATTTCGCGCGTGGTTTGTCCTCATTTCGCGCGTGGTTTGTCCTCAAATTAC